>JAGRJY010000184.1 GCA_020442465.1 Lysobacterales bacterium
ACACGCGCGCATCGTGCGCGCGTCCCTGCGGGCTGTTCCTCCAGCCGCCCGCCGACCGGCAGGGGCCCCACGAAGCGGCCATCCTGGCCGCAGCCTCGCTTCGCAGACGCGTGGTCGCGAAACGCGGCATTCGCCCTTGAGAAGGCTTTCCCCGCGCAACCCCCCGTTGTTCGGGCCGAGTAGCGCAGCAATCCGGCAGGGAAAGGCGCGCATGTTCGAGCACAGGGATGTGCGAGTTCGCGCCGGCTGCCGGATTGCGAGCAACGCAGGGCACAGCGCTTGCTCTGCAAGCGCTGCACGAACCCCGGGTGCCCTTTCTCTTGGTTACTTCTCTTTGGGCACGCAAAGAGAAGTGACTCGGGGCGCCCGTAGGGCGCAACGAAAGCTCTGCTCTCAGATCCAAGAGCTGCGAAGGGCGAGGTGGCCGCAGGCCGCATCGAAAGCTCTTGATCCTGCTCCTTCTAAGCGCAGCCACTTCGCAAATGCCGACCGACGGTCGGATTGAAAGCTCCTGCTCCTCAACGAACCGTTCAGGCCGGAGCGCCCGCAAGATGCAACGAAAGCTCTGCCTTCAGACAAATCACAGCGACACGCAATGTGGCCGACACCCGCACGCAAGAAAAGCACCTAGGGCATTTGCGCCCACGCACTCGCGTCGAGCACATCCCGATACGCATGCCAGCAGGCATAGGCCAGCCACGGCATGATCACGACGAGTCCGACGAAGGCGGTGGCGAATCCCAGCGCCGTCAGCAGGGCGAGCACGAGCGCCCAGCACCCCAGGGTGAACTTGTTGCGCAGCACCGCGTTCACCGAGGAGATGCAGGCGGTGATCATGTCGACGTCGCGGTCGGCGATCATCGGCAGTGACAGCACCGCGGTGGCGTAGGTGAAGGTGGCGAAGACCGAGCCGATGGCGGAGCCCACGAGGAGGAATTCGACGAGCGTTCGGGTATTGCCCGGCTCGATCGTCACCAGGGCGCTGACCATCATGCCGGCGCGCGACCACAGCAGCAGCACCACCAGCTGCGCAAGTGCGAACACGCCGGCCTGGCCGACGACGCGACGGGCGAGCACGAAGGAGTCGCGCAAACGGGGAGTTCGGCCGGCTTCCAGCCCGCGACTGACGCAGTACAGCCCGACGCCGAGCAGCGGGGCGACGAAGACGAATCCGGAGAGCAGCAAGGCGAGCAGGGCAAAGCGGCCCAGGCTCCAGGCCAGCAGCGAAATCGCGACGCTGATCAGCGCAATGACCAGTCCGAACAGCACGGAAAGCGCAGGGGCGCCGCGATAGTCGCGCCAGCCGCGCGCCAGCCAGTCGAGGATCTGCCCGGGCCGCACGTCACGGCAGGGCACGGCGAACGGCCGGTCGGCCTCGTCGTCCACCCCGGCGGCGGGCCGCGTGGTCGCGCCGTCGTCCTGCGCATTCGGGCGCATGGCCTCAGGCACCGACTCTCCGCCGCACGGCGCCGAAATCGCGCACCGGGCGCACTTCGATGCTGCCGTAGCGGATCCACGGAAACTCGTGCGCGATCCGCACAGCTTCCTCGTGGCTGTCTGCTTCGATGAGATTGAAGCCGGCCAACACTTCCTTGGTCTCGGCGAACGGGCCGTCGAGCACGCGGCTGATGCCACCACGCTCGCGCACGCAACGCGCGGTGGACGCATCCTCGAGCTGCTGCGAGCCGAGCAGGGTACCGGCGGCGCGCAGCTCGTCGGCGTGGGTGATGCAACCATGCATCAGCCGGTCGTACTCTTCCGCCGGCAGGGCACCCAGCAGATCGGGATCGGTGTAGACGAGCAGGAGGTACTGCACAGCGTCGCTCCGGGCAAGGATCTGGCGGCATCATGCCGCAGCCGCCCCGTCAGCGAAAATTATTTTCGGGTGGATGTCGATTCCGGGCCTTCCCGTTCGTCATCTTCCATGAGCGGCGCAAGATCGCCCCCGAAATTTGCCGCCTGACAAGGAGGATGCACCCATGCGCGTGATGGTACTGGTCAAGGCCAGCCCGGAGTCGGAAGCGGGACAGATGCCCGAACAGGCCCTGCTCGAGGCGATGACCCGGTTCAATGTCGAGCTGTCGGAAGCGGGCGTGCTGCTCGCTGGCGAGGGGCTCAAACCAACCCGGGAGGGCGTGCGCGTGGCGTTCGATGGCGCCGCACGGCGTGTCATCGATGGCCCGTTCGCCGAGACCAAGGAGCTGGTAGCAGGCTTCTGGCTGTGGCAGGTGCGCTCGATGGACGAAGCCGTCGAGTGGGCGCGACGCTGCCCCAACCCGCATGCCAGCCCGTGCGAGATCGAGATCCGCCCCTTGTTCGAAGCCGACGACTTCGGCGAAGCGCTCACGCCGGAACTGCGTGCGCAGGAAGAAGCGCTGCGCAGGAAGGCCGGCGGACCGTGAGTCCGTCCGGCGTTTCCCCAGACTCTGAACTCCACTGAAGGACAATCCCATGCGACTGGTTCCCTATCTGATGTTTCCCGGCTGCTGCGCTGACGCCTTCGCCCACTACGCCCGCGTGCTGCGCGGCGAGATCGTGTTCCGGATGACCTACGGCGAGATGCCCGATATGCCCGGCTGTGAGGAGATGCCAGCAGACACGCGGCAGCAGATCGGACACATGGCCATGGTGGCCGGCGACGCGACGCTGATGGGCGCCGACGGACCGCCGACCCAGGACGCCGGCGGCACCACCATCAACATTGAAGTCGACACCATCGAAGAAGCAGAACGTGTGTTCGGCGAGCTGGCCGAAGGCGGCAGCGTGCAAATGCCCATCGGAGAGACCTTCTGGGCGCATCGCTGGGGCACCCTGGTCGACCGCTACGGCAAGCCGTGGATGGTCAACTGCCTCAAGCCGATGCCCGCCCAGGAGGCATGAGACGACGATGAGCACGCAATTCTTCCTCAACCTGCCGGTCGCGGATCTCGATCGCGCCAAGGCCTTCTATGTGGCGCTCGGCCATACCATCAACCCCAAGTTCACCCATGCCGATGCAGCGTGTGTGGTGATCTCGGATACCTTGTTCGTAATGTTGCTGACCCATCCGTTCTTCCAGGGATTCACTGAACGCGCGATCTGCAACACCGAGACCCACATCGAAGCACTGTTCGCGCTGTCCTGCGCCAGCCGCGAGGCGGTCGACGAACTGCTCGAACGCGCGCTCGGAGTGGGTGGTCGTGAAGTCGGCGAGCCGCGCGATCTCGGCTTCATGTTCCAGCGTACGTTCGCCGATCCGGACGGGCACACGTTCGAAGCGTTCACCATGAACGAAGCCGAGTTTCCGGGCGCCGACGCGGGCTGATGCCCTGTCCGCGCGACGCTGGCGACCACTGACCACGAACCTGTCCGCCATTGCACCACCACCGCCCGACCCACCAGTCGCTACACACGGAGTGAAACCATGAGCTATGTCGACAGCTACGTTGTCCCGGTCCCGACCGCCCGCGTGAAGGAATATCGTGCCCTCGCCCGCAAGGCCGGCAAGGTCTGGATGGAGCACGGCGCCCTGGCCTACGTGGAATGCCTGGCCGACGACGTGCAGCCCGGCAAGACCACCTCGTTCCCGCGCGCGGTGAAACTCAAGCCCGATGAAACGGTGGTGTTCGCCTGGATCGTGTTCAAGTCGCGCAAGGAACGCGACCGCATCAACAAGCTGGCGATGTCCGATCCGCGCATGACCGGCATGGACCCGAAGACCCTCCCGCTGGACGGGCGGCGGATGTTCTGGGGTGGGTTCAAGCCGATCGTGCAGCTGGGATCGTGAATCCCTGATCGCAGGCAGACTGAGGAGACGCCCGATGCACTGGCCGGCACGCCGCCGAAGACCCGCGATTCAGCCTGACGCATCCGCGGCGTCCGAGCGGGCCGACGAAGACTCCCGCTGCCGCGAGGCCGACGGGCAGGCGCTCGATGCGCAAGCGCCGAGCCCGCCGGCGATGGAGCAGACCGAGTCTGTCGACTGCCCGCAGCGTATCCTGCCGAGCCGGCGCGCTTGCCGCGACGCGGATCCGCTGGTCTGATCCCGGCGATGGCGAATCCGGATGTTCAGCGCGCACTGCAGACGATCTGGCGCATGGAGGCCCCGCGTCTGCTCGCCCGCATCGCGCGCATCGTCGGCGACGTCGCACTCGCCGAGGAACTCGCCCAGGACGTGTTCGTGCGTGCACTCGAGCGCTGGCCGCGCGACGGCCTGCCGGATCAGCCTGCGGCCTGGCTGACCGCCGTGGGCAAGCGTCTCGCCATCGATCACCTGCGTGCGCGCGCCGTGCACGCACGCAAGCAGGGCGAACTGGCGCAGGAACTGCTCGGTACCCAAGACGCGGAGTGGGGTTCGACGAACACCACGCCGGTCGAGGCCGCGGAGCACGCAGCGCTGGGCGACGAGCTGCTGCGGCTGATCTTCGTCGCCTGCCACCCGGTGCTGGCGATCGATGCCCGCGTCGCGCTGACGCTGCGTCTGCTCGGCGGCCTGACCACCGCCGAGATCGCCCGCGCCTTCCTGCAGCCGGAAGCCACCGTCGCGCAGCGCATCGTGCGCGCCAAGCGCACTCTCAGCGAGAAGCGCATTCCGTTCGAGGTGCCGGCGCACGCGGCACTTGATGAACGCGTGGACGCGGTTCTCGAGGTGCTCTATCTGATTTTCAACGAGGGCTACAGCGCCAGCAGCGGGACGAGCTGGGCGCGGCCGGCGTTGTGCGAAGAAGCCCTGCGACTCGGTCGCGTGCTCGCTGCGCAGATGAAGGATTCGGCCGAGGTGTTCGGCCTGCTGGCCCTGATGGAGCTGCAGGCATCGCGCCTGCCGGCGAGACTCGATGCCAGCGGGCGACCGGTGCTGCTCGAACGGCAGGATCGCAGCCGCTGGGATCGTCTGCAGATCACGCGCGGCCTGCAGGCGCTGCAGCGCGCGCAACGCCTGCAGGACGCGCCCGGCATCTACACCCTGCAGGCCGCGATCGCCGCCTGTCACGCGCAAGCGCGGCGGGCCGCCGATACCGACTGGCGACACATCGCCGCGCTGTACGCGCTGCTGGAGACACTCATCGCGTCTCCCGTGGTGGCCCTCAATCGTGCGGTAGCGATCGGACGCGCCAACGGCCCCGCCGCTGCACTCCCGCTGGTCGAGGCGCTGAACCGGGACGCGCGGATGCAGCAGTACCCCTGGGCTGCCGCCGCCTACGGTGACCTGCTGCAACAGCTGGGCCGGCGGGACGAGGCGCGCCGCGCATTCGAGCGGGCCGCCGCGCTCGCCGGCAACGAGCACGATCGCCTGCTGATGCGCGAACGCGCCGACGCGGTCTAGCGCCACGCGGCGGGCTCGTCCAGAGCCCTCGCTGCGCCGATGCATTCGATGCCCCGGCGCACCGCGACTGGTACATTCCGGACTTCGCCACTGGAGGGGTCGGCATGAGCATCGCGAACAAGCGCGCAGCATGGATGGGATCGCTGCTGGTCCTGGGGCTGGTCGGCACGGCCGCAGCGCGCCCGAAAGCAGGCGCACCGACGACGCCGGCGCAGCGCGAAGCGGCCTGGCAGCAGCACCAGCGCATGGAGACCGAGTCGCCGTTCCGCGCCCTGTCGTGGCGCAGCATCGGTCCGACCGTGCAAGGAGGCCGTGTCGTCGACGTGGCGTCCGTACCCGGCCAGCCGTACACGTTCTACGTCGCCTATGCCACCGGCGGCGTGTGGAAGACCCGCAACGATGGCGGCAGCTTCGAGCCGCTGACGGACCACCTGCCGAACACCGTCACCGGCGCGATCGCGGTGGACCCGTCCGCGCCGGAAACGCTGTGGGTCGGCGCCGGCGAACCGAATGCCGCGCGCTCGAACTACGGCGGCCATGGCGTGTTCGTCAGTCGTGACGGCGGCAAAACGTTCGCGCACAAGGGCCTGGCGGGCAGCGATCGCATCGCCGCCATCGTCGTCGATCCGCGCGATGGTCGACGCGTGCTGGTCGCCGCAGCCGGCAAGCTGTACTCGCCGGGTGGGCAGCGCGGGATCTTTCTCAGCGAAGACGGCGGCGACAGCTGGACCCAAGTGTTGGCGGCGAACAACGACTGGGCCGGCGCCAGCGATCTGGTGATCGACCCCAGCCGTCCTGACGTGCTCTATGCGGCCCTGTGGGACCGTCGGCGCACGCCCTGGGAGTTCACCGAGGCCGGCGAGGGCTCGGGCCTGTACAAGTCCGAAGATGGTGGACGCAGCTGGCGGCAGCTGACCGGCGGCCTGCCCACCGGCAGCGAGGTCGGTCGCATCGGGCTCGCGGTGGCACGCAGCCAGCCGGATACCGTGTACGCCACCATCGATCACTGGCGCGAACTGCCGCAGTCGATGCGCGACGAAGGCGATCGCCCGCTCAGCCCGCAACGCCTGCGCAGCATGAGCCGTGAGGAGTTCCTGCGTCAGGATCCGGACGAAGTCGAACTGTTCGTCCGCAACGCCGATCTTCCGGTGGAACTCGATGCGAAGAAGCTTCTGGCCGGCGTCAAGGATGGCTCCATCACGCTGGACATGCTGCGCAGCCGGCTCGAGGATGGCAACGCCACCCTGTTCGACAACCCCACCTGGGGACACACGGTGTGGCGTTCGGACGACGGCGGCGAGCACTGGCGCCGCACCCACGACGCACCCATCCGCGACGTCACCTATGCCTACGGGTACTACTTCGCCGAGATCGCGGTCGATCCGGGCGACGCCGACCGCGTCTACACCATGGGCGTGCCGCTGGTGGTGTCCAACGACGGTGGCAAGACCTGGTCGGGCTACGCCAATCACCCGAGCGTGCACGGCGACCACCACGCGCTGTGGATCGACCCGAATTTCCCGCAGCGCCTGCTGCTCGGCAACGACGGCGGCCTCGATGTCAGCCACGACGGCGGGGTCACCTGGCGCAAGCTGGACGGACAGCCGGTCGGGCAGTTCTACACGATCATGGGCGACATGGCCGAGCCCTACAACGTGTACGGCGGCCTGCAGGACAACGGTACCTACAAGGGCAGCAGTCGCACCCGCTGGGAGCTCGGCGAGGACTGGTCGTTCATCAACGGCGGCGACGGCATGTGGGTGGCCGTCGACAACGAGTCCAAGGACACCTACTCCGGTTACCAGTTCGGCTACTACACCCGCATCGACAGCCAGGGCAAGCGTCACGAAGTGCGTCCGCGCGCGGCACTCGACGAGCCGGTGCTGCGTTACAACTGGAGCACCCCGGTGATCGTGTCGCCGCACGACGGCCGCACGGTCTACTTCGGCAGCAATCGCCTGTATCGCTCGCTCGATCGCGGCACGACGTGGACGGCGATCAGTCCTGACCTGACCACTTCGAAGCAGCGCGGCAACGTGCCGTTCGCCACCCTCACCGCGCTGTCCGAATCGCCGCTTCAGTTCGGCCGGCTGGGTGTCGGCACGGACGACGGCCATGTGCATGTCTCGGTGGACGGCGGTGTGCACTGGCGCGCGGTCGACCGCGACCTGCCGGCCGATCGCTGGGTCAGCCGGGTCGAGCTCTCGCACCACGATCGCGAGCGCATCTATCTCGCCCTCAACGGCTACCGCCAGGACGACGACCGCGCCTATCTGTACCGCAGCGACGATTTCGGCGCGCACTGGCATGCCATCGCGTCCGGCCTGCCCGCCGAACCGATCAACGTCATCCGCGAGGACCCGGTGAACCAGGATGTGTTGTACGCCGGCAGCGATCGGGGGGTCTACGTCAGCCTCGATCGCGGCGCCAGCTGGCAGGCGCTGGACGGCGGCCTGCCGAATGTGCCGGTGCATGACCTGTTCGTGCATCCGCGCGACCGCGAGCTGGTCGCCGGCACGCACGGGCGCAGCGCCTGGGTGCTCGACGTATTGCCGATCCAGCAGCTGGATGCGGACATCCGTGCATCCGCCGTGCATCTGTTCCATCTCGACGAGGTGAAGGCATCCCGCGACTGGCGGCGGCGTCCCGACCCGTGGTTCGACCGACCGGAATACCTGCCCGAACTGCGCGGCATCTACTGGGCAAGACAGGCCGGCACGGTGCGCTTCGCCCTGCTCGACGACGATGACCAGGTGCTGGCCCGCTTCGAGCGCGACGCGGTGGCGGGCATGAATCCGTTCGACTGGGATCTCATCCTCGACGCCGAACTGGCCCTGGCCGCCGAGGGCAAGGCGAACGAGGATCTCGATGAGGACAAGGCGGAACAGCTGCGGCACCATCCCTATGCCGAGTCCGTGCGTCTCGGCCATCGGCTCTACCCGGTACCGGGCAAGTACAAGCTGGAGATCGCGGCGGGTGACGACACCGACCGCCGCACGCTCAAGATCAAGGCACCGAAGGACTTCGAGCCGCGCTGGGAACCCCCGTTCGAACTGCGCGGCGACGACGACGAGGGCGGCAGCCAGGACAGCGAACGGCCGCACCCCCGGGCCGGTGCGCGGGCGCGACCGTTCGCCATGCCGGGCAAGTGATCGTCAAGCATCCGGACGTCGGCACGATGGGCGCGGGCGCCCGATACCCCATGCGTGCCGCGCCGGCTCGGCGCGGCGACGGCTTCTTCGAGCGTGGCGACCAGGTCACCCGCCTCGAAGCGTTCGTCGATGCGGCCTTCGCCTTTGCCGTCACCCTGCTGGCGATCTCGATCGACAGCGTGCCGGCCAATCGCGACGAGCTGATTCTGGCGCTGAAAGGCGTGCCGGCCTTCGCCTGCAGTTTCGCCGTCATCTGCCTGTTCTGGTGGCAGCACAACCGCTGGAGCCGACGCTACGGCCTGGACGACGGTCCGTCGACCTTCATCAGCCTGATCTATGTGGGCCTGGTGCTGGTCTACGTGTATCCGCTGAAGTCCCTGTTCAGTTCGATGTGGGACTGGCTCAGCGGCGGATTCCTGCCGAGTTCCTACCAGGTACAGTCGCTGGAAGACCTGCGCTGGATGTTCGCCTTCTACGCCGTCACCTTCATCTCGCTGGGGCTGATGCTGGTGCTGCTCGACTACCGCGGCTGGCGCCAGCGCGACGCCATCGGGCTCGACGGCATCGAGCGTCTGGCGCTGCGTCGCGAACTCTGGACGCATGCCGTCACCATCGGCGTCGGCGCCGCCTCGCTGCTGGCCGCGCTTAGCATGCAGAACGATCGCCCGGTCTGGACCTACAGCCTTCCCGGCGTGCTCTACAGCCTGCTGACGGTGAACTGGTTCGTCACCGTGCACTTCCAGCGCCGCATCGCGCGGCTGCAGCAGGCGGGCGACGATGTTGCGTCGGCGACGAGTTCGAACCACGCGTTGGATTGAACGCTGGATTGAGCGCTGGACGCAGGCGCGACCGCACACCCCGTCAACGAGTTTCCGATTCTGCTCAGCCCGCTTCGCGCACCACCGCGCGCAGCACCAGCTCGACGCGACGGTTGGCGTTCTGGCCTTCGGGCGTGGCGTTGTCGGCGCGCGGCTGGGTCGCACCGTGGCCGACGGCCAACAGTCGCGCGCGCGCGATGCCGCTCTTGATCAGCATGTTCGCCACCGCCTCGGCGCGCTGGCGGGAGACCACCAGGTTCACCTGCGGCGGCCCGCTGCTGTCGGTGTGCCCGTGGATGACGACCGAGGTGGCGTGGAACTCGGCCAGCACTTCGGCCACCGCTTCGATGCGCAGGCGACCTTCGGCGGTCAAGGTGGTTTGCCCCGACTCGAACATCGGCGCGGCCAGGGTGATGCGGAACTGGTCGTCTTCGCGCTCGACCTGCACGCCTTCGGTGCGCAGCTGCAGCAGGCGGGCCTGGAGCACGTCGAGGAAGTAGCCCGAGTCGCCGTTATCAATGGAGGCGCGCTCGTCCCGGCGGAGCTGGGCGCGCAACTTCTGCTCGGTCGCCTCCGCGCGCTCCGGCTCGGCATGCGGCACCGTGGGCGGCACGACCGGAGCCGGCATGCTGACGGGCGCAGGGCCGGGCTCGGGCACCGGCTCGACCACCGGCGCACGCTGGGTCGCGCAACCCACGAGACAGAGCAGTGCACTCCAGGCCAGCCATCGCCGCCCAGCGTAGCCGGCGGCTGCAGGCCCGCTCGTTGCGTTGCCGGCGTGAACCGGGCTTGTTGCTGCTTCGAACACGTACCGCTCCCCTGTCCTTCCGCTGCACGTCCGCCATGCTTGTCCCGGAACGGCGGGAACATGGTCTGTGGTTGTGCCGCCCATCATAGGCGCGAACCGCGGCGCCTACGTGAAGCCTGACGCGCTGCGCGCGAACACGCAGCGGCAGCTCGCCGCCCCGACCATAGCTTCGCGAATGCGATTGCGAATAACTCGCAATAGCTTCTGGTATCGTAGGCGCCCCCGTTCCCCTGTTGGAAGGTTCCCCGTGCGCCACCCCGTCCTGATCTCCCTGTGCCACCAGCCGGTTGCCGCCCAGGCCCGCATCAACCCGGTCGCACGACCGCGGCATCTTGCCGTGCTGGTGGCGCTGGCGGCAGCTGCGCCGTGGGGCGTCGCCTGCAGCGCGGACGACGCCGGGACGGCGCGAGATGCCCGGCCATCCGCCGCCGCGGAGGCAGCCGATCACACCTCGCCGATGTGGGTGGGCGACACCGTCGAAGTCTCGGCCCGCGGCACGGCGGCCGACTGGCCCGATACCCTGGCCACCTCGACACAACGTTTCGCCGACAGCGTGGCCGAACCGGCCGACCTGCAGGATCTGCTCATCCGCACGCCCGGCGTCGGCGCGACCGGTCAGAACGGCATCTTCGAGACTTTCTCGATTCGCGGCAGCGGCGCCAACGGCATCCTCGTGCTCGCGGCCGGCATGCCGGTGACGGCGCAGCGGCGCGCGGGCGTGCCGGTGTCGTTCGTCGAGCCGTTCCTGCAGGGCGACATCAGCGTGACCCGCGGCCCCGCCGTGGTGCATTTCGGCGCTGGCGCCATGGGCGGCGCGGTCTCGGTGGAGCCGCGCTGGTTCGGCGGCAGCGAAGCCAAGCTCGGCTATGCCAGTGCCGGCGACGAAACCGTCGTGGCGGCCGGCACCGGCGGTGAGACCTACTCGATCGCCGTCGCCCATCACCAGGCCGGGGAGAGCGAGGCCGCCAACGGCACGCCACTGAACACCGGGTTTGACCGCCTCAGCGGTACGCTGCAGTGGCGCCGCAGCTTCGACGCGTTCGAGCTGGACGCGCTGCTGATGCCCTCGCGCACCACCGACATCGGCAAGTCCAACAGCCGCTATCCGAACCGCAACACGATCTACCCCGAAGATGTGCATACCCTCGGACGCCTGCGGCTGCGCCACGACAACGGCTTCCAGGCCAGCATCCAGGGCCACGACCAGCGCCTGGAAACCTGGAACCGACGACCGGGGTCCCCCGACACCTTCGCCTTCGTCGCGAGCACCGATGTCGGCGCTGTGGTCCAGCAGACCCTTGAAGTCGGCCCGGTGACCTACGACTTCGGCATCGAATACCTGGGCCGGCGCGATGTCGACGCATTCGATGCCAGCGGCAGCTTCAGCAACCGCAACTACTCGCTGCGCGGTGCCAGCGAAGACGGTTGGTCGCTGTTCGCGATCGGCGATGTCGCCGCGTCGGACGAACTCACCCTGGAGTTCGGGGCGCGTCAGTCGTGGGTGGATCAGGACGAACGCGGCGCGCAACGCGACGACGACGATCACGCCCTGACTGCCGGTGCGGTGTGGCGACCGGCCGACCGGCATCGCTGGTCGCTCAACCTGGCCTCCGGCTACCGCTTTGCGACGCTGGAGGAGCGCTTCTTCACCGGCGTCACCGCACAGGGCGAGGTCGTCGGCAATCCGCAGCTGGGTTCCGAGCGTTCGCAGGGCATCGACCTCGGATACGGCTATGCAGGCGCAAGCTGGCGTGTCGATGCGCACCTGTGGCGCAGCGAGGTCGACGACCTGATCCAGCTGGTCGAGCTCGGGCCGGACACCAACGGCTACACCAATATCGGCGAGGCCGACCTGCACGGCGCCGAGATCTCGCTGGAGTGGCGGCCCACCGAGTCGCTGACCCTGCAACCATCGGCATGGTGGGTGCGCTCGAAAGACGCGGCGACGAATGCCCCGCTGTACGGCTCGCCACCGCCGACCATGGAACTGGCCGCGCATTACCGGTTCGGTGCGTTCGAGCTGCAGGGTCGCTACCAGCATCGTCAACGCCACGACCGTCCCGGCTTCGAGGAGGTCGAACGCGATGCCGTCGACGTGGTCGACGCCGCGCTGAACTATCAGCTTCGCCCTGCGCTGCGGCTGCAGCTGTTCGTGCGCAACCTGTTCGACGAGGACTACTTCGCGACCGCGGACGAACTCTCCGCACGGGCGCCCGAACGCTCGATCGGCCTCAACCTCACCTGGTCGCCCGACTGACGCCGACTTGGCCCTGCCCGCCGGGGCAGGCCGAGCACCGACGCAGGCGTGCCGGAGCGCTCTCTCGGAAACGGGCGTACGGCCGGCGCCAGGCACGCCAGCCCGGTTGCCCGGGAAAACTCAGACCCGATCCGCGGCGGCCACGCTCAGATAGGTCGCGAACGCGCGCCGGTCGAGGGGCCGGCTGAACAGATAGCCCTGTCCGTAGCGCACGCCGTGCGCGCGCAGCCATTCCAGCTGCTCCTCGGTCTGCACGCCTTCGGCCACGCATTCGAGGCCCAGCGAAGAGGCCATCTCGATGATGTGGGTGATCACCTGGCTGGTCGCCGAGGTGGTACCGATCGCATCGACGAAACTCTTGTCGATCTTGAGCACGTCCAGCTCGAAGGACTGCAGGTAGGACAGCGACGAATAGCCGGTGCCGAAATCGTCGATCGCGATCTGGTGCCCGCGCGCGCGGAATCCGCGAATGAGGTTGCGCGCGGTATCCGAATTCACCAGCGCGCGCTCGGTGATCTCCAGCTTGACCGCCTCGGGTGGAAGGCTGGCGCGCTCGAGCTCACGACCGAGGTCGTCGGCGAAGGCCGCGCGCCGCAAGTCGTCGGGTGAGAGGTTGATGTTGATCGACAGATGGGGCGCCAGGCGGCGCAGCGGGCGCAGGTCGTGCATGACACTGCGCAGGCAGTGCAGGGTGAGCTCGGTGATGAAGCCTTCGCGTTCGGCCAGCGGGATGAAGGCGTCGGGACCGATCGGCTCACCTTCGTGGCGATGCCAGCGCAGCAGGGCCTCGGCCCCGACGCAACGACCGCTGTCCAGTTCGAGCACCGGTTGGTACACCGTTTCCAGCTCGCCACGCTCCACCGCGCCACGCAGCTCACCGGCCAGGCTCAGCTTGCGCCGCGTCAGCAGCAGCAGCCACTGCAGCCAGACCGCGGCGACGGCGAGCGCCACCAGGCCGCTCCAGCCGAGCATGGCGCGATGGCGCACCCAGACGCGCTCGATGGGCTCCTGCGCGACGATGTCGATCGGCAGCAGGTCGCGGTGGCTGAAGCGCGACCACAGGCGATCACCCGAGGCATCCAGGCTCACGCCGTCGGGCAGTTCGTCGGGCGGCTTCAGCCCGGCACCCACGGGCAGCTCGGCCAGACGCAGCCCCTCGACCCACAACGCAACCTTGCGTTCAGGTGGGATCGGCACCTCGCGGAGGATCATCTGCGGATCGAGCGCCGCGTCGTGATCGCCGAAACGCAGCAGGAACATCGACGACGGGCCCACCGTGGTATGCGGGCTCGGCCACCACGCGATCAGGCCGGAGTCGTAGATGCGGTCGGCCTGCGGTGGCTTGAGCCCGCGATCCGGCAGGAAGCCGACGCCACACAGGCGGTTCGCCGCCTGCCAGTGGCCGAGCGAACGCAGCCAGGGTCGCGATGCCGCAGCCTCGTGCATGGCCTGCAAATGCTCGGGGGAACAGCGCGGCGCCTGCAGTTCGTCGAGCTGATGCAGCAAGTCACGGGTGTCGAGGATGATCGCCTCGGCGCGGGTGCCGAGCTGCTCGGCGAGCTGGCCGGACTGGCGCCCCTCGGTCTCCAGCGCATCGCGCCACCAGAACCACATCACGCCCACCACCAGCACGCTCAACCCGAGCAGAGCGAGCGCTGAGATGCCGACAATGAGCCTGCCGCGCCGAGCCAATTCGCCTCCCGATGACGGCGGCGCGTCCACGCGCCATGCCGAGCACGAGTATGCCAGTGTCGGCGCACGGTGATCGGTCGCATCGACCACAGGTATGCGGCGCCGCGGCGCAGCGCGCGTGCAAGCTGCACGAACCCGGCTTGGCGGGCATTGCACCGTTCCTTGACGACGTGCATGCGAGCCTCCGCGCATGCCCGTGCCCACCCAACGCGAAGCGTCGATCGACGCACTGCCGCCGATTCACCCCGGCGAGCGCTACCGCGTGGTGTGGTTCAAGCGCGATCTGCGCGCACACGACCACGCTGCGCTGACCGAGGCGGCGCGTGTGGGGCCGGTGCTGTGCCTGTACGTCGCCGAGCCCGAACTGTGGCGGCAGCCCGAGACCTCGCGCATGCAGGCGCGCTTCGTCTCGGCATCATTGCGCGACCTCGACGCCGCCTTGCGCGCGCTCGGTGGTCGGCTGGAAATCGTCGCTGGCTCGGCCGTCGAGGTGTTCGCCCGCCTGCATGCGCATGCGCCCATGGCGGCCATCCACGCGCACGAGGAAACCGGCGGCGCCTGGACCTTCGCCCGCGATCGCGCGGTGGCACGGTGGTGTCGACGCCACGGCGTGGCATTCGTCGAACACGCACAAACCGGCGTCGTGCGCGGCCTGCGCGAACGCGACGGCTGGAGCCGCCGGTGGAACCGCTTCATGGCGCAGCCGCTGGAGCAAGCCTGCGCACTGGCCGCGCGTTCACTGCCCTGGACGCGCGAGACCGTCGACCTCGTGGCGCTCGCGGCGCATGCAGACGATGCTGCCGAAGCACAGGCCGGTGGACGCGAGGCAGGGCTGCACACGCTGCGTACCTTCCTCGACGAACGCGTGGCCGGCTACCGCGGCGGGATTTCCTCGCCGCTCAGCGCGCCCACGGCGTGCTCGCGGCTGTCGCCCTATCTGGCCCAGGGCTGCCTGAGCATGCGCGAAGTGGTGCAGGCGACCGCGCGGGTACTCGAGGACAAGAACCTGGAGGCGCGCACGCGACAGGGGCTCAGGGCGTTCATCGGCCGCCTGCACTGGCATTGCCACTTCATGCAGAAGCTGGAGAGCGAACCGGAGATCGAGACGCACAACTTCCATCGCGGGTTCGACGGGCTGCGCGAGCACGAATGGAACGCCGCGCACTTCGAGGCCTTGATCCACGCGCGCAGCGGATGGCCGATGGTCGACGCCTGCGTGGCGATGCTGCGTCACAGCGGCTGGCTCAACTTCCGCATGCGCGCGATGCTGGTGTCGGTGGCGGCGTTTCCGCTGTGGTTGCACTGGCGCCCGTTCGGCCTGTGGCTGGCACGCCAGTTCGTCGACTACGAACCCGGCATCCACTGGAGCCAGCTGCAGATGCAGTCGGGCACCACCGGCATCAATACGGCGCGCGTCTACAGCCCGGTCAAGCAGGCGCAGGATCACGACCCCGACGGCGCATTCGTGCGTCGCTGGCTGCCCTACATGCGCGACGTGCCCGACACCCACCTGTTCGAGCCCTGGCAGTGGCGCTGCGGCGACGGCGAGCGACTGCCGCCACGCCCCGTCGTCGACCTGCGCGCGGCGACTCAGGCCGCCAAGCAACTCTACTACGCGCGCCGGCGTGCGCCCGGGATGCGCGAGACCGCCGAAGCGGTGCTGGAGAAACACGGATCCCGACGCCGGCCGGCGGGCCAGCCCCGCCGTTCCGCCTCCGGCGACGACGGCCCGCGTCGCGCCACAGCGCGCTCCTCCACGCCACGCTCGTCCACCTTGCCTGCCGCCGACAGCAAGGCCGCGCGAAAGGGTCTGGTTCGGCCGAAGGACGATAGGCAGCTGGATCTGCCGTGGTGAGCGCACCGGCGGCACCGCGCCACCGCAAGCCGCACTTGCCGCACAAGCACTGTGCCGCCTGCGGGCGCCCGTTCGCCTGGCGACGCAAATGGTCGGCCTGCTGGGAATCAGTGCGCTATTGCTCGGAGCGCTGTCGCCGCTCCGGCGCACCGCGATGACCACGCTGCGCCTGCTGCTCGGCGACCAGCTCGATCCCCGGCACAGCTGGTTTGCGCGAATCGATCCGGAGGTCGTCTACCTGCTGGCCGAAATGCGCCAGGAAACCGGCTACGTGCTGCACCACGCGCAGAAGGTGCTGGCCATCTTCGCCGCGATGCGCGCCTTCGCGAGCCAGCTTCGCGCGCTGGGCCACCGGGTGGAGTACGTGCGCATCGGCGAGTCGCGCGCCCGGCTCGACCTGCCCGACCTGCTCGAGCAAGTGGCCGTCTCGGTCGGCGCGGACCGTGTGGCCTGGCAGCTGCCGGACGAATGGCGGCTCGACGCGCAGTTGCGCAGCTGGTCGGAGTGCACGTCGCTGCGCACCGAAGCCGTCGACAGTGAGCACTTCCTGACCAGCCGCTCTGACGCCGCGCGCCATTTCGGCGCACGCAAGCGCTGGGTGATGGAGTCGTTCTACCGGATGATGCGGCAGCGCCACGGGGTACTGCTGACCAGCGAAGGTGAACCCGAGGGCGGTCGCTGGAACTTCGACAGCGAGAACCGTTCGGCGTGGCGGGGCGAGCCGCCGGCCCCGGAAGACCGGCGCCCCTGCCACGACCACGGCGCACTGTGGCAGGAGATCGTCGACGCCGGCGTGCGCACGTTCGGCGACCCGCAGCAGAGCGCCTTGCGCTGGCCGGTCGATCGCAGCGAAGCCCTGCACCAGCTCGACGCTTTCCTCACCCACGCCCTGCCCCACTTCGGCACCTACCAGGACGCCATCGCCGTCGATGCACCACGCCTGTTCCATGCGTTGATCTCGTTCGCGCTGAACACCAAGATGCTGCGCCCGGACGAGGTGATCGGCGCCGTGGAGTCGGCCTATCGCAACGGCGACGTGCCGCTCGCCTGCGCTGAGGGATTCATCCGGCAGATTCTCGGCTGGCGCGAGTACGTGCGCGGCGTCTACTGGGCGCGCATGCCCGGCTACACCCGCGTCAACGCGTTGGAACACCGACGACCGCTGCCCGAGTGGTTCTGGACCGGCGACACCCGCATGCGCTGCGTCGCCGGCGCGGTCGGTCAGTCCCTCTCTTCCGCGTACGCGCACCACATCCAGCGCCTGATGCTGGTCGGCAACTTCGCTTTGCTCGCCGGTCTCGACCCCGAGGCCGTCCATCACTGGTACCTCGGCATCTACATCGACGCCTTCGAGTGGGTGGAAGCGCCGAACACGCTCGGCATGAGCCAGTTCGCCGACGGCGGCCTGCTCGCGACCAAGCCCTACGTGTCGAGCGGCGCCTACATCCAGCGCATGGGCGATGCCTGCAGTGCCTGCCACTACCGCGTGCGCGAACGCACCGGCGCGAGGGCGTGCCCGTTCAACGCGCTGTACTGGCACTTCATCGATCGGCATGGCGCGCGCCTGCGCGGCAATCCGCGCATGGCCATGCCCTATCGCAACTGGGCGCGCATGGATGCCGCGACGCGGTCGGCGCTGCTGGCCCACGCCGAGTCGCTGCTTGAACGCCTCGATCAGCTGTAGTCGACAGATCAAGTCGTGCGCGGAGCATTCCACCCGGCGCGCAACGGTGCCGCGTGCGCCCGTGCACCGACAGCGCGGAGCGGTATGATCGGGCCAGCTGGTGGCGTCGCCTGCGGCGGACGCGCCCCGGAGGCCATCGAACGGGAGGCGCATGCACGATTGGGCAAGATGCACGCTGGGGTGGATCGGCCCCTGGTCGCTGCTGGTTGTCCTCGGCACGGGCCTCGTGTCGGGCGCCGAACCGCAGGCAGACGCCTGCGATGGCCTGGCCGACACCGCGCGCATCAAGCAGGACTCCATCGCAGCGTTTCGTGGCGGCGACTACGCCGAAGCCGAGCGCATCGAGCACTGCGTGCTGCAGCGCGCGCGCGCAGCAGGCGAGCGCAAGGCCGAGGCGCAGTCGATCAACAACCTGGGCGTGCTGGCCAAGCGCCGCGGCGATGCGGATCAGGCGCTTGCGCACTACGAGGAGTCGCTGGCCATCCGGCGCACGCTCGACGACCGCGCCGGCATGGCACAGAGCCTCAACAACATCGCCGTGCTGCACAAGAACTGGGGCAACTTCTATCAGGCGCTCAGCCTGCAGCTTGAAGCCTTGCCACTGCGCAGCGCCGACGCGCCGCATGCACGGGCCGAGTCGCTGGACAACATCGCCCTGATCTATCTCGCCCTCGGAGATCTCGCCGAAGCCGAGCGCTACAACGCGCTCGCGCTGGACGCCATGCGCGATCACACCGAACACAGCAGCTGGCCACGTCTGCTGGCCAACCGCGCGCAGATCCTGTTCCAGCAGGGCGATCTGGAAGGCGCCGGGCGCGAGGCCGAAGCGGTGCTGCGGCGCGCGGAATCCAGCGGGTCGCGCAGCAGTCTCGGCCAGGCGCTCGGGCTTCTGGCGCAGGTCGAACAGGCGCGAGGCCACGTCGACGCGGCGCTGAAGTACGTCGAACGGGCGCTGCCCCTGGCCGAAGAAACCGGCGACCCCAAAGAGCTGGGCGAGCTGCGCCTGCTCGAGGCACACGTGCTGGTCGACGCCGGCGAGCCGGATCGCGCACGCGCGCTCGCCGAGTCGGTGCTGGCGACCGCGCGCGACGCCGATGCCCGACTGATCGAGCGCGGCGCACTCGAGCTGCTCGCGCGGATTGCCGAATCGGAAGCCGACTGGGAAGGCGCTCTGCACCATCGCAGCGCCCATGCCGAGCTCGATCGCGCATTGACCAGTGCGATGACCGGCCGGCAGATGGCCGACCTGCGCGCCAGCCTGGCCCTGCAGCAGCAGAACGCCGAGCTCGGCCTGCTGCAGCGCGACAACCAGATCCAGTCGCTGCAAATCGATCGCCAGCGCGTGTTCGGGCTGGCTCTGTTCGGCGGCCTGCTGGCCCTGTCGGCGCTGATCCTGATGGTCAGCATGCGCTACCGCTACGCGCGCCGCGCGCATGCGTTGCTGCAGTCGAAGTCGGCCGCGCTGGAGCAGGCTGCCCGCACCGATACGCTTACCGGACTGGCCAACCGGTTCGCGCTCAGCGAGGCCCTGCAGCAGGCGACGGCGGCTTCAGGCCGCCTGCAGGCGCTGGTGCTGATGGACCTCGATCACTTCAAGCAGGTCAACGACAGCTACGGCCACCCGGCCGGCGATCTGGCCCTGCGCACGGCGGCCCAGGCACTGCACGAGCACTTCGACGCCACCATCACCGGACGCTGGGGCGGCGAGGAATTTCTCGCCATCGTCGAGGAGCGCGATCGCGACGCACTGCGCCAGGCCGCGGATCGCTGCCTCGCCGCGCTGCGCCACACCGAGTTGCGCTGGGAGCAGCACGCGTTCCGGATCACCGCCAGCCTGGGCATGGCGCTGCGTCAGCCCGACGAACAGGCGGTGTCCTGGCTGTCGCGCACCGACCGAGCCCTGTACGCGGCCAAGGATGCGGGCCGCGACGGCGCCGTGCTGGCCGATGACTGAACGACCGACAGCGTGCATCATCCGCGGCCCATACGCGGCACTGACAGCGGGCACGCTACTCTGACTCACCCACGCCCAGCGACCGGGAGCCAACGATGACCAGCACTGACCAACCACGCCTGACGACGGCAGACTTCGATCCGCAGGTGCTGATCCTGCTCGACGCCTATGTCCACGGCGACATCGACCGCCGCGGCTTCCTGCGTCGCGCGGGGCAGATCCTCGGTGGCGCGGCGGCGCTGGCCGCGCTGGATGCGTTGAATCCACGATTCGCGTGGGCACAGCAGGTGGCCAAGGACGACCCGCGGCTGACGCTGGAGTACAGGACCTTCGAATCGCCGAAAGGCTACGGCCAGTGCCGCGGCTATCTGGCCCGCCCAGCGAAGCAAGACGGTCCGCTCCCGCTGGTGATCGTGGTGCACGAGAACCGCGGCCTGAACCCGCACATCGAGGATGTGGCGCGCCGTCTGGCGCTGGAGAACTACGTCGCGTTCGCGCCCGACGCGTTGACGCCACTCGGCGGCTATCCGGGCAGCGAAGACGAGGCGCGGGCCAAGTTCGCCACCCTCGACCAGAGCAAGTGCCGGGAGGATTTCCTCGCCGCGGCGGCGTTCGCGCGATCGTTGGACGGCCTCAACGGACGCACCGGCACCGTCGGCTTCTGCTACGGCGGTGCGATCGTCAACTTCCTCGCCACCGAACTCGACGGCCTGCACGCTGCGGCGCCGTTCTATGGTGGCGCGCCGCCGGTCGACAAGGTGGCCGGCATCCGCGCCGACATGCTCATCGTGCTGGCCGAGAACGACGAGCGCGTCAACGCCGCGTGGCCGGCCTACCAGGCGGCGCTCGACGCCGCCAAGGTGCGCTACGAACTGCTGCAGCCGCCGGGCACGACGCACGGCTTCCACAACGACACCACACCCCGTTACGCCGAGGCGGC
>JAGRJY010000185.1 GCA_020442465.1 Lysobacterales bacterium
CTGCCAGAAACGCCCGCCCGCCACGAACGGTCGAAACGCCCGCGTGCCCAACCAGCGGTGCAGCCGGCCATCGCGCTCGATCGGAAGCGGCTCAAACCAGCCCACGAGGACACCTTGTTTCGCGCATACTTGCGGCACGTCGACGGTTCCGGCGCCCAGCCTGACCAGACCCGCGTGGAGGATGCGTGGAGGGCGGGCAGGCGTCACCGGAATCGGCCTGACATGAACCGTCGCTCTCCTTTCGCGCGGCCCCTCCGCGACGATCCGCTCCCCCGTTCTGCTGCCCGGCTAGAATTGGCGCCCCACCCGCCGAAGTCGCGCTGATCGATGCATTCCGCCGCTGCCTACCGCTCCCTGATCGAACGCCTCGAGCGCGAGGCCGCCGCGCGGCCACGCTGGTACAAGTTCAAGCTCACCTTGCTGGCGATGCTCGGCTACGCCTTCCTGATCGCCGCGATCGTGGTGGCGCTGGCGCTGTCGCTGGGCATCGGCCTGCTGTTGCTGCTGACAAAGAGCGTGTGGGCACTGAAGCTGATCAAGTTCGTGTGGATCCCGCTGGTGTTGGCATGGATGATCCTGAAGGCGCTGTGGGTGCGTCTGACCGGGCCGGAGGGGCACCTACTCGGCCCGGGCGAGGCGCCCGAGCTCGTCGCCGAGGTCGAGCGCTTGCGCCAGGCCACCGGTGCGCCGCGGCTGTCCGGCATCGTCATCGACGCACGCTTCAATGCGGCGGCTGCGTCGGTGCCACGCATGCTCGGGCTTGCCGGCAGCCGGCATTTCCTCATCCTCGGCCTGCCGCTGATGCGTGCGCTGGGGCCCGACCAGCTCGCCGCCGTGATCGCCCACGAGTTCGGCCACTTCAACGCCGGGCACGGCCGCTATGCCGGCTGGATCTATCGCGTGCGCGAAAGCTGGTACCGGCTGCTCGACTCGATGCAGCAGGAAGGCGCCAGGATGGGCGGCATCTTCACCCGGTTCTTCAGCTGGTACGCGCCCTACTTCAACGCCTACAGCTTCGTGTTCGCGCGCGGCAATGAATACGAAGCCGATGCGGTGTCGGCGCGGCTGGTCGGCGCCGATTCGATGGGCCAGGCGCTGGTGCGCACCGACCTGGCTGCGCGCAGGCTGTCGTCGCGGTTCTGGCCCGACGTGCAGCGGCTCAACCTGGTGCAGGCCGAACCGCCGGCATCGCTGTTCGGCTCGATGGCCAGCGCGGTCCGCGGCAGCGACGAAGGCGATGCCGATGCGCTGAAACTGGCTCTGGAAGCATCCAGCAACCTCGACGACACGCACCCCACGCTGACCCAGCGACTGCGCGCGCTCGGCGTCTCCGCGCGCCTGCCCGAGTCACCCGAGCGCACCGCCGCCGAGGCGCTGCTCGGGCCACTGGCCGACACCCTGCAGGCGCAGTTCGATGCCAGCTGGCACGAGTCGGCGAAACCCGGTTGGGCCGTGCGCTACCAGCAGCATGCCGAGGGACGCGAACGACTGCAGCAGCTGCGCACGCTGCGCGGCGAGCGCGCGCTCGATGCCGCCGAAGCGGTGCAGTACGCCGTGCTGGTGGACGATCTCGAGCCGAATGAAGACGCCGCGCCGCTGTTCGAGGCCGCGCTCGAGCTCGACGCGAACGACGCCTTGGCGCACTACCGACTCGGTGTCCTGCTGCTGGAGAAGGATGACCGCGCTGCGGCCGAACATCTCGAAGCCGCGATGCGCGCCGATGCCGACGCCACGCCGCACGCCCTGCATCTGCTGGCCAGCCTGCACGAGCGCCGCGGCGACGATGCGGCGCTCGACGCGATCCGCGCTCGCCAGGAAGCCTACTTCCGCAGTCAGCAGCAAGCCGTGGCCGCGCGCCAGGAGCTGGGCAAGAAGGACACTCTGGAAGCGCACGGACTCGACGCCGCCACCGCTGACGCGACGCGCAACCAGATCGCTGCCCACGGCAAGATCGGCAAGGCCTGGGTGGTGCGCAAGCGCGTGCCGGGCGACGAGCACTATCCGCACTTCATCCTGATGGTGGAGTGGCGCGGCATCGTCGCCGCCGAAGAAAAGCAGCTGCAGCGACTGCTCGACGCGATCGAGCTGCCCGGCACGATTTTCGCGGTTACCACCAGCGTCGGCTCGGGCATCGCCAAGCGGGTCAAACGCGCGGCCGGCGCGCCGATGTTCAAGAAGGGTTGGTTCGGCTAGCGGAGGCCACGGCATGCATCCCTTCCACGTCCTGCTGACGCTGTTCGCCGTGGCCTCACTGGTCGCCTTCGGCTTCCTGTTCCGCTGGGAGCGCCGCAGCTATGTGGCCAAGGGCAAGGGCAACAGCTGGCTATGGGTCCGGCTGTCCAGCGTGCCGATCGCGGTGATCGTCGGCGCGGCGGTCGTCCTCCCCGCGTTCCACGTCGTCGGGCTCGAAGCGCTCGCGGTGTTCTACCTGCTCCTGCTCACCGTGGCGCCGCTGTTCTGGGTCGGCGCGCACTGGCTGGTCGGACGCATGGTCACGCCGCGCCTCGACTTCAGCGAATCGCTGCTGATCGCGCTGTCACCCATCGTCGCCGTGCTCGCGCTCTCATCGCTGGCGCACATGCTGCAAGGGCCGGCATGGTCGCTGCTGCGGACGATGGGCTGGGTCTAGGCGTCGGCTGCGGCCATGGTGCAGCGATTCGCACCGGCCCACCGCCAGTCGTTCCATCGAGCAAGGTCACCGCCCGGGGACTATGCTGGGGCTCCGTGGCTCGCTGTCGCGTGCGCAGCCACGCCATCACCTCCCACAGGAAAAGAATGCCCATGCCCGCACTGTTTGCCTACGCGCTGCGCCTGACCTGGCTGGTCGTGCTCGGCTACTGGTTCTGGTCGGCGCGCTCGGTGAAGCGTGCCACGAGCCAGGAGCCCTTTGTGGTGCGACTGCTGGCGTACTGGCTGCCCTTGCTGGCCGCCGTGCTGCTGCTCGGCCCGGGTGAGTGGTTCGGGCAATCACTGCTGCGCGAGCAGTTCGTGCCGCATGCCACGCCGGTCTACGCGATCGGACTTGCCCTGGCCATCGGTGGCGCCGCGCTGGCGATCCATGCGCGTGTGCTGCTCGGCCGCAACTGGAGCGCCACGGTGCAGCTCAAGCACGACCACGAGCTGATCCAGAGCGGGCCGTACCGGTGGGTCCGGCATCCCATCTACACCGGCTTCCTGATGCTCTTTCTCGGCAACGCGGTGATGGTGGGCGACTGGCGCGGCCTGCTCGCGGTCGCCATCGTGTTCGCCTCGTTCTGGCGCAAGCTGCGCCTGGAAGAACGCTGGCTCGGCGAGCACTTCGGCCCGGCGTACCAGGCGTATCGGGCGCGGACCAAGGCGCTGATTCCGTCGCTGCTGTAGCGCGCTTGCCAGGCACGCGCATCGCGCCGCGCCCCGCGAAGCACGCCACCTGACCGCATCACCGTCCCGGCGCACGCCGGCCGTCACCCTGTTCCGACACGACGCAGACGCCCGCGTGGCGCCGCGGATGCGCGCCGGGCAGTCGTCGTCCCACCGGTTGGGAAGGCCCCGCATCCGCCCCGTACAATGCGCCGATTTGCGGAGTACGGCATGGCGCTGAAAGCCACGGTCATCAAAGCCGAGTTGCACGTCAGCGACATGGATCGGCACTACTACGGCACCCACAACCTGACCCTGGCGCAGCATCCGTCGGAAACCGCCGACCGGCTGATGGTGCGGGTGCTGGCGTTCGCGCTGTTCGCCGACGGGCAGCTCGCCTTCGGCCGCGGCGTCAGCACCGACGACGAACCCGACCTGTGGCAGCGCGACCTCGGCGGCGACATCGAGCGCTGGATCGAGCTGGGCCAGCCCGACGAGTCGCGCATCCGTCGTGCCTGCGGCCGCGCCCGCGAAGTCGTGGTGATCGGCTACCAGCCACGCAGCTTCGCGCCGTGGTGGGAGAAGAACACCGCCGCGCTGGCCCGGCAGGACAAGCTGCGCGTGCTCGAACTGCCGCGCGGCATCACCGAAGAGCTCGCCGCGCTGTTCGAACGCAACATGTCGCTGCAGTGCATGATCCAGGATGGCGAAGTGCAGCTCATCGGCGCGGCTGCAACGGTCTCGTTCACGCCGATCGTGCATCAGGCACCGGGTGACGCCAGCCGGTCATGAGCGAAGCCGTCGACGTCCTCGTCATCGGCGGCGGCGCGGCCGGCCTGATGTGCGCGCTCACTGCCGGCCAGCGCGGACGCCGCGTGCGGGTGGTCGAGCACGCCAACCGCTGCGGCAAGAAGATCCTGATGTCGGGTGGCGGACGCTGCAACTTCACCAACACCGGCACCTCGCCCGAGCAATTCCTGTCGGCCAACCAGCACTTCTGCAAGTCGGCACTCGCGCGCTACCGGCCGCACGACTTCATTGAACTGGTCGAGCGGCACCGCATCGCCTACCACGAGAAGGAACTTGGCCAGCTGTTCTGCGACGTGTCGTCCAAACTCATTGTGAAGATGCTGCTGGACGAATGCGCGGCGGGTGAGGTCGACGTGCGCACGAGCTGCTCCGTCGAACGCGTGCGCAAGGTCGACCAGCATTTCGTCGTCGACACCGCGCTCGGTCGCGTCGAAGCCGAGTCGCTGGTCGTGGCCACCGGCGGGCTGTCCATCCCGAGCATGGGCGCGACGGGCTTCGGCTACGAACTGGCGCGCCAGTTCGGGCATGCGGTGCTGCCGACGCGCGCCGGGCTGGTGCCGCTCACCCTCAGCGGCAAGCATCAGGAGCGCTGGCAAGACCTCAGCGGCATCGCCCTGCCCGTCACCGCGCGCTGCCAGGGCACATCCTTCACCCACGACCTGCTGGTCACCCACCGCGGCATCAGCGGCCCGGCGATCCTGCAGATCTCGTCGTACTGGCAACCCGGCGACGATCTGCGCCTCGACCTGTTGCCGCGGGAGAAGGCGTTCGAGCTGCTGCGCCGCCTGCGCGGCGAACGACCCGCTGCCGAACTGCGCACCGTGCTCGGCGAACTCCTTCCCAAGCGCCTCGCGCAACGTCTGTGTGAAGTGTGGCTCGGCAGCAAGCCGATGCGGCAGCACAACGACCCCGAACTCAAGGCGCTCGCCGCGCAGCTGCAGGACTGGCCGCTCGTCGCCAGCGGCACCGAGGGCTACCGCACCGCCGAAGTCACCCTCGGCGGCGTCGACACCGACGGCCTCTCGTCCTCGACCATGCA
>JAGRJY010000186.1 GCA_020442465.1 Lysobacterales bacterium
CGCGCGAAAACAGCCCCCTCTTCGACGTTCTAAGGCTCCAGGCGGGCTTCGAATCAGCAGAGGGCGCCAGTGATGTGCAGTTGCGACGCGTCAGACCGATTCTAGTGAGTTGATCAGACCTTCCTTAGCTGATCCATGCCGGCTTGCTCCTAGTGGTGATCTGCGGTTGTTTGGGAACAGGCTGGACCGGTTCCATCGACGCCCTAACCTGTTCGAAGTGCGCATCCTCACGGCGTGCGTCTACTGCGCAATTTTATGAGACAAGCCACTAGTTGGCCATGAGTTTGGAATTACGTCGACGCCAGGCTTCGCCTCTTGACCAGGGCATAGATCGCGGGGATCACCGCTAGCGTCAGCACGGTCGACGAGACCATGCCGCCGACCATCGGCGCGGCAATGCGGCGCATGACTTCCGAACCCGTGCCGGTGCTCCACATGATCGGCATCAGGCCGGCCATGATCGCGACCACGGTCATCATCTTCGGCCGCACGCGCTCGACCGCGCCTTCGATGATCGCGTCGGTAAGGTCTTCCATGCGTAGCGATTCGCCGTTCGCGCGACGCACTGTGGCGCGTGCTTCGAGGGCGTGGTCGAGATAGATCAGCATCACCACGCCGGTTTCCGCTGCGACACCGGCCAGCGCGATGAACCCGACCGCGACGGCGACGCTGAGGTTGTAGTCCAGCGCCCACATCAGCCACACGCCGCCGACGAGGGCGAACGGCGCCGAGAGCATCACGATCAGCGATTCGGTCACCCGGCGGAAGTTGAGGTAGAGCAGCAGGAAGATGATCGCCAGCGTCATCGGCACGATGATCTTCATCTTGGCGATGGCGCGCTGCATGTACTCGTACTGGCCGCTCCAGGTGGCGTAGTACCCAGGTGGAAACTTGACCTCCCGGGCCACCGCATCCTGCGCGGCCTGTACGTAGGCGCCGAGATCCGAGTCCCGCGTATCCACATAGATGTAAGCCGAAAGCAGAGCGTTCTCAGTGCGAATCGACGGCGCGCCCTTTCTGAGCTTGATGTCGGCCAGTTCGCCGAGTGGAATCTGTGCCCCCATCATGGTGGGCACCAGCACCTGGGTGGCGATGGACTCGGGGCTGTCGCGCAGTTCGCGCGGATAGCGCACGATCACCCCGAAACGCTCGCGTCCTTCCACGGTCTTGGTGACCATCTCCCCGCCCAGAGCCGCCGCGATCACGTTCTGTACATCGCCAATGGTCAGGCCGTAGCGCGCCAGCCGGCGAAGATCGGGTTCGATGTCGAGGTAAAAGCCCCCGGTGAGGCGTTCTGCGTAGGCGCTGGTCGTGCCGGGCACCGAGCGGACGGCGGCTTCGATCTCTTTAGCCAGGTGTTCCATCTCGGGGAGGTCGGTGCCGAAGACCTTGATGCCAATCGGTGTGCGGATGCCGGTGGCGAGCATGTCGGTGCGCGCCTTGATCGGCATGGTCCATGAGTTGGCCACGCCGGGGAACTGCAGCGCGCGATCCATCTCGGCGATCAGCCCATCGATCGTCATGCCCTCTCGCCATTGCTCCTCGGGCTTGAGGTTGATGACGGTCTCGAACATCTCTATGGGTGCAGGATCGGTGGCCGTGAGGGCACGACCTGCCTTTCCGAAGACCGATTCGACCTCGGGAAAAGTCTTGATGATGCGGTCCTGCTGCTGCAGCAACTCCGCGGCCTTGGTGGGCGACATGCCGGGCAGCGAAGAGGGCATGTACAGCAAGGTGCCTTCGTTGAGCGAGGGCATGAACTCGCTGCCGAGCTTCGTCGCCGGCCAGACTGTGGCGATCAACGCGATGAACGCCGCTGCCAACGTGGCGCCTTTGAAGCGCAGCACGATGGCGATGATCGGGCGATACAGCGCAATCAGCAGCCGATTCACCGGGTTCTTCGCTTCGGGCAGGATCCTGCCGCGCACGAACAGCAGCATGAGTACCGGCACCAGCGTCACCGAGAGCAAGGCGCCGCCCGCCATCGCGAAGGTCTTGGTGAAGGCCAGGGGATGGAACAGCCGGCCCTCCTGGGCTTCGAGCGCGAATACGGGCAGGAACGACACCGTGATGATCAGCAGGCTGAAGAACAGCGCCGGGCCGACCTCGCGGCAGGCATCGATGATTAGTTGGTGTCTCGGCGTACTGCCGTCGTCACGTTCGATGTGCTTGTGCGCGTTCTCGATCATCACGATTGCCGCATCGACCATCGCGCCGATCGCGATAGCGATGCCGCCGAGGCTCATGATGTTCGAATTCATGCCCAGCAGGCGCATGGCGAGGAAGGCGATCAGCACGCCGACCGGCAGCATGATGATGGCGACCAGCGCGCTGCGCGCATGGAACAGAAACACGACGCAGACCAGGGCGACGATCAGGCTTTCCTCGATCAGGGTCCAGCGCAGGGTGGCGATCGCGCGATAGATCAGTTCGGAACGGTCGTACACCGCGCGCAGCGAAACCCCTTCAGGCAGTCCGGCGCCGATCTCGGAGATCTTCTGCTTGAGGCCGTCGATGACCGACAGCGCGTTCTCCCCGTAGCGCGCCACCGCAATGCCGCCGACGACCTCACCATCGCCATTGAGTTCGGCGATGCCGCGGCGCTCGTCGGGAGCGAGCTCGACCCGTGCCACGTCGCCGATCAGCGCCGGCGTGCCACCCTCAGCCTTCAGGGCCAGCTGTTCGATGTCTTCGATGCCGCGCAGGTAGCCGCGGCCGCGCACCATGTATTCGGTCTCGCTCATCTCGACGATGCGTCCGCCGACGTCGCGGTTGCTCTCGGCGATCACCTGCATGACGCGATCGAGACCGATGCCGTACTGGCGCAGCCGCACCGGGTCGACGGTGACCGAATACTGACGTACGAAGCCGCCCACGCTCGCCACCTCGGACACACCGGGCGCCTTGGTCAGCTGGTAGCGCACGTACCAGTCCTGGGTGGCGCGCAGCTCGTCGAGCGAACGCTGCTCGCCTTCCAGCGCGTACTGGTAGACCCAGCCCACGCCCGTGGCGTCTGGCCCCAACGTCGGCGTCACGCCTTCGGGCAGCTTCTGCGAGGCGAAGTTCAGATACTCGAGCACGCGCGAGCGCGCCCAGTACAGATCGGTGCCGTCCTCGAAGATGATGTAGACGAACGAGGCGCCGAAGAAGGAAAACCCACGCACCACCTTCGACTTCGGTACCGCCAGCATGGCGGTGGTCAGCGGATAGGTGACCTGGTCCTCGACCACCTGCGGCCCCTGGCCCGGCACCTCGGTGAAGACGATGACCTGCACGTCGGACAGGTCGGGCAACGCGTCCAATGGCGTTCGCAGCACCGCGTAGATGCCGGCAGCCGTGACTGCCAGCGACAGCACCACGACCAGGAACACGTTGCGGATCGACCACTCGATGAGTCGCGCGAGCATGTCAGCGCTCTTCACCGTGTCCGGTGTGGCCCGCGTGCGGGTCGGCCATCGTGTCCTCGTTACGCGCGTCGTGCGCTTCATGCTCGGAGGACTGCATGCCGTCATCGTGGTCGGCGTCGCGGGTGTCGTTCGTCTCGCCTGTGGTCAGGCCTCGCAGCGCCGAGCTGAGGTTGCTTTCGGCATCGATCAGGAAGTTGGCCGAGACGACTACCGACTCGCCTTCGGTCAGCCCTTCGAGCACCGCCACCTTGTCCGAGGTACGGCGACCGAGGCGCACCGTCCTGGGTTCATATCGGCCATCCGAGATTTGCACGAGGACGACCTGACGGGTGCCGCTGTCGACGATCGCGGACCGCGGCACGACCACCGCGTCGTCGTCCGGCCTGCCTTGCAGCGTCACTTCACCATAGACGCCCGGACGCAGCTGGCCATCCGGATTGGGAAGCACCAGGCGAACGCCGACCGTGCGGCTCTCCATCGCAACCATGGGGTAAATGAATTCGATCTGTCCTTGCCGCGACGCGCCGGGCAATGCCGGCGTCTCGAACGCCGCCGCCTGGCCCACCTCGAGTTCGCTGGCCTGGGTCACCGGCACCTGGGCCATCACCCAAACCGTCGAGAGATCAGCCAGGCGCAACACAGTCTGCCCAGCTTCGAAACGATCTCCCTCGACCACGGGTTTGTCGATGACAATGGCGTCCATCGGCGCGGTGATCGAAAGTCGCGCAGGACTGTCCGATCCGCCGAGACGCGCGCCCGCCACCTGCCAGTTGCGCAGTCGCACCCTGGCCGCATCGCGCAACTGGATCATGGCCTTCGCGCTGGCGGGGTCGCTGACTTCGAGTCGCCGTGCCGCCTCGTCGGCGATCCGGTATTCCTCCTGCGCGGCGAGCAGTTCCGGGCTGTACAGCGTCATCAATGCTTGCCCGCGACGCACGGCCATACCGGTCTGGTTGGCATGCAGGCGTTCGATCCAGCCATCGAAACGCGGCGCGATGACGAACTGACGGGTCTCGTCGATCTCGACGCTGGCGCTGGCGCGAACCACGGCGGTCAGGCGTTCGCGTCTGGCCAGCTCGGTGCGAACGCCAAGCCGCTGCACCTTCTCGGGCGGCAGGACGACGGTGCCTGGCTCGGTGGGTGCTTCACCGTCGAATACCGGAATGTAGTCCATGCCCATGCTGTCCTTCTTCGGCACCGGCGAGGTGTCGGGCAGGCCCATGGGGTTGCGGTAGTAGAGGATTTTCGGCTCGGATTTGGTGGCAGCCTCGGCGGCAGACTCGAGTGGCATCGAATCCGGCGTGCTGGATCGTCCGATCCAGGCGCCGGCACCCAGGGCCAACAGCACGATGACTGCAAAGGCCAGTCGGTTCTTCGTATTCATGGTGTGCTCCCGATCAGTGCGCGCAGCTCGGCGGCGCCCTGGAGTTCATCGCGCCGCGCATCGAGGCGCGACAGGTCAGCGCCTTGCCAGGCTTCGAGCGATTCCAGCAAGGTGGCGAAATCGACATCGCCGACGCGGTAGCTGGCCAGCGCAGAGGCGAAGTTCGCCTCGGTCTGCGGCAGCAGGGTGTCGCGATAGAGGCGTTGACGGTCGCGCGCGCTCACCCATCGCGCCCAGGCCTCGCCGAAGCGGGCCTCCAGTAGGCTGAGCGCGTGCTCGACGCGCGCCTGCGCGGCATCGCGGCGCAGGGACGCCTCGCGCTCGCGCTCGTGCAGGGCGCGACGCTGAAACGGAATCTCCACCTCGAACATGAGTTCGTAGCTTTCCAGCCGGTTGCCCTGCTGCATCAGACCGACGCCGACGTTGAGGTCCGGCAGCCGCCGCCGTTTCTGCAGATCGAAGGCGTCGTCCGCAGCGTTGGCCATGGCGGTCTGTGCGCGCAGCATCGGATGGGATTGGCCACGGATGGCGGTTAGTCCCCGCTCGCGCGCGTCCACCGGCAGATCGATGGCTGGTTCGCTGATGGGTGCGGTCAGCGCCGCATCGACCGGTCGGCCCATCCCGGTGTTGAGTTGGGCCGCCGACTCGTCGCGCACGGCAGCACGCTCGATACGCTCCGCCCGTAGTCGCGTGCCGGCGACCTGGGCCCGGATCGCGTCCTGTTGCGGCGCGAGCCCCAGCGCGTAGCGCTCACGCGCGACGGCCTCGATGCTGTGGATGAGATCGATCAGTCGATCGACGACCTGAAGGCTCGCGTCGGCATGCCAGTAGCGCACGTAGGCCTGTTCCGTCTCGGCCAGCCGCTCGAGCACCGTGGCGGATCGCTCTTCGTGCAGGGCGATCGCTTCCTGCGATGCGATGTCGCGCGCGAGATCCCGCTTGCCCCAGAGCGGGATGGCTTGCCGGACACTGTACTGGGTCATCCCTACGTTGCCGGGCAACAGATTGGGCCGATCTGCGTCGATCCCCTCCAGCCGCAGGCCGAACATGGGGTCGGGTAGCGCGCCAGCGGGCTGCACGCGGGCTTCGGCCGCTTCGGCCTCGGCCTGCAGCGCACGCAGCTCCGGGTTGTGGTCCAGCAGCCATGCGCGCACCGAGCCAATGTCGGCGCCAGGCGGCGAAGCGTCTTCGGCGAAGGCCGTCGGCGGCAAGCACATCGCCGCGAGCAGCATCGCCGCGCGCGTTCGTCGGCTCGTCGGTGCAAGCCAGGATCGGCTGCGCGAGAAATCCAGTGTCATGGGAAGATCTTTGCCCAGGGTGGCGAACCGTTCGGGTTCGCGGAAGGCGGCGGTTCGGTGTGCTCGCAGACACAGCGAATCGCCCTTGTTCGACGCGCAGGCGTCGACTCGATCCGGGCAGGATCAGATCAGCAGGATGCTCGCAGGGTGGGCCGTGGGTCGATGCCGGCCCTCCCGGTGTCGGGCGGGGGGCGCATCGTGCGGTTGAGCTGCGTCGGCAAGGACAGCAATCGCTATCGGCTCGGCCGGCAACAATGCGGGCACCGTCAGCGCTGCACGAGCGGTATCGACACCGCGATCGCTGTCCTGGCAGTGCGTCATGCACAAGGCTTGGTTGCCCTCGTCACTGCCCTCATCGCAGTCCGCGTGTTGAACGGCCGAGGCCATGCCCTGAGCGCCCGACACAGACATGCAATCGGCGTGCAGGGCCAAGGCCATCTGCGACCAAAGCAGCGCCATCATCGCGAGTAGCGATAGGCGGGTACGGACTCGGCGTCGGCGGAATGCGCGCAGCATGGGAGCAAGTCTGCCTGGGGGCGGAAGTGTCTGCCTTGATCGGGATCAATCGCCTCAGACATCGTGCCTCAACCAGAGTTCCGCACCTCCGTTTCCGACGGGTGGCGGGACTCTCGTCCCCCGTCGGAGGGATGCCACGGCCTAGTCAGATCCCGATTGGTCGCATCGACGTGACCTACCGTTCTCCATTGACCCTGCAGCGAATGCTGAATCGACGCGGAGCGCAAGGCGGGTATCTAAACGTGTTGGCATTTCTCAATCAGCATTGCCTGTGTGACGCGGTCGACACCACAACGATGCGTGAGCGCTTGAGTATCCTCATGGGCATAGTGACATGCGTGGTGGCGCACTGAGCCCACGAGGACTTGACCTGCTCAATCGCTAGGGAAGGTCTGATCAACTCACTAGAATCGGTCTGACGCGTCGCAACTGCACATCACTGGCGCCCTCTGCTGATTCGAAGCCCGCCTGGAGCCTTAGAACGTCGAAGAGGGGGCTGTTTTCGCGC
>JAGRJY010000044.1 GCA_020442465.1 Lysobacterales bacterium
GATCGGCGCGGAACTGTTCATCGGCTTCGCGTTGGCACTGCTGCTGACCGGCTGGATCAGCTACGCCTGCTGGCGCTTCCGCGACGTGACGCTGAAGGCGGACCACCTGCTGCTGCGCGCGACCATGTTTCGCAAGAAGGTGCCGTACGCGTCGATCCGACCGGACAGTCTCAGGTCGGCCGACAGCCAGCAGCATCCTGAATTCCGCACCCTCATGAAGACCGGAGGGGTCGGCCTGCCCGGCTTGCGCGCGGGCTCCTTCCGTCTGAAGGGATGGAAGAAAGCTTTCGTCCTGATCACCGACAGCCGTGTGGTGGCATTCCAGCTCGACGACGACTCGCGGGTGCTGTTCAGCGCGCACTCGCCGGATCGCGCGGTCGAGGCGATTCGCCATCGGCTCCCGGGGCAGGCGGCGGACGCCGGCCGATGAGCGTCATCCTGCGCAATGGCGCGCTCATCGACGCCGTGCCGAGCCTGCTGTATCGAGCCGCACGCCATGCCGACGCACGTCGCCTGGCCAACAGTCGCTGGCTGCTCAGGCGCAAATCGGACGGCCGGTACCTCGCCTGCGCAGACCAGCTGCATGTCGGCCAGGAATACGCCCTGGCACGCCTGAGCCCGGCGGACGCACGCGCGCTTCGCCGCTTCCTCGGCGACGAAGCATTTCGCCCAGGCAAGGTGCCCGGAACGCAGACTCGCCGTCTGCTCGACCAACTCGGACTCCAGGCAGCACGCTACGGCGAACGCACGGGGCTCGCGTGGGAAGACGAGCCGACTTCCCTGCACGGCGCCGGCCTGGATCGCTACGGTCGCCCGCTGTGGCTGACCGCGGATACGTCGGCCGCCTGGCGACGCCTGCTCGACGCGGCGGCCGACGACGACATTGCGCTCGATGCCATTTCGGGGTTCCGCAGCCACGCCTACCAACTCGGTATTTTCCGCCGCAAGCTGTCGCGCGGGCAGAGCGTCGAGCAGATCCTGACCGTCAACGCTGCGCCAGGATTCTCCGAGCACCACAGCGGCGAAGCGATCGATATCGGCACGCCGGGTGAACCGCCTGCCGAAGCCTCGTTCGAGCACACCGACGCGTTCGCCTGGCTGGGTACGCACGCCGAGCGATTCGGTTTTCGTCTCAGCTACCCGCGCGACAACCCGCACGGCATCACCTACGAGCCCTGGCACTGGCGCTACGTCGGCGGCGGCAAATCGCTCCTGCTGTCGCGCTGAGCCGCTCAGCCGCGCGCGAAGACGCCCTCGCGCACCATCGCGCACACGCGCTGAACTTCCTGATCCATCGCCCGGTCACGCTGCATGAAGGGAATGACCTCGCGAATCGTCTGCAACGCCGTCTCGACCGCGGCGCCGGGATGGAAATCTTCCGCGGTCGCCAGCTGGCGCAGCAGCTCGGCACACTCGGCGCGAAACAACGGGTAGTCGGCGCTGTCAGGCCGTGGTGCATGGCTGACTTTGCCGCACAGGGCGTCGAGATCGCCCCGCCGGGCGAGTCGCCGTGCCGCGTTGATCATGTCGCGGCGGTATTCCAGCGCCTGCGCGGCGGTGTACAGCTCGAGTGCCAGCACGTCGGACAGGTCGTCGACCATGTCCAGCACGTGGCGCGCCTCGTTCGCGCCCATCGACACGTGGTCCTCCGCGTTCGCCGACGTCGGCACCGAATAGACCGAGGCAGGGTGCGCCCGCGACGCGAGATCGTTGACCAGTGCCGCGGCGGTGTACTGAACAATCATGAACCCCGAGTCGGTGGCGTCCTCATTACCGATCAGGAAAGCAGGCAGGCCGTCGTTGGTGGCCGGGTCGACCAGCTTGTTGGTGCGCCGCTCGGAGATGCTCGCCAGCACCGGAATCGCCGCCTTCAGATAGCTCATCGCCAGAGCCAGGGGCATGCCGTGGAAGTGCCCGGCCGAGATCACCCGGTCTTCGATGACTGAGTTCTCGACAGTTTGCGCATCGGGCGTGTCGGGGAACAGCAGCGGATTGTCGGTGACCGCGTTGAGCTCGATGTCGATCACCCGAATGGCCTGATCGAGCGCATCGCGCACCGCACCGTGCACCTGCGGAATGCAGCGCAGCGAGTAGGCGTCCTGCGGCTGGTGTTTCTTGCCGCCGCGGAACGGCAGAAAACGCTGGTAGAACGATTCGCGACCGTGCCGCTGGGCCGGCGGAACCCAGTCCCAGGCGATGTCGAAGTGCTCGACACGATCTTCGGCCTGGGTCCAGCTGTCGGCCTGCCAGGGCTTGAAACGCGGAACGAGGTGATAAGCACAATCGATCAGACGCGAGCCGTCGAGCAGACCACGCAGCGCCGCCGCACACGCCACCTGCCCCGGGTGCGGACGCAGGGCGTGCACCTTCTCCTCGAACGCGCGACCGCGTCCGGCAAACGCTTCGAGCGTCATCGCGGCGGCCAGGTCCGCCGTGCCCAGCAGCTGGTGCAGGCGGTCGATCGCCAGGGTCGCCGTGGCCAGCATCTGCGCGGTGCCGTTGTTGAGGGCCAGCCCTTCCTTGTACGACAGTCGCACCGGATCGATGCCGGCTTGTTCGAGCGCCTCACCGCCCGGCATGCGGCGACCTTCGAACCAGGCTTCGCCGCCGCCGAGGAGCACAATCGCCAGATGCGAGAGCGGTGCGAGATCACCGCTGGCGCCCACCGAGCCCTTGCGCGGGATGATCGGCACCACGCCGCGATTGAGCATCGCGGCGAGCGACTGCAGGGTCTCGACCCGGATGCCCGAGTGCCCGCGCATCAACGTGTTGATGCGGATGACCTGCATGGCGCGCACGACTTCCGGCGGAAACGGCTCGCCAACACACACCGCGTGGGTGATCACCAGGTTGTGCTGCAGCTCTTCCATCAGCGTGCGGTCGGCCGCGTCTTCGGCCTCGGCGCGGACGCGGCGCGCGCCTAGCAGCTTGTCGGCATTGCTGCCGAAGCCGGTGCTGACGCCGTAGATCGGCTCCTGTCTGCGCACCTGTTCGGCAAGGAATGCTGCTGCGCGCGCTACCGAGGTCAGCTGCGCGGCGTCCAGCTCGACCCCTGCCTGTCCGCGCGCCACCGCCACCACCTGATCGCGGCTCAGCGTTCGCCCGTCAAGAATGATCGTCGTCCGCTTCATCTCAACGCCCCCGCATCGCCCGGGCCTGCTCGATCTCGACGCGCAGACTGCGCGCCAACTCGCTGCGCTGCACTTCGAACTGCTCCTGCTTCTGCATGTCCTTGACCGACACCACGCCACGCGCATCTTCGTCTTCGCCGAGCATGACCACGAAACGGATGCCGGCGCGATCGGCGTGCTGCAGCTGCTTGCCGAGCTTCTTGGCTTCGAGCTGCACTTCGGTATGGATGCCCGCGGCACGCAACTGGCCGGCGAGCTCCAGATAGCGCGGCAGGCGCGCTTCGTCGAGCAGGGCGATCATCACGTCGACCGAACTCGACGCCGTATCGATCAGCCCGGCCTCGCGCAGCTGCCAGTACAGCCGGGTCGCGCCGATCGAAATGCCCACGCCCGGCAGCTTCGACTTGCTGTAGTGACCGGCGAGGTTCTCGTAGCGCCCGCCCGAACACACCGAACCGATCTGCGGGTGATCGTCGAGCGTCGTCTCGTAGACCGTGCCGGTGTAGTAGTCGAGCCCGCGGGCGATCGACAGGTTGATGGCGAAGTTGGATTCGGGCACGCCGAACGCGGAGAGCAGCTGCACGACCTGGCGCAACTCACTGACGCCCTCATTGAAGGTGGCGGTGCCCTGCCCCAGCGCATCGAGCCTGGCCAGCGCGTCGGAAAGGCCGGTCGATCGCGTCTGCACGAAGCCGAGCAGCCGATCCGCGGCGGATGCGTCGAGACCGAACGCGCCATCGACGAGGGTCGCCCGCACCGCTTCGGCGCCGCGCTTGTCGAGCTTGTCGACCTCGCGCAGCACCAGTGCCTGGCGCTCGCCATCGTCGAGACCCAGCCCTTCGAGAAAGCCGCGCATGAGCTTGCGGTTGTTCAGCTGGATCGTGAACGGGCCCACCGCCAGCTGGGTGAACACCGTGTTGATGACGGCGGGGATCTCGGCGTCGAAGCGGATGTCGAGGCTGTCCTTGCCGATCACGTCGATGTCGCACTGATAGAACTCGCGGAACCGGCCGCGCTGCGCGCGCTCGCCGCGGTACACGCGCTGGATCTGGTAGCGGCGGAACGGGAAGTTCAGCTGGTGCTCGTGCTCGGCCACGTAGCGCGCCAACGGCACGGTCAGATCGAAGCGCATGGCGAGCTCGGGCATCGCACCCGGCTCGGCCGCCTGCAGGGCCCCGGTCGACTGCAGAAAATACACCTGGCGCTCGGTCTCGCCGCCCGTCTTGGTCAGCAACACCTCGGACAGCTCCATCACCGGCGTCTCGACGGGGAGGAACCCGAATCGCTCGTAGCTCGACCGGATCGTATCCAGCATGCCCTGGAAGGCAATCTGGTCGAGCGGCAGCAGTTCGAGCACGCCGGGGGCGGTGCGCGGCTTGATCAAGGCAGGCTCCGGGACAACTTGCAGGGGGTGCGTAGTCTAGCGAAGACGGTCGCGGCGGCGGCGATGAAGTCCGAACTGGCGCCCGCTGCCCGGTGGGCCGCCGTCGGTGCGCGCGTGTCGACAGCAGAACGCGGCGTGCGGGCGCGCAGCGGCGGCGCGGCGCCCCGCGCCCCGCAGGGCTTGGGATTCGAGCGGTTTTGTGGCAGCATACCCGGCTTTCACCGGGCCGGACTGGCCCGCAACCCGGGCAATCCGCCCGGCGTCAGCGGCGCAGCAGCGCCTCGGCGCGCCGCCTTCTTCGACCAGCAGAACGAACAAGACCCGATCAAAGCATGTCCAAAGACGATTCCATCGAAATGGAAGGCACGGTGCAGGAAGCCCTGCCGAACACCATGTTCCGGGTCAAGCTGGAGAACGGCCACGTGGTGACCGCGCACATCTCCGGTCGCATGCGCAAGAACTACATCCGCATCCTCACTGGCGACAAGGTGAAGGTCGAGATGACCCCCTACGACCTGACCAAGGGTCGCATCACCTATCGCATGAAGTAAGGCGGCAGTCGCCGCCGGCGTCCCGCTTCGGCGCGACGCCACCGTGCACGGCTCGGCCGCACGCCAGAGCTTTCCGCTACTCGAATCCGCTCCGCAGCATCGTCACCGCGTCAGGAACCGGCACCACGGCCTGATACAGCGCGGGCGTGCCGGGCTCGGCCATATGCAGGCTGATCACGCCCTCGTGCGGCGCATGCGTGCTGGTCAACGCAATGCGGATCATGCTGCCCCAGGGAAACTCTCCCCCGGAAGGCGCCGCCCACGTCCACGAACCCACGGTCGCACCGGCCGCCCAGTCGTTGCCCGCGTCGGCATCGCCGTCGACGAACTCGAAGGCACCCGCCTTGGTCTGCGCCGCGCGTGACAGGCTGATGGCGTCGATGCCCAGATTGCGCAGCAGCCGCAGGTTCGGCTCGGCGCCCTGGGTGATCGGGCGCGTGAGGCTGAAGTTCATGATCACGTAGTCGTAGCGATAGGTGCCCGCGCTGGGCTCGGTCACGCGCGCGGCAATGCCTGCCAGCCCTTCGCCCGTGTCCACGAGCGTCCACGCGCGGTCGTCGCCTACACCGCCCTGCGTGCTCCACCATTCGGCAATCGATCCGACCTGATAGGGGTTTTCGGTGAACTGCCAGCGCACGCCGGGGACGTAGGACGGAAAAATCTCGCGCCAGCCCATGGTGTTGAACGGCTCTTCGTCGTCGCGAATCACATACCAGGAGTCGAAGAACCAGCGTGCGCCGGGATGCCCGGCTGGATCGATCTCGCGCTCGTCCATCATCAGACGCAGACCGTAGCCGTCATTGGCCGGCGACCCGATGACGCCCGAGCAGAACGCCCCGCTGGTGCGGGCATCGGCAATGCCATCGCAGTCGGCGTCGAACAGCGAACCGCAACGCCCCCAGATGCCGCGACTCGGCCACACCTCGTCGCGCGGGGCGAGAAAACGATTGCAGTCGTTGCTCGACACCGGATACACGTCGGCGCACCCGCGGCCGAGAATCTGCGAATTGCCGACACAGGTCGCGTCGGTACAACCCGTATTCGCCGTCGCGAACGCGTGCTTCAAGGCGGATCGGCCAATCTGGGTGATCAGGCCGTCGGCGTCGACACGATAGAGATTCCAGACAAGGAACGGATGCTGGTCGTTGCCGTACGGCGGCAGACTCCCGGAGAACTGCTGATACCAGGGCACGTCGGCCGCATCGGCCGCATCGCGATTGGCCAGCGTGGCATTGGCGGCAATGATCACCTGACCCGGGTCGCCACCGGGCCCATCACAGACCGTTGCGCTGTCCGAGCGTTTGCAGCGCGGCGACTGCGTGCCGGCGATGCTGGTGAGCAGCACGTCGGTGGTGGTTCCGGCCGACCCGGGCCAGACCGGCACCGAGCAGGTCTTGGGCGACGCCGCAGTCCGCAGCGGAATCTGCATCCGGGCACCGGCCAGCAGGGCGCCCTCCACCGGCGCTCCGAGCCAGCCGGCCAGGGCCGGGCCCGCGAGCAGGTTGGCGGTGATCAAGCGCCAGCCATCGCGCTCGTCGGGCGAGCGCATCGGATCCCGCAGTCGCGCCCACACGGCGCCGGTCTCATCCACCAGGTCGGCCTCGAGGGCCATACCGCCCGGCACCAGCGACAGTGGCGGCGTGCGCGCGCCGTCGACACGGGTGAATCCGAGTCCGGGCACGTCGAGCCGCCCCTGCCAGGCGGTCGGGGCACCGTCGCCCAGCGTCACTGCCGACTTGCCCTGCGGCAACACGGGCAGCTCCCAATTTGCCGCCGGCGCGTCGAACTGCAGGCCGCGTTCGGCCCAGGTGTGGGTGTCGATGTCGAGGGCCAGCCGCCCCTGCTTCTGGGCGGCGAGCACCAGCGGCGGGGACGCAGCCTCCATCGCAGTCGAGCGAAACGGGATCTGGTCCTCCGTGCTGGCGGCCGTCGCCACCCCTGACACCAGGCCCAGAGCGCAGGTAAGGCTAGGCAGAACCGACATGCCCTCGCCCTCAGTCGACCGTCGCCGGAAGCAGTTTCTCCGGCTCCGGGTGAACCTCGATGTGCAATCCCTTCTCGCCCACCGCCACGCGCACCCTGCCGCCGTGCTCAAGCTTGCCGAACAACAGTTCGTCGGCCAGCGGGCGCTTGATCTGCTCCTGGATCACGCGTGCCATCGGGCGCGCGCCCATCTGCGGGTCGAAGCCGTGCTCGGCGAGCCAGCGCCGCGCGTCCGGATCGACCGTCAGCGCCACCTGCTTCTCGTGCAGCTGGGTTTCCAGCTCGATGATGAACTTGTCGACGACGCGGAGGATGTGGTCGAAGTCCAGCGCCTTGAACTGGATCACCGCATCCAGGCGGTTGCGGAATTCCGGGGTGAAGGTGCGCCGGATGACTTCCATCGCATCGGTGGAGTGATCCTGGTGAGTGAAGCCGATCGTCCGCCGCGAGGCCTGCGCGGCACCTGCATTGGTGGTCATCACCAGCACCACGTTGCGGAAGTTCGCTTCGCGCCCATTGGTGTCGGTCAGCGCGCCCCGGTCCATGACCTGCAGCAGGATGTTGAACACGTCGGGATGCGCCTTCTCGATCTCGTCGAGCAGCAGCACGCAATGCGGCGTCTTGACCACCTTCTCGGTGAGCAGGCCGCCCTGGTCGAAGCCGACGTAGCCCGGGGGCGCGCCGATCAGTCGCGACACCGAGTGCGGTTCCATGTACTCGGACATGTCGAAGCGGACCAGCTCGATACCCAGCTGCATCGCCAGCTGACGGGTAACCTCGGTCTTGCCCACGCCGGTCGGGCCGGCGAAGAGGAAGTTGCCGATCGGCTTGTCGGGGTTGCCGAGCCCGGAGCGTGCCATCTTGATCGCGGCGGCGAGCGAGTCGATCGCCTCGTCCTGGCCGAACACGACCATCTTGAGGTTGCGGTCGAGGCTGCGCAGTACGTCGCGATCGGACGCCGACACCTGCTTGGCCGGAATCCGTGCCATGCGCGCCACGATGAGTTCGATTTCGGAGACATCGACCACCGACTTGCGGGTTTCCTCGGGCATCAGCCGCTGGCGTGCACCGGCTTCGTCGATCACGTCGATCGCCTTGTCGGGCAGCAGGCGGTCGCCGATGTGCTTCACCGACAGGTCCACCGCCGCCTGCAGCGCATCCGGGTGATACTGGACCTGGTGATGTTCCTCGAAGCGGCCCTTGAGCCCGCGCAGGATTTCCACCGCTTCAGCCACCGACGGCTCGACCACGTCGATCTTCTGGAAGCGTCGCGCCAGCGCACGGTCTTTCTCGAACACGCCGCGGAACTCCTGGAACGTGGTCGAACCGATGCAGCGCAGTTCGCCCGAAGCCAGCACCGGCTTGATCAGGTTGGAGGCATCCATGGTGCCGCCCGATGCCGAACCGGCACCGATGATGGTGTGGATCTCGTCGATGAACAGCACGGCGCCGGGGATCTTCTTCAGCTCGGCGATGACCGACTTGAGCCGCTTCTCGAAATCGCCGCGATACTTCGTTCCCGCGACCAAGGCACCCAGGTCGAGCGCGTAGATCGTGCTGTCGGACAGCACCGGCGGCACTTCGCCGTCGACGATCCGCTTGGCGAGGCCCTCGGCCAGCGCGGTCTTGCCGACGCCGGCTTCGCCCACGTAGAGCGGATTGTTCTTGCGCCGCCGACACAGTACCTGGATGGTGCGCTCGATCTCTTCCGCGCGTCCGATCAGCGGGTCGATCTTGCCCTGCTCGGCCAGTTCGTTGAGGTTGCTGGCGAACTCGACCAACGCGTTGGTCTTGCTTTCCTCGCCTTCGCCCTCGCGCTGTTCGCCCGACTCCTGACGCGCTGGTTCCTCAGTGAGCTTGGCCACGCCGTGGGAAATGTAGTTGACCACGTCGAGACGGGTGACCTCCTGCTGATTGAGGAAGTACACGGCGTGCGAATCCTTTTCGCCGAAGATCGCCACCAGCACGTTCGCGCCGGTCACTTCCTTCTTGCCCGACGACTGCACGTGGTAGACGGCGCGCTGCAGTACGCGCTGGAAGCCCAGGGTCGGCTGGGTGTCGCGACCGTCGTCGGCGGAGAGCACCGGCACCGTCTCGGCGATGATGCCGCGCAGGTCTCCGGCCAGGCGCTGCAGGTCGGTGTTGCAGGCGCGCAGCACGGCCAGCGCGCTCGGATTCTCCAGCAGCGCAAGCAGCAGGTGTTCGACGGTCATGAACTCATGCCGGGCATCGCGGGCCTGCTTGTAGCACTGACCGATGCTGAACTCGAGATCCTTGCTGAACATACTGCTTGCGCTCCTTTCCTGTGGGTCGCAGGGCCGGGCATCCTGCCGCGGCCTGTGACGAAAACGACCGCGGCGGAGCCGCGCCACGTTTTCCGCGTCGGTCGCCTCGCGACCTCCGCGCTGGTACATCCGTGTACCAGATGCATTCCTTCCCGACGCTTTCGCTGCGTCCGCTCGCAGGGCCGGGCATCCTGCCGCGGCTTGCGACGAGCTCTTCTTTCGAAGAGCAGGGCCGCGGCCAAGCCGGACCCCGTTTTCCGCGTCAGCCGCTTCGCAGCCTCCGCACTGGCACATCGATGTACCCGACTCGTTGAAGCCTGGAACCGTTCGCTGGTTCCGGCCGCACTGCTTGCCGTCTCCTCTTCTCTACAGCAAACCGTCCTGCCCTGTCGCGTCCTGGATCACTCTTCGTTCAGCTCGCCCTTACACCAGATGGGGGCGCTCAGGCCGGTTCCATAGTGCACAGCAACGGATGCTCGTGTCGCCTGGAGAATTCGTTGACCTGAACGACCTTGGTTTCTGCCACCTCCCGCGTGAACACGCCGCAGACGCCGCGCCCTCGGGTATGCACGTGCAGCATCACCTGGGTTGCCTTCTCGCGATTCATGCCGAAAAACACCTGCAGGATCTCGACCACGAATTCCATCGGGGTGAAATCGTCGTTCAGCAACAGCACCTGGAACATGTGCGGCCGCTGCACCTCGGGTCGCGCCACCTCAACGGCGACACCGCGGTCATGATCGTGTTCGGGGCGGTCTTTCTGACTCATGCACGAATGATAACCCTGCCCCCGTCCGCCCTGTGTGACCGCGACCGGACGGCCCTCGTGTACCATTCCGGACAGATGGACATGCCTGCAGGAAGCGCGTTGCAACCCGACCCGATCGACAGCGATTTTCGGCCCGATCTGACCGTGGCCTGCGTGGTCGAGCGCGATGGACGTTTTCTTCTCGTCGAAGAACGGGTGCGCGGCCGTCTGGTCCTCAATCAGCCGGCGGGCCACGTGGAGATCGGAGAATCGCTGGTCGACGCGGCAGTGCGCGAAGCGCTGGAAGAGACCCGCTGGGAAGTGGCCTTGCGCGACCTGGTCGGCGTGTACCAGTGGCAGGCGCCCGATGCGACGCATTTCCTCCGCTTTGCCTTCACCGCCGATGCCCTCCGCGAGCACCCCGATCGGGCGCTGGACCAGGGCATCGAGCAGGTGCACTGGCTGAGCCTCGAGCAAGTGCGCGCCCAGCAGGCGACCTTGCGCAGTCCGCTGGTCCTGCGCGCGATCGAAGACGCGCTGGGCAGCGTGCGGTCTCCGCTGGAGCTGCTGCGCCGGGTGGTCTGATGGACGTTCTGGTCGGGCTTTCCGGAGGCGTGGATTCGGCCGTGTCGGCCCTGCTGCTGCAGCAGGCCGGACATCACGTCGAAGCACTCTTCATGAAGAACTGGGAGGGCGAGGACAGCGGTTGCCGCGCCGAGGATGACCGGCGCGACGCGCTGCAGGTCGCGGCGCGCCTTGGCCTGCCCTTCCATACCGCCAACTTCTCCCGCGAATACTGGGACGGCGTGTTCGCGCATTTTCTTGCCGAGTACCGGGCAGGGCGCACGCCAAATCCCGACGTGCTGTGCAATCGCGAAATCAAGTTCAAGAGTTTCCTCGACCACGCCCGCGCACTCGGCGCGCCGGCGATCGCTACCGGCCACTACGCGCGGCGGGGTCGGCGGGGCGATCGCTGGGCACTGCTCCGGGGCGCCGATGCCAACAAGGATCAGAGCTACTTCCTGCACGCGATGGGGCAGGAGGCGCTGGCGGCGACGTGGTTTCCGATCGGCGAACTGCCCAAGCCCGAGGTACGTCGTCTCGCCGAAGCCGCCGCGCTGCCGGTGCACGCCAAGCGCGATTCCACCGGCATCTGCTTCATCGGCGAGCGCGACTTCCGCAGCTTTCTGGCCCAGTACCTGCCGGCACACGAGGGCGAGATCCGTGATCCCGACGGACAACCGGTCGGCACCCACCCGGGCGTGTTCTTCTTCACCCTCGGGCAGCGCGAAGGCCTGCACATCGGCGGCGTGCGCGGTCGCTCCGACGCACCGTGGTATGTGGTCGCCAAGGACGTGGCGCGCAATATCCTCTATGTCGACCAGGGCCACGACAGCCCGTTTCTCGCCAGTCGCGTACTCAGCGCATCGGGCATGCAGTGGATCGCCGGGGAACCCCCGGGTGACACCCTGCGCTGCACCGCCAAGACGCGCTATCGTCAGGCAGACGTGGCCTGCTCGGTCGACATCGACACCCGCGGCGCAACCCTGGCAGTACGCTTCGACGAGGCGCAGCGGGCGGTGACGCCCGGCCAGTCGGTCGTGCTGTACGACGGCGAGGTCTGTCTCGGTGGCGCAGTGATCGAAACCACCGATGCGATGGCCCCGCAAAGCATGGAGGCAGCGTGAAGGATCGTGCACTCGCCCTGGCAGCCCTGCTGCAGGCGCTCGAAGCGGTGACCCGGCTGGCCCGCCAGGGCCAGGTGCCCCAGGAGCTCGCCGAGCCACTGATCGCCTCGGCCTTCCGTATCGACGCCGACAGCACCGAGGCCGTGTATGGCGGGGCTGCGCATCTGCGCGTCGGCCTGCAGCTACTGGCAGCACACGCTGGCGGCCAGCCCGGTAGCAGCGCACCGCTGGCACGCATGGGCATGAACGTCCTGCAGGTCGAACGCAGTCTGGCCGCCCGTCAGGAGATGCTGCGCGGGCTCGGGCGCGGCATCGAGGATCTTGCCCAGGCATCCGGCCATCTGCCGATGCTCGACCCGGCGCGGCTGAGCGGGCTCGGCGAGCTGTACGCGCAGACGATCAGCAAGCTCACCCCCCGGGTGATGGTGCAGGGCGAACCGACCGTGCTTTCGCGCAGCGACGTCGTGCTGCAGATTCGCGCCCTGCTCATGGCCGCGGTGCGCGCCGCCGTGCTCTGGCGCCAACTCGGCGGCAGCTACTGGGACTTCTTCCTACGCCGTGGCGCCATCGCTGAGGCAGCTCGGCGCTGGCTGCGCACCATCGAGTCCTGATCGAAGCCCGATGCCGACCGGGTCAGCCTGCGGGGTGCCCGGCTCCAAACATGCGGTTGCCGCGAAACACCAACCTCTGCGCACGTGGAGGGAGCCGGCCCTTGCCGCCGGCCGCGGCCACTCAGTCGGCGTTTTCCGGCGCCACCCGCGGCAGGCGCAGCAGGAACTCGGTGCCCGCACCCGGCTGGCTGCGCACACTCAAGGTGCCGCCCAGCTTCTGGGTCACCAGGTTGAACGAGATGTGCAATCCCAGACCGGTACCACCCTGGCCGCGGCGGGTGGTGAAGAACGGCTCGAAGATGCGACTGAGCACGTCGGGCTTGATGCCCTTGCCGTCATCGCGCACCGTCAGCTCCAGCGCATCATCGCCTTCGGCCTTGGCGGCGATGCGGATGGAGCCCGTCTGCGCCTCGTCGAAACCGTGCACCAGAGCGTTCTGCAGCAGATTGGCGATGATCTGGCCGAGTGCGCCGGGGAAGCTGTCGAGTTGAAGGGTCTCGTCGCAGTCGACCACCACGTCGACCGGTCGCCGCTTCCACTGCGACTCCATGCTGAACAGCAGCTCGTCGAGAAACTCCTTGAGCACGAACACCCGCCGGCCATCCGAGCTGCGATCGACGGAAACCTGCTTGAAACTGTGCACCAGCTGGGCCGCCCGACCGAGGTTGCGTTCGATCATGTCCGCAATCTGCCCCGACTCCTCGACGTATCGATTGAGCCGTGACCGGCTGAGCTTGCCGTCCTGCACATCCCGACCCAGGCTGCGCGTCTGCACGTGGAGATGACTGCTCGCCGTGAGGGCCACCCCCAGCGGCGTATTGACCTCGTGCGCCACGCCGGCCACCAACTGGCCCAGGGCGGCCATCTTCTCCGCCGCAATCAGCTCGGACTGGGTGCGCTGAAGCTCGGAGAGCGATTCTTCCAGGCGCTGATTGCTGCCCTGCAGCTCGCGCTGGCGCTGTTCGAGATCGCGGGTGCGCGCGTTCACCCGCGCGTCCAGCGCGGCGTTCACGCTGCGCAGTTCTTCCTCGACGGCCTTGAGCGGACCGATGTCCTTCTGCATGCCGACCAGGCGCAGGGCCTTGCCTGTGTCGTCCCGCGCGACCACGCGACCGCGCAGCAGACGCCAGGCCCATCCTTCGCCCTGGCGCAATCGACAGTCGCATTCGAAGCTCGCGCTGCGCGAATCGAGATGCCTTTCGAGCGCTTCAGAAAAGCGCTGACGATCGTCGGGATGGACGCGATCACGCAGGTCTTCGCCCTCCTTGCGCACCGTGCGCATGCGGAACCCGCGGCTTCGCTCTCCGCCTACCTGCACCAGCACCCGTTTCTGCAGGTCCCAGTCGAACAGCGTGTCACCGCTGCCCCACAGCGCCAGACTCAGGCGTTCTTCGCTTTCCTCCAGCAGTCGGCGCGCCTTGCGCTTCAGCTTCCGGCGCTGACGGGACTGCCAGAAGAACTGCCCGAGCACGAGCGCGACGATCGTCGCGTAGCCGGCATAGGCCCAGGCGCTGCGCCAGGGCGCCGGCACCACGCGCAAATCGACCGCCGCGGTGTCGGGAAGCCAGTCCGTGCCCTGCGAACGCAGCTGCACCTCGAACCGGTAGCGGCCGGCCGGAAGCTGGGTGAAAGTGGCGAGGCGCTCGCGCGCCGTGGCCTGGATCCAGCGATCATCCAGCCCCTGCATTCGGTAGCGGAACTCATGGTTCAGGGGCTGTGCCGACCCCAGGGCAGCGAAGTCGAAGCCGATCACGTTCTGGTCGTGGCGCAGCACGACCTCGTCGGCAAATCCGATCATCTTCTGCAGCGGGGACTCGACGTCGATCGCCGCACTGACCTGCGGCCGGTTGAACAGGCGGAAGCTGGTGATGACCGGCCGGGCGCGCGTCTCCAGCGCGGCCCAGCGGGACGGATCAATCACCACCACGCCGAACACGCCGCCGAAGTACAGCCGGCCTGATGCGCCTTTGCCCCACGCACCGCAGTTGAACTCGGCGTTGCCGATCAGGCCGCGCAGCGCGTATTCGCGCAACGACTCGGTGGCGGGGTCAAAGCGCAGCACACCGTCGATGCGGCTGATCCACATCGCCCCGCTGGGGTCTTCAAGGATGCCGCAAATCGACCGTTCGCCCAGCGCGGGATAGCGGATGAACGCACCGGTGCCGGCATCCCAGCGGCTCAGCCCGCCCGCCGTGCCGATCCAGATGCGCCGTCGCGCATCCTGCTGCAGCGAGAGCACGCGGTCGCTGGGAAGACTGTCGGGTCGGTCCGGCCGATGACGAAACCGGCGAATGGCGCCGCTGGACGGATCGAGCCGATTGAGACCGCCGCCGTGGGTGCCGATCCAGATTGCGCCGTCGGCGCTCTGCATCAGGGTGTAGACCCGGTCGTCGCTGAGTGAATCTTCGTGCTCCGGGTCGTTGCGATAGTGCACGAACGTGGCGCCGCCAGGTTCGAAGCGATTGAGGCCGCCACCGTAGGTGCCGATCCAGAGTCTGCCCTCGCGATCTTCCAGCAGGGGCCGCACGAAGTCGTGGCTGAGGCTGGCCGGATCGTCGGCGTCGTGGACGTAGTGGCGCAGCAACCCCCCGCTGGCGTCGAGCTGGAACAGGCCCTGCCGGGTGCCGACCCAGAAACTTCCGTCGCGCGATGCCTGCAGTCCACGCACGTCTGCCCCGTCGAGCGACGACGCAGAACGGCTCAGCGGCCTGAACGCTGCCGCGGGCGACGCCGCGCGCAGCACGCCTCCGCTGAGCGTTCCCGCCCACACCGCGCCGTCTGCGCTTTCCATGACGCTCCACACCGCGCCGCCATCGCTGCCAGCCCGCGGCAGGTCCATCACGCTGAACTGCGGCGGTTCCGGCGTGTGGCGAGCCAGCCCGGCGCCGCCGGTGCCCACCCAGATCGTGCCGTTGGAGTCTTCCATCACCGTCTGCACGTCGTCGTAGGGCAGGCTGCCGACCAGGCCCGGGACATGGCGGAAGCTCTCGAAGCGGCCGCTGGCCGGGTCGAAGCGGTCGAGCCCCTGGTTGCCTGCAACCCAGATGCGCCCGGCCCCGGCCACGGCGAGATCGTGGATGATGGCGCTGCCGGGCGTGTCTTCCGACCCGTCGGCCATCCACACCTGCCAACGTCCTTGTGCATCACGTCGCGCGAGCCCCTCGCCGCGCGTGCCCACCCACAGGCTGCCGTCGTCGGTGCGCAACAAGGCGCTGAGTTCGGTGCTGCGAGCCATGCCGGTGGACGCGAATCCCGACTCGTCGATCCAGCGGTTCGATGCCGGTGCGTAGCGCAACAGCCCTTCATTCTGGGTGGCCACCCACAGCCCGCCCTCGCCGTCGCCGCAGATCTGTTCGATCAGCCGCGGCGAAGCGCCTGCCGCGCTCGCTTCAACCCGCTCGATGCGCCCGTCGATGATGCGATGGAGGCCGCCGCCACGGGTGCCGACCCACAGCGTGCCGGCGGCATCTTCGTACAGCGCACTGACGTCATCGTGGCTGATCGAGGCTGGGTCGCCGGGGTCGTGCCGGTAGCGGGTGAACGCCCCGGTTTCCGCGTCATAACGATTGAGTCCACCGCCGAACGTAGCGATCCACAGCTGTCCCTTGCGGTCGATCAGCAGCCGGTTGACGAAGTCTTCGGAAAGCGCCCAGGACTGCAGGCTGCTCGCGCGATAGGACTTGAACTCCAGTCCGTCGAAGCGATTGAGACCGTCCTCGCTGCCCAGCCACAGAAAGCCCTGGGTGTCTTCGACGATCGCGCGCACGCTGTTGTCGGTGAGTCCATCTGCGGTAGTGAGGGTCTGGAATCGCAGCGCAGCCGGCACGGGCGTGGCCAGCAGCAGTCCCAGCCCCCAACCCAGCATGGTGGCCGCCACGAGCCCGCGTCGAGACGCCGACCTGCTCATCCAGCAATCGCCCCCTTGGCGAAACGATCCGCCCGCGCCGAACTCGTCGCACCCGTTGGGGTGATGTACGCGCTCGATCCGGTCCGAGCCGCTGTCCCTGGCTTGCTCCCACACCCTCCCTGTTGCCCGGGATCATGCCGGTTTCCGGCCCGGCGGGCCAACGGCCGACGGCGCCGCGCTCACGGCGTGGCCGGTGTCCCGAAGCCGACTGCGCGCTGAACCACGCATGCCGCCCGGCCTTCGCTTCGGCGCACCCGTGACTTTAGTCACTGTTATGTGTTGTAGGGCACTAAAACACTAGAACCCCCAAACACAGGAGCATCGCCATGAAGGTCCGCATCCTCGCCCTGGCCCTGATGGTCGCCGGCGGAACCACCTCAGCCTCGCCGCTCTCGCTGTCGGCACACGTGCCGGCCCAGTTGCACGCCAGCAAGCTGGCCGCCTCCAGCCAGGCGCCCGACCCGGCGCAGCAGCTCGAGCAATGGGCCCGGCTGTTCCGCAACGACGACATCGTGGGACTCGCCGAGGCCATCCTCCCGGAGACGCGCTGGGAGCAGGCCAAGGCAGCCTACGAACTCGCCAAGCTCAAGGAGATCGACGAACACGATCGCGCCGAATTTGCCGAGAAGATCGCCCGGGTGACCGGCCCCGACGCGGTCGACAAGCTCATGGCCGACCTCGAGCCCAAGATCGATGAAGCGCGGCCGCAGGTACCGGGCGCCATCCTCATGGCTGCCGGGGCCATCCAGATGGCGGCGAATTCGCCCGAAAGCGACCTGACCGAAGCACAGCGCGAGGCCCTGCGGGCTGCGGCTCCCGGCATCCAGGCCTGGATGGAAAGCACCGACTTCACCGATACCGCAACCCTGCGCCAGGCGCTGACGCTGATCACCGACGCCGCACGCGGCGCCAACATCCGCGAGATCGACGACGTGCGCAAACTCACCCTCGAAGGTGTCCTCGACCGCGCCGGACCGGTACTCGCCGCCACCAAGCGCGCCGCCCTGCTCTACGGACTCGACCTCAATCACATGGCCGATTCGCTGCGGGTCGAAGTCGTCGAACGCGATGCCGACACCGCGAAGGTGCGCACCACGGTCGATGTGTTCGGCGCACCGGTGTCGATCGAACACGAACTGGAACTCGTCGATGGACGCTGGTTCGGCAAGGAAATGGCCCGCAACTTCCGTTCGATCGAGGTCGCGCGGGTCGATATCGAAACCGAGGGCTGAGCGGGGCGTTGGCGCGGCAGGCGACGCTGCGCAGGTATCAAAGCAAAAGGCCCGGCTTGCGCCGGGCCCTGCTTCGTTCAGTGAACCCACCCGTTCAGTACGAGATCAATCGGCCAGCCCGAACGGGCTCGCCGAGTCCGACACCGCCTGCTCAGGCAGCCACGGTGTCGGCAATGGCCTTGTAGTCCTGGATCTGATCGAAGTTCATGTAGCGGTAGATCTCGGCGCCCTTGGCATTGATCACGCCGATGTCTGCCATGTACTCCTCGCGGGTCGGGATCCGACCCAGGCGTGAGCAGATCGCCGACAGCTCGGCCGAACCGAGATACACGTTGGTGTTGCGGCCGAGACGGTTCGGGAAATTGCGGGTCGAGGTCGACATCGCGGTGGCGCCTTCGCGAATCTGCGCCTGGTTGCCCATGCACAGCGAACAGCCGGGCATTTCCATGCGCGCGCCGGCGGCCCCGAACGTGCCGTAGTGGCCTTCCTTGGTCAGCTCTGCGGCATCCATCTTGGTCGGCGGCGCGACCCACAGACGGGTCGGGATGTCGCGCTTGCCTTCGAGCAGTTTCGCCGCGGCGCGGAAGTGACCGATGTTGGTCATGCACGAGCCGATAAACACCTCGTCGATCTTCGCGCCGGCGACGTCGGACAGCGTCTTCGCGTCGTCCGGATCGTTCGGACAGCAGACGATCGGCTCGATGATCTCAGCGAGATCGATCTCGATCACCGCGGCGTAGTCGGCGTCGGCATCCGGTTCCATCAGCTGCGGGTTGGCCAGCCACTCTTCCATCTTCTTGACCCGGCGCGACAGCGAACGAGCGTCCTGGTAGCCCTCGGCGATCATCCACTTCAGCAGCGTGATGTTGCTGTTGAGGTATTCGATGATCGGATCCTTGTCGAGGCGTACCGTGCAGCCCGCCGCCGAGCGTTCGGCCGACGCGTCGGCCAGCTCGAAGGCCTGCTCGATCTTGAGGTTCGGCAGCCCTTCGATCTCAAGGATGCGGCCGGAGAAGATGTTCTTCTTGCCCTTCTTCTCGACCGTCAGCAGGCCCTGCTTGATCGCATACAGCGGAATCGCATGGACGAGATCGCGCAGGGTCACACCCGGCTGCATCTGGCCCTTGAAGCGCACCAGCACCGACTCGGGCATGTCGAGCGGCATCACGCCGGTGGCCGCGGCAAACGCGACCAGGCCCGAACCTGCCGGGAAGGAAATGCCGATCGGGAAGCGCGTGTGCGAGTCGCCACCGGTGCCGACGGTATCCGGCAGCAGCATGCGGTTCAACCAGCTGTGGATGATGCCGTCGCCGGGGCGCAGCGAGATGCCACCGCGGGTGGCGATGAAGTCCGGCAGGGTGTGGTGGGTCACCACGTCAACCGGCTTCGGATACGCCGCGGTGTGGCAGAAGCTCTGCATCACCAGATCGGACGAGAAGCCGAGGCAGGCCAGATCCTTGAGCTCGTCACGGGTCATCGGGCCGGTGGTGTCCTGCGAGCCGACCGAGGTCATCCGCGGCTCGCAGTAGGTGCCCGGGCGCACGCCCTTGCCGGCCGGCAGGCCACAGGCGCGGCCGACCATCTTCTGCGCCAGGGTGTAGCCCTTGCCGGTGTCTTCCGGATCGTGCGGCAGACGGAACTGCTTCGACGCCGGCAGGCCCAGCGCCTCACGTGCTTTTGCGGTCAGGCCACGGCCGATGATCAGCGGAATGCGGCCACCGGCACGCACTTCGTCGAACAGCACCTCGGACTTCACCTGGAACTCGGCGATGACCTGGCCATCCTTGAGCGCCTTGCCGTCGTAGGGGCGCAGCTCGACCACGTCGCCCTGGTTCATCTGCGACACATCGAGTTCGATCGGCAGCGCGCCGGCGTCTTCCATCGTGTTGTAGAAGATCGGGGCGATCTTGCCGCCGAGGCAGACGCCACCAAACCGCTTGTTGGGAATGAACGGGATGTCTTCGCCGGTCCACCAGAGCACGCTGTTTGTCGCCGACTTGCGCGACGAACCGGTGCCCACCACGTCGCCGACGTAGGCGACCAGGTGACCCTTGTTCTTGAGATCGGCGATCGCCTGGATTGGCCCGCGCTTGCCGTCTTCTTCCGGCACGAAGGGCGCGCCCTCGCGCTTGTTCTTCAGCATCGCCAGCGCGTGCATCGGGATGTCCGGGCGCGTGGTCGCATCCGGCGCCGGCGACAGGTCGTCGGTGTTGGTCTCACCCGGCACCTTGAACACGGTGATCGTCATCGACTCGGGCACTTCCGGCCGCGAGGTAAACCATTCAGCGTCGGCCCAGCTCTGCATCACCGCCTTGGCGTGGGCGTTGCCGGCCTTGGCCTTCTCGTCGACGTCGTGGAAGGCATCGAACATCAGCAGCGTATGCTTCAGCGCGTTCGCAGCAATGCCTGCCACTTCGGCGTCGTCGAGCAGCTCGATCAGCGGATGGATGTTGTAGCCGCCGAGCATGGTGCCGAGCAGTTCGGTGGCGCGGGCGCGCGAGATCAGCGCGCAGGATTCCGTCCCATGCGCGACGGCTGCGAGATAGGAGGCCTTGACCTTCGCCGCGTCGTCGACACCGGCCGGGACACGATTCGTGATCAGGTCAGCGAGAAACTCTCCCTCCCCGGCAGGCGGATTCTTCAGCAGCTCGATCACCTCGGCAGTCTGCTGCGCGGTCAGCGGCAGCGGCGGAATTCCGAGGGCGGCACGTTCGGCCACGTGTTGGCGATAGGCTTGAAGCATGGGAGTCTCCGGGTGGGTCAGGCGGCCTGGCGGGGCAGCTTGGGGGTGATTAGTTTGAGCCCTTTGAAGTAGTCGCGGTAGAACCCGGCATCGCGGGTGATCAAGGCCGAGCACTGCAGCAGGGCGTGGGCGCCGACGAGGAAGTCGGCGGTAACGCGTTCGCGGCTACCGCCGCGGCCCCGGTAGCGCCGGTGCATCAGACCGGCGCGGATCGCGGCTGCCTCGCGCACCGGCTCGAAGCGAATGCCGATCGAAGCAAGGATTTCCACCAGGCTCACCGAGGTGTCCAGCAGGGCCTGAACCTCAGCCACCACGGCCTCGCACACCACGACGTCTTCGCGCGCCAGCGCGTCGCCCACGCAGATCTCGGAAGCTTCGCCGTGGGTGGCATCGCCGGTCAGCAGGTCGAGCAGCACCGAGCTGTCGAGCGCGATCATCCGCAGCGCCTCGTGCGCAAGCTCATGCTTCGGGGTCGCCCGGCGCGCGACCGCGCAGCGCGCGCAGCGCGTCGTCGCTGCCGCCCAGGCCGTCGATCAGCTTGAACTTGCCGCGCACCTTGCGCAGCGCTTCGCTGACATCCTTGCGCAACACCACCCGGCCACCGTCGAGCTCGACCTTGAGCACGGTGCCCTTGCTCAGGCCCAGTGCGTCGCGCACCGCTTTCGGCAGGGTGATCTGGCCGCGTTCGCCAACGATGGCTTCCATGGGTCTCCCCGACGTGTGCGTACGCCGCCATTGTACGTACTCATTCTTGCATACTCAACGCCGCATACCGGCTGTTCACCCGCGATCGGCGACAATGCACCCAGCCACATCGAGGAAGGAGACAGCCATGCGCGACACCTTCGCCACGCGTAGCCCGCTCACCGTCGGCCATGAGGACTTCACGATCTTCAGCCTCGCCAGGCTCGGCGAGCGCTTCGACCTGAAGCGGCTGCCCTTCTCGATGAAGATCCTGCTCGAGAACCTGCTGCGCAACGAGGATGGCGTGAGCGTGACTGCCGAGCACATCCGCGCGGTCGCCGAGTGGGATGGCGCGAAGGAGCCCGATACCGAGATCGCGTTCATGCCGGCGCGGGTGGTGCTTCAGGACTTCACCGGCGTGCCCTGCGTCGTCGACCTCGCCGCCATGCGCGACGCGATGGTGGCGCTGGGGGGCGATCCGACGAAGATCAATCCACTGATTCCGTCCGAACTGGTGATCGACCATTCGGTGCAAGTCGACGTGTTCGGCAAACCGGAAGCCCTCGACCTCAACGGCAAGATCGAGTTCGAACGCAACCGCGAACGCTACAGCTTCCTGCGCTGGGGGCAGAAAGCGTTCGACAATTTCAAGGTCGTACCGCCGAGCACCGGCATCGTGCATCAGGTGAATCTGGAACATCTCGCCCGTGTCGTCATGGCGCGGGACGTCGACGGCGAACGGCTTGCCTTCCCGGACACGGTGTTCGGCACCGACAGCCACACCACCATGATCAACGGGCTCGGCGTACTCGGCTGGGGCGTCGGCGGCATCGAGGCCGAGGCCGCCATGCTCGGCCAGCCTTCGTCGATGCTGATCCCGCAGGTGGTCGGCTTCAGACTGACCGGCCGGCTCCCCGAGGGCGCCACCGCGACCGACCTCGTGCTGACCGTGACGCAGATGCTGCGCAAGCACGGCGTGGTCGGCAAGTTCGTCGAGTTCTTCGGCGCCGGCCTCGATCACCTGCCACTGGCCGACCGCGCCACGATCGCCAACATGGCGCCGGAATACGGCGCCACCTGCGGCATCTTCCCGATCGACGACGAGGCGATCAGCTACCTGCGGCTGTCGGGGCGCAGCGACGCGCAGATTGCCCTGGTGGAGGCCTATGCCAAGGCTCAGGGTCTGTGGCGGGACTCCTCGGTCGAGGCCGTGTACAGCGCCGTACTCAGCCTCGACATGAGCGAAGTGAAGCCTTCGCTGGCCGGGCCGAAGCGCCCGCAGGACCGCGTGCTGCTGGCCGACATGCAGCAGGACTTCCGCGAGCACCTCGGCGCCCTGACCGAGGCACGCTCGAAGCGCAATGCCGAGATGGACCGCCTGGAAGGGGAAGGCGGTGGCACCGCGGTCGGCAATCACGAAGTCATGCCCGAGGGCAGTGCCGAAATTGCCCTCGACGGCGAGAAGGTCGCACTGCGCGATGGCGCCGTGGTGATCGCAGCGATCACGTCCTGCACCAACACCTCCAATCCCGCCGTGATGCTCGGCGCCGGACTGCTGGCGCGCAACGCGGTGAAGCGCGGCCTGAAGGTGAAACCCTGGGTGAAGACGTCGCTGGGACCAGGCTCGCTGGTCGTCACCGACTACCTGAAGAAGGCGGGGGTGATGGACGACCTGGAGGCGTTGGGCTTCCACGTCGTCGGCTATGGCTGCACGACCTGCATCGGCAACTCGGGTCCGCTGCCGACCGAGGTCAGCGCCGGCATCGCGCACGGCGATCTGGCGGTGGCTTCAGTGTTGTCGGGCAATCGCAACTTCGAGGGCCGCGTGCATTCGGAAGTGAAGATGAACTACCTCGCTTCACCGCCGCTGGTCGTCGCCTACGCACTGGCAGGCAGCGTCGACCTCGACCTGACCGCCGATCCGCTGGGTACCGGCGCGGATGGCAAGCCGGTCTTCCTGCGCGACATCTGGCCGACCAGCAAGGAGATCGGCCAGGTCATCGCCGACACGGTCAGCGCCGACATGTTTGCCCGCAACTATGCCGACGTATTCCGTGGCGACAGTCGCTGGAACCGGATTTCCTCGCCCGATGGCGACGCCTACCGCTGGGACGACAGCAGCTACATCAAGCACCCCCCCTACTTCGAAGGCATGGGCATGGAGGTCGGCAGGATTGCGGATATCGAAGCGGCCCGCGTGCTCGGCCTGTTCGGTGATTCGATCACCACCGACCACATCTCGCCCGCCGGCAGCATCAAGAAGGACAGTCCTGCCGGACGCTACCTGATCGAACGCGGTGTACAGCCGGCCGACTTCAATTCGTACGGCTCACGCCGCGGCAACGACGACGTCATGGTGCGCGGCACGTTCGCGAACATCCGCATCAAGAATCGTATGCTCGGCGGTGAGGAAGGCGGCAACACGCTGCACCAGCCCAGCGGCGAGAAGATGGCGATCTACGACGCCGCGATGAGGTACCAGGCCGACGGCGTGCCGCTGGTCGTGCTCGCCGGCAAGGAGTACGGCACCGGCTCCTCGCGCGACTGGGCGGCCAAGGGCACCCTGCTGCTGGGCGTGCGCGCGGTGATCGCCGAAAGCTTCGAGCGCATTCACCGCTCGAATCTCGTCGGCATGGGCGTGCTGCCGCTGCGCTTCCGCGACGGGCAAAGCGCAACGTCGCTCGAACTGCGCGGCGACGAAGTCTTCTCGATCACCGGACTGGAGGATGGCGCCGCGCGCACGGCGTCGGTGCTGGCGCGCCGTCCCGACGGAAGCGACGCCCGCTTCGAGGTCGATGTGCTGCTGCTGACGCCCAAGGAAGTCGAGTACTTCCGCCACGGCGGCATCCTCCACTACGTGCTTCGTCAGCTGGCCGCCGACTCGAAGGCCGCCTGATCCGCGTCCGGGCGCGGTACTGGACTCGCCGAAGGAGAAATCCAGGACCGGCGCCCGATCAGGACACGCGCAGGCGTCTACCCGCGCGATGCGCTGCGGAGAGCGGCGCTGCTAGTCCCAGTCCGCGAACTCCACCAGCCAGTCGCCGTCTTCGAAGCGCCACAGCGTGTGGATGCTGTAGCCCTCGGCGCGCTCGGGGATCCACCCGCCGGAGCTGCCGGTCACGAAGATCTTGAACGCCATTTCGGCCCGCTTGCCGTCGACGGTGATTTCCAGGGGTGAGGTGGTCACGCTGACCGATTGATTGCGCATGAACTGGACGATGAGGATGCGATGCAGCTGCTGGCGGTCGACGCCCTTGCCGCTGGCGAAATCGTCAGCCACGTGCTCCATGAAGTCGTCGGGCTTGCGCGCTTCGGCGGCGGCCAGCATCGCATCGAAGGCGTCTCGCAGGGCCTGTTCGTCCGGCGTGCGGCTGCAGCCGACCGACCCCATCAGCGCGAGCAGGACGAGAAGCCAGGCAGCCAACTGGTGCCGCAACGCAGCATTCCAGGGCAGTTTCAGGCGTTCTTGTCTGCTCATCAGGCCTGTGCTCCAATCCGGGCAAACCGGCATTCAGTGAATTCCCGCGTGCAAGCCCAGCGGAGGTGACCCGTCTCCGGGCGCCGACCTCCCGGGCTCTTGCGCGCCCCGCTGGAAGCCAGACTATCGCAATCGAACCGAATCCACGCATGCAGGAGAAATACATGGACGGCACCCGCATCTGGCTCAAGAGCTATCCGGCCGGCATGCCCCACGACGTCGATCTCGACGAGTACCCGTCTATCGTTTCCATCATCGAAGACACCTGCAAGCGCTTCGCCGACAAGCCTGCGTTCGAGAACATGGGGGTCACCCTCAGCTATGCCGAGATCGACCGGCAGAGCCGGGCATTCGCTTCCTATCTGATCCACCAGTGCCGGCTGAAGAAAGGTGATCGCGTCGCGATCATGCTGCCCAACGTGCTGCAATACCCGGTGGCGATCTTCGGCGTGCTGCGTGCGGGCATGACGGTGGTCAACACCAACCCGATGTACACCGGCCGCGAGCTGAAGCATCAGCTCAATGATTCCGGCGCGGCCGCCATCGTCGTGCTCGACAACTTCGCGCTGACGCTGTCGGAAGTGATTTCCGACACCCCGGTCAAGCACGTGATCGCCACCGGCGTCGGCGACCTGCTCGGATTCCCGAAGGGCGCCTTCGTCAACTTCATGCTCAAGTACGTGAAGAAGGCGGTGCCCGACTACCGCATCGAAGGCGCCGTGCGTTTTCGCGATGCGCTGGATATCGGCGGCCGCCGCGAACTGCCGCGCACCGACGTGCAGCCCGAAGACATCGCCTTCCTGCAGTACACCGGCGGCACCACGGGCGTCTCCAAGGGCGCGATGCTCACCCACCGCAACCTGGTCGCGAACATGCAGCAGTCCTCGACCTGGATCGGCACCAATGCCGAACCGGGCAAGGAACACATCATCACCGCGCTGCCGCTCTACCATATCTTCGCGTTGACGGCGAACTGCCTGGTGTTCATGAAGTTCGGCGCAACCAACCACCTGATCACCAACCCGCGCGACATGGCGGGCTTCTGCAAGGTGCTGCAGCGCGTGCCGTTCACCTGCATCACCGGGGTGAACACGCTGTTCAACGGCCTGCTCAACGCCCCGCACTTCAAGGATCTGGATTTCTCCCGCCTCAAGTTCGCCCTCGGCGGCGGCATGGCCGTGCAGCGCGCGGTGGCCGAGCGCTGGAAGCAGGTCACCGGCTGCACGCTCTCCGAAGCCTATGGCCTGACCGAAACCTCTCCGGCGGTGTCGATGAACCCGCTCGACATGACCGAGTACAACGGCTCGATCGGCCTGCCCATTCCCGGCACCGAAGTCAGCATCCAGGACGAAGAGTTCAACCAGCTTGCCCAAGGTGAGATCGGCGAGCTGTGCGTGCGCGGCCCGCAGGTCATGAAGGGCTACTGGATGCGCCCCGAGGAGACCGCCAAGGTCATCGACAAGGACGGCTGGCTGCACACCGGCGACATGGCGAAGATGGACGAGAAAGGCTTCTTCTTCATCGTCGACCGCAAGAAGGACATGATCCTCGTCTCGGGGTTCAACGTGTATCCCAACGAGATCGAAGACGTCGTCGCCGCCATGCCCGAAGTGCTCGAAGTCGCCGCCGTCGGCGTACCCGACGACAAGTCGGGCGAAGCGGTGAAACTCGTGCTGGTGAAGAAGGATCCGCGTCTCACAGCCGACGCGGTGAAGAAGTACTGCCGCGA
>JAGRJY010000187.1 GCA_020442465.1 Lysobacterales bacterium
CGCAGTGCACCCAACAAGACCGAGCTGGCGTAGAGTTATCCACCGACGGCCACCCCTCGTGGCCGTCCTTTCCCCGGGTCAGTTTTCAATCGGCACAGCGGGTCAGTTTTGAATCGGCGCTGACACTTGGGGTTGCTCCTTGTCTCCGGTCCCCACCATGGCCCCGGCCAGTCCGAAATCGCCGACGAGCCGTTTGACTCGGGCTCCGCGCTGAGCCGGAGGTGTCGTTGCTAGAGCCTCTGACTCGAGGGACTGCAGCTTCTCGACTAGCGCGGAATCCCCGAGAAAGGGAAGCAGCCACCGTACATTGCTCGCGACCTGCGCCAGCGAGCGGTACAGCCATGCTCGCTCGATAGGTCCCGGAGTAGGGAATAGGGTGTCGCACTCGGCCCGGAGCCCGGCTAGGTCAAGCTTGGGCGACTCGGGCATCTTGGTGGCAGCCAAGGGGCCGAAATGGCACGGCGGTGCCTGAGTCTAAGTCTGTGCGGGGTTTTGTGCCAGTTTTTGTAGTCTTAGAGTGCTGTCATTTGCCAAGAAGTGGCAGGATCTGATGGTCGGCGGGCAACTCATTGATATTAAACAAGGGATTTTGGCGACGTTTGTAGTTACGAAACACTATTCATAGGACAAGTCCTCATAATGTCGGTGGTTCGAGTCCACCCATAGCCACCAGTTTCATCGACGATCGTGAATTCCCGATCGGAGGACGTGAAGCTGGGCGTTCTGCAGTTCGGGTGCAATCTCTGGCGAATGACCACGCTCGCCTCGGGCTCAGGAGCGTCTCGTCGCGCGCTCCAGCGGTGCATAGCTGAGCACCAGCCACTTGCTTCCCGCCTGATCGAACACGATCTGGACGCGTGTATGCGCACCGCTGCCCTCCGCTTCCGTCAAGGTGCCTTCGCCAAACTTTGGGTGCACGACTCTGTCCCCGACCTTCATGCCTTTGGGCAGTTCGTCGTGGGCATTCGGAGGGGGAGAGACACGGGCTGGATAGGCCGACAGTGGACGCTGCGCCGCGCGAACCGCCTGGATGAGGTGCTCGGGAACTTCCCTGAGGAATCTCGACGGCATGTGATAGTGATCTGATCCATGCAATCGTCGGGTTTCCGCATGGCTGAGTACGAGCTGTTGCCGAGCACGCGTCATGCCGACGTAGGCCAGCCTGCGCTCTTCATCGAGTCGGTCGTCTTCATCCACGCTGCGATGGCTGGGGAACACGCCCTCTTCGAGGCCGACCAGGTACACCACATCGAATTCGAGCCCCTTCGCCGCATGCATGGTCATCAGGCTCACGGAGTCCTGGTCTTCTGAGGCCTGGGCCTCACCTGCCTCCAGTGCGGCAAAGGCGAGAAAGGCCGCGAGTTCAGAGTCGATCGGATCTTCGTCGGGGGGCATGTAACGCGATGCGACGCTGACCAGTTCGTCGAGATTGTCTGACCTGTCTTCCAGCGCACCCCGGCCACCCGCGCCGTAGTGTGCGCGCAGGCCGGAACGATCGAGTACGGCATCGACGCGCTGGGCCAGGCTGGTATCCCGGGTGTCCCCATCGAGCTGGTCGATCAGTCCGAGAAAACGGTCCAGTGCCTGCTTGCTTCGCGCTGCCAATCCACCATCGTGTGCACACCAGGTGGCCGATTCCCACAGCGAACTCTGGCGGGTCGCAGCGACATGGCGTACTGCCTCCAAGGTTCTTTGGCCAATGCCCCTCGGGGGCGTATTGACCGCGCGCTCGAACGCAGCATCGTCATGTCGGTGCGCAATGAGCCTGAGATACGCCATCGAGTCCTTGATTTCCGCGCGCTCGAAGAATTTCAAACCGCCATGAATTCGATAGGGAAGGCCACGCCCGATGAGCGACTCTTCGAGCACCCGTGAAAGGGCATTGGATCGGTACAGAACCGCGAGATCGGCAAACCGCAATGACGACTCCGCACGGCGACGTTCCATGTCCTCTACGACAAAGCGCGCCTCATCCATTTCGTTGTAGGCCGAATAGACCAGAATGGGCGCACCGGAGTCGGCGGAAGTCCAGAGGTTCTTTCCCAGTCGTGAATGGTTGTGTGCAATCACGCTGTTCGCGGCATCGAGGATGTTGCCGGTAGAGCGGTAGTTCTGTTCGAGACGCAATGTGGCCGCATGCGGATAGTCGTCGAGGAAGCGGCGGACATTCTCGACGCGGGCGCCGCGCCAGCCGTAAATGGCCTGGTCGTCATCGCCCACCACGAACGCACAACCTGAGTCGCCGACCAGCAGGCGGACCCATGCGTACTGGATGGTGTTCGTGTCCTGAAACTCGTCGACGAGCACGTTCGGAAAACGAAGACGATAGTGTTCCAGCAGTGCAGGATGTTGGCGCCACAGTTCCAGGCTCCGCAGCAGGAGTTCGGCGAAGTCGACCAGGCCGCTTCGCTCGCACGTGGCCTCGTACGCTTCGTAGATGCGCAGCCACGTGCGGGTGATGGGGTCTGTGGGCTGGATGTGCTTTGCCCGTCGACCCTCGTCTTTGTGTCCGTTGATCCACCAAGCGGCCTGTCGAGGCGGAAACCGTGACTCGTCCAACTCGAGGTCCTGGACGATGCGCTTGAGCAGACGGTTCTGGTCGTCGGCATCCAGAATCTGGAACGACTCCACCAGACCGGCATCGCGCCAGTGGAGTCGAAGCAGTCGATGCGCGAGGCCGTGAAACGTGCCCACCCACATACCTTGGGCGGCGCCGTACCCCGGTTCCACCTCGGCCAGCAGCGCGCGAATGCGTTGCTGCATTTCCCGCGCGGCCTTGTTGGTGAACGTGACGGCCAATACCTGTGAGGGACGAAAGCCCTCGGTCGCGCACAGCCAGCCGATCCGGTGCGCCAGGACGCGCGTCTTGCCGGCCCCGGCGCCGGCGAGGATCAGCCGGTGCGACAGCGGCGCACAGACCGCCTCGCGCTGTGCAGCATTGAGCCCCTCAAGCAGTGGCGAGACATCCATCGTTCCGTGGTGCGGCTACGTGGTCCGGGTCCGGTCAGGTGGCAGGATGGTCGTGTCGAGCTGGCCGCGCGTGCGAGGGCGGGGTGATCAGGCGATCAGTCCAGGCGATACCGATCGCCGACAGGACGAACAAGGCGTGGATGATGACCTGCCACATGACGCCTTCCGAGGTCACGGCCACGCATAGTTTGGTGGCGGCCACGGCTCCCATACCGGCGACGCTGGCAGCCAGCTCCTGCGCCTGGGCTGCCAGCTGGGCGGCCTCGAGGGTGCCGCACAGCGGCAGGCCGCTGCTGAGCGCGCCGGACTCGATGAACGTCTTCAGCAGATGGATCGAGCTGATTCCGATGATGGCCATGGCCAGTTTGACCTTGAGCACGCTGGCATTGACGTGCGAGAGCCATTCGGGTTGGTCCGGATGCCCTTGCAGCCGCAGTCGCGATACGAAGGTTTCGTAGCCACCGACGATCACCATCACCAGGAGGTTGCTGATCATGACCACGTCGATCAGCCCGAGAACCAGCAACATGATCTGCTGCTCAGTCAGCCTGCTGGCGTCGTGAATGAGGTGCCACAGTTCCTTCAGGAACAGGAAGACATACACACCCTGGGCGAAGATGAGTCCCAGGTACAACGGCAGCTGCAGCCAGCGGGAGCCGAAGATCATCGTCGCCAGCACGGTGCGGCGCGTGGAGGATTCTGCAGTCGGGGTGCTCATCGGAACCGGGGACACCATGGGGAGCGTGATTATCCTTGCCTGCGCGCACCATTGCACGCTGGAGCGAGTGTTCGGTCGACGTGGCGTGGTGCAGAGGTGACGAACTTACTCGACACTCTTCGTTGCCTTGGCCTCAGTGGTGCGGCCGGGGCCGAGGATGGCGGCAATGCGCTCGACTGTGCGGCCCACCGCGCCCCGCGCGCCCCGCACCGTCTCTACCGCGGCGCGTCCCATGTCGCGGCGCAAGGTATCGTCGCGAAACAGGCGATGCAGGCTCGCGGCCAGTTCCGCAGGGTCGGCGACCCGGATCGCCGCTCCGCGATCGAGCAGCAAGTCGGTCACTTCGGCGAAGTTGAAGGTATGCGGCCCGACCAGCACCGGCACCCCCAGGGCGGCCGGCTCCAGAGCGTTGTGGCCGCCGATGGGCTCGAAGCTGCCCGCCACGAATGCCGCGTCCGCGCAGGCCAGAAAGTCGACCAGCTCACCCAGGGAGTCAATCACGAAACACTGGCTGTGTAGGTCGGGGAGATCCTGTTCGCTGCGTGTCGCGGTTGCAAAGCCGTGGGCGCGGCAGAGCTGGATCATGGGTCTGAACCGCTCTGGATGACGCGGCGCGATCAGCAGCAACGCGTCGGGAAACCGGTTGAGCACCCGCGAATGCGCTTCGATCACGGGCAGTTCTTCGCCTTCGTGCGTGCTGGCCGCGATCCATACCGGGCGGTCCTTGCCCCAGCGCGAACGGCGCGCGACGGCCTGGCTATCAAGACCCTCAGGCACGCGCATGTCGAATTTCAGGTTGCCGACCACTTCCATCTGCTCGCGCTGCACGCCCAGAGCGAGAAAGCGCTCGAAATCCGGCTGGGATTGGGCGGCCACGAACCTGATCCGCTGCACGGCTTCCGCAGCGAGCGGCTGCGCCGGTCCGTAGCCGCGTAGCGACTTCTCCGAGAGTCGCGCATTCGCCAGCATGATCGGAATCCTGCGCTTCTCGCAGATCAGATACAGATTGGGCCAGATTTCGGTTTCCATGATCACGGCGATGCACGGCTGCAGGCGGTCAAGAAAGCGGCGCACGGCGGCCGGCAGGTCGTAGGGCAGGTACACATGGAAGACCTTGTCGCCCCAGAGCTGCCGCACGCGGTTGGAGCCGGTGGGCGTCACCGTCGTCACTGCCACGGCGTGGTCCGGATAGTGGCGCCTCAGAGCGTCGATCAACGGCGCCGCGGCATTGACCTCGCCCACCGAGACGGCGTGGACCCAGATGGTGCGTTCGAGGCGCGGAGAGGGAAAGTAGCCGAAACGCTCGCGCCAGCGTTCAAAATAGCCACGGTGGCGCAGGCCCCGAACGGCCAGCCGGTAGAGGATGACGGGAGTCACCAGGTACATCGTTGCGGTGTACAGCGCCCGCAGGAAATGGTGACGCAGGGGCGTCCGTGGCATCGTCACAGTCTAGCCCGGAAGGCCGCCCGTGGTTGCGATGGGCTTGCCACAACGAGCGCACCTCGACGCGCATCACCCCTGCCAAGCATCGCGGCCGGCAGCCGTCAGCGCGGTGACGTCTGTCGGCCAAGTTCAACCATCGGGCCGTGTATGGCACGAAGATCACATGAGGATCCGGCCTCGCTCCCCGTCGGCGGGTCGGCAACCGCCGCTACACTGCGCGCATGCCATCCATTCCCCGCCCCCGCTTCCGTTGGCGCGACGTGCCCGCCTGGTGCGGTGTGTGGCTGGGGCAGTTCCTGGCGCGCTGGCCCTGGCCCGCGCAGAAAGTTCTGGGTGCCGTGCTAGGCCGGTGCATGTACTTCAGCGCGCGCAGCCGACGCCGCGTGGCGGCACGCAATCTCGAGCTGTGCTTTCCTGAGCTTGACGCCGGCGCACGTCAGGCCTTGCTTCGCGCGCACTTCCGCGAGCTCGGCATTGGTCTGTTCGAGTTCATGCGCGCCTGGTGGGGAGAGATCGACCGGTTTCGGCCCGGGCTCGAACTGGACGGGCTCGAGCAGCTTCAGCGCCTGCAGGCCGAAGGACGCGGCGTGTTGCTGGTGTCAGGGCACTTCATGACCCTGGAACTGTGCGGCCGCCTGCTCTGCGACCACGTGCCGCTCGCGGGGATGTACCGCCCGCACGCCACGCCGCCCATGGAGTGGGCGGTGAAGTCGGGCAGGCTGCGCTACGCAGCAGCGATGTTCGGCCGCGACGAACTGCGGCAGGCCGTGCGCCACCTGAAACGCGGCGGTCTGCTCTGGTACGCGCCGGACCAGGACATGCGCGGCAAGGACAGCGTCTTCGTTCCGTTCTTCGGCATTCCCGCCTCCACCATCACGGCGACGCATCAGCTCGCCCGGCTGAGCGGTGCGGCCGTGGTGCCGTTCTTCCATCGGCGTGAAGGCGACCGATACATCCTGCGTATTGGTGCGCCGCTGGATCCGTTTCCCACCGAGGATGCGGCGACGGATACGGCCTGCGTGAATCGGCAGATCGAGCAGATGGTGCGGGAAGCCCCGGCTCAGTATCTGTGGGTGCACAAGCGGTTCAAGCGACGTCCCGAACCGGACCAGCCGTCTCGATACGCTGCCTCGGCCGCTGGCTGAGCCATAGCGCCAACAGACAGAGCATGAAGCCGCCCCAGGCGCTGGAGTAGAACGCGTAGTGCGTGTTCAGCGGAAACAGCATGGCGATCAGCGCTGCCGCTGCAGGATCCTGCGGCGAACCACGTGGCGGGCGCGTTCGCAGCACCCACACCAGCGCCGCGATCCAGCAGGCCAGGCCGAGAACACCGGTCTCGGACAGTAGCTCGAGCACCACCTGGTGTGCATGACCCGCGCCGCCCTCGGATTGGAATCCGATCCAGGGATCCCCGGGTTCCGCGTAGTCGGCGTAGGCGTAGCGGAATGCGCGCACGCCGACGCCGTTCATCGGGTGCGCCCCGGCCATCGACAACGCGGTGTCCCAGATCGGCAGCCTGCCCGCGAGGGCGAAGTCGAGCGCGGCGCGATCGCCGCCCAGGCCGACCAGGGTGCGGTCCATGCGCGACGCAAACGATGCAGAGGTCATCCAGGCGCCGGCGCCCAGAGCCGTCATCACGCCCGCGCACAGCAACATCGCCATGGCCGCGCGTCGCGCGCCCCACCATTGCCAGGCCAGGGCGCCCACGCCCACCAGCAGGGTGATCCACGCCGAGCGCGTGCCCGCCAGCAGAATGATCGCCATCAGGGCGGCAGCGGTCAGTGCGCGCAACGGCACGGCCATACCGCGCTGCCAGGCAAGAACGAAAGGCGCCAACACGGCGAGCGCCGGCCCGAGCTTCAGGTCGTCGGCTCCGAACAGTCCACTCAGTCGGTCGGCATCGACCGGTCCGCCGAGGCTCCAGCCGGTGGTGGCCTGCAGCAGGCCGTCGATGAGCCACAGCAGCGCCACCGCGGAGGCGCCCGTCAGGGTCAGCCTGCGCGCCGCTTCCGACTGGATGCGCGCGGACCAGAACGCGAGCATCGGCAGGTAGCGCAGGTCCAGCGCCACCTCGCTCCAGCTCTTGGCCGGGGCCACCGAGTCGAACGCGGACAGCAGCTCGGGCAGCCAGTAACCGGCGAACACGACGCCCGCCGCGCGCACCTGCCAGCTGCGGACATCGATACGGCCGCGGTACAGCAGCCAGATTCCTGCCAGCGCAGCGGCCAGCATGGGCACTTCGGAGAGTCGGCCGGCAGGAAACAATCCGATCGCAAGCAGCCAGGTGGTGACGGCAAGTCGTTCGGTCATGGCGCCGCCTCGCACAGTTCCCGGTAGATGCGCAACGTGTCCGCCTGCATGGCGGACAGGGTGGGCACATCGACCGGTTGCATCACCGGGGGTTGTCCCAGCAGGGCGACGGCGCGCTCGGCGAGGGCGTGCGGGTCGTCCTGCGGTGCCGCACCGGCGACAAAGTGCCTGGCCAGCAACTCGCCGACGCCGCCGTGGTCGAAGCCCAGAACCGGCGTGCCCAGACTCAGAGCCTCGATCACCGTTCGCCCGAAGGCTTCGGGCTTGATCGAAAGCTGCAGCACCACGTCGGAGATCGCCATGGCTTCGCGCGCGTCCGGCCGCGGCGGCGTGGTGGCGAGGAAGTCGTTCACGCCCAGAGACCGGGCAAGCTCTCGCAGTTCCCCGAGATAGTGCTCCCGCCCTTGTTCGTCGACGCCGAGTAGCAGCAGCCGCGCGTCGATGTCCTGGGCACGCACGGCAGCGAGCAAGCGGATGGCGTGCGCATGCCCCTTCAGTCGGGTCCCACGGGCCGGCAGTGTGAGTAGCCTGCCACCACGCAGCTGCGGGCAATCGCGCAGCAGGGCTTCGCGCCACGACGCTTCGGGTTGCCAGCCAAACGCAAACCTTTCCGGGTCGATGCCACGCGGCACCACGGCGATGCGACGCTCGTCCAGCCGAGGGTAGTGCCGGTGCAGATGCGTGCGTACCGTTTCCGAGACGCAGATGACGCGCTCGCCGCCGGTCATGATGGCGCTGTACCGCCCCGGCGAATTGAGCCCGTGCACGGTCGTGACAAAGTGCGGCCGATGCTTGCGCGGCAGCGTGCGCAGAGCGAGCCAGCCGAGCCAGGCTGGCAGGCGCGAACGCGCATGCACGATGTCCGGCCGGACGCTCAGGTAGAGCTGTCTCAAGGTGGCGACATGGCCGAGCGTGAGCAGGCTCTTGCGGCCGATGTCGTGCTGCAGGTGGCGACCGCCTTCCTGCTCGAGTCGGGGCACCAGGCGGCCCCCTGCGGAAACTGTCCAGCTCTCGTGCCCCTCGCGCACCAGCGCCGCGGAAATCTCCAGGGTCGACTGTTCCACCCCGCCGGACTGCAGCGCGGGCAGCAGCTGCATCACGCGCAGGCTGCAGGACACGAGGTCGGGGTCAGTCCTTCAGCACGTAGCGGGCGCCGCAGTACGGGCACGTCGCCTCGCCGCTGGCTTCGATCGGAAGATAGACCTTCGGATGCGCGTTCCAGAGCGGCGCATCGGGCATCGGGCAGGACAGCGGCAGGTCGCCGCGACCCACCGTTCGCGCGACCGGTACGGACTGGTCGGCCGAAGCGGCGGCGGGCGCTTGATTGGCTTGCGTCATGGGGATCTGGGCACTCGAATCGGAGTGCCCAGTGTATCGCGCCGGGCAGCGCTAAGCGCGAAGCCCGGACATGAACATCGCGTCACTGCGGCTTCGGAACGTTCGCCTCGACCGTGATCTGCAGGTCGACCTGATCGCTGACATTCGGCGCGTACTTGCCCACGCCGAGTTCGGTGCGTACCAGCGTCGTATGCGCATCCAGACCGAGGGCGGCACGCCCGGTGGCCAGGTGCTTGCGCATCGCATGGATGGTCACGTCGAGTGAGACTGCGTGCGTCATGCCCTTGACGTTGAGCTCGCCCTGCACGCGCAGCGAGTGCTCGCCGGTCTTCTCCACCGCGGTCGACTTGAAGGTCGCCTGCGGATATCTCTCGACTTCGAAGAAATCGGCCGAACGCAGGTGGTCCTCGAGGTCGCTGACGCCGGTGTGCACGTTCTGGATCGGGATCACCGCCTCGACTGTCGACTTCTCCGGCGAATCGATGTCGTACACGATCGTGCCGGTGACCCCGGTGAACATGCCGACGATGTTGGCGAAGCCGAAGTGGCTGTAGCCGAAGCGCACCTGCGTGTGGTTGGGGTCGATGACGTATGTCTCCGCCGCGTGACTCGCGGTGGATGCAGCTCCGAAAAGCAATGCGATCAGGATGGCGCGGCGAAACATGGATGACCTCCTTGGGTCAGGCGATGCGGCAGGCTTCGTCGAACGACAGCCGCGGTGCGCGCGGGCCGAGCGTGTCGCGTTGGCCATAGCCGAGATTGCAGATGAAGTTGGTGCGGACGCGTGTGCCGGCGAAGAAGGCGGCATCCATTTTTTCCTGGTTGAACCCGGACATCGGCCCACAGTCCAGGCCCAGCGCACGCGCGGCGAGCATCAGATAGGCGCCCTGCAGGCTGCTGTTGCGGAATGCGGTCGATTCGGCCTTGGCCGGGTCGCCTGCGAACCAGCTGCGGGCGTCGGCAAACGGGAACAGGTACGGCAGCTTGTCGTAGAACGCCAAGTCCATGCCGATGATGGCCGTCACGGGTGCTGCCATGGTCTGCGCCACATTGCCCTCGTCGAGGGCCGCGCGCAGTTTCTCCTTGGCCTCCGCGGACTGCACGAACACGACCCGGGCGGGGGAGCAATTCGCCGAGGTTGGCGGCAGCGCGGCGAGCTGCCACAGCTGCCGCAGAGTGGCTTCCTCGATCGGACGGTCCTGCCATGCGCGCGCGCTGCCGCGAAACGTCCTTCCCTGATAGAACAGCGTGTCGAGTGCCGCTTGACCAATCATGCGTTTCCTCCGTCCTGTCGCTTCCGCCACCTGGCGTAGCCCGCTCGGGCCGCCGTGCGTGCGGAATGATATGAATGTGGAATACTGCCGCGAAGTGTGGAGCAAGCTCCTTCGCGAAGTCATCCTCATGAATGCAACGATCCGTTGCGCCGGGCCGGAAACCTACACCATGGTGCGACTGCGGCGCGAATCGGAGTCCCGGCGACGGAGGCTGGCCTGGGTCAGCCGTCGGTCTGAAGGCAGGCCGCGACCTTGCCGCCCTGGCGGTGCGGATTCGCGGAGCGCTCGGTGAAACTATGGGCAGTGACGGACGGCGCCGCCGGCAATGCCCGCCAGGCGTTGGCCTTGGCCGAAGCGCTGGCGCAGCGACTCGATGCCGCCGTGGAACCTGTTGTGGTCGTCGGACGCTACCCCTGGCGCGCCGCCGCCCCGCGGGCCCTGCATGGTGCTGCGCGGCATTTTGATCCGACCTTCATGGCCCGGCTACGCGCGGAGCAACCGGATCTCGTGGTCGGCTGCGGTCGGGTGTCCGCGTTGGCCACGCGTTTGGCCCGCGAATGCAGCAGCGGCCCATGTCGCGCCGTGCAGATTCTCGATCCGCGGCTGCCGGGTCCACACTGGGACGCTCGCGTGGTGCCCGAGCACGACAGTCATCGGGACGCCCGAACCGTGACCTGCGTCGGCAGCCTGCACCCGGTCGACGACCGCTGGCTGGCGGAAGCTGGGCAAGCATGGCGGCGACAGGAAGGGGGGATCGAGGTGCCGCAGGTGGCCTTGCTGCTCGGTGGACCGACTCGGCGTGCGCGCTGGACCTCCGCTCAGTTGCAGTCCTGGCTGCGCTCCGTCGCGGACTGGCCCGGCGTACGCAACAACCTCTGGGTCATCGGATCTCGACGCACGCCGACTTCAGTGCGTCGCTGGCTTCGACAACAGGACGAGATCCCGCTGCAACGACTCTGGCTGGACCACAGTGACGGACCGAACCCGTATCCGGCTGCGCTGTCGCTCGCTGCACGACTGGTGGTAAGCCCGGACTCGGTCAACATGCTGACCGAGGCCGCTGCGACCCGTGCGCACGTGTTCGTTCCCTCCCTCGGCGTGCTCAAGGGTCGTCAGCGCCGGTTCGTCGACGCACTCGCCCAGGTCAGGGTGCTGCAGGAACTCGATGCCTCGGGCGCGGAGGCCGGGAACGGAGCACGACCGGAGCCATGGCGGGAGCTGCCCACCGTGGTCGACCGCCTGCTGGCGCTGCTCAACCTGGCGTGACTCCCTGCGCAGGGCATCGCCGCCGTCGCGGTCAGCGGCAGTGCAACGAGGGGTTGAGCCTGCTTTCGGTCTGGCCGCCCGGCCTCAGTCGGCCTTGGCCTTGGGCGGGTTGATCCGATCCTGTTCGGCCAGCCAGGCAGCCAGCTCCGGTGAAATTCCCGCAATGCCCGCCCAATCAATGGCATCGATCTGGCTGGCGGGCAGAAACCGGTCGGCGTACTCCAGATACACGCGCTCGCGCAGGAATACGTCGAACAAGTCCGGGTCGATGTGGTGGTCGCGGCACATGAAGCCCAGGATGCGGATCGACTCCGAGAGCGTTTTGCCGAGCTTGTAGGGACGGTCGGCTGCGGTCAGCGCCTCGAAGACGTCGGCGATTCCCATCACGCGCGCCTGCACGCTCATCTGGTCGCGGGTCAGCCCTTTCGGATAACCCTTGCCGTCCATGCGTTCATGGTGGCCGCCGGCGTACTCGGGCACATTGGTCAGGTGCGCCGGCCAGGGCAGTGCTTCCAGCATGCGAATCGTCATCACGATGTGGTGGTTGATGATCTCGCGCTCGTCGCCAGTGAGCGTGCCCTTGCGGATGCAGAGATTCTCGACTTCGTTGTCCGAAAGGAACGGGAGCTCTTCGCCGTCCGAATTCTTCCATCGGCGTTCGGCGATCGCCTTGACCCGGGCGATCTTGTCGTCGGCCATGAACTCGCCGCCGATGTTGATCTCGCGACAGAACGCGCGGTCGGACTTGAGCTCGGCGATCGTGCGTTCGTAGTCGGCCTGACCGAGCTGGCCCAGCAGATGGGCGATTTCGGCGTCGCGCAGGGCGATCTCGAATCGTGCGTCGAGCAAGTGCACGCGGTCGAAGATGGTCTCGAGCTTGGTGGCCTTGTCGACCACGTGCACGGGCGTGGTGATCTTGCCGCAATCGTGCAGCAGGCCGGCAATCTTCAGCTCGTAGCGATCCTTTTCGGTCATCTTGAATTCGGCGAGCGGGCCATCCTCATGCCGGTCGGCCGCTTCGGCAAGCATCATGGTCAGCATCGGTACGCGCTCGCAGTGACCGCCCGTGTACGGGGATTTTTCGTCCAGTGCACTGTTGATCAGGTTGATCAGGCTCTCGAACAGGTCTTCCATCTGCTTGATCAACAGACGGTTGGTCAACACGATGGCTGCTTGCGAGGCCAGCGATTCGACGAGCTGCTGGTCTTCCAGCGAGAACGGCGTGACTTCGCCGCGCGCGTCCTTGGCATTGATGAGCTGCAGCACGCCGATGACCTTGCTCTCGTGATCCTTCATCGGCACGGTAAGAAAGGACTTGGAGCGATAGCCGGTGCGCTGGTCAAAGGCCCGGGTGCCGGAAAAATCGAACCCCTCGGCCTCGTAGGCATCCGGAATGTTGATCGTGCGTCCGGTCAGTGCCGCCTGGGCGACCACCAGCGATTCGTTCGGCTTGCCGTCGGCAAGGAACAGTGGAAGCGGCGGGAAATTGATCGGCGTGCCGCGTTGCCCGCCCATGCAGTAGCCGAGCGAGTCGTTGCGCAGCACCTCGAAGGTGAGCTGGTCGTCGACGACGCGGTAGAGCGTTCCGCCGTCGGCATCGGCGAACTCACGAGCCGCCTCGAGAATGCGTTCGAGCAGGGAGTCGGTGTCGCGCTCGGAAGAAAGCGCGACACCGATGGCATTCAGGGTTTCGAGCCGCTCGAGGAACTCACCGTGCTCTGCCATGGCCTGCTCCGGGATGGATGCGCCTAACCTTGCGCGCACTGGGGGGCAAATTCAACCGGGCGCAACGGCTGGCGATGTGGCCGCGCCCCATGCCGGGTACGCAGCGAGCGCCGGTGCGGATTCACCGTGCCGACTCTGCGCGCGCCAGCGCAGCGTCGAAGTCGGCCTCGATGCCAAGCAGCCCCGGCTGTCTGTCGATGCCCATCTGGCTCAGGATGGTCCGCGGCTGCCTCTGCAGCCCGCACAGCAGAACCGCGGTGCCGCGCCGCTGGCAGCGGAGGATGAACGCTTCGATGGCCTGCACACCTGACGCGTCGATCAGAGGCACGTTGCGCATGCGCAGGATGAATACGGCCGGCGGGTCCGGATACTGGTTGAGCACATCGTCAAGTCGGTTGGCCACGGCAAAGAACAGTGGGCCAGCGATGCGAAACGCGGCGACTCCCTGAGGCAGACGAGCCTGCTGGTTCTCGCTGGCAGGTCGGCTGAGGTCGTCGATGTCCTCGTCGACGATCTGGTGCGCGCTCTCCAGCGCCACCACGCCGGTCATCCGGTGCATGAACAGGAAGGCGGCCATCACCACACCGACTTCGATCGCGACGGTGAGGTCGAACACGACGGTGAGCAAAAAGGTGACCAGCAGCACGGCGCTGTCTCCCGGTGGCGCGCGCAGCAACTGACGGAAGCGGTGCACTTCGCTCATGTTCCAGGCGACGAAGAGCAATACCCCGGCGAGCGCGGGCAGTGGAACGTAGCGCATCAACGGGGCGGCGAGCAGCATGAAGCCGAGCAGGAAGACCGCGTGCAGCATGCCGGCGACCGGTGTACGCGCACCGGCGCGCACATTGGTCGCCGTGCGTGCCAGTGCGCCCGTGGCCGGCAGCCCGGCGATCAGCGCCGACGCGGTGTTGGCCACGCCCTGGGCGACGAGTTCGGCGTTCGACCGGTGGCGGCCACCGGTCATGCCATCGGCGACGACTGCCGACAGCAGCGATTCCACGCCAGCCAGGAAGGCGATGGTCAGCGACGCCGGCAACAGCTCGGCGGTTCGCTCGAACGGGATGTGTGGAATCGCGAACTGGGGAAGTGCGGAGGGCAGATTTCCGAACGTGCTGCCGATGGTCGCCACGGGCGCTTCGCCGAGCGTGCACACCAGCGAGGCGGCCACGACCCCGATCAACAGGGTGGGCAGGCCGGGTCGCCAGCGGCGCAGGCCGACCACGAGAAGCAGCGTGCCCAGACCCAGGCCGAGGGCCCAGAGATTGGTCGCGCCGACGTGTTCCGCGTAAAGCTGCCAACGGGGCAGAAACTCGCCCGGCAGCTTGTCGATCGGCAGGCCGAGCAGATCCTTGACCTGGCTGGAGAAGATCGACACCGCAATGCCGGCAGTGAAGCCGGTGATCACCGGCTGCGGCATGTACTTGATCAGCGTGCCGAGACGAAGCAGTCCGGCCAGAATCAGGATCAGTCCGGCGAGCAGCGTGCACAGAACGAGTCCGCCGTAGCCGAAGCGCTCGATCACCCCGAACACGACCGGGATGAACGCGGCCGTTGGCCCGCCGATCTGTACGCGCGAGCCACCGAGCGCAGAAATGAGAAAACCAGCGACGATCGCGGTGTGCAGGCCTTTGTCAGGCGTGGTGCCCGACGCGATCGCCAGCGCCATTGCCAGCGGAAGCGCCACCACCGCGACGGTCAGGCCGGCCATGGCGTCCTGGCCCAAGCTCTGCAAGGAGTAGCCGCGCCGTAGCGTGGTCACCGACTTCGGCAACAACAGGTGCCAGAGCGGAGGCTGGGCGGGGCTCACGGCGAAGCGTGGTGTTGGGTTGGCCGGTTCGGGCGTACTGCTGTCATCAGAGCATCATGCGCGTCCGTGCCGACCGAAGCCACCCGACCAAGGTCCACGACGGCGCATTGCGATGCGGCTCTCCCCGGAAGGATCATGCTTCGCCGGTCTGCAGACGCCACAGCGCGGCGTACTCGCCGCCACGCGCCAGCAGTGCTTGATGATCGCCCGACTCCACGATACGTCCGTCCCGCAGCACGTGGATTTCGTCGGCCTGCCGAACCGTCGATAGCCGGTGCGCGACGACGAGCAGAGCCCGGCCTGCTGCGGCCTCCTTGAGCGAGTGCTGGATGGCCGCCTCGGTATCGTTGTCGACTGCAGAGGTTGCCTCGTCGAGGATGAGCAGACGTGGGTCGCGGTAGAGTGCGCGCGCCAGGGCGATGCGCTGGCGCTGGCCGCCGGAGAGTCGACTGCCGCGCTCGCCCACTTCGGCCTCGAACTGCCCCGGCAGCGCCTGCACGAAGGGCAGGACCTGGGCCGCGCGCGCCGCATGTTCGACGCGCGCAGGGTCGATGGTGCGCTCGCCATAGGCGATGTTGGCGGCGATGCTGCCGTCGGTCAGGAAGGGTTCCTGGGCGACGTAGCCGATCTGTCTACGCCAGGCGTGCAGGTCGACATCGTCCAGTCGGGTGCCGTCGATGTCGATGCGGCCGGCGTCCGGTCGCAGGAACCCCAGCAGCACGCGCACCAGGGTCGACTTGCCGCTGCCGGTGCCGCCGACCAGCGCCACGGTGCGTCCCGGGCGCAAGTCCAGGTCGACGTCCTTGAGCGCCGTGACGCCGCCGAACCGATGGGTGATACCGCGCATGTGCACGCATGACCAAACCGAGCGCGGTTCGGCACGGCCGCACTGCGGAGGCGGGACGTCCAGCAAGTCCATGACGCGGTTCACGGATGCCATGCTGCGCTGGTACTGGTCGGTCATGTCGGCCAACCGTGTCAGCGGCCACAGCAGTCGCTGGGTCAGGTACACGAGGGCGGAAAAACTGCCCACGCCCAGCGCTCCGTTGAGTGTCTTCCAACCACCGTAGAGCAGGGTGGCGACGAAGCCGGCGAGAATCGCCATGCGGATGACCGGCGTGATCGCCGCCGAGAAGCGGATGGCCGCCGCGTTCTTCTGCCGGAAGCTCTCGGAAACCTCGCGCAGGTGTTCGCTTTCGAAAGTTTCCGCGGTGTAGGCCTGGATCGTCGCCATGCCCGCGAGGTTGTTGCCGAGCCGGTTCGCGACCGCGCTTGCGGCGGCGCGAGCGTCGGCGTACCTCGGCGCAAGTCGCTTCTGGAACCAGAACGCGCCCAGCAGGATCAGCGGGATCGGCAGGAACGCCAGCGCAGCGAGGTCGGCGGTCAGCGCGAAGAACACGCCGCCAACCAGCAGCGATGAGACGAACACCTGGATGAGGTCGTTCGCGCCGGTGTTGAGAAAGCGCTCGATCTGGTTGACGTCTTCGCCGAGCACGGTCATCAGCCGGCCCGTGCGCGCCTCCGCAACGAAGTCCGGCGGCAGGCTCTGAACATGCTGATACGCTGCAAGGCGCAGGCCATGCTGTACGTCCTGGGCCAGGCCACGCCACTTCAGGGCATAGAGATACTCGAAGAGGCTCTCCAGCACCCACACCACCACCGTCAGGGCGGTGAGCACGAACAGCTGATGCAGCGGGTCCGGCAGGCCGAAGCGGGCGAGGAAGCTCGCCTCGCGGTTGACCACCACGTCGACGGCGACGCCGATCAGGATCTCCGGAAGCACGTCGAATATCTTGTTCAGCACCGAGTACACGCTACCCGCGTAGATGTCGCGGCGGTGCGGTCGGGCAAAGTCGATCAGACGCTTCAGCGGGTGCACTGTCCGGCTTCGTGGCTTGGGAGAGCCGGCAATCTACCAGCAACCCGCGCATGCAGGCGGCCGATCCGGTGTCTTGTCCGGGCCCGCGTGCACGGTCCGAGCTCGCGATCCGGGCGGGCCGAGGGCAGGCTGCGACAGAGTGTCCTGCCGGGACAAACGCGCGGGGCCGAGGACTGTGAAGCAGGTTTCCCATTCCGCGCCTGAAACCGCTATTGTTGGACGCCGCGTCGGCGGCTGCGGGTCCGGCCGGACCGGGTCGGGGGAGTCTGAGAGGCAGGGGGATTCAGTGCGGCGCGCTTGAATGCCTTGCGCTTCAGGAAGGTGCGGGTCAAGACATGGGCGGGACCAACCCATTCGAGGACGCAGTGCGCACGATGCGCGGCGAACTTGGTTGTCGTCCCGACACAAGCCATCGCGACGGGGGAGACCAATGCTGATGAAACCGAACTTCACGACCCGCTGCGCTGCAGCGCTGCTGCTGGGTGCCGCGGCGTCTCAAGCTTTCGCCGAGGACGATCGGGCGCCGCATCGCGGCAGCTTCCGTTCGGCGACCACCGCGGTGCAATTCAGCGTGTCTCCACCCCTTCGTGACATCGAGGTCAAGCCGCCGCCGGACGAAGATCTCGGATTCTTCGGTTCCCTGATGATCGATCCGGATCCGCCGGGCAAGGTGCGCATGGGGCCGCAGGATCGCGACGGCAGCGTCCAGTCGGTTCGGGGTCCGGTACTGATCCCGCCTCCGATCGCGAACTTCAACGTCGGCGTGGGCACGGCCAATCCGCCCGATCCGGTCGGCGATGTCGGCCCGAACCACTACGTGCGCATGTCGAATGCCTCGTTCCAGATCTTCGACAAGGTTACGGGGGCATCGGTATTCGGCCCGGCCAACATCAATACGCTTTTCACCGGGTTCGGCGGCCCGTGCGAAACCGAGAACGCGGGTGACCCCATCGTGCTCTACGATCAGTTGGCCGATCGCTGGCTGCTCACGCAGTTCTCCGACAGCACCGGACCGACGTTCCACAACTGCGTGGCGCTGTCGCAGACCAGCGATCCGACTGGTGCCTACTTTCGCTGGGCGTTCAACACGCCCGTATTCCCCGACTATCCGAAGTACGGCATCTGGCCGAACGCCTACTTGATCAGTACGCGCGAGTTGGGCAACAACGCGATCGGCGCGTACGCGATCGATCGGGCTCAGATGCTCGCCGGCAATCCGAATCCGACCTTGGTGCAGTTCGCGGTGACGGTCGACGAATTCTCCGGAGACGGACTGCTGCCCAGCGATCTGGATGGCAACACGCCTCCCCCCACGGGTGCACCGGCCTACTATGTCGGGGCGATGGACGATGGCGGTCCGTACGGGGCCGCGCAGGACGCGCTTTCGTTGTGGGAATTCGATATCGACTTCGCGACTCCGTCGAACTCGACGTTCGAGCTGGTCAACGTCATCCCGATCTCTCCCTACGACACGATCTTTCCGTGCAATGGTCGCGCCTGCATTCCGGTGCCAGGGGTACTGACGCCGGTCGACATTCTTTCCTACCGCCAGCGGCCGATGAATCGCGCGGCCTATCGCAACTACGGCAGCTATGAGTCGATCGTGACCAATCAGTCGGTCGAGGCTGCGCCGGCCCTGGCCGGCATGCGCTGGTGGGAGATTCGCAACCCAGGTGCCGATGCCGTGCTCTACCAGGACAGCACCTACGCGCCAGGTGTCAGTGACGGCATTCATCGCTGGATGGGCTCGGCTGCCCAGGACGGCTCAGGCAACCTGGCGCTCGGGTTCAGCGCCGCCAGCACTTCGCTGTTTCCCAGCGTCGGCTACACCGCGCGCCTGGAAAGCGACCCGCTCAACGAGATGGCACAGGGCGAGGGCTCCTTCGTGACCGGTGGAGGCTCACGAACCGGCACCACGGTGCGCTGGGGCGACTACACCTCGATGAACATCGATCCGGTGGACGATTGCACCTTCTGGTTCGTCAACATGTTCTTCGCGACGACAGGGAGTCAGTGGACGCTGCGCGCGGGCTCGTTCCGGTTCCCGGACTGTGGCGACCCGAATCTGGGCATCTCGCTGCTGCCGCTCGACCAGCGCGTGTGTGCCGGTACCAATGCCGAGTTCCTGATCGAGGCACACGGCTACAACGGCTTCATCAGCGCCACCGACCTGGTGGTGGATGCGCCGGCCGGGGGCGTCGTCATGCTGACCAGCTCCACCATTGATCCGGTTCCGGGCATGGCCGGGCTGGACATCGACACGACATCGGTCGTGGCGGGAAGCTACGAAGTGGGCGTCACCGGCAGCAGCATGTCACCGGTGCTGAGTCGCAGCCGCGCTGTCGGCCTGACGGTCGATACCGCTGTTCCTGCCGGCCCGGGACTGGTCTCCCCCGCGGACGCATCGGTGGGGCAATCCATTGGTCCGCTGCTCAGCTGGGCAGCGGTCGAGCAGGCGCAGACCTACGTGGTGGAGGTGGCCACAGACTCGGGTTTCGCCGGCATCATCTTCACCAGTGCGGCGCTGACCGATACGTCGCTGCAATTGCCGTCCATCCTCGATACCGGGACCACGTACTACTGGCGCGTGCGCAGTGACAATGCCTGCGGCGCCGGCGTCAACTCCGCAGTGAGCTCGTTCACGACCCGCTTCGCACCCGGGGTGTGCGCCATGGGTGACGCGATCCAGACGGCCTTCAGCGATGACGTCGAGTCCGGCACCAACGGCTGGACGACCGATCCGGCGAGCGGCAATACCTGGACGCGCAGCACGGATCGTCCGAACAGCGGCAGCTTCTCCTGGCTGGCTGTGGACATCCCGTCGGCCTCGCAGCAGCGGCTGATCTCGCCGCCGATTGCGATCCCCGCCACCGGCAGCAGCGCCACGCTTCGCTTCGATCATGACGTGAACATGGAGCCCAACACCGCGACCACCTGCTGGGACGGCGGCTTCGTCGAAATCTCGACGAACAACGGCACGAGCTGGGACATCCTGACCGAGTCCAGCCAGCTGGAAGACTTCTATGTCGGGCCCATCCCGTCCGGCGAGCCGGCCTACTGCGGCACGCGTCCGTATCGCACCGCGAGCTTCGACCTGGCTCCCTTCGGGGGTCAGACCGTGCGCCTGCGCTTCTCCGCCATCACCGACACGTCGGTCGGCCTCGCACCGCTGGGCTGGTTCGTGGATGACATCCGCGTCGAAAGCTGTCAGTTCGACGTGCTCATCTTCAAGGACGGCTTCGAGAACTAGTTCCGGCGCCTCACCGCGAACCGCCGCACACCCCCATCGCATCGGGGTGTGCGGCGCACGGACTGCCTGGTGGCCTCCGTGATGCAGTCGGCGGACATACTTGCGTCATGCTGATCGCCTTCAACAAGCCCTTCGGCGTGCTCTGCCAGTTCACCGACCGATCGCAGCCGCCGCGTCGCACGTTGGCCGAATTCGGATTGCCGGCCGCGGTCTATGCCGCGGGACGGCTGGATTTCGATTCGGAGGGATTGCTGCTGCTCACTGACGACGGGCGGCTGGCCAAGCGGCTGACCGATCCCGCGCACAAGACGGTCAAGCGGTATCTGGTGCAGGTCGAAGGCGAGCCCGTCGACGCGCAGCTGGACCAGCTCCGCCGCGGCGTACTGCTGAAGGACGGGCCTACGCGACCGGCGGGCGTGGAGCCGGTGAAACCCCCGGCATGGTTGTGGCCGCGTGATCCGCCCATCCGCGTGCGCAAGACCGTGCCGGACGCCTGGATCGAGCTGTCGATCAGCGAGGGGCGCAATCGCCAGGTGCGACGCATGACCGCCGCCGTGGGGCTGCCGACCCTCCGTCTGGTGCGCTTGGCGGTGGGCGACATGGGCCTGGACGGACTGGCACCCGGCACGTGGCGCGCGGAGTCGACTGGCTAGATCTTCGCGGTGCGACCGCTGGCCGAAGAATGGTGCCCATGGGCCCTCGAGCCAAGTGCGCTCACGGTGTGTCCCATCCCGGCTGCGTCCGCCCCGCAGGTTCGGGATTCAGCCGTGGCAGCCTTGGTGGGTCGGACTCAGCCCGATGAACGCCGGTGACGCGACGGCCCAAGCTTGCGGGTGAGCGTATTGCGGCCGAGGCCCAGCCGCTTCGCGGCGAGCTGGCGATGCCCCTCGGTGGCGCGCAACGCTTCCTGCATCAGGATCTGCTCGAAGCGTGCCAGCGCCTCCGGGTAGATCTCGTCTTCGCCGCGCGCAAGCGCATGCTCGGCCCAATGCGCGAGCGCTCGCTCCCAGCCGGGGCTGTCCTGTTCGTCGGCGGGGGGAGGAGGCCGCTTGCTCAGCGAATCCTGCAGGTCGACCATGCGCACGGTGTCGCCGGGCGCGAGCGCAGCGACCCGCCAGCACAGATTTTCCAGCTCACGCACGTTGCCATGCCACTCGTGCCGCTTCAGTCGCTCGAGCGCGCTGGGCTCGAAGCGCTTCGGGGCGCCGCCGAGTTGTGCGCTGGCCTGGGCAAGGAATCGCTTGGCCAGCAGCGGCACGTCTTCGAGCCGGTCGCGCAGGGGCGGCAGGCGCAGGCGCACGACATCGAGGCGATGCAGCAGGTCGGCGCGGAATTTGCCTTCGGCCACGCGGCGTTCGAGGTCCTGATGCGTGGCGGCGATCACTCGCACGTCCACCTGGATCAATTCCCGGCCACCGACCCTGAAGAACTCGCCTTCTGCGAGCACGCGCAGCAGGCGGGTCTGCAGCGACAGCGGCATGTCGCCGATCTCGTCGAGGAACAGGGTGCCCCCATGCGCCTGCTCGAATCGCCCGGTGTGCCGTCGCTGTGCACCGGTGAACGCGCCGGCCTCGTGACCGAACAGTTCGGCCTCGAGCAACTCGGAAGGAATGGCAGCGGTGTTCAGTGCAACGAATGGTTGTGATGCGCGCGGCGAATGCCGATGCAATGCGCGCGCGACGAGTTCCTTGCCGGTGCCGGTTTCTCCGGTAATGAGCACGGCGAGCGGCGCCTGTGAGAGCCGACCGATCGCGCGAAACAGTTCGCGCATGGCCGGTGCCTCGCCGATCAGCTCGGCGTCGTCCGCTTCGTCGCTGGCGTCGCGCTCCCGCCCGCGATGACGTGGCGGCTCCAGCGCACGCTCGGCCATGGCGACCGCGGCGTCGAGGTCGAAGGGCTTGGACAGGAAATCGTGCGCGCCACCTTTGAAGGCGCCCGCGGTGCTGGCGATGTCGGTCCATGCGCTCATGACGATCACCGGCAGGTCTTCGCGTCGCGTCTTCAGCGCGTCGAGCAGGGCCAGACCGTCGGTCTCGGGCATGCGAACGTCGGTGAAGACGAGGGCAGGCGTACCCTGACTCATTGCCGCCAGCGCGCTGCGCGCACCCTCGAACTCGCGCACGCTGTAGCCGGCTTCGCGGAGACCCTCGGCGAGTACGAAGCGCACCGAACGATCGTCGTCGACGACCCAGATGTCAGCCATGCCGCAGCCCTCCCGCAACCGAGCCGGTGGTGGGCATGGCGAGCCCGGCGGCCGAAACGGGAAACCAGGCCGCTGGCGGTGCCGCCGCGTCGATGTGCATGCAGATGTCCCTCATCACGAATCCCGATCTTCGTTGCCCGAACTCCCACCCACAGGCAGCAGCAGGGTGAACACGGTGTGGCCCGGTCGCGAGCGGAAGCCGAGCGATCCGGCGTGCTCACGAGCGACCTGCTGGGCCAATGCAAGTCCGAGGCCAGTGCCTTCGGCACGTCCGGTCACCAGCGGCAGGAAGATGCGCTCGGTGAGGCTCTCCGGCACGCCGCGACCGTCGTCGACCACGTCGACGCGCAATGCCAGTCGATAGGCGTGATCGCCGATGACCACGCCGTTCTCGGCGCGCGTGCGCAAGCGGACCTCGCTGGCGTCGGCTTGCAGGGCATTGCGGACGAGATTCAGCAGGGCCTGAGTGAGGCGATCGGGGTCGCCCTGAATCTCCGGCAGCGAAGGGTCGTAGTCGCGCACGATGCGTACGGCCCAGCCCGCTTCGGCCTCGGCCAGCAGACGTACACGTTCGAGCACCGCGTGGATGTTTACCCCTTCCGGCGCGCGTTCCGGCGTGGGATTGAGCAGCCGCTCCATCAGGTTCGACAGCCGCTCCGTTTCCGCGAGGATGACCTCCAGATAGCGCGTGCTGTCGCCGTCGGACAGGCGACGCTGCAGCAGCTGCGCCGCGCCCTTCAGGCCGGCAAGCGGGTTCTTGACCTCATGGGCGAGGCCCTTCAGGGCCACGCTCAGCGCGGCTGGAAGCAGGGTGGCGGGGTCTTCGCCGGCAAACTCCTCGGTGGGATGCAGCTCCAGCCGAAGGCCGCTCTCGACCCTGGGGTTCGCCAACACGTGCGCAAAACGGGTCTCTCCGTCGGCGGCGGCGAACCCGATCCGCTGGGCACGCAAGCCGTTGTCGTGTTCGCGCGCACGCTGGCACAGGTCGCGCAGATCGCCGGGGCTGGCGCCCAGCAAGTCGACAGACTTTGCGATCAGGCGGCGCGGACTCGTTCCCAGCCAGGCCGCTGCCGCGGCATTCACCATGGCGATGGCGAGGCCGTCGTCGAGCTCGATCAGCGGGGTAGCCAGTGCGTCATACGGGTGCAAGCAATTCTCCGGTTCGCACCATTATGGTGCTAGTCTGCAACCAGGCGCATGCGCTGTCGAGTCGGGCGTGCCCGGGTCACAATGGCGCCGTCCACGCATCCTTCCTCTGGGCCATGTCCGCGTTCGCCTTTCGACATCGATGGACCGCCGAAGCCCTGCACCGGCTTGGCGTCCCCGCGCGCTGGCGGCGCGGCTCGAGCGCGCCGGAAGACCTGTCCGACCCCGACGAATCGGCGGTGCTCCGCTGGTCCCTGTTGCAACCCGAATGCCAACTGCTCGCCGCTCGGGTGGCGGCGTGGAATCAGGGCGCGTTCTGGTTGTGCTTCGGCGCCATGCTGGCGGCGCTGCTTGCCGGCGCAGGCAGCGCCTGGAGCGTGCTCGGCGATGGATCGCGGCCGGTCAACGTGCTCTGGGCCGTCATGGTTCTGCTCGGCATGCCGAGCGCGAGCCTGCTGCTGATGTTCGCCGTTTCCGTGCGCGGTGGCGGGCGCGGCTGGTCTTTCGGCGGATGGGTGCTGCAGATCGAGCGTTGGCGTGCCCGCGGGAAAGAGTCTGCCGCGGTGGTCGAAGCATGGACACGCCTGGCGGCGTCGGGCGGTGCGCTGCGTCCGGCCCTGCAGTCGGTCAGCCACGCGGTGTGGGTCGCGGCGCTTGCTGGCGCGATGATCGGGCTGCTCGCGGCATTCTCCCTGCGCAGCTACCAGTTCGTCTGGGAGACCACGGTATTGCCCGATCGGGTTTTTGTCGTGCTCGTGCAGCTGCTGGGTGCGCCCGGGCAGGTATTCGGCTTCGCCCAGCCCGACGCCGAGGCCATCGCCGCCAGCATCGGCGAGGGGCTATCCGCGCCCGACGTCCGCCGCGCCTGGGCAGCGTGGCTGATCGGCGTGTTGTGCACGCTCGGGATTGCACCGCGCCTGCTGCTGGGTTCGGCCAGCACCTGGAAGGCGTGGCGAGCATTCCGGGGCGCACGACTCGATCTGCAGCAGCCGTTCTTCCAGCAGCTGCTGGGCCAACGCGCGTCGGCGCTGATGCGACTTGGTGCTTCGGGTGGATCGACGGCGGTGCCGCTCCACCGGCTGGCCCGCTATGCCGGGCAAGGAGAAGGCTCGCGTCTGGTGGCGCTCGAGCTCCCCCCCGGCGACGTTGATGACGAGTCATGGCGCGATATTCCGCTGCACGCGGTGGACGACCGTGAGGCGCGCGAGGCGGAACTCGATTGGTTGGCGGCCCATCCCGTGCAACGTCTCCTCGTGCTCCTGGATGCGCGGCATTCGCCTGATCGCAGCGTCAGCGTCTGGATGGCCGAGGCATCCAGGCACGCGGCGCAGACCGCGGTGTGCCTGCTCGGCTGGGGCACGGCCGAGCCCGAACGCCAGGACGCCTGGCGCGAGCACCTGACCGCTTTCGGTCTCGGCGCGGACGCGATTCGTGTGGACAGTCGTGCCGCGAAGGTCTGGCTGCAGGCGGGTTCAGCATGAGCGGCGCACTCAAGCTGGCGGTGGTAGGGCACACGAACGTGGGCAAGACCTCGCTGCTGCGCACGCTCACGCGCGACAGCGGATTCGGCGAGGTGTCGGCGCGCCCGAGCACCACGCGTGATGTGCAGGGCGCGCGCATCCTGGTCGATGGCGAGGCCGTGCTCGAACTGTTCGACACCCCGGGCATGGAGGACCCGATCGGCGTACTGGCGATGATCGAACGGGTCGGCAGCCGGCGCAGCGACGGCATCGAGCGGATTCGCGCCTGGCTGGATGCGCCCGCGCAGCGCGTCGCCCACGAGCAGGAGGCGAAGGTGATCGAGCAGGTGCTGCGCAGTGACGCGGCGCTGTACATCATCGACAGCCGCGACCCGGTGCTCGCCAAGCACCGGGACGAACTGCAGCTGCTCGCGCTGTGCGCGGTGCCTGTCCTGCCCGTGCTCAACTTCCTTCGCGATCCGCGCAGCGAGGAGCAACCCTGGCTCGACGTGCTTGCCCGGGCAGGACTGCATGCCGTGATGCGTTTCGACAGCGTGGCGCCGGAGCGCGACGCCGAAGCACGACTGATGGGTGGGCTGGCGACCCTGTTGCAGCGGCACGAGCAATCGCTGGAACGACTGGTTCAAGCACGGGCGCGCGACGCCGAGCGGCGAAGGCAGGTGGCGTGGCGCCTGGTCGCCGAGGCGCTGGTCGACGTCGCTGGCCTGCGCGTCGAGACCGTCGTCGAGGATGCGGCGGTCATCCGCCGGGACGAAGCCCGCTTTCGGCAGGCCGTGTGCGACCGCGAGCAGAAGCTGGTCGACGACCTGCTGGCCTGCTATCGATTCAATCTGGATGCCGTCGAAGCCGACGAGTTGCCGCTGCAGAACGGCAGCTGGGAGGTTGATGCCTTCGATACCGCAGCGTTGGGGCTGCTGTCGGCGCGATTGGGAGGCGGCGCCGCAGCCGGTGCCGCGGCCGGCGTCGGCATCGATCTGGCCGTGGGCGGCATGACGCTTGGCGCGGCCGCGCTCACCGGCGCCCTGCTCGGCGGCAGCGCGCAGACCGCCCGACACTACGGGCGCAAGCTGCTGCAGCGCTGGCAGGGCAAGCAGAGCTTGCGGGTCGATCAAGCCGTGCTCCTGCACATGCAGATGCGTGCCAGAAAGCTGGTCGAGGCGCTCGAGCTGCGCGGTCACGGCGCGGTCCAGCCTTTCCGTCTCGATCGGGAGATTCCCGGCCGCAGCCGAATAGTGCTGCCGGCGCCACTGAGACGCGCATCGCGTCATCCGGAATGGTCTCCGGACAGTGAATCACGGCAGCACGCAATCGATTTGCTCGCGGAGCATCTTTCTGAACATGCCGATTGATCGGAATGTCAAAACAGAACCATCAGGTTGTCTGTGGCGCACGAATCGGGCAGTCTCGTTCCCAGGCCGCGCAGAACGGCCGGTGTGTAGCTGTTCAATCGGAGTGCGTCATGAGAATCGAACTTTCCGCCATCGTCACGGCCGTGGCCGGCCTCGTGCTTTCGTGTGCGGCCAGTCCAGCCTCGGCTGTAGAAATCGGCGCCGCAGGCCAGGGCCAGGCGCTGATCTTCCCTTACTACAACGCGGTGGGTACGAACGCTTCGTTGATCAGCGTGTCGCATGGTGAGCTGCGCGACCCGACGCGGCCAGATCTGGATCCGCATCCCGATGGCCGGCTCGCCGCCGTGCAGATCGGCGTTCCGTTGGCGGACGGCGGAAGGCTCGCCTTCATCGCCTATCTGCCGGACGGTGCGTCCTGGACGGCCGCCATCAGCAGCGATGGCAGCGGCGGAGCCGAGTTGCTCAGCGTCGGGCTGACTTGTACCTATCCCCGGCTGCCCCAGCGCGAATTCGCCGTCAGCGTTGTGTCCGATGTCGATCCCACCGGGCATCTGGAAGTTTTTGCACTTGGCGAGCTTCCGTACTCGGAAGCGCTGGCTGTCGCAGCGTTGCCCGCCTTTCCGCTCTATCAGGATGCGGATGGCACGCCGTTGATCCCCACGCCCCATGACTGCTCGGCCATTGACGCGTCATGGGCGGAAGGGGTGTGGTCGGAGAACCCCGCCGCTGGATTTCTGCCACCGCGCAACTCACTGTCGGGATCGCTGCAAATCGTGGATCTGCAGCGCGGCGTCGGGCTGAGCACGTCGACGGTCGCCTTGGTCAACTTCAGCGATCAGGTTCTGCATCGCGATGTCGAAACTTCGGCAGTCGACTGGTCCGATGTCCGTCCTGCGCGCAGCATGGTGATGTCACGGGACGGTCCGTTGGTGTCCACCTGGTCAGAGTCGGTCGATGCGGTCACGGCCGTGCTGATGGCCGACGCAACGCTCGAGTTCTGGCAAAACCCTGACCTGGCGCTCGCGACGGATATCGTGGTGACGCTGCCCACGCGCCCGCTCTACGGGGACGAGCCGCGCGCGCCTTTCCGCTGGTCGACCAGCATCAGCCGAGACAATCGGCCCAAGCTGGATCTTCGATTCGTCGATCGGACTGGCCGCCCGCGTGCGCAGGGTAGCGGTACCGGCAGCCTGGCGTCACCGAAGTGCACGCCAGTGGTTCGGGGCGACGCGCGCCTGCCGCTCGACCTTCCGCTTCAAGTGCTGGCGTTTCCGGTCGAGGGTTCGATCGACCCCGAGGCCATCGCGTTGTACGACTCCGAAGGGTTCGACAGCAACTGCGAGGTCGAGCTGACGGTGGATCCGCCAGCGCTCTTCTACGGCAGGGCGTTCGTCTCCGGTGAGTCCGATCCTCTGGTGTCCCTGGAAGGCCATCGCTTCCGCGGCATTCCCGGGGTGGTGACGGCGTTGTCCCGCTCCAGCGAGTCGTTCGAAGGCAAGTCTTTCGGCTTCCAGTTGCCGGGTAGCCGGCGCGTTCGGGCGGAACTGCCCTGACGCAACGCCGGGTGCAGCCGGTCGCGCAACTTCCGCCGCGATCGGTTGCCGAACCCTCATGCCGCCGAACTGTGCACTCAGGACTCCGGTGCGGCCAGCTTCAGTCGCGTCGAGCTGGCCGCCACGCGCGGTGCGTCTTCGGACTTCATGGCGTCGCGCGCCAGCGCGCAGCTGGCCGGAGATGCGTCGCGATCGCGTGACCTTGCCGGTTCGATGCTGAGGGTGATCGGGTACTCCATATCGGTGCTCACGGCCACGCCGTCGACCTGCTCGGGGGTGTAGCGAGCGCCGCCGATCCACGTTGCGAACACCCGGCGTACTTCCTCGGCGGCGCGCGCGGGTACGCCTGTCATGTCCAGGTCCTGCAAGGAGGCACTGCCGTCCGCCTCGACGCGGTACCTCGCCACGAATCGATACTCGCCCTTGCGCACGCCGACTGCCCGCATCAGGTCGCGGAATGGCAGGGAGGACTGCGGGTCGGGCACCGGTCCGAACGACACCGGTTCGGCGGCCAGCACGACGCGTTCGTCATCGGCACGCACGCACGCCGACAGGCGCACCGACGAAGCCACCGCGACGGCGGCGCCGTCGGCGGTGAAAGGTTCGAAGCGCAACTGTCGAAGCTGGTCTTCGGCAGCAACGCGCAGGGCCTGCGGCATCTCCGGGCGCAACACGGTCGCGGATGACACGCGTCCGGTTGCATCCACGGCGATGCGTGCGTCGATCGCCATGTGCGATTCCTTGGCGCCGGCCGCCAGGCACGTGCCGCAGAGCAGCGACAGGGCGAATCCGAAAGCCAGTGGTGTCATGCGCATGCGTCGTCTCGATGGCGGATCAGCGTGCAAGGGTAGCGCAGTGGGCGAGTTGGGCGAATGCTTCCGCGCAAACGGAAACGCCCGGCCAGGCCGGGCGTTTCTGCAGCAGTGAAACGGCTGGTTACAGGCTGTAGTACATCTGGTACTCGAGCGGATGCGTCGCCGCGCGGAACTTGGTGACCTCCTGCATCTTCAGCGCGATGTAGCCGTCGATGAAATCGTCGCTCATCACGCCGCCCGCCTTGAGGAAGTCGCGGTCCTTGTCGAGCGCGTCGAGCGCTTGGTCGAGCGACGAACACACGGTCGGGATGCCTTTCTCCTCTTCCGGCGGCAGGTCGTACAGGTCCTTGTCCATTGGCGCGCCCGGGTCGATCTTGTTCAGGATGCCGTCGAGACCCGCCATCATCAGCGCGGTGAAGGCCAGATAGCCCGAATTCATCGGATCCGGGAAGCGCATTTCGATGCGACGGGCCTTCGGATTGGTCACGAACGGAATACGGCAGGACGCCGAGCGGTTGCGTGCCGAGTAGGCCAGCATGACCGGCGCCTCGAAGCCCGGCACCAGCCGCTTGTAGCTGTTGGTGGTCGAATTGGTGAACGCGTTGATCGCGCGCGCATGCTTGAACACGCCGCCGATGTACCAGAACGCCAGCTGCGACAGGCCGCCGTAGCCTTCGCCCATGAACAGGTTCGTGCCGGACTTGGCCAGGCTCTGATGCACGTGCATGCCCGAGCCGTTGTCGCCGACCACGGGCTTGGGCATGAAGGTCGCGGTCTTGCCGTTGGCATGGGCGACGTTCTTGACGATGTACTTGAGCAGCAGCAGTTCGTCGGCCTTCTTCACCAGCGAGTTGAACTTGGCGCCGATCTCGCACTGGCCCGCGCCGGCCACTTCATGGTGATGCACTTCCACTTCGATGCCGACCTGCTCGAGGATCTTGCACATCTCGGCGCGCAGGTCCTGCAGCGAATCCACCGGCGGGGTGGGGAAGTAGCCGCCCTTGACGCTCGGACGATGGCCTGAATTCGCGCCGTCGTACTTCTCGTTCGACGACCAGGGCGCCTCCTCGCTGTTGATCTCGAACGAGGCACCCGACATTTCGTTCTTGAAGCGCACCGAATCGAACACGAAGAACTCCGGCTCGGGGCCGAAGAACGCGGCATCGGCCACGCCGGTCGACTTGAGGAACGACTCGGCACGCTTGGCCACGCCGCGCGGATCGCGCGAGTAGCTCTGCATCGTCGACGGCTCGAGGATGTCGCAGATCAGCACCAGGGTCGAATCGGCCATGAACGGGTCGATGAACGCGGTGGCCGGATCCGGCATCAGGATCATGTCCGACTCGTTGATGCCCTTCCAGCCCGAAATCGACGAGCCGTCGAACATCTTGCCTTCCTCGAACAGGGTCGCGTCGAGCGCGCGCGCCGGGAAGGTGACGTGGTGCTGCAGGCCGCGCATGTCGGCGAAGCGCAGGTCGACGAACTTGACGTCGTGGTCCTGCGCGAGTTTGAGGACGGACTCAACAGACATGGATGACACTCCTGGGGATAGACGGTGCCCGAGATGAGCAAGGAGTGTGCCAAGTCAGGAAACAGCCATCTTGGCGCACTTGCTTGGGGCTACCAGTCTCCCTCAGCCTCATGGCGGTGCAATTGCACCGATATGGGGCTATCGCAGCGCGTGCAGTGCGGCCTTCAAGGCATCGGCGGTGGACGCCATCGGCTGTGCTTGGCTGGGGCGCTGAAGAATCTCGGCAAGCGCCGGCGGCACCGGCACGGGGTGGCCCACGCAGGGCTCGACCACGCTGTCGAACTTCGCCGGATGTGCCGTGGCGACCGCGATCCACGGCCGTTCGCAGCCGGCGTCACGGCGGCGCTCGACCACCCGGATGGCCGCCGCAGTGTGCGGGCAGACGACATGGCCGTAGCGCGCCTCGGACGTCTGCATGACAGCCCGGAGTTCGTCGTCGCTGACCGAGTCGGCGCTGACCTGGGCGCGCAGGTCGGCGATATCGGGATACAGCGCGCGCAATCGTTCGAGATTGCTCGGCACGCCGACGTCCATGGCGTTGGCCAGCGTAGCGATACTCGGCTTTGGCCGGTATTCGCCGGTGTGCAGCAGATCCGGCAGCACCCGGTTCGCATTCGTGGCGAGCACCACGTCGCCGATCGGCAGCCCCAATCGTCGCGCCAGCACGCAGGCCAGCGCATTGCCGAGGTTGCCAGTGGGAATGACGAAGTTTGCCGGCCGGCCGTGCACGATCTGCCAGCGCAGCGACGCCGCAGCGTAGTAGCTCATCTGCGGCAGCAAGCGGCCCAGACTGATCGAGTTCGCCGACGACAGCGGCATGGCCGCGCGCAACGCCTCATCGGCGAACGCGGCCTTGACCATGGCCTGGCAGTCGTCGAACGTGCCGGCCACCCGGTAGGTGTGCACGTTGTCGCCGAAAGCGCCGAGCTGATGCGCCTGCCGCGGCGACACCTTGCCGTCCGGATACAGCACGACGACGCGGAAACCGGGCCGGCGATGAAAGGCCGCCGCCACCGCGCCGCCGGTGTCGCCGCTGGTGGCCACCAGAATGGTCAGCTCCGCATCGTCAGGCCGACGTAGACGGGCGAAGCAGGCAGCGAGAAAGCGCGCGGCAAAATCCTTGAACGCGGCAGTGGGTCCGTGAAACAGCTCGAGCAGATACAAGCCGGGATCACGGGTCGGTACCACCGGCGCCGGCAGTGCCAACGCCTCCGTGCAGATGGATGCGAGTTGGCCGGCGAGCGGGTCCTCGTCGAAGAATGGCGCGAGCAGCGCGGCGGCCAGCTCGGGAAGCGGCGCGGAGGCGGGCAGGTCCGGCAGCGCCGTGGGCCACTGCTGCGGCAGGTACAAGCCGCCATCCGGAGCGAGGCCCGCCGTCAATGCCTCTGACAGTGAAACGGCTAGTGAAGATTCGCGGGTGCTGACAAAGCGCATCACGCGCTCCCGTCAAGCAGGCGGGCGCCCGGTGCATCGACCGGGCCAACCAGGACGTCGCTGTCGAGACCGTGTGCGGCGAAGGCTGCACGCATCGACTGCGCCGCGCGCTGCGCGATGTCGTCGCCCCAGCACCACGCGAACACGCTCGGACCGGCGCCGGAAATGGCAGCGCCCAATGCGCCGGCGGCAAGCGCCGCCTGCTTGACCGCGGCAAAGCCCGGGATCAACCCGGCGCGGCGCGGCTCGATCAGCACATCGCTCAGCCCGGCCGCGATCATCTCGGGATCGCCGGCATGCAGGCCGTGCATCAGCAAGGCGAGGTGGCCGCTCTGGGCGACGAACTCGCCGAGTGCATAGCTGCCGGCCAGCGCAGCGCGGGCCGCGCGCGTCTCCACGACACAATGCGGATGGACGTGCGCGCAGTACAGGCGCGTGGGTACGGCGATGCGCACCGGCGGGTGGGCTTCGGTGGCGAGGGTCAGTCCACCCAGCAGCATGGGCGCGACGTTGTCGCCGTGGCGGCTGCCGCTGGCGACCGCCTCGCCGCTGAGGGCGCAGTCGTACAGTGCGGACAAGTCCAACGGTGCGTCGAGCAGGCCATTGGCCGCGACGACGGCGGCAACCGCGGAGGCGGCCGAACCGCCCATGCCGGAACCGAACGGGATGCCCTTGTCGATCTCCACCGCGAATCCGAGGCTGCTGCCCAACCGCGTGCGCAGGGCGATCAAGGCGGCGCCGGCCGTGTTGAGCTCGGCGGCGAGCGGCAGCGCGTGGTCACTGCCGCGCACCGCGTCGATGCGAACTTCGGGCTGGTCGATGGTGCGCACGCTGACGCGATCTCCCGCGCCCGACAGCGCGTGGCCGAGAATGTCGAAGCCGACGCCGACATTGCCGACGCTGGCCGGCGCGAACGCCGACGCAGAATGGCGTGCGAACATCAGAAGCGGGCTCCGAGGCCTTGTGCTACCCGCAGCAGATCGGCGAACACGCCGGCGGCGGTGACTTCCGGGCCCGCCCCGGGCCCCTGTACCACCAGGGGATTCTCGAGATAGCGATCCGTCGTGAACTGCACCACGTTGTCGGTAGGCTTGAGGTGGGCGAAAGCGTGCGTCGCGGGCAGCTCCACCAGGCCCACGCTGGCACCCTGATCATCGACCCGGGCGACGAAGCGCAGCACCTGATCGCGGGCGCGTGCGACTTCGAGGCGTGCTTGAAGCTCGTCATCGATCTCGGACAGCCGCTCCAGAAACTCTTCCTTGCTGATGCTGCTCAGCGCCTCCGGCACCAGGCCCACGAGATCGACGTCATCGAGCTCGATGTCCTTGCCCCATTCGCGGGCGAGGATCACCAGCTTGCGCGCCACGTCGAGGCCGGACAGGTCGTCGCGCGGATCCGGCTCGGTGAATCCCTTGGCCCGGGCATCGAGCACCAGTTTCGAGAACGGTATCGAACCATCGAAACTGTTGAACAGGTACGAGAGCGTGCCGCTGAAAATCCCTTCGATCGCAATGACCCGGTCGCCGGTGTCGATCAGGTCGCGCAGGGTGCCGATCACCGGCAGGCCGGCGCCCACGGTAGCCTCATAGCGCCAGTGGCCGCGCTGCGCCGCCTCGCGGGTCGCACGATACTGCGGCATCGGTGCGCTGCCGGCCTGCTTGTTCGGGGTGATGACGTGGATCCCCTGCTCCAGCCACTTCGGATAGTGGCTGGCGACCTCGGCACTCGCCGAGCAGTCGATGATCATCGCGTGTGGCAGATGCTGCGCCTTGATGTGTGCGGCGAAGGCGTCGAGATCGAGCGCGGTGTCCGTTTGCGCCGACTCTTCGCGCCAGGCAGTCCAGTCGACGCGTCGATCGGCCAGGTGCATGCGCGACGAACGCGCGATGCCGCGCAAACGCAGGTCGAGCTGGTGCTGATCGCGTAGCCGGTCGGCCGCGGCGCCGAGCTGATCGATCAGCACCTGGCCCACCTGCCCGGGCCCGATCAATCCGATCGACAGCGTCTGCGGCGAAAGATAGAACCCCGCATGTACCGCGCGCAGCGCGCGGCTGGCGTCGTCCTCGCGGATGGCGACCGAGATATTGCGTTCGGAGCCGCCTTGCGCGATGGCCCGCACATTCACCTCGGCGTGCGCCAGGCCGGCAAACAGACGCGCAGCGACACCCGGATGTCCGGCCATGCCGTCGCCGACCGCGGCCAGCACGGCGACGCCGGTTTCGGCGCTGATCGACTGGATCAACCCGGCGTCGAGCTCGCGCGCGAACACGTCGCGTAGCACCGACACCGCCAGTTCGGCCTGTTCGGCGCGCACCGCGCAGCAGATCGAATGTTCCGAGCTCGCCTGCGCGATCATCACCACCGAAACCGATGCGCCGCGCAAGGCACCGAACACGCGCTCGGCGGTGCCCGGCACGCCGATCATGCCGGTGCCCTCGACTTCGACCAGGGCCAGCTGCGGCGCGATCGTCAGGCCCTTGACCGGGCCGCGGTTGTCCTCGTGTTCCGGCCCGATCCGGGTTCCTTCGAGCTCCGGTTTGAAGGTGTTGCGCACGTAGACGGGAATGCCCGCCTGCAGCACCGGGCTCATGGTGCCGGGGTGCACCACCTTGGCGCCGAAGTAGGCGAGTTCGAACGCTTCGTCGTAGCTCATCCGCGGCAGCAGCACGGCGTCCGGCACGAGGCGTGGGTCGGCACTGAGCACGCCGTCGACGTCGGTCCAGATGTGCAGGCTCTCGCATACGAACAGCCGCGCGAAGATCGCGCCCGAGTAGTCGCTCCCGTTGCGGCCCAGCGTGGTCGGCTTGCCATCGCGGGTGCGGGCGACAAACCCCGTCACCACGACGACAGGGGCGTCATGCTCGGCGCGCCACGCAGCCAGCCGCTCGGCGCTGCGCTTCCAGTCGACGCTCATGCCGAGCGTGCCGGGCTCCACCACCAGCACCTCGCGCGCATCGAGCCACGCCGACTCGACGCCTCGCTGGCGCAGCAGGGCGTGCAACAACTGTGCGGACCAGACTTCGCCCAGACCCTGCACGTAGTCGAGCAGGTCGGCGGACGGGTGGCCCAGAAGGTGTGCCGTGCGCAGCAGCGCGGCGAGGTCGATCCAGTCGCGCTCGAGACCGGTCAGGGCCTCCGAGCTGGCCACGCCGAGCATCGCCGCGGCGGCGCGGCGGTGGCGCTGGGTCAGGTCTTCCAGTTCGTCGCGCGCCGCGCCCGGATCCTTGGCTGCGCGATGCAGCAGGCCGATCAATGCATCGGTGACGCCTTGCATGGCCGAGACCACCACAATCTGGCGCGCGTCCTTGCGGGCGCAAAGCAGTTCGGCCACATGCGCCATGCGCTGGGCGTCGGCGAGGCTGGATCCGCCGAATTTGTGGGCAACGATCGAAGCAGGGCTGTTCACGAAGGGCTCTGGGACGTCTGTCCGGGATGCGGGCGGCCCCCGAGTGTGCCTGAAATGATGCGCCGCAGCACGCGCGTCCGCAGGGCTGCGCATGCAATCGTTTGCAGGGTGGCTGGCCGGGCCGGCGATGACCTGTCAGCATGCCGCGCCATGCATGTGATCCTGTTCCAGCCCGAGATTCCGCCCAACACCGGCAACGTCATCCGGCTGTGCGCGAACACCGGCGCCCGGCTGCATCTGGTCCGTCCGCTGGGTTTTGAGCTCGACGACGCGCGCATGCGCCGAGCCGGGCTCGACTACCACGAGTTCGCCGACCTGCACGTGCATGCCGATTGGGCATCGTGCCGCGCGACGCTTGGCGAGGCCCGCGTGTTCGCACTGTCGACCCGCAACGCGACCCGCTACGACGCGGTGGCCTTCCAGTCCGACGACGCCTTCCTGTTCGGGCCGGAGACGCGCGGATTGCCACAGTCCCTGCTCGACACCTTTCCCGCCGATCGTCGCCTCAAGCTGCCGATGTATCCGCGCAATCGCAGTCTGAATCTGTCCAACGCGGTGGCAGTGGTGGTGTTCGAAGCGTGGCGGCAGCAGGGATTCGGGGGGGCGGTCGGCTAGGCCTTGTCGGGCTTCACCGAGCCTGACCAGGCTTCACACCTTTGCGACACGACCTATCACCTCTCGCTGAGGTCAGGTTTGCCGCGGCCCAGCTCGCGCCGTTGCCGCGCCGGAACATCCCGTTTCCCGTGAGCATCACCACATGTCGATCCATCGGGGCGGCGCGTCCACGCGATCGGTCGTGGTGTGACGCGGCACGCTCGGCCCGCTGTCGCCACGAAGACGTGCAGATCACGTCACAGTTTTGATCCGATTCAGCCGCGCGACCACGCACTGCAACATTGCCCCGTCATCCTCACCGGTCTCACACCGGAATCCGGAGGTTGCCGTGCGCCTGACCGCCTTGCTTCTGCTCGCCAGTCTGCTGGTTCGCCCGGCGATGGCGGATGAGATCCTGCGCCTGCACGGGTCCAACACCGTGGGTGAAGCGTTGGCCCCGGCGCTGGTGCAGGCCTGGCTGAAGGCCGAGGGATTCGAAGACATTCGTCGCGTCGACACCGCATTCGAAGAGTTGGAGTGGACGGCGCAGCGCCGCGGCAGCCGGCGCGTGGTGCAGATTCATGCCCACGGTTCGAGCACCGGATTCGCCGACCTGGCCAGCGGCAGTGCCGACGTCGGGATGTCGTCGCGACCGGTCAAGGCATCGGACCGGAACCTCCACGCGCGCATGGGCGATCTCGATCGCCCCGGTCAGGAGTTTGTGCTCGCACTCGACGGCATCGCCATCATCGTCAACCCGCGCAATCCCTTCGACGAACTGGGCAAGGATCGCGTACGCGACCTGTTCTCCGGGCGGATCCGCGACTGGTCGCAGATTCGCGGTTCCTTCGGCGGTGCGGTGAAGCTGCATGCCCGGGATGACCGGTCAGGCACCTACGATTCGTTCAAGACCCTGGTTCTTGGCGATGCCCGGCTCTCGTCCGCGGCCAAGCGCTACGAAAGCACCGAGGAGCTGGCCGCGGCGGTGGCGGCCGATCCGATGGCGATCGGGTTTGTCGGTCTGTCCGGGCTGCGCGGCGTGCGCGCGCTGGCCATTTCCGACGGGGGCGGTGCGCTTCTTCCCAAGCCCGAAGAAGTGGCGGTCGAAGACTACCCGCTATCGCGCCGGTTGTTTCTCTACGTGCCCAAGGACGCGCCGGCGCTGGCACGCCGCTTCGCCGAGTTCGCCACCTCGCCGGCAGCGCAACCGATTGTTCAGAAGATCGGCTTCGTCGACCAGGCGATTCGTGCCTACGCTGTGCCTGTGCGCGAAGATGCGCCGGACAGCTATCGCACCTGGGTAACCGGCGCAGAACGCCTGTCGCTGAATTTCCGCTTCGGCGAAGGCGCGCGCATGCTCGACAGCAAGACCATGATGGATCTCGATCGCCTGGCTGCGTTCCTCAAGCAGCCCGGGCAGCGCGAGCGAACGCTGATCCTGCTCGGTTTTTCCGATGCGGTGGAAACTTTGCCGGCGATGGCGCTGTTCATGTCGACCGACCGCGCCGACTACATCGCCAGCCTGCTGCTCGAACGCGGCGTGGCGCCGCGCCGCGTGCGCGGGCTGGGCAGCGTGGCGCCGGTAGCGTCGAACGACGACGCCGTCGGTCGCCAGCGCAACCGCCGGGTCGAGGTCTGGTTGGCCGAGCCGGGGGCCTCGGCGGGTGTGGCATCCGGCGGCAATGCCTCCCGGGACGGTCAGGCGCGCAGCGCCCGCTAGAGCACGTCGGCGCGGTCAGTCGTCGCCGAACAGGCCGCGCGGATACTCGGGCTTCTGTTCGCGTGCGAGCAGAAGCTTGAGGCCTTCCTGCGGGGTGATTTCGCCGTGCAGCACGCGCGCCACCAGCGCGCAGATCGGCAGTTCGAGCTGGTGTCGTTGGGCCAGCCGCATGACTTCGTCGGCGGTCTGGATCGATTCGACGACCTGGCCGATCGCCTTCACCGCTTCGTCGATGCTGCGGCCCTGGCCCAGCGCGAGACCGAGGCGCCGGTTGCGCGACAGGTCGCCGGTGGCGGTGAGCACCAGGTCGCCCAGGCCAGCCAGTCCCATCAGGGTTTCGGCGCGGCCGCCGAGCGCGGCGTTGAGACGCAGCATCTCGTTGAGGCCGCGGGTGATCAGCCCGGCTCGCGCGTTGAGCCCGAGCTGCATGCCGTCGGCGATGCCCGTGGCCACGGCGAGCACGTTCTTCATCGCGCCGCCGAGCTCGGCGCCGAGCATGTCCTGGCCGGTGTACGCGCGGAACGTCGGGCCATGCAGCACGTCGGCGACGCGCTGGGCGAACTCGGCCACTGGGCCGTGCACGGTCACCGCGGTGGGCAGCCCCTGGGTGACTTCGCGGGCGAATGACGGCCCGGTCACGACTGCCGTCGGTACATCGCCGCCGATCTGTTCCTCGACGACCTCGTGAAGAAAGCGTCCCGATCCGAGTTCGAAGCCCTTGGTTGCCCAGGCGATTCCGGCGTCGTGTCGGCGGTCGGGCTTGATGGCCGCGAGCACGTCGGGAAACGCGTGGCTGGGCACGACCAGAAGCAGCAGATCGGCCTCGCGGGCGGTGCTGGCGAGGTCGCTGCTGAACCGGAGCGAGGCCGGGAGCTCGAGGTCGGGCAGGTAGCGCAGATTGCGGCGGCTTTCCGCCATGGCCGCAATCTGGCCGGGATCACGCCCCCACAGGGTGACGGCGTGTCCGTTGCGCGCGGCCTGGGTGGCCAGCGCGGTGCCCCAGGAGCCGGCGCCAAACACGCCTACCCGGAGCGCAGTCATGCCGATCAGGCGCTGCCGACTGCCGGTGCTTCCGCGGCCGCACCCTGCTGGGCCTGGTCACCGCGGCGACGCAGCTGTTCCGCGTAGATCTGGTCGAAATTGATCGGCTGCAGGAAGTAGGGCGCGAAGCCGCCGTTCTGCACCATGTCGCTGATCGCCTGGCGCGCGTACGGAAACAGCACGTTCGGGCAGTAGGTGGCGAGCACGCCCTCCAGCACCCGCGGATCGAAGCCGTTGAGACCGAAGATGCCGGCCTGCTGGACTTCGGCGAGGTAGGCGGTCTTGTCGCCCAGCGTGCAGGTCAGGGTGATGGTGAGCACCACTTCGTAGACGTTCTCGCCCACGGCGCCGACCTTCTGCGACATGTTCAGCTGCAGGTTCGACTGGCCGTCTTCCTGGAAAATGGCCGGCGCCGAAGGCGCTTCGAACGAAGCATCCTTGACGTAGATCTTCTGCAGGGCGATCTGGGCGGTGCCTTGCTGCGGCTGCGGCGGGGTGGCGCCGTTGGCGGCGGACTCGGTCATGGTGTGCTCCGTGGCAATTCGTGAATGGTCAACTGGACGTATATGGGGGCAGTCAGGGCGGGTTCAAGCGCTCAGGACTTGCCGCGGGCGGTGGGCAGGTCGGCCTGCTGCCAGGCCGCGATCCCGCCGTCGAGCAGGAAGACCTTGGCGAATCCCGCCTTGACCAGCCGCTTGGCGACCCCGGCTGCAGTCATGCCCGAGCGGCAGACTACGGCGATCGGCAGATCCCTGGCCTTGGCCAGCGACTTGTTCTCCGGATCGAGCTGGCTCATCGCGATGTGCTTCGAACCGGCGATGTGTGCTTTCTCGAAATCGTTGAACGGGCTGACATCGATGACCAGCGCGTTCTCGCGATTGATCAGCTGGGTCAGCTGGGCCGGGCTCACCAGCTTGTAGCCCTGGGTGAACCGGCTGACTTCGTTGGCAATGAGGGCGATGGTCAGGCCGACGAAGGCCAGCACCAGAATCGTGTGGTTGCCGATGAAGGCGGACAGCTGGTCTGCAGACACGTTGCGGGGTCCGGATGGGGTGGACGGGTGCGTCGGCGGGCGACGCGCCGGAAATCAGTCGCCGAGCGCTTCGCGCACGAACTCGGGCAGCACCAGGGCGGCCCGGTGAATGTCGGCGCTGTAGTAGCGGGTGGGGAAGGGCTTGGAGTGCGCGCCGCGCTCGCGGAAGCCGCTCAGGTCGGCGCCCTTGCGCGCCATCGTGCAGCTCCACCATCCCGTCGGATAGGCCGGCTGCGGAAACGGCAGCGTGCGCACGGCGCTGAAGCCGACCTGGCGCATGAGCTGGCGCATCTGCCGGATCAGGGATACCTGCGCCAACGGCGACTCGCTCTGCTGCACCAGAATGCCGCCGGGGCGCAGCGCGCGCAGGCAGGACTGGTAGAAGGACTCGTTGAACAGGCCCTCCGCCGGCCCGACCGGATCGGTCGAGTCGACGATGACCACGTCGATGCTTTCGGCAGCGGCGTTGCGCATGTAGGCGATGCCGTCGTCGAACAGCAGCTGCGCGCGCGGATCGTCGTTCGATTCGCACAGTTCGGGGAAGAACTGCTCGGAGACGCGGGTCACGCGCTCGTCGATTTCCACCTGCACCGCCGACTCGACTTCGCGATGGCGCAGCACTTCGCGCAGGGTGCCGCAGTCGCCGCCGCCGATTACCACGACGCGCTTCGGGTTGCTGTGGGTGAACAGCACCGGATGCGACATCATCTCGTGGTAGAGGAAGTTGTCGCGGCCGGTCAGCATGATGCACCCGTCCAGGGCCATCAGGTTGCCCCAGTCGGTGGTCTCGTAGATTTCGATTTTCTGGAACGTCGACTGCTCCTCGTGCAACTTGCGGTTGACGCGGAAACCGATCGCCGAGCCCGAGAGCTCGAAGCGTTCGATGTACCAGGAATCGGACTCGCTCATGCTGTTACCGGAATATCGCAGGGCCGCGCATTGTACCCGAAGGATGTGGCGGCAACGATTCGGCAGCCGGCCAGCCGCTACAATGCGCGGCCCGTAGTCGCGAGAAGCCCGACATGACCGCATGGAGCCTCGAACAGGCCCGCCGCACCTATTCCGTGCCGCACTGGAGCGAGGGCTATTTCGACGTTGACGAGGCGGGCCGGGTCGTCGCCCTGCCTCGCGGTGCAACGGGGCCGCGCATCGCCCTGCCGGACGTGGTCGAGGCCGCGCGCGCGCAGGGCCTGCGCCTGCCGCTGCTGGTGCGGTTCTCCGACGTGCTGGCCGACCGGCTGGGGCGACTGCAGAACGCGTTCGCCGCGGCCATGCGCGACTGCGGCTACGGCGGTGGCTACTCGGCGATCTACCCAATCAAGGTGAACCAGCACCAAGGCGTCGCCGGAGTGCTGGCCGAGTCCGGCAGCGGCGAAGGCTTCGGCCTGGAGGCCGGCTCCAAGCCCGAGCTGATGGCGGTGTTGGCGCTGTCGCGGCCGGGCGCCCTCGTGGTGTGCAACGGCTACAAGGACCGCGAGTACATTCGTCTCGCCCTGATTGGACGCCGACTCGGGCTGCAGACCTTCATCGTGGTGGAGAAGGCGTCCGAACTCGACGCCATCATCGCCGAGGCCAAGTCCCTGGGCGTCCGGCCCGGCATCGGCGTGCGCATGCGCCTGGCTTCGCTCGGTGCGGGCAAATGGCAGAACTCCGGTGGCGACAAGGCCAAGTTCGGGCTGTCGCCGCGCCAGCTGCTCGATCTGGTCGCCAAGCTGCGCGCGGCCGACATGCTCGACTGTCTGCAGCTGCTGCACTTTCACATGGGTTCGCAGATCAGCAACGTGCGCGACATCGCCGGAGGCATGCGCGAGGCCACACGCTATCTGGTGGAGGTGACGCAGCTGGGCTGCAGCATCCGCTACATGGATGTCGGCGGCGGCCTTGGCGTCGACTACGAAGGCACGCGCTCGCGCGGCGCCTGCTCGATCAACTATGGCCTGTCGCAGTACGCGCACACGATCGTGCAGCCACTGGCCGACGCCTGCGCCGAATACGACATCCCGCAGCCGCGCGTGCTGACCGAGTCGGGCCGCGCCCTGACCGCGCACCATGCGGTGCTGATCGCGAACGTGTCCGAGGTCGAGCCCGCGCCGGCCGGCAGACTGCCACCGGCCCACGACGACGAATCGCCGGCGATGCGTCATCTTCGCGAGCTGCATGCCGCGCTCCCCGATCGCGCGGCAGTCGAGCTGTTCCACGATGCGCAGCACTATCTGTCCGAAGTGCAGAGCGGGTACGCCCTCGGCCAGATCGGCCTGGTCGAGCGCGCGCGCGCCGACGACGTGTTCTACGCGATTGCGCACGGCGTGCGGGCGCGCCTGTCCGCCGACGAAAAGAGCCACCGTCCGCTGATCGACGAGCTCGACGAGCGCCTGGTCGACAAGTATTTCGTGAACTTCTCGGTGTTCGAGTCGGTGCCCGACGTGTGGGCCATCGACCAGGTCTTTCCGATCATGCCGATCCACCGACTCGACGAGCCGCCGACTCGACGCGGCGTGATCGCCGATCTCACCTGCGATTCGGATGGTCAGATCGACACCTACGTCGATCACGGCGAACTCGACAGTGCGCTGCCACTGCACCCGGTGCGCGAGGGCGAGCGCTACTGCATCGGCTTCTTCATGGTCGGCGCCTACCAGGACACGCTCGGCGACATCCACAACCTGTTCGGCGACACCTCGGCGGTCAACGTGCGTGGCGATGGCGACGGATTCACCCTGTCGCGTTCCCGGTCCGGCGATACCTCGGACGTCATGCTCGACTACGTCGGCTATGACCTGGCCGGCCTGCGCGCGTCCTACGCCGCGCGCATCCGCGACGCGGGCGTGGTCGGCGACGAGGCGCAGCGGCTCGAACGCATGCTCGAAGCGGGACTGACCGGATATACCTACCTGGACGACGGCGGCGATTGACCTCCGTGCAGGTTTCGTCGTCACAGGATGTCGGCGTGGACGCAGAACGGTCGCTGCGGCGCCGCTATCGCTGGGCGGCCGGCTGGCTGCTGCTGAACGCCGGTGCGCACCTGGCGGCGCACTGGATGTTCTATGTCAGCGATGCGCGAATCGATCCGGCGCGTCGCGTTGTCGTGGAGCAGATGCGCGCGTATCCGATCTGGCCGTCCTGGGGCGTGAGTCTGTGGACGATCCTGTGCATGTTCAGCCTGATGTACGCGCTGCTGCTCGGTATCTTCGGTACCGGCCAATGGCTGCTCGCCCGCGAATGCGAGTCGCTGGCCCTGCGCCGGCACGCATGGCGAAACTTCATGCTGTGCGGCCTGGGCGCAGCGGTGATGGGCGTGAGCTACCCCGTGCCGCAGGCGCTGATGACGCTCTCGGTGGTCACCCTGCTGTACGGCGCGGCCGCGCTGGCGCCGCACGGTCCGTCGCGTCCGGCGTGGCCGGGGTGACCCAAGAAAACCTGAACCCGCCTTCGGAGCAGTCTTCATGAATCACCACCACGAACGTCGCGTTGGCTGGATCGGCATCGGAGCCATGGGTGGCCCGATGGCCGGGCATGTGGCGCGGCAGGGCCAGCTGGCCCTGATCGGGAATCGCACCCTGAGTCGTGCCGAGGCGCTGGCGCGTGAGCTCGGAGTCGCGTCGGCGTCCAAGCACGAGGCGTTCGTCGATTGCGAGGTGGTGGCGTTGTGCGTGGGCGGCGACCAGGACGTACTCGACAACGTGCGTGCGCTCGCGCGCATCATGCAGCCCGGAAGCATCGTCGTCGACCACAGCACGGTCAGTGTCTCCACGGCCCGTGCGGCGGCTGAGTGTCTGGCCGCGGCTGAAGTCGGCTTTCTCGACGCCCCGGTTTCCGGTGGCGTCGAGGGTGCGCGACTGGGGCGGCTTTCGATCATGGTGGGAGGCAGCGCGGAGACCTTGCAGCGCGCCGAGCCTGTGCTGCAGTGCTACGCCGCGCGCATCGCGCACATGGGCCCGAGCGGTGCGGGCCAGGCCACCAAGGCGGTGAACCAGGCCATCGTCGCCGGCATCAACGAGGCGGTGTGCGAAGGCCTGGCGCTGGGCGAAAGGTTGGGGCTCGACGCCGAGATCCTGCTGCCCACCTTGCAGGCGGGCGCTGCGGCCAGCTGGTTCCTCGACAAGCGCGGAGCGACCATGCTGCGCGACGCCTTCACGCCCGGGTTCAAGTCGGCACACATGGCCAAGGACCTGCGCATCGTGCAGTCGATGGCCGAGCAGGCCGGGATGCGCCATCCGATGATCGATCTGGCGCTGCAGGACTACGCCGAGCTGGAACGCTGCGGTGCAGGCGACCTCGACACCTCGGCACTGATCCGCCTCAAGCGCCCCGGCTGAGGGGCGCCCGGGCTCAGCGCGAGGAAGGCTGGCGCAGCGCGATTGACTGGATGCCGTGGCCGTTCAGCGTGGCCTTGGCCTGCTCGAGTTCGCGCGCACTGGCGAAAGGACCGAGCATGACCCGATGCACGGTGCGCCCGCCGCTGGTCGTGGTCGGTTCGATGCGTGCGACCAGGCCGGAGAATGCGATCGCCGCCTTGACCTCTTCGGCGCCGCGCACGTCGCCGAAGGCGCCGGCCTGCAGAAAGAACCGGTCGGCCGCCGTGTCCGGTGCCGGCGTCGGCGGCGGATCCTTCACCTGCGCGCTCAGTTCGGCTTCGGGGATCTGCACCTCGCGTTCGGTCAGCACGGTGTAGAAATCGTACTTCGGCTTGCTTGGCTCGGACGCTGCGGGTCGCTGCGCGATCGGTGGCTCGGGATCACGCGGTGCCGAGGCATTCGGCTGCGGTTGCGGAAACAGCTTCGCCCGGTCGAGCAGGCCATCGCCGTGCAGCACCCATGCGGCGATTCCTAGCCCGACCACGAGACCGATGCCCAGCCATGCCCAGCCGGGCAGACCGCGACGCGGTTCGTTGGTGCGTCGCGCCTGTGACTTGCCCCGTCGTGCAGCCATCACATGCTCTCCGGCGCGGAGACACCGAGCAACTTGAGGCCGTTGGCCAGCACCTGCTTCACGCCCAGGCACAGGCCGAGCCGCGCGCTGCGCAGCGCCTCTTCCTCAACGAGGATCGGTACCGCGTTGTAGTAGCTGTGGAACGATGCGGCGAGCTCACGCAGGTAGTTGGCGACGATCTGCGGACCGCGCTGCTCGGCAGCAGCTTCGACGATTTCGGGGAAGCGCATCATCTCTTCGAGCAGCTCCTGTTCGGCCGGCTCAACGAGTCTGGTGCGCGCGGCGTCAGCGGCCGAACGATTGAACGTCCAGAGTTTCTCGGTGAGCTGGCGGAACAGCGAACAGACCCGCGCGTGCGCGTACTGGATGTAGTACACCGGGTTGTCGTTCGAATGGCTCTTCGCCAGCTCGAGATCGAAATCGAGATGCTGGTCGTTGCTACGCATCACGTAGAAGTAGCGGGCGGCGTCGGTGCCCACCTCTTCGCGCAGCTCGCGCAGGGTGACGAAGCTGCCCGCACGGGTCGACATCTGTACCCGCTCGGCACCACGGAACAGGATCGCGAACTGCACCAACTCGATTTCGATCCTGCCGGGGTCGAGCCCCAGGCCCTGGGCAGCCGCCTTCAACCGCGCGATATAGCCGTGGTGGTCGGCGCCGAAGATGTAGATCGCTCGGGCGAACCCGCGTTCGAACTTGGACAGCAGGTAGCCGAGGTCCGAAGCGAAGTAGGTCGATACGCCGTTCTCGCGCACGACCACGCGGTCCTTGTCGTCGCCGAAGGTGGTGGCGCGAAACCACAGCGCGCCCTCCTGCTCGTACAGGTGGCCGTTCTCCCGCAGCGTGTCGATGGCGCGCTGGACGTAGCCATCGGTCATCAGCGAACGCTCGGAGAAGAAGTTGTCGTGGTGCACGCCGAAACCGGCCAGGTCATCACGGATGTCGCCGAGGCACCAGCCCAGCCCGGCATCGAAGACCTTGCGGTACTCCGGTTCGCCGAGCAGCGTCTTCGCGCGCGCGATCAGGGCATCGACGTGCAGCTCCTTGTCACCGCCTTCGGACTCGTCCTGGGGCAGACCCTCGGTGATTTCGAATGCGGTGCGGCGCAGGGCGTCGCCCTCGCGGGCGCGCAGCGCGCGCGCGATCTCGATGACGTACTCACCCTTGTAACCATTGTCCGGGAAGCGGACGTTGATGCCGCCGAGCTCGTGGTAACGCAGCCACACCGACACCGCGAGGATGTCCATCTGTCGGCCGGCGTCGTTGACGTAGTACTCGCGCTGTACCGCGTGTCCGGCTGCCTCCAGCAATGCCGCCACCGAGGCGCCGTAGGCCGCGCCGCGTCCATGACCCACGTGCAGCGGGCCATTCGGGTTGGCCGACACGAATTCCACCGTGATCGATTCGCGGGAGCCCTCATCCGCCGAGCCGTAGCGCTCGCCCAGCTCCGACACGCGGCGCAGGATGCCCAGCTTGCAGCCGGTGGTCAGGCGGAAGTTGATGAAGCCCGGCCCGGCGATGTCGGTCTTGTCGACGTGCTGCGACTTCGGCAGCGACGCCACGATTTCCTCGGCCAGCTCCCGGGGCTTGCGGCCCGTCGGCTTGGCCATCAGCAGCGCCACGTTGCAGGCGTAGTCGCCGTGCTCGCGCGCACGCGCGCGCTCGATAACGAAGTCAGGCTCGCCTTCGAAGCTGATTTTCTGGTCGCGGCGCAGGTCGAGCAGGGCCTGCAGCACCAGCTCGCGGATGTGGTCTTTCACGCGGGGTTTCCTGGACGGAAAGCCGCCTATGATAGCGCTCCCGGGCCCCTCCCGGCTCAGCGCGTCCCCACCGGCCGGGCCGCGTGACACGCCGGTGTCACCCCGCACTGCGAACATGCCGGCGGACGACCAAGCCGCGGCCCGCGCGCCGAATCCCGGCTTGGGAGCGGCCGGCGCGGTCGGCGCGGAGGTCATCGGCGCGTCGCGGAGGTGTCATCCCGCTGAAATATCCGTGCAGCGGCACTGACATCTTTCGGTCATACGCTGCGCGCTGGGCCATCTGCCCCGTCGTGTCGATTCCGGAGTCTCCATGAACCGTATCCCCCTCCTTCTCGTCGGGATGCTCGCGGGCGCCCTCGTCGCGCCCCTGCGTGCGGCCGAGCCGCTGGCCGAGCGACTGATCGCCCTGCGCGGCGAGGTCGAGCAGCTCAACAGCGAGCTCGAACTGACCCGGGAAGAGCAGCGCACCACGCTGGCCGGTTTGAACGCCCAGAAGGCCGAGCTGAAGGCCAGCGTCGACCGCCAGCAGCTCGCCGCCCGCGATGCACAGACCAAGCTCGACGAGGCCTATGCCGAAGCCGCCGAGCAGGGCACCAGTGGCGACGCCTTGCAGCCGGTGCTGCTCGAAGCGATCGATCAGCTGGACGCCCGCATCGCCGCCGGGCTGCCATTCAAGGTCGACGAACGCCGTGGCGAACTGCAGTCGCTGCGCACCGATATCCTGTCCGGCGTGTTGCCGGGAGCGCGCGCTGCGAACCGGCTGTGGGCGTTCTACGAGGACGAGATCCGCCTGACCCGCGAGAACGGGCTGCACAACCAGACCATCGATGTCGCCGACGAGCGCGTCCTCGCCGAAGTCGCCAAGGTCGGCGCCATGGCGCTGTACTTCCGCACCCCCGACGGCCGCTACGGCCAGGCCGTGCAGCGCGGCGGCAAGTGGGTGTTCGAGCTGGCCGCGGGCGACGATCAGCGTCGGGCCATCGCCGGCCTGTTCGATGCCTACCGCAAGCAAATCCGCCAGGGCTTCTTCACCCTGCCTGTGCTGGCGGCCGAAGGAGGTGCGCGATGAACGCCGCGGTCATCCGTGTCGCCGTGCTCGGACTTGGTCTGGTGTCGAGTCTCGCCCTGGCCCAGGACAAGGCAGGCACCTCGGCGCCTGCACAGCCCGCGGCCGCTGCTGCACTCACCGCGCCAGCGCCTGACGTGTCGCTGGACATGGCCTACAAGAAGGAATTCGCCTTCCTCGAAGCGCAGAAGCGCGAGCTGTCCGCGCGCATCGATACGGTGAAACGCGAATTCGAACGGGACCGGCAACGACTCGAAGGCGAAGTCACCGCGCTGGAAGGACAGGCGCTTTCCGCCCAGTCGCGCGCCGAATCGCTGGCCGGCGAACTGGTCAAGGCCGACCAGCTTGCCCAGGCCAATGCCGACAATCGCGAGACGCTGCAGGCGACCTTCGACCAGGCGCGGTCCACCCTGGAGTCGCTGGACGTGGCGGGCCTCGGCGACCCGTCGTTCGTCGATCAGGACGATGCCGGCAAGCTGCAGGACCTGTTCGCGCGCGCGCAGCAGCGTCTCGGCGCGCTCAGCGCGATTCAGCGGGGGCCCGGACGGTTCTTCCTCGCCGATGGCAATGAAGTGGAAGGCACGGTCGTGCGTTTCGGCAACGTGGCGGCGTTTGGCGTGAGCCCGCAGGCTGCCGGCGCCCTGGCGCCGGCCGGTGGTGGCGCCTTCCGGATGTGGACCCAACCCGCCGACGCGACTGCCCGCGCGATGGCCGATGGCAAGCTGCCTGCGCTCATCGACATCTTCCTGTTCGAGAACGCCAATCTGGCGATCCCCGAGCCCGAAAAGAAGACCATCTGGAACGAGGTCAAGAAAGGCGGCCTGATCGGTTTCATCATTCTCGGCCTGGGCAGCCTCGCGATCGCGCTGGTGCTGCTGCGCGCGGTGTTCCTCAAGCAGGCCGGGGCAAGCATCTCGGGTGTACTGGATGCAGTGGCGCCGGCGATGCAGGCCAACCGCATCGACGATGCCATCGCCGCGGCGAAGAAGTTCAAGGGGTCGGCGGCACGGGTCGTCACCGCTGCGCTGCGCGGCATCCAGCAGGCGCTCGGTGACAACCAGCTCGACCGGACCGAGCGCGAGCATCTCGAGGACATCGTGTCCGAATCGATCCTGCATGAATCCACCCCGCTGTCGCGGTTTGGCGGCGTGATCATGATGATCGCCGCGGTAGCGCCGCTGCTCGGACTGCTCGGCACCGTGACCGGCATGATCCAGACCTTTGACGTGATCACCGAGTTCGGCACGTCCGATCCCAAGCTGCTGTCGGGCGGTATCGCCACGGCGCTGGTCACCACCGAGCTGGGTCTGATCGTGGCGATCCCCTGCCTGCTTTTCGGCAACCTGCTCAACGGCTGGTCGGACCGCATCAAGGACGACATGGAGAAGGCCGCGCTGCGCGCGATCAATCTCTACCAGGGCAACGTCGGACGGGTGGCGGCCTAGGCCGTCTTCGGATTTCGAATGAGTCAGATCGGCGCCAGCGCAGGCCTTCTCGATACCTTCTCGGGCTATCTGGCCTCGGGTGGATTCGTCATGGGTCCGCTCGTGCTGGTCACCCTGGTGCTTTGGTACGCGATCGGCGCGCGTTGGGTGCTGCTGCGGCGCGGCAGTCAGAAGAATGTGCGCGTGCTGATGCGCAAGTACGCGCAGGGCAAGGGCAAGGCGCCCGACGGCATCATCGACCAGGCCATCGTGCGGGGGATCGCCCTGCGCGAGCAAGGTCTGCCGAACCTGCGCCGGGCGCTGGACGACGCTTTCGGCGGCTACGAAAGCAGCATCAAGCGCTATCGCACTGTGGTCACCTCGATGGTTGCGGTCGCGCCCCTGCTCGGGTTGCTCGGTACCGTCGCCGGCATGATCGAAACCTTCGACTCGCTCGGCGACATGAGCCTGTTCTCGCAGACCGGCGGCATCGCCGGTGGCATCGCTACCGCCCTGTTCACCACCCAGATGGGCCTGGTCGTGGCCGTGCCCGGCGTGATCGTCAAGTCGGTGCTCGATCGCCGCGAGCAAAAGATCGAACACGACCTCAACCAGATCAAGGACCTGCTCACCACAAGTCCGATCTCTCCCGTGGAGTAAGCGATGAAACGCCGCTTTCGCGCCAGCACCGAGGCCAATGTCGATCTCACTCCGATGATCGACATGACCTTCATCCTGCTGATCTTCTTCATGGTGTCGACGACGTTCGTCAAGGACATGAAGGTCGACATCAATCGCCCGGGCGCGCAGTCGCAGAGCGTGGCGTCGACCAAGGCCGTGCGCATCTACATCGACAAGCAGGGCGAGACCTACCTCGACGGCGAACCGATCCGCTCCTGGGTGATCCAGAGCCGCGTGCGCGACTTGCTCAAGGGCATGACGCAAAAGTCGGTGCTGGTCGTCACCGATGCCGACGTGCCCTCGCAGAAGCTGATCGACGTCGTGGATGCCGCGCGCTTGGCCGGCGCCGAGGATGTGGGTGTCGCCACCGTCGCCGAGGCGGGCGAGGGCTAGGTCGTGGCATTCGGTCGTCCACAGCTGGTGGGGATGGCGAGCGCTGCGCTCGGCCTCGCGCTCGTGCTCGGCCTGATTATCTTCATGAACAACCAGCTGGCGCGGCCGGATGGCGACACCGGCAAGGCTGCCAGCAGCATCGAGGTGGTGAAGAAGGAAAAGCCGCCGCAGCAGGAGACGGTGCGCAAGCCCGAGCCGCCGAAACGCAAGCCGCGCCGTTCGGCGCCGGCGCCTCTGGTCGGTCTCGATTCTGGCCTGGACGGACTCAACTTCGGCTTGCCCGGCTTCGATGCGAACGAGCTGGATCTCGGCAAGGGTCTGCTCGGCGACGGCGGTGACGTGGTGATGACCGACGACAGTGTCGACGTGCCGCCGCGACCGCTGGTGCAGTCGCCGATGCAGTATCCGCCGCGCGCCAAGGCGGCCGGTGTCACCGGCTACGTGCTGCTGAGCGTACTGATCGGTCCCACCGGCCAGGTCGAGAAGGTCAAGGTGCTCGAAGCCCAGCCTGCCGGAGTCTTCGACGACATCGCGGTGTCCGGCGTGCAGACCTGGAAATTCGAGCCGGCGACCTACAAGGGCGAGAACGTTCGCGTGTGGGCCAAGCAGCGGGTGAGGTTCGACCTGTCATGAACATGCTGTTTCGCCGTGGACTGATGCTGCTGGTGTTGAGCGCCTTGGCTGGCTTTGTCCGAGCTGAGGACGAGGTCGACTACGTCGAACTCGCCGCAGTGCTGGCGCGCGATGGCGAAATGGACCGCGCCAAACAGGCGCTCGGCCAGGTCGACCTCGCCGCCGAAGGCGTCGATCTGGCCAAGTACCACACCGTGCGCGGCCTGGTCGCGCTCGACCGCCAGCGACTTGACGAGGCCGCCGCGGCTTTTGGCGAGGCCTTCAAGGCCGGTCAGACCGATCCGCTGATCCATCTCTACCGCGCCCAGGCGCTGTTCGGGCTTGAGCGCTACGCCGATGCCATAGCCGCGATCGACCAGGCGGGCGAGGCGGTCGATGGGTTGTCCGGCGCGTGGCTGATGCGCGCCCATGCGCTGTGGATGCTCGACCGCAAGCAGGACGCGCTGAATGCGCTGGGCGCAGCTTCGGTGCGCTTTCCGGCCAACGCATCGTTCCAGCGGCGTCAGGTGTTCTACCTGATCGAGTCGGGTCTGTATCAGCAGGCGGCGGAGCTCGGCCGTGACTATCTGGCCCGGGTCGAAGGCAAGCCCGAGGACTACGTCGCCATCGGCACCGCACTGCGGCGCGGGCGAAGCTTCGACGAAGCGCTGCGCTTCCTCGAGCAGGCCCGGCTGCAGCACCCCGGCGACCTCAACATCGTCAAGGCGTTGGCGCAGACCTGGCTGGAGAAGGGCAACCCGTATGCGGCTGCCGAGCTGTTGGCCGTCGCCGCCGAGCGCGAACCCGCCCTGTTTGCCGAAGCGGCCGAACTGTTTCGCCGTGCCGGCCATCCGCAGCGTGCGCTCAATCTCAACGCGCGGGTGGAAGACTCCGAGCGCAAGCTCAAGCAGCGGGTCGGCATTCTCGTCGAGCTGAAGCGTTTCGAACAGGTGGCCGGCATGGAGGCCGCGCTGCTGCGTGCCGGCCTGCTGGCTGACGAGGACATTCGCTACGCGCTGGCCTACGCCTATTTCCGCGGCGGCAATTTCGCTGCCGTGGAGCGCCACCTCTCGGCGCTGAAGCGTCCCGAGCTGTTCCGCAAGGCCACCGAACTCCGACGCCTGATGCAGGAGTGTGCCGATACCCCCTGGTCGTGCGCCTGACGGAAAGCCCTCGATGAAACGTCCTGCTGCGGCCCTGGCGGCCCTTGCCCTCTCCAGTCTTTTTCTCGCCACGCGTCTGGCCGTCGCCGCGGAGCCAGCCGATCTGTCGCTGTATGTGTTCGATGGAGACCTGCCGCTCGGTGACGCCGACGTGCTGGTCGATGGCCAATCGCTGGGCAAGACCAACGCCGACGGATCCATTCGCCTGAGCCTTCCGTCGGGCGCGCGCCACCTGGTCGTTCGCCGGGGTGACGACGAGGTCCTCAAGCTCGACCTCGAGCTGCAGGACGACGAGAACGCGCAGCTGATTGCCACCCTGCAGGGTGACGCCGAGCCGCACGTGCTGATCGAGAGCTCGCACCGTCAGGGCGCCACCTCGCTGCAGACGCAAAGCAAGCTCGATCTGGGGCCGCCGGGCCAACTCAAGGGCCGCATCGTCAGCATCGAGGACGGCAAGCCGGTGGTGGGTGCGCGCGTCTACGTCAGCGGTACGCCGATCGACATCGTGACCGACGCCGACGGAAGTTTCGCCGTGCCGCTGACTGCGGGCAGCTACTCCGTCTCGGTGATCGCCGCCAACTTCAGTACGCTCACGCTGGACAGCGTGGCGATCGAGGCAGAGCAATCCACCGAACGCGCGATCGAGCTCACGCCGGCCGGCTTCGAGCTGCCCGAATTCGTCGTGCTCGAGCCCTTCGTCGAAGGCTCGCTGGCGGCGTTCGTCGAGGAGAAGCGCACCAGTTCGGCGGTCGCCGACATTCTTGGCGCCGAGCAGATCTCGCGCGCCGGTGACTCCGATGCCGCGGGCGCACTGAAGCGCGTGACCGGCCTGACCCTGGTCGACGGCAAGTTCATCTATGTGCGCGGTCTGGGCGAACGCTACTCGAGCACGCTGCTCAACGCGGGACAGATTCCGAGCCCCGACCCGACGCGGCGCGTCGTGCCGCTGGATTTGTTCCCGGCAAGCCTGCTGTCCGGCATCGTGGTGCAGAAAACGTATACCGCGGACATGCCGGGCGAGTTTGGCGGCGGCACGGTGCAGCTGCGCACCCGCGGCGTGCCCGAATCCTTCCTGCTGAAGGCGTCGGTGGGTGCGGGCTACAACGACGGCACCACCGGCGAGGATGGTCTGCGCTACCGCGGTGGCAACCGCGACTGGACAGGACGCGACGACGGCACCCGGGCTCCGCCCGCCGCGCTCGACCTGGACCAGGCGAACCTGCCGACCGACCCGCTCGAACTTGAGTCCTTGGGTGAGTCTCTTGCGGCCAAGGGCTACTCGCTGCGCACCGATACCATTGGCCCCGACAGCAGTGCATCGTTCGAGATCGGCGATCTCTTCAAGTTTGGCGAAGGCGATTGGAGCCTTGGCTACATCGGTGCCATTCGGCAGGCGCAGGGCTGGGACACGCGTGAGGAAGAACGCAACGTCATTGCGCTCGGTACCGACGGCCTTCGCCCCGTTGAAACCGGGCAACGCAACAGCACCGAACGGGCGATCGACGGGAGCGTATTTCTCGCCGCCGGCCTTCAGGTAGGCGAGCTGCATACGGTGACTGCGACGGGCCTTCTGCTCCGCCAGACCACCGACGACGCGCAATTCACCGATACCGAAGAAAGCGGCGAGCGTGAACGACGGTTTTCGCTGGAGTGGATCGAGAATGAGCTGGAAAGTTTCCAGTTCAGCGGCGAGCACTCCTTTCCTGCTCTGGCCAACCTTGCAGTCTTCTGGCAGGCGACCCAGTCGGACGCGTCGCGACTGTCTCCCAATGCGCGTGAGTACCGTTTCCGCTTTGACGAAGCGACGCAGCAGTATGTGGCGGGCGTGTTCAGCAACCAGCAGCGCTTCGAAGATCTGCGGGACACCGCCGACGAGTACCGCCTTGATCTCAAATTGCCGATCACGTTTTCGGACGACGCCGACGTCACCCTGGCCGCGGGTGCGAGCCAGTTCAGCAAGGACCGGGTTTCGTCCATCCGGCGCTACACCTTCGGCGGTTCGGTGCCCGGGGGCATGCTGTTCACCGACATCGAAGACCTGTTCACGCCGGACCGGATCGGCCCGGCCTCAGGTCAGCTGCGTCTTCGTGAGGTGACCACGGCGACCGACTCCTACACCGCCAGCCAGCAGCTCGACGCCTACTACCTCATGGCCGATGCGCACTGGCGCGCGTTCTCGCTGAATATTGGTGCGCGCCAGGAAGATATCCTGCAGCAGGTCGTCACCCAGCAGCCCTTCGCCCCGAATCCGACGCCGGTAGTTGGCACGGTCGATCAGAAGGACCTGCTGCCGGCGGCCACATTGACCTGGGCCTATTCGGACAAGGCACAGCTGAGACTCGCCTACTCCGAGACGCTGTCGCGTCCGGATATCCGCGAACAGTCGCCGGCGAACTTCATCGACCCGCTGCTGGACGTGCGCGTGCTGGGCAATCCCGATCTCAAGCAGGCCGAGATCGAGAATCTCGATCTGCGCTGGGAGTACTACTTCTCGCCCACCGAGAGCTTCTCGGTGGCTCTGTTCCAGAAGGACTTCCTGAATCCCATCGAGCTGGTCGCCGTGCCGGCGTCCGGAGACTTGCTGGGTATCCGCAACGCCGAGACCGCGACGAACCGCGGCATCGAGTTCGACCTGTACAGGGGCCTGGGATTTGTCGCGGGATGGGATTGGCTGCCCTGGTCGGCCGAGAAGCTGCCCTGGAATGATCTCTACTTGGGCGTGAACTATGCCCGTATCGAATCCGAAATCGACCTCGGCGACGACCCCGGCCAATTGACCAATGCGGTGCGACCGCTGCAGGGACAGTCGCCCTACGTGGCCAATCTCGCGCTGTCCTACCTGCCCGAAGATGGTCACACCGAAGCCACGCTGCTCTACAACGTGTCCGGCGCGCGCATCTCGCGCGTCGGCATTCGCGGCATCCCCGATACTCTCGAACAGCCTTTCGACCAGCTGGATTTCACCTACAGCAGATCGCTGCCCTGGGAGGGCTGGAAAATGAAGCTGCGGCTGCGCAACCTGCTTGACCCCAAGGCCGAGTTCAAGGTTGGGGACCAGGTCTCGCGCAGCTTCAACAAAGGGCGCGAGCTGGCGCTCAGCGTGGAGTGGAAGTTCTGAGCTAGACAAAGTTGGGAGTCCCCCCGGCTCTGCCGGGGAGGCAGTAGCAGTTTGACGTTTTGAGGAGTCCATCGCGGAGACTCAGGTTGTGAGCCGCCAAGCACACGACCGGAGAATCCGAGATGGA
>JAGRJY010000045.1 GCA_020442465.1 Lysobacterales bacterium
GAGGTGCTGCTCGCGCAGCAGCGCCTCGTCGTGGACGCGGAAGGTCTCGGCGAGCTGACGCGCCTGCTCAGGTGGCACGCCCAACACCTCGAACGCCTGTCGGCCCATGTCCAGCGAAGAGTGGAAGGTTTCGCGGATCACCTCGTCGACGCCGAGGTCCATCAGGCGGAAGGCGTGCTGGCGATTGCGCGCGCGGGCGAGCACCTTGACGTGCGGAAACAGCCGGCGGATCACCCGCACCGCGCGCAGGTTGGCATCGGGATCCTCGGTAGTCACCACCACCAGTTTCGCCAGGTCGGTGCGCGCGGCGCGCAGCAGGTCGGGCTTGCTCGAATCGCCGTAGTAGATCATGTGGCCGAAGCGACGCGAGAACTCCACCTGCTCGGCGCTGTTCTCCAGTGCGGTGAACGGAATGCCCTGGGCGTGCAGCATGCGGCCGATGATCTGACCCATGCGGCCGAAGCCGGCCAGAATCACCTGCGGGTGCTGCTCGGGGATATCGTCGGCCGGTCGCGCCTCGGCCTGCTCGGGGCCGGCCTGGTCGAGCGCCGCCCCGAGGGCGAACAGCACCAGCGGCGTCAGCGCCATCGACAGCGCGACGATGGCGAACAGCTGGTCGCGCAGCACGGTTTCGATCAGGCCGACCTTGAGCGACTCACCGAGCACGACGAAGGCAAACTCGCCGCCGAGCGCCATGACCGCGGCGAGCTGCACGTTCTCGCGCCAGCGCAGTCCCGCCGGTCGCCAGCCGATCAGCATCAGCAGCAGCGCCTTGACCGCAATCAGCACCAGGGTGCCGATCACGATCGGCCACGGATCCGCAGCGACGAAGCGGACGTCGATGCTCATGCCGACCGCCATGAAGAACAGGCCGAGCAGCAGTCCCTTGAACGGCTCGATCTGCGCTTCGATCTCGTGGCGGAACTCCGAGTCGGCCAGCAGCACGCCGGCCAGAAAGGCGCCAAGGCCGGCGGAAAGGTGGGCCAGCTGCATGATGAAGGCCGAGCCCAGCACCGCCAGCAAGGCCGTGGCGGTCAGCATCTCCGGCACGCCGATGCGGGCGGCGAGGCGGAACAGGTGGCGCAGCAGGAAGCGTCCGCCGATCACCACCGCGGCGATGGCGGCGATCACCGTCAGCACGTCCATGGTGTCGCCGCCCTCGCCCGCCGCGGCGTGACCGAGCAGCGGAATCGCCGCGATCAGCGGAATCGCGGCGATGTCCTGGAACAGCAGAATCGAGAACGCGGTGCGGCCGTGCGGCGTGTTCAGCGCCTTGCGCTCGGACAGCAGCTGCAGGCTGACCGCCGTCGAGGACAGCGCCAGCGCGAAGCCGATCACGACGGCCAGCTTCCAGCCCAGGTCCAGGGTCATGCCGACCACCGCGAACAGCAGGCCGGTGACCAGCACCTGCAGGCCGCCGAGACCGAAGACGTCGCGGCGCATCACCCACAAGCGCTTCGGCGACAGCTCGAGGCCGATGATGAACAGCATCATCACCACGCCGATCTCGCTGGCGGTCAGTACCGGTGCAGCGTCGCGTACCGCACGCACCCCGGACGGACCGAGTACCACGCCGGCGCACAGGTAGCCGAGCACGGCACCGAGGCCGAAGCGCTTGAACAGCGGCACCGCCACGACGGCGGCGAGCAGAAAGACCAAGGCGAGCTGGAGTCCGTCTCCGTGCATGGTGGCGGGCGAGTCGTCGGCGGGTGGAGCCCCAGTCTAGCCGCCTTGTGCGACGGCTGAGCGGAGCCGCACGCTTCAGTCGGTCTGGTGCCGGGTGTCGGACCAGTGGGCGAACACCGCGGCCAGCCGGAGCAGGGCGCGAATGTGCGTGCTGCGGTAGAAGTCGGCGTCCGGGTGCTCGCTGTCGATCACACCGACCAGCCCACGACCGCTGCGGATCGGCACCGCCAGCTCGGATCGACGCGGCTCGTCGTCGACGACATAGCGGGAATCAAGATCGGTGTCGCAGACCAGCACCGGCGCGCTGTCGCGGGCGCAGGCGCCGACGATGCCGCGGCCGATCGGCAGGCGAATCGGATTCTCGAACAGGCGCGGCGCGACCTGCTTGACGCCCCAGGCGGCGACCTGGACGAGTTCGTCGTCCTTGCACAGGTAGATGATGCAATCGTGCAGTCCGAGCAGGCGTCCGGCGTGTTCGGCCAGCTGCCAGGCGGCTTCACGCGCTGCCGGGCTATGGCGCCGGGCGTCCGCCAGCGCCGCTTCGGGCGCCTCGGGCGCTGCGAGAAACCGTTCGACCCTGAACGCCTGCATGGCGATAGCCCCCGACCGTGGCGACCGGCCGCGGTCGCGCCGCGATCATGCCGCAGCTGCGGCCGTCTGAACATCCCATTGCCGCGGCGTGCCCCGCCGCGGCAAGCGATGCCTCAGCGCTTCATGAAGTTGAAGAACTCTTCGTTGGTCTTGGTGTTCTTCATCTTGTCGAGCAGGAACTCCATCGCGGCCAGTTCGTCCATCGGGTGCAGCAGCTTGCGCAGGATCCAGATCTTCTGCAGGAAGTCCGGCTCGATCAGCAGCTCTTCGCGGCGGGTACCCGAGCGGTTGATGTTGATCGCCGGGTAGACGCGCTTCTCGGAGATGCGGCGGTCGAGGTGCACTTCCATGTTGCCGGTGCCCTTGAACTCCTCGTAGATCACCTCGTCCATCTTCGAGCCGGTGTCGATCAGCGCGGTGGCGAGGATGGTCAGCGAACCGCCCTCCTCGGCCTTGCGTGCGGCACCGAAGAACCGCTTCGGACGCTGCAGCGCGTTGGCGTCGACGCCGCCGGTCAGCACCTTGCCCGACGAGGGCACCACGGTGTTGTAGGCGCGGGCCAGACGGGTGATCGAGTCGAGCAGGATGACCACGTCCTTCTTGTGTTCGACCAGGCGCTTGGCGCGCTCGATCACCATCTCGGCCACCTGCACGTGGCGGGCGGCCGGCTCGTCGAAGGTCGACGACACCACTTCGCCGCGCACGCTGCGCTGCATCTCGGTGACTTCTTCCGGACGCTCGTCGATCAGCAGCACGATCAGGTGCACATCCGGATGGTTGTGGATGATCGCCTGGGCGACGTTCTGCATCAGCATCGTCTTGCCCGCCTTCGGCTGCGAGACGATGAGGCCGCGCTGGCCGCGGCCGATCGGCGCCATCAGGTCGAGGATGCGGCCGGTGATGTCTTCCGAGGAGCCGTTGCCGCGTTCGAGCTTGAAGCGCTCGCGCGGGAACAGCGGGGTCAGGTTCTCGAACAGGACCTTGTTCTTCGTCGTCTCCGGCGATTCGCCGTTGATCGTTGCCACCTTGTCGAGGGCGAAGTAGCGCTCGCCGTCCTTGGGCGGGCGGATCTTGCCGACGATGTAGTCACCGGTGCGCAGGTTGAAGCGGCGGATCTGCGAGGGCGAGATGTAGACGTCGTCGGGACCGGCGAGGTAGCTCGCATCGGCCGAGCGCAGGAAACCGAAGCCGTCGGGCAGGATTTCCAGCACGCCTTCGCCGGCGACGCCGTCCGAGGTGCGCGTCAGCGCCTTGAGCAGGGCGAAGGTCACGTCCTGCTTGCGCATGCGCGCGACCAGCTCGCCGAGGCCGATCTTGTCGGCGATGTCGAGCAGCTCGCCCGGACGCATGCGCTTGAGGTCGGTCAGCGAATAGGTCGGGAAGTCCGGCGGCACCTGGAAGGCAGGCATCGGATCGTTACGCTCGCCACGCTCGTCGCGATTGCCGCGCTCGGGGCGATCGTCGCCGCCGCCACCGCCGCCGCTGCGTTCGCCGCGGTCGTCGCGGTCGCGGCGACGGTTGCGACGATGACGATTGCGGCCTTCGCGCGGTGCGCGCTCCTGGCCGCCTTCGCCGTCGTTCGACTCGCCGCCGCCGGACGCGTTGTCCTGCTGGCTGGTGTCGGAGCCCGACTGCGATTCAGGGGTGGGCGCGGGCGTGGCCTCGCGCGCAGCGGCATCACCGCCGCTGAGTTCGGATGGGTTGTCGTGCACGGATAGTCCTCGCCGGGTGCGAGCGTTCTGCGAATTGAGAAGCCAGGAGTTAAGAAGAACCGAGACCGGAAACGCGTGTGGGAGCCGCGTCGGGCTCTGCGCTTGCGCATACACACTAACACCGCGGGCCGAACCAGGTAAAGCGGTGCGCCGGCCGACTTCGCACACCGATGGTGCGTGTGGCCTCGACGACAGGCGCGGCCTGCGCACGGCAGTCGCGCGGCAAACTGCTACAGTGAAGCCACGCACATACCCTAGACCGATCGGGGAGGCCCTGCATGCTCACGGTGCTGATCGCGAGTTCGAAAGGCGGCTGCGGCAAGTCGACGCTGGCGACCGGCCTTGCCGGCTACTTCGCCCTCGCCGGCAAGCGTTCGGTGCTGATCGACTGCGACCCACAGGGTTCGTCCACCAGCTGGGCCAGCAAGCGCGTCGATCTCGCCACCCCCGTGCTGGCCGTGGATGGCACGCGCAAGGGCTGGGAGCGGCGCGTGCCGGATGACACCCAGCGCCTGGTCATCGACACGCCGGCCGGCTCGCGCGCCCGCGATCTGGCGCCCTGGCTGGCGCGCGCCGATGCCGTGCTGGTGCCGGTGCTGCCCTCGGTGATCGACATGGAGGCGACCCTGCCGTTTCTCACCGCCCTCGCCGAAGCAGGCGCCGGGCGCAAGAACGGCCCGCGCGTCGGCCTGGTCGGCAACCGGCTCAAGCCGTGGACGCAGGCCAGCCAGAACGCCGTCGCCCAGGTGCAGACCTGGCCCTACCCGCTCGCCGCCAGCCTGCGCGACAGCCAGGCCTACGTGCTGTTGGCGGGACTCGGGCGCTGCCTGTTCGACTATCACTCGCAGGCCATCCGTGCGCACCAGGAAGACTGGAGTGCGCTGTTCTCCTGGCTGCGCAACGTCAATCGCCAGCGCCGACGATCGGGATGAGTCCGTGCATGCGTCGGTCCCGCCATCGCCACGCGCCGTTCAGCGATCGGACAGTGTGCTAAGCGCGGATTAAGTCCTCGCCGCCTAGCGTCACCGTGTGGGCTTGTCGGCCTTGTGGTTATCGTCTCGTCTTTCCCTCTGCGCGGAGTCGTCTCATGCTGCAACGTCTCGTACTGGTCGCCGCACTCGTGCTGTGCGGCCTCACGCCGGCCAAGGCGTACACGCCGGAGAGCGGCACCTGGTGGAACCCGGCCCAGTCCGGCTGGGGCATCCTGATCGAGATTCAGGACAACTTCCTGTTCGCCGCGGTGTACACCTACGAACCGACCGGCCCGGCCATCTGGTACACCGCCACCGGTTTCCTCTCCGGCAACAGCCGCTTCGTCGGCGTGCTCGACGGCTTTCGCAACGGGCCGTGCCTGTCCTGCCCCGGCCCGATGCCGAACACCTTCTTCCCGGCGGCCGGCGGCTCCATCACCATCGACTTCGATCCGGACGACCCGACCCGGGCGCGCCTGGCCTGGGGTGGCCGCACCAACATCCCGATCGAGCGCTACCAGTTCTACCTCAAGCGTCCCGAAGACGAGGCGGCATTCCCGGGCGTGCGCATCCAGCTGACCAAGATGCTCGGCGAATGGCGCTCGGTGCTCGACTTCAGCGAGAACACCAGCATCGGCTATCCCTACTACGGCGACATCGCGATCTTCGACATTCTCGACTCGGACAATCTCGGCGACTTCCTCGACGGTTGCCGACCCGATGACAGCCTGGTTGGCGTGTGCTCCTCGACGGCCGTGCGCGACCATCGCGCCACCATGGAATACAACGCACAGGACGGCGAGCACATCCTGGTGCTCGACAACGACGCCAGCACCTTCGCGGCGTACTTCCTCAGGGTCGGCACCAACCATTTCGAAGGCGAAGTGAGCGTGTACAACAAGGGCAGCAACCCCAGCGTGTTCTATCCGGTGCGCGGTTACCGTTCGGCCAGCCGCACCTTCGTGCAGGGCGAGGACGGCCCCAGCAAGTCGACGCAGACGCCGGCCCGGCGCGCCGGGCTGCCGCATGAGCCTTTCCTCGGTGCGCACGCCGGCAGCGCCAAGCGCCTGGCGCCGGACAAGGCCGCGACCCTGGCCCGACTGGAAGCGCGGTTGGCCGACACGGCATCACGCGAGGCGCGCTGAAGCCCTGGGATCGGGGCGGCGAGCAGAACGGCGCCCCGCCCCTGTGCCGCCCTTCTCGCCTGTGCCGCCGAGCGCCGCGGCGCCGGGCCGCAGGGACAGGGCGGCAATTCCGTCGACCCTGTCGGCTGCGCGTTACGCTGCCGGTCTCAAGGGCCGTACAGCAGCCCCGGTAGCCAGGTCGCCAGCCCGGGCCACAGCGCGAGCAGGCCGAGCGTGATGAGCTGGATCAGGATGAACGGCACCACGCCCCGATAGATGTCGAGAGTGCGCAGCTCGGGCGGCGCGACGCCGCGCAGGTAGAACAGGGCGAATCCGAACGGCGGGGTAAGAAAACTGGTCTGCAGGTTGATCGCCATCATCACGCCGAGCCAGACCGGGTCGACGTCGAGGGCGAACAGCACCGGCGCCACGATCGGCACCACCACGAACACGATCTCGATGAAATCGAGAATGAAGCCCAGCACGAACATCACCAGCATCACCGCGAGCACCGCGCCGAGCCGGCCGCCCGGCAGGCCGGTCAGCAGGTCGTGCACCAGGTCGTCGCCGCCGAGCCCGCGGAACACCAGCGAGAACAGCGCCGCGCCGAGCAGGATGGCGAACACCATGGCGGTGACTTCCACCGTCGATCGGGCGACGTCGCGCAGGCGCGTGCGATCGAGCTCGCCGAGCGCGGCGGCAAACACCGTCGCGCCGACCGCGCCGACCGCCGCGGCCTCGGTGGGCGTGGCGACGCCGGCGAGGATCGAACCGAGCACTGCCACGATCAGACCCAGCGGTGGCACGGTCGCGCGCAGCAGGCGTCGCCACGAGCGCTGCTGCCGCCGGCTCGCTTCGATGGCCGGTGCACGCTGTGGATCGCGCCAGGCCACCCACAACACATAGATCAGGTACAGGGAGACCAGCAGCAGCCCGGGCGCTACCGCGCCGGCGAACAGGTCACCTACCGAGACGGTGTCGGGGCTGAAGTTGCCGAGCTTGAGCTGGGCCTGCTGGTAGGCGTTGCCGAGCTGGTCGCCGAGCAGCACCAGCACGATCGAGGGCGGGATGATCTGGCCGAGCGTGCCGGCTGCACACAGCGTTCCACTGGCGAGCCGCGGGCAGTAGCCGTTGCGCAGCATCACCGGCAGTGAGATTAGGCCCATGGTCACCACGGTCGCGCCGACGATGCCGGTCGAGGCCGCGAGCAAGGCACCGACCAGCAGCACGGCAATCGCCAGGCCGCCGCGACGTTCGCCGAAGGCCGCCGCCACCGACTCGAGCAGTTCCTCGGCGAGCCGCGAACGCTCGAGCATCACGCCCATGAACACGAACAGCGGCACGGCGAGCAGGGTCTCGTTGCCCATGATGCCGAACACGCGGTTGGGGTAGGCGGCCAGGTAGCTGGTGTCGAACACGCCGAGCAGCTGGCCGAGCAAGGCGATCCACAGGGCCACGCCACCGAGCACGAAGGCCACCGGAATGCCGGCGAGCAGGCCCACCGCCAGCCCGGCCACCAGCAGAACAAGCAGCACGATGCTCACGCGCGCGCGCTCACCGGGCGGGGCCGCGCAGCTGGGCGAGCGCCCGCGCGCACTCGGCCAGCGCCTGCACGATCAGCAGGACTGCGGTCAGCGGAATCAGGCTCTTCAGCAGGTACAGCGCCTTCAATCCGCCGGGCTCGCGCGACGACTCGCCGATCTGCCAGCTCGCCTGCACATAGTCGAGACTGATCCAGCCCATGAACGCGGCGAAGGGAATGACCAGCAGCAACAGGCCGGCCAGATCGACCCAGGCCTGCGCGCGCGGGCCGGCGCGGTGATAGAACACGTCGACGCGCACATGCTTGCCCGCGCGCAGGGCCACCGCGGCGCCGAGCATGAACACGGCGGCGTGGATCCACAGGGTGAGCTCCTGGCCGGCGATCGAACCGAAGGCGAACAGGTAGCGCGCCGCGACCAGCACGAAGGTAAGCAGCATCAGCACGACGGTGGCCCAGGCCAGCAGCGGCTCGATCCAGCGGCTGGGCAGATCCAGCCAGCGCTGCAGCGCGGCGAGCACGCTCAGAGCTTGCGCGCGAAGTGGAACGAGGTGACCCGCAGGCCGCGCCCGAAGTAGAACGCGTGGGCCTCCTGGCGATGCGTACCGGAGTCGAGCTGCAGGCCGCTGCAGCCTGCGTCGCGGGCCTCCGCGCTCAACCAGTCGAGCAGGCGTGCGCCGTAGCCCTTGCCGCGCAGGTTCTCGTCGGTCACCAGGTCATCGACGTAGAGAAATCGGCCATGCGCGAGCATGGTCTGCACGCGGTAGCCGGCAAATGCCACGCATCGACCGGCGTCGTACAGGGCCGCACAGCGAAACCCCTCGTTGCGTTGCCGGGCCACCGCCTCGACGAAGCCGGCCAGATCGAGATGCGGACGCAGCTGGCGCACCACCGGCCAGGCCGACGCGACGTCATCCGCCTGCTCGAGCCGGCGCACGACGCAGTCGCCGTGTGCCGCACTGCCTGGCTGCATGGCGGTCAGTCCCACTCGTACAGCGTCCAGTAGATCGGAGCGACCGGTCCCTCGGCGTCGCGCCGGTCGAGCTTGCCGTCGCCGTTGGCATCGACCAGGGTGTAGGCCGGACCCCGCTGCGGCGTCACCTTCACCATGGTGATGCGGCCGTGCTCGCGGTACTCCTCCACGGTGTCACCGTTCTCGACCTTGCGGATGGTCACGGTCGGCGCCGCTTCGGGCGGCGGCGGCAGAAGAATTTTCTCCGGCAGCGGCGGATCGACCGGTGCCGTGTCGGGGGCCGGCGCAGGCTCGCCCTCCGACTGCGCCAGGGCCGGACCGATGCAGCAGGCCAGAAACGCGGCAAGCAGCAGTGTGCGCATGGGCGGAGCTCCCGATCAGTTGTTGCGCTACAGCATAGCAATCGCGCAATTGCTGCGAGAATGGGGGTTCACCCAAGGGGAGGAGGCAGTGATGAGAACGATCACGAGGCGCCCACGGGCGCTCGCTTGCGCACTATGGTTGGGACTCGCCGCACTGGCCGGCGGCAGCGCGGCGCAGGCGCAGTCGATCCCCGCACCGGGCCTCCACGCGCCTGGCACGATCACCTACGACGCCAACGGCGTGCCGACGATCACCGCGGACAGCGACACCGATGCCGCGTGGCTGATGGGCTACGCCCACGCGCGCGATCGATTCTTCCAGATGGACCAGCTGCGCCGCGTCGCCTCCGGCACCTTCGCCGAACTGGTCGGCTCGGCGGCGCTGTCGTCCGACGTGCAGTTCAGAACCCTCGGCCTGCGCCGTGCGGCGCAGAAGTCGTGGACCAAGCAAGGCAGCGAGCTGCGCGCCCAGCTGCGGGCCTACGCCGATGGCGTCAACGCCTGGCTGGCGACCAATCCGCTGCCGCTCGAGTACGGCGCACTGGAACTCACCCACGCGAAGATGTGGACGCCGGTGGACTCGCTGGTGATCGGCAAGCTGCTCGCCCTGCAGCTGTCGTTCGACGATGAGACCGGCTACACCGCGCGGCTGGCCGCTTACTCGCAGGCCGGCGCCGCCGCCGGCTTCAACGGCGCCGCCCTGTTCTTCGAAGACACCCACCGCAGCGCACCGGCCGATGGAAGGGTGTCGATTCCCGACTTTTTCGGCAGCAGCGCCAAACTGGCCGGCCAGGGCTGGAGCATGCTCGACAAGCGCTCCGAACTGCGGCCCAGCCAGCTCGAACTGCTGCAGACCCATGTCGAGGCGGTGCAGAACCATCCGATCCTCGGTCCACTGCTGAACCGTCGCGAGAACCGCGCGGGCAGCAACTGGTGGATGGTCTCGGGCGAGCACACCGTCTCCGGGCGGCCGATCCTGTCCAACGATCCGCATCTTTCGCTCGGCACGCCGACGCTGTTCCACGAAGCCCACATCGTGTCGAACGACGCCGGGTTCGCCCAGCCGATGAACACCGTGGGCCTGGTCGCGCCGGGCACGCCGCTGCCGCTGCTCGGCTGCACCGATGCGTTCTGCTGGGGCCTGACCACCAACTCGCTGGACGTGACCGACTGGTTCTTCGACAGCTTCGTGGTGAACAGCTACGGGCTGCCCACGCATTCGATCCACAACGGCGTGCGTGAGCCGGTGCTGTGGGTGTTCCAGAGCTACTTCGTCAACCGGCTCGACGGCGTGCCCGACAACGTCACCCGGGAAAATTCGATCGGCTATCTCAACGGTGCGGTCACCGTGCTGGTGCCGCGGCGCAACTTCGGGCCGATGCTGGTCGCCCCGGATGCCAGCGGCGAAGGCGTGACGGTGCAGTACACCGGCTGGGGCGCGACGTTCGAGCTCGAAGCCTTCCGCAAGATCAACCGCGCCACCAGTCTGAGCGAATTCCAGACCGCAGTGCTGAACTTCGACGTCGGCTCGCAGAACTTCGCCTATGCCGGCAAGGACGGCAACATCGCCTACTTCGTTTCCGCCGAGGCGCCGATCCGCGAGGACCTGCAGCAGAACACCATCAACGGCCTGCCGCCGTACCTGGTGCGCAACGGCACCGGCGGCAACGAGTGGGCCACGCGGACCAACGTGTATCCCGGCCAGGCATCGCTCAACGAAGTGCTGTCGCCGGCGGAAATGCCGCAGGTGGTGAATCCGTCGCAGGGCTACATCGCCAACGCCAACAACGACCCGGTCGGCGGCACCCTCGACAACAACCCGTTCAACGAACAGCGGCCGGGCGGCGGCATCTACTACCTCGCCCAGCAGGGCAGTCCGTACCGCATGGGTCGCATCGATCGCAAACTGCAGGAGCTGATCGCGCGCGGCGGCATCACCGTCGCCGACATGGCGCAGCTGCAGGCCAACACCCAGTCGCTCGATGCCGAGCTGATCCTGCCCTACCTGCTGCAGGCCTATGACAACGCACCGGCCTGTTCAGTGCGTAACGATCCGAAGGTGGCCGAGGCGATCGACTATCTGGCGCGCTGGGACTTCTCCGCACCGACCGGCATCGCCCAGGGCTACGACGCCGGCGACAATCCGTTCGCGCTGGGCGCGCCGTCGGATGCCGAGATCGACGCCAGCGTCGCGGCGACGCTGTGGGCGATGTTCCGCAGCCAGGTCATCCGCGGCACCATCGACCATACCCTCACCCAGGTCGGGCTGGGCAGCTTCCGCCCGGGCGGCAGCGATGCCTACACCGGGCTCAAGCGCATTCTCGACACCTTCCCGCAGCTACAGGGCCGTGGCGCATCCGGGCTCGACTTCTTCACCCGCGTGCCGAGCGACGTGTCGCCCACGGCTTCGGCGGCGACCCGGCGCGACTGCGTGCTGCTCGACAGCCTGAAGCGCGGCATCGACCGTCTGGCCAGCAGCGATTTCGCCGCCGCGTTCAACGGCTCGACCAACCTGCGCGACTACCGCTGGGGACGCCTGCATCGCATCGTCTTCGCGCATCCGCTGGGCGCGCCGCTGTCGATTCCCTCGGACAACGGCTATCCCTTCATGGACCTCGGCCCGGGCCTGCCCGGCCTCGCCCGTCCGGGCGGCTTCCAGGTCGTCGATGCCTCCAGCCATGATCTGCGCGCCGATGGCGTGAACAGCTTCATGTTCGGATCCGGCCCGGTGCGCCGTTTCATCGGCGAGATGACCGACACGCCGACCCTGATGCAGATCATGCCCGGTGGCCAGGACGGCAACATCGGCGGGCCCGGCTACATCAGCCAGCTGCCGCTGTGGCTGGTCAACGGCTACAAGCCGCTGGTGATCGATCCGGCCGTCTCCGCGCAGTCGGCCATCGCCACGCTGCAGTTCGCGCCGCAGCCCTGAGTCGCCCGAGCGCCGGGCCGACAGGCCCGGCGTGGCGCGACGCCACCCGCTTGCTCGCTTCGCGTCATTCGCGGACAGGAAGAGCCTTTCGGTCCACCAGGGAAGCGAAAGGCGCGAAGGGGTGCGGGAGTGCAGCGCGAGGCGACACCGGAGAATGATCGGCAGCAAAGGGTGTCGCGCCGCATGGTGCGCTGCGGCGGACATTGCCCTTGCCGCAAGCCGATTCCGTTTCGCGTTGCTGGCGTCCTTCGCGGACCGCCATCGCTCCTGTCACTCGCGCGGCGGGGTCGGTGCGATACGCAGGTCGAAGGGATTGAAGTAGGGCAGGGTCGGCGGCGGCGGCGGCGAGAACCCGGCGAAGGCCGCGGACACGCAGTCGGCAAACGGGCCTTTCGGGCGCAACACGTAGCGGTAGCTGCCGTCGCGATCGAAGGCGACGTAGCCGCGCAGGGGCGGGCGCTCGTCGTGGCCCGCCACGCACTCGGTAAGCTCTTTCTCGACCTCGGGACGCGCCTTGAAGAAATCGCCGAGCCAGCGGTCGTAGTCGGCGCCGGCCTCGCTGCCGAGGTTCTTCTCCGCCTCGCGTCGCACCGACTCGAAGTCATCAGCCGCCGCCACGGACGCGCAAACCCAGGCCAGCAGCAACGCGCCGCCTGCCCGGAGAATCTTGCGCGCCCGAAGCCGTCTCATCGTCGTCGACGAGTATGCGCCAGCACCGCCGGCGTGTCGCGCGGGATCGCTAGCTGTTCGTGGTGTCGCAGCCGCGTCGCACAGGCGTGGTGATGCGGGTCAGCTGCTGGACGACGTCGCCGAAGCTCGAGGAGTAGGTGAACGTGCCTTCGCTGCAGGAGGAGAACTCGATGTGCAGCGTGCCCCAGCTGGTGTCGAACTGAACCGCGCCCGGGGTGAAGGCAGATCCGAACTGACCGCCCGAGGTGATCTGCATGGGCACGTCGATGGCGTGCGCGCCGAGCTCGTACGGCATCGCGCCGTTGAACCAGACCTGGCCACCGTCGCTGTAGTCGTAGCCGTAGGCGATCATGATGCGCCGTCGCGGATTCTCCGGATCGGCAGCGATCTCGAGCACGATGCCGCGACCGCTGTTGGCCGGATCGAACCAGGAACCGCTGTGGGCGTCGAGCAAGGGAAAGGCGCCATCCGCCACTTCGACCGCGCTGTAGATCAAGGTCGGGTGATACGGCGTTTGCGTGCTGTAGGTGACCCGTGCGTCGATGGCTTCCACCGTGTCGAACCCATAGACCACCTTGCCGAACACGGTGAAGTTCTCGTCCAGGTGGGTGTTGCTTCCGGTGTTGATGTAGAACTCGTTGCGGCCGCTGTTGATGTCGGAGCCGCTCAGCGCCATCGCGATCGTGCCGTAGGTGTTCGAGAGTCCGTTGTTGCGTTCGCTGGCGATGGCCGGAAACGGCGGCGTGCGCAGCTGGGCCTGCGCGTCATTGCGACCGCTCTGGATGACGAAGTTCTCGATGGAACGATGGAACACCAGACCATCGAAGAACCCCGCCTCGACGTAACGCAACAGGTTGTTGGTGGTGTTCGGCGCGCGGACGTCGTCCAGCTCGAGCAGGATCGAGCCTTCCTCGGTGTCGAACAACACGCGCGGGGCGGCCACGGCGGTGGTGGCAAGGCAGGCGGCAACGGCCGCAATCAGGCTACGCAGGAACATGGGCTCACCCGCAGTCACAAAAGGTGCGCAGGATACCCGGGCCCGGAGCCGCTGTCAGTCGGATGCCAGCCCGGGGCGCCGCGGCTCAGCCGCCGAGCCAGGTCAGCAGCGACTCATAGTGAATCGCGACATAGAGCAGCGTGGCAAGGTTGGCAAACAACAGCACGGGCAAAGCCCACGCCAGGGTCAACCATGCGTCGCCCAGGTGCAGCTGAACCAGGACGAGAAACAGCCCGAGACCGAGATACAGGTCGATACCGACCTGCCGACCCCACCAGGTCCGCGCCATCGCGGCGAGACTGGGCGCGATCGGCTCGCGCAGGGAGCACACCACCGAATAGGCCAGGAATCCCGCGAGCACCACCCAGACCAGCGCCTTGCCCGGCCCCGACGCACTGCTGAACCGGGGCAGGTCGGGATGCCAGTGGACCATCAACGCGACGATCGCAAAGACCGCGTAGGCCAGCCAGCCGGCCCAGCGCCGGACCAGCCGCCCTGGCCCGGTCACTGCGCGTCGTCGCTGCGTCGCGCAAAGTCGCCGGCCAGCGCCTTGTACAGCGCGGCGAGCGCGCTCGCTCGCTGCGCCTGCGCGGTGGCGAACTGGTCTTCGAGGTCGAGCTGGGTGCGCTCGGCATCGAGCACCTCCAGACTGTTCGCCGCCCCGGCATCGAAGCGCGCCTTGGCCAGTTCGACCGCGTCGTGCGATCGCGATACCGCGCGTTCCAGCACCAGCGCGTTCAAGTTCGCACCGCGGTACTGGGCCAGCGAGGATTCGACCTCCTCGAGCGCGAGCAGCACGCTCTGCTCGTAGCTGGCCAGCGCGCCTTCGGCCCGCGCCTCGGCGGCGAGCACGCGCTGACGTACGCGTCCGAAGTCGAGGAAGCTCCAGCTGATGGTCGGGCCGACCCGCCAACGCTCGGTGAATCCGCGGCCCAGATCGCTGGCGTCCTGCGCCGTCCAGCCGAATCCACCGGTGAGGGACAGCTTGGGGAAGTATTCGGCGACTTCGACGCCGACTTCCGCCGTCGCGGCCGCCAGCCTGCGCTCGGCGGCCCGCACGTCGGGACGGCGACGCAGCCACTCCTCCGGAGCACCCACCGCGACCAGCTGCGGCATCGCCGGAATCGGCGCAGCCGCGCCGAGCGTCTCGCGCAAGGTGGCAATCGGCCAGGCGGTGAGCACGGCAAGACGCTGCTCCTGACGCGCGACCGCACTCTGGGTCAGCGGCAGGCGCGCCGCCACGGCGAGCCCCAGCGCGTTCGAGCGCGCGACATCCAGCTCGGTGCCGCGCCCGGCATCGCGGCGCAGCTCGAGCAGACGCAGGTTCTCGGTCAGGTTGTCGACCTGGGTCTGCTGCACGCGCAGGCGATCCTGCTCGGCGCGCAGGCTGAAGTACGCCTGCGCCACCTCGGCGACCAGGGCGATGCGCGCAGCGTCGAGATCGGCGGCCGCGGCTTCGACTTCGGCCGAGATCGCGCGCCGGGTCTGCCGCGCCCCGCCGAACAGGTCGATCTCCCACAGCACGTCGAAACCGGCACGATAGGTCTCGGTGATGCCGATGTCCGGCGGCACGAACGGATCACCCGAACTGGGCTTGCTGCGCTCGCCGTCCGCGCCTGCGGTCACGGTCGGGAACAGCGCGAAGGTCTCCAGGCCGCGAATCGCTCGCGCCTCGTTGAGGCGCGCGGCGGTCACCGCCAGATCGCGGTTCGCCGTCGAGGCGCGATCGATCAGCTGCAGCAGCACCGGGTCGCCGAACGACTGCCACACGCTCGACGCCACCGCGGTGTCCGCAGCGTACTGCACACCGAGTTCCGCCGCGCCGGCCTGGTCGAAGGCAGCCGGCGCCGAAGTGTCGGGGCGGGTGTAGTTCGGCCCGACCGTGCAGGCGGCCAGACCGGCGGCGAGCAGGCCGAGGGCGAAGGGACGCAGCAGTCGCTCAGCCATGGGACACCTCCGTGTGCGACGACGCAGCCGACCGGCGCTGCTCGCGTCGCTCCACCCACTTGCGCAGGACGACGTAGAACACCGGGGTGAAGAACAGTCCGAAGAAGGTCACCCCGAGCATGCCGGCGAACACGGTCACGCCCATCACGTGGCGTACCTCGGCGCCGGCCCCGCTGGCGAACACCAGCGGCAGCACGCCCATGATGAAGGCGAAGCTGGTCATCAGGATGGGTCGCAGGCGCAGGCGGCAGGCCTCGATCGCCGCCTCGACGATGCCCATGCCCGCTTCTTCCATGTCGCGCGCAAACTCGACGATAAGAATCGCGTTCTTGCAGGCCAGCCCCATCAGCACCACCAGACCGATCTGGGTGAAGATGTTGTTGTCGATCATCGTCGGCGGCACGCTCATCGGTGGCGGCGGCAGCCAGCCGAGGCCGATCTGCGCGCCGAACCAGAGCCCGTTGAGGGTGTTCAGCAGCCAGATGCCGCCGATCGCGGAGAGCAGGCACAGCGGCACGATGAGAATCACCGCCAGCGGCAGACTCCAGCTCTCGTACAGCGCTGCCAGCACCATGTAGACCAGCAGCACGCAGAGCGGAAACACCAGCAGGCCCATCGACCCCTGGGTCACCTCCTGGTAGGTCAGGCCGGTCCACTCCACCGCCATGCCGCGCGGCAGCACGGACGCTGCGAGATCGCGCATGGCCACAATCGCCTGCTGGCTCGACATCACCACCGGATTGATGCCGGCCTGCAGGTCCGCCGCCGGGTAGCCGTTGTAGCGCACCACCGGGTCAGGCCCGTAGCTCGGCTTGACGTCGACGACCGAACCGATCGGCACCATCTCGCCGGCGGCGTTGCGCACCTTGATCCGGGCGATGTCGGCGACCTCGTCGCGATACGCCGCGTCGGCCTGCGCATACACGCTGTAGGTGCGGCCGAACACGTTGAAGTCGTTGACATAGGCCGAACCCAGATAGACCTGCAGCGCGGCGTAGATGTCGGTCAGCGCCAGACCCTGCTGCTTGGCGCGGATGCGGTCGACTTCGGCATCCAGCTGCGGCACGTTCGCCTGGAAGGTGCTGTAGATCGTCTGCGGATCGAAGCCCGGCGTGCCGCGCAAGGCATTGGCAAATCCCTGCGTCTGCGTGTTGAGTTCACCGTAGCCGGCGCCGCCGCGGTCCTGGACATAGGCTTCCACCCCGGCCGAGTTGCCGAGCCCGAGCACCGGTGGCGGCAGCAGGGCGAAGGCGAGACCGTCCTGGATGGTGGAGAACTTGCCGTTGAGCATGCCGGCGATCTCCGCCGCGCTGACGTCGCGCTCGTGCTGCGGCTTGATGCCGACGAACATCAGTCCGGCGTTGCTGGTGTTGACGAAGTGCACCGCATTCAGGCCGGGGAACTGCACCACCGCCTCCACGCCCGGCGTGGCCAACGCCATCTCGCCCATGCGGCGGATCACCGCCTCGGTGCGCGGCAGGGTCGCGCCCTCGGGCAGCTGCACCGCCGCGAACAGGTACTGCTTGTCCTGGGTCGGAATGAACCCGGTCGGCACCCGGGTGAAGCCGAATACGGTGAGACCGATCAGCAGCGCATACATCAGCATCAGGCGCGGTGCGCGAGAAATCGTGCCGCCGATGCCGCTGGAATAGCGCGACGAGGCGCGACCGAACTTGCCGTTGAACCAGGCGAAGAACCCGCCGAGCACCGCATGGATGCCACGACCGAGCTTGTCGCGCGGCGCACCGTGCGGCTGCAGCAGCACCGCCGACAGCGCCGGCGACAGGGTCAGCGAGTTGAACGCCGAGATCAGTACCGCCGCGGCAATGGTCACCGCGAACTGGCTGTAGAACTGACCCGATACGCCGCCGATGAAGGCCAGTGGCACGAACACCGAGGCGAGCACCAGCGAGATCGCGATGATCGGCCCGGACACTTCCTGCATCGCCTTGTGCGCGGCATGCAGCGGGCTCAATCCTTCTTCGATATGTCGCTCGACGTTCTCGACCACGACGATCGCATCGTCGACGACGATGCCGATCGCGAGCACCAGCGCGAACAGGGTCAGCACGTTGATCGAATAGCCGAGCAGCCAGAGCACCGCGAAGGTACCGACCACCGACACCGGCACGGCCAGCAGCGGAATGATCGAGGCCCGCCAGGTCTGCAGGAACACCACCACGACCAGCACCACGAGGGCGACCGCTTCGAGCAGGGTGACCGCGACCGACTTGATCGACTGGCGCACGAACACGGTCGGGTCGTAGGCCACCGTCCAGGCCACGCCGGCCGGGAAGTTGCGCTCCAGTTCGGCCATCTTCGCGCGCACGGCATCCGACAGGGCAATCGAGTTCGCGCCGGGCGCTTCGAAGATCACCACCGCCGTCGCCGCTTCGTTGTTCAGCAGCGAATCGATGGTGTAGGAATTGGAGCCCAGTTCGATGCGCGCGACATCGGCGAGCTGGGTGATCTGGCCGTCCTGGCCTACCTTGAGCACGATCTCGCCGAACTGTTCGGGCGTGTCGAGACGGCCCTGCGCATTGATCGACAGCTGCACCGGGCTTTCCGGATCGGGCGGACCGCCGATGGTGCCGGCGGAGACCTCGACGTTCTGCTCACGGATCGCGCCGATGATGTCGGTGGCGGTCAGGCCGCGCGCCGAGGCCTTGTCCGGATCGATCCAGACGCGCATGGCGTAGTTGCCGGCGCCGAACGCGATCGCCTGGCCGACACCATCCAGACGCGCGAGCTCGTCGCGCACGCGCAGGTTGGCGAAGTTGGACAAATACAGGCCGTCGTAGCTGTTGTCGGGTGAGTACAGGTGCACGACCATGGTGAGGTTCGGCGACGACTTCACCGTGGTGACGCCGAGCTGGCGCACCGCTTCGGGCAGGCGCGGCAAGGCCTGCGCCACGCGGTTCTGCACCTGCACGGTAGCGAGGTCGATATCGACCCCGCCCTTGAAGGTGATGGTCAACTGCATGGTGCCGTCGGAACCGGCCGTCGACTTCATGTAGATCATGCCTTCGACGCCGTTGACCGCTTCCTCGATCGGCGCGGCCACGGTGTCGGCGATGGTCTTGGGATTCGCGCCGGGATACAGCGCCGTCACCTGCACCGACGGCGGCACCACATCGGGATACTCGCTGATCGGCAGGTTCGGAATCGCGACCAGGCCGGCCAGGAATACCAGGAGCGAGAGTACCGCCGCGAGAATCGGGCGGTCGACGAAGATTCTCGAAAAGTCCGCGTGGGCCATGAGTCAGAACCTGTAAGAAAGTGGCGCGCTGCGCTGCGACCGAGCCGGGAGACCGGCCGCGGACCGAGGCGCGCGAAAGCTGGTTGGTGGGTTCGCGCCCGCCACCGCGCAGTGCGCGCGCGGCGGCGCGCGGCGCAGGCTGACGCATGGCGACCGCAGCGGTTCGCTGCAGGCGATGGCAACGTGCACGGGATCAGCCCTGCGGTGGCGCCGCGCCTTCCGGCGCCGCGACGATGGTGTTGGGGGCGTCCATCGGCACGTCGACCGGCTGCAGCGGCGCGCCGGGGAAGAAGATCTTCTTCATCCCGTTCACCACCACACGATCCGTCGCCTCGAGGCCGGCAGTGACGATACGCAGTCCATCGACCTTGCCGCCGAGCTCGACGTCCTTGCGCTGCGCCGTGTTGCCCTCGCCGACGACGAACACGTACTTGCGATTCTGGTCGGTGAGCACGGCCTGATCGTGGATCAGCAGGGCCGGATGCTTGGCGCTGCCGATCAGCTGCACGCGTGCGAACAGGCCAGGCGTGAAGCGACGGTCGGCATTGTCGAGCAGCGCCTTGGCTTCGATCGATCCGGTGGCGGCATCGATCGTATTGTCGACGAACACCATCTCGCCCTGGTGTGGAAAACCCTCCTCGTTAGAGAGTCCGACACGCACTGGATTGCGCGTTTCGCGCGAACTCGGACGCAGGCCCTCACGCGCCAGATCCTGGTACTTGAGATACATCCGCTCGTCGCCGCTGAAGTGCACGTAGACCGGATCGATCGACACCAGGGTGGTCAGCATCGACTGACCTGCCGCAAGCAGGTTGCCCGGGCGGATCAGCGCCGCCCCGACGCGGCCGTCGATCGGCGCGGTGATACGGGTGAACTCGACGTTCAGATCGGCCTGCGTCTGCGCCGCCCGCGCGGCCACGACATCGGCTTCGGCCTGCTTCACCTCACCGCGGCGCTGCTCGGCTTCTTCGACCGAAGCGGCCTTGACCGCCAGCAGCTTCTCGCTGCGTGCCAGCTCCTGCTTGGCGACGTCGAGCCGGGTCTGTGCGCGCACGACCTGGGCGCGGGCGCTGGCCGCGGCAGCACGGTATTCGCGATCGTCGATGCTGAACAGCAGATCGCCCCGGGCGACTTCGGCCCCTTCTTCGAAGTGCACCGCCTTGAGGTAGCCCGAGACGCGCGGTCGGATCTCGACACTGTCGATCGCTTCGATGCGGCCGGAGAACTCGTCCCACTCGGCGATGTCGCGGGCGACCACGGCGGCGACGTTGACCGGCTGCGGCGGCATCTGGAATGCCTGGCCGGCATCGCCCTCGCCGCCCCCGCCGCAGGCGGTGGCCATCGCGGTGAGCAGCAGGACGAATGAAAGGCGCAGCGAACCTGCGCCGCGGAGTGTCGAGTCGGTATGCATGCGGGACCCCTGGGGTTTCAGTGCTTGTTCTTGGTCGGGTGAGAATCGGTGTTCGGTGTGCGGGCAGGCCTGGCGCCAGCGGGCGGCGCCGCGCGACCGGCCTTCGCCTGCGGCGGCGGCTTCGGCGTGACGGGCGCGGAGGCGGTGGCGGCGTCGGCCGAGGTCCATTCCTCGGCGAGTCGTTCCATCAGGGCAATCAGGTCTTTGCGTGCCTTCGGCGGCAGGTGGTCGAACTGGAACACCTCGTCCCAGAACATGCCGATCGCCGCCGAACGCAGCAGGTAGGCGCGCAGGCCGGCTTCGTCCCACTTCTGCCCGGCAAAACGGTCACGAATCTCGGCGCGGCAGGCGTCGAGCAGTTCGGGTTCGTGCACCGCCGCACTCAGCATGCCGGCGACGAAACGGCGACGGTTCTCGTCGCGGCTGGTGTGCGAGCGAATGAACCCGATCAGTTCGGCACGCTGCGGACAGGGGCAGTCCTTCGGCGTGCAGGCTTCCTCGCTGTCCTGCCACTGCTCCATGTCGTGCTCGAGCAGACCGCGCAGCAGCGCGTCCTTGGTCGGAAAATGATAGGTGATACCGCCACGGGTCACCCCGCTGACGCGGCTCAACTCATCGAAGGTGAGCGCGCCGGCGCCGCTCTCCTGCACGATCTTGCGCGCAGCTTCGAGCACCTTGGTGCGGGCCTTGGGTTGCCGGGACATGGGCCATAACTATACAGAACATTCTGTATAGAAATGTGAACGGTTCGACGCCTTGCGACGTCGCCTTGCCGCGGCGGACCGGCTCAGGCCGCGGC
>JAGRJY010000046.1 GCA_020442465.1 Lysobacterales bacterium
CCGAGTCCCGCTCGTGGTCATCCGCCCGCTCTCAATCGTCATGGCCCGATTCGCTCGCGTTGCGCGAGGCGTGATGATTCTCGCCCAATTGCAGCCGGGTTCCGAACAGCTGCAGCGTCGCATCGGCTTGAGAATAGCCGCGCAGCAGCAGTCCGCCGGTTCCCGCCAGCACGAGCAACAACAGCAGGGCGGCGGCACCGCGGGGTGCTACCGCCGGCGTACCGTCGGGCAAATCACGCTTGTGGCCGCTGACGATGCTCGCCGGCAAGCCATCGCGATAGCGCAGGACATGGATCGCGAGTCCCGCCACGTGCAGCAGTGCGATCGCCAGTAAGGCATTGGCCAGCACTTCGTGGGCCTCTTCCACCCACTCGGGCGCGACGCCGAGGGCCATCGAAAGCCCGCTGGCGCCCATGGCCAGCGCAATGGCCATCATCGACAGCGCGGCCCAGCTGGACGCGGGGTTGTGCCCTGCCCAACGCCGTCCGCCTCCCCCGATCACGCCCCGCAGGTAGTTCGCCAGTTCGCTCGGGCGAAGCGAAAAGTCCGAGAACCGCGCATGGCGCGTGCCCGCCAGACCCCAGACCAGTCGGAACACGACGGTCGCGACCAGCATCAGTCCAGCCAGCATGTGCCAGGCGAAGCGGGCGGAGTCGTCGTCGACCAGATTGGCGATGGCATACGCGGTGACGAAGAGCGCCGCGAAGCTCCAGTGGAATATCCGGGTGGGCAGGTCGTACACGCGAACCGTAGTCATGGGCCTATCTCTGTGGTTGAGGCAGACCCAGACTGCGGGTGTGACCGCAGGCAGTCATCGGACAAATGCCGCATCCGCTGCAAATCCCGCGGATTGCGGCATCAGCCGCGGGCCGGTCGCGACCGGCGCATCGCGATGCCCAGCCCGGCGGCGCCCAGCAGCATCGCGGCCATGGAAGGGATCGCTGTCATGCCCAAGGCATCGACCTCGAGCAGCGCCGCCCCAGGCGCCCAGCCCAGCATGCCAAAGCCGCCTACGGCGACCGCGGCGATGGCACGACGGGCCAACGCGCCCCTCAGGCCCGACAGTCCGGCGGCGCTGCCGACGGCCAGTGCCAGAAGCAGGCCGGCGACCGTCGCCCGCGCCTGGCCGACCGAGGCATCCACGTTGAGCAGCCACCCGACGGATACCGCCGCCGTCGTCACCAAGCCGGCTGCCAGCAGCCAGGCAATATGGACGCGATCGAAGATGCGGGTTCCACGGGTCGCCGGAGCGCCCTTCCCCTCGGCACTGGCTTGCTGGAACGCCAGCAGGGCGAGCGGATGTATCGCCAGCTCCAGCAGCACGATGACCATCGGCAGGTAGGGCAGCGGCTCGCCTGCCAGCGGCAGCAGCGCCGCGGTGAGCACCAGGGGGATGTGCACGATCAGCAGGAAGGCGAAACTGGCGCGCAGATTCGCGAACAATTGGCGTCCCTCGGCAATCGCGCCGACCAGAGTCGAGAAATTGTCGTCGAGCAGCACGATGGCGCCCGCATCGCGTGCCGCCCGCGTTCCCCGCTCACCCATGGCAATGCCGACATCGGCCGCCCGCAGCGCGGGCACATCGTTGATGCCGTCGCCAGTCACCGCAGTGATTTCGCCCTGCGCCTGCAGGCGTTGCACCAGGGCGAGCTTCTGCGAGGGCAGGCAGCGTGCAATCACGTCAGGCAGCGGTGCATCGTCGGCGATGACGGCATCGCCCTCGCGCACACTGGGATGGTCATCGCCCAGTCCAAGCTCGGCAGCGATCGCCACCGCCGTGGCGGGGTGGTCACCGGTCAGCATGATGACCCGGATGCCCAGTCGGCGTGCCGCCGCAACGGCATCGGCGACGCCGGCGCGCAAGGGGTCCTCGAACGCGAGGAAGCCAAGGAAGGTGAAGCCGTCGTCGGGCTCTGCGGTAGCGTCCGCATCAACGGGTCGCTCGGCGCAAGCAAGCACCTTGTGGCCCTCGGCTGCGAGTCGCGACAGCCGCGCACTCAAGGCTGTGGCATCGTCCGGTCCGAGCGCGCAACAGGCCATCACGGTCTCGGGCGCGCCCTTCATCACCGCCCGCCGACCGTTTGAACCATCGATGAGACCCACCTGCCGTCGTCGGGTTTCGTTGAAGGGAAACGTGGCCACGGTGCCCACGGCTCCTGCGCGTGCGACGATCGCCGCGTCGACCGGATCGCCGAGATCCGGGCCCGATGCACCGGCGGCAGCGTGCAGCAGCCGCGCGACCGCGACGCCGTCGGTGGGCAGCACATGCGCCAGCTGCAGTCGGCCCTCGGTAAGGGTTCCGGTCTTGTCGGTGCAGATGCAGGTGATGCGGCCGATGTTCTCGACCGCGACCGCGCGTCTGACCAGCGCGTGACGCCGCGCA
>JAGRJY010000007.1 GCA_020442465.1 Lysobacterales bacterium
ATGCGAACTCGGTGGTGCGCTGGCGCGAAAAGATGAAGGCCGACGACTCGATGACGCGCTCCAGGCCCTGGCGGGCGCGCTCGATCAACATGATGTCGCGATAGCCGCGCAGGGCAACACGCACGGTTGCGGTCAGCTTCTGCGTGGTCAGCTCGGTCTTTTCCTTGTAGTCGTTGATGTCGTATTCGGTGGTCACCCGCTGCTCGGGAGCCTGGCCCGGCTGACCGGTGCGCAGCACGATACGAATGAAGGTGTTCTTCAGCTCGTCACGGGTCCAGCGCGCGACATCGAGACCGGCGTGGTCGGTCTCCATCACCACGTCGAGCAGCATCAGGGCGATGTCCGGATGCTCCTGCAGCCGCCGCTTGCCGTCGCTGCCCGAGTAGGCGGAAAGGAAGCTGAGGGGGCGGGACTCGAACTGGAAATCGCCGAGCACGAGTTTGGTGACCGAGTGGATCTCCGGCTCGTCGTCGACGATCAGCACCTTCCAGGGCACGACCGGCGGTGCCTCATGGCCGGAGAACAGCTCCTCGTCGAGAAACAGCTCGTCTTCCACTCGCCGCCCCGCTGCGTTGTCGTCCCCGAGGCGTCACAGCCTGCCACATACGGCGGAGGATGTAACGACCCGAAACGTAAAAAAGTTCACATTGAGCCCGCCGCCGCGAAGATCGACGTGATGGGCCTGGCGATGGCGCTTCGGCGGTGGCTGAAAGGCCATCCGCCGCAGGTTCTACGTGCCGAATCGGCGGCTGGACGCAGCGCCTACGCCCGCCCGGCGAACAGCTCCCTGCCGATCAGCATGCGGCGGATCTCGTTGGTGCCGGCGCCGATGGCGTAGAGCTTGGCGTCGCGGAGGATGCGTCCGGCCGGGAATTCATTGATGTAGCCGTTGCCGCCTAGGGTCTGAATGGCTTCGAGGCCGACCTGCACGGCGGCTTCGGAAGCGTGCAGCAGGCAGCTTGCGGGGTCGATGCGCGATTTGTCGCCGCGGTCGTAGTCCATTGCCACCATGTAGGCGTAGGCACGCGAGGACTGCAGCATCGTGTACATGTCGGCGATCTTGGCCTGCATGATGCCGAAGGTGCCGATCGCCTCGCCGAACTGCTTGCGCTCGCGGACGTAGGGCAAGGACAGGTCGATCGCGGCCTGCATGAGCCCGAGCGGGCCGCCGGTAAGCACCAGCCGTTCGGTGTTCAGGCCCGACATCAGCACCTTGACGCCCTGGTTGACCTCGCCGAGCACGTTCTCGGCAGGGATCTCGCAGTTCTCGAACACCAGTTCACAGGTGTTCGAGCCGCGCATGCCGAGCTTGTCCAGCTTCTGCGCGGTGGAGAAACCCTTCATGCCGCGCTCGACGATGAACGCCGTCATCGCACGACTGCCCATTTCCTTGGGCGCAGTGCGCATGTAGACCACCAGCACGTCGGCCTCGGGCCCGTTGGTGATCCACATCTTGTTGCCGTTGGCGACGTAGACGCCGTCGCGCAGCTCGGCGCGGCAGCCCATCGAGCCGACCACGTCGGAACCCGCGCCGGGCTCACTCATGGCCAGCGCACCCTTCCACTCGCCCGAGCACAGCTTGGGCAGGTACTTGTGGCGCTGCGCTTCGTTGGCGTTGTTGTAGAGGTTCTGCACGCAGAGATTGCTGTGCGCGCCGTACGACAGACCGATGCTGCCCGACGCACGCGAAATCTCCTCCATCGCCACGAGGTGGGCGAGGTAGCCCATCTCGGAGCCGCCGAACTCGCCCGGTAGGGTGATGCCGAGCAGTCCCATCTCGCCGAGCTTCGGCCACAGATCCTGCGGAAACCAGTTCTCTTCGTCGATCTGCGCGGCACGCGGTGCGATCTCCGTCTCCGCAAAGCGGCGCACGGTATCGCGCAGGGCATCGAGGTCTTCGCCGAGAGGGAACGGACGCATGAGGAATCTCCGAAAAAACCTGTTCAGTAGCCAAATGCGGCGCACGGATGCGACGCTCGGATCAGGCGCGGTTCGCCTGATCCGGCACACGTGGCGCGGCCAGGCCGCGTCCGTGTGCGCGAGAGTCGGGCAGGATGCCCGATCTCTCGCAAGGGCAAGCCATGCCCGATCTTTCGCTAGTTACTGCCCGCGGCTACGACCGAGGAAGCGCGGCGCGGCGTTGCCCATGTGCGGCAGCTTGATCTTGCCGATGGCGTGGATGCGCTCTTCGGCCATGCGGTCGGCGGCCTTGAAAGTCGGGATGCCGTCGCGCTTGGCAATGTGGAAGATCTTGCCGAGGTTGTAGTAGATGCCGCGCATCATGCGCATCGCGCGCTCGCGGTTGTAGCCGTCGAACTCGATCGACACGTTCATCAGGCCGCCGGCATTCACCGCGTAGTCCGGCGCGTACAGCAGGCCGCGCTTCTCCACTTCGACGCCGATCTCGTCGGTGGCGAGCTGGTTGTTCGCCGCGCCGCAGATGATCTTGGCCTTGATGCGGGGCAGGGTCTTCTCGTTGACCGTGCCGCCCAGCGCACAAGGGCTGTAGACGTCGACGTCGCAGTCGTAGATCTCGTCGAGGCCGACCGCTTCGCAGCCGTAGTCGTCGACGCAGCGCTGCACGGCTTCCTTGTTGATGTCGGTGACGAACACCTTGGCGCCGTGCTCGCGCAGCAGCTTCACGTACTCCATGCCGACGTGGCCGACGCCCTGGACGGCATAGCTGTACTTGCCGACTTCCTCATTGCCGAACTTCACGTTCAGCGAGGCGAGCAGGCCCTGCATGGTGCCGTAGGCGGTGAACGGCGAAGGGTCGCCCGAGCCACCGTGCACCTGGTGCACGCCGGTCACGTAGTCGGTTTCCTTGAGCACGAACTCCATGTCGTTGACGTCGATGCCGACGTCCTCGGCGGTGATGTAGCGGCCGTTGAGCGAGCTGACGAAGCGACCGAAACTGCGGAACAGGGCTTCGCTCTTGTCCTTGTTGGGGTCACCGATGATCACGGCCTTGCCGCCGCCGAGGTTGAGGCCGGCCACTGCCGCCTTGAACGTCATGCCACGCGACAGGCGCAACACGTCGTTCAGCGCATCCTGTTCGGTGGCGTAGGGCCACATCCGCAGACCGCCCAGCGCCGGGCCGAGAACGGTGTTGTGAATGGCGATGATCGCTTTCAGTCCCGAGTCTTTGTTGTGGCAGAACACCACCTGCTCGTGGCCGGTGTGACCAATGGTTTCGAAGATCATGCTTGGCTCCGCGTGGATGCGTGCATGCCCGCCGTGCTCGTTGCCGGACAGCATTCATCCAGTTGTGTGTGGGGTGAAGAGTGCGTAGGCCGGGGCCCCCTCCGGGCCCGGTAGTTACATTTTAAACGAAGAACCCCGATGCTGCCCGGCCTGCTGCGTGTCCCGAACCATGCCCCGACGTATGGTCGCCGCGCGCTATCATGCGCGCCTCTTGAAACGGAGGCTTGGATCCATGATGCAGAGCAAGCTTTGGGCCGGTGTCGTGCTGCTTGCCGGTTCGGCGTTTTCGGCTTCGGCCTTGGCCGACGCGCGCCAGGACGTGATCGACTCGTTCACCAAGGCGTTCTCGCGCGGCGAGTACACCGCGCAGATCGCCACCCAGGTGCGCGGCAAGGACTACACCACCACCATGCGGGTGGAATGGCCGTCCAAGTTCCACATGAAGAACCCGGACACCGAGATGATCATCCTGCCTCAGGGCACCTGGATGAATGCGGGCGGGCAGTGGATGCAGATGCCGATGAACATGTCGCAGATGATCGCCAGCTACTCGAAGGATGCGATGGAGAAGGGCATCCAGGGTCTGGGCGAAGTCAGCGAAGTGGGCGAGGAGACCGTCGAGGGCTGCGCGTCCAAGCTGTACCGGTACACCGCCTCGGGTGAGTTCATGGGCGTGAAGAGCAAGTCGGATTCGGAAGTGGCGATCTGCCAGGACAACGGCTATCCGGTCCGGGTTCGTTCGCGTGACGGCAAGGACGCGGTGACGATCGTCTACGACTTTGCCACCGACGTCGACATCCAGCCGCCACGCTGATCGTTGCCGGCGCTCGCCGGCTGCGTCCGGTTCACTGTCGCGCGGCGGCAGTGGGCCGGATCGACCATTGCCGCGCCCGCGTCTCCGGCATGCCGCGGGTCAATCCTCCTCGCAGGGCGAGCGTCCGCGCTCCTCGCTCCACTCGGGCGGATTGAGGCCGGTCGCCGCGGCTTCCTGCCAGGCCCAGCAGGCCTCCTGATCGGCGCCGGCGGCGCGCGCAGCGCGCATCAGCAGGATGCGGCTCGAGATGTCGCCACGCAGCTTGCGATTCTCGCGGGCCAGTCCCAGTGCACGCTCGGCATCGCCGGACTCGATGAAGAATTCCACAGCGTGGTAGCCGAACGCTGCGGGCTGCCGCTTCAGCAGCGAAGCGTATCGAGCCCGCGCCCGCGCGTGCCAGGCGTCGGCTTCTTCGATGTGGCCGGTCGTGCGCTCAAGGCCGGACAGCGCGGCAATGAACTCGGGGTTGCCGGTTTGCTCGATCACCCGGTGATAGCGCGCCCTGGCGCGATCGAAGCGGCCAAGCAGGGTCTCGCATTCCGCCAGATGCTCCTCGGCCAGGGCATAGCCGGGAAGGCGATCCACCGCGGCCGCGAAGAAGGTGCGTGCGCGTTCGATGTCGCCGAAGCGAAGCAGGGCGATGCCCATCTGCGTGTGCAGCCAGGCCAGTGGCATCGGATCGACGTCGCGGTACAGCGACTGCGCCCGCCGGTACTGCTGCTCGGCCGGCGCCAGCTTGCCCTGCAGCACCAGCAGATCGGCGCGATGAGCCAGTTCGTAGAAGTCGTTGACCGGCTGCTCCGCCACGGCGAAGTCGTCCTGCAGCCGGCGATAGCGTCCCAGCGCGACGTCGATGTCGCGACCGATGGCCGCACGCTCGCTGGCGAGCGCGCCGTCCGGCAAGTGTTTCAGCAGCGCCTCGGCCTCGCCGAAACGGTGAAAGCCGGAGAGGATTCGCGCCAGTACCAGCTGTTCCTCGCCGTTGAGCTCGGCGCGCGGCACGGCTTCGAGCACGGCCAGCGCCTGCTCGGCGTCTTCGATGCGACCGAGTACGCGGTAGCGGGCGTAAAGCGCGGCCGCGAGCTTGCCGGCACGACGTGGATCGTGCTTGCTGGCGCTCAGGGTGTCGATGCGCGCCTGCAGGTTGCCGATCCAGATATCGGCCGAGGTGGTGCGCAGGCTTTGCGTGTCGATCGGCCAGAAGGATCGGCGTGGCGCAGGCGCGGTGGTGGCGGTCGGCGCTACTTCGATGCTGCCCACGGGCACGGCTGGTGCCGGCGCGATCGGAGACTCGGTCACAGCGGGTTGGTCGGGGCGCGAGGTCTTTGCGCAGCCGGCCGACAGCAGCGCGGCCGCCACCAGGGCGGCCGCGTGCACGGCGGTGCGGGGTCCCGCGGCTCTGGCCCGTTGGGGCCAGAACGGCAGGGTGGGTGTCACAGCGGGTTGCCGACGAACGGGAAGTCGTCGAGGAAGACGCTGTCGTTGTCGACGAAGTCGCTGACGCCCGGGCCGACCACGGCGCCCAGCGTGTCGTCGATCACGTCGCGGATCAGCGTGCGCCCGCCGCAGTCGTTGGGCACGTTCAGTTCGACCGCCAGATAGGCCGTACAGGTCGGCTTCGACACGTCGACGATCAGACGGTCGTCGACCAGGATCGACGCCAGCGTCGCCGGCGGCACCAGCGCATTGGCTGCGCCGTCGAGCGTGTCCAGCGCAGCCAGGTTGTTGGCCATCTCGGTCTGGAACTGCGCTGCCCAGGTCGACGGATCTTCGGCGCGGTTGTAGACGTCGCGCAGCCCGGTGTCGGCGAGCAGGTCGATCAGCGCGGTGTTGATGCCCGGCCGGCCGTTGCGATCGATCTGGCCTTCGCTGAACAGCGTGCAGTTCAGGTCTTCCACCGCAGTCAGACGGGTGAGGTTGACCGTCGTCGGTGCGAAGCCGGTGCTCTGCAGCGGCGCCACCGTCATCGTGCCCTGGTTGCAGCTGGTGAAGTCGAAGGTCAGGGTGCCGAAGTCGGTGTGCGTGGGCGGGTTCGTCATCGGCGGGAAGCGGCCGTCGCGCGAAGTGATCACGCTCACCACGGCACGATTGTCGGTAATCGGTCCGGCGCCGTAGACGTTGAGCTGGTTGCCCTGGTTATCGAACACCGCCCAGTGCGCCACCATCGTGCGCGGCGACTGCGGATCGTTCGGGTCGGCGCCAATGGTGTGGATGAACACGCCGTGGCCCGAGTTGGCCGGGTCGTACCACGCACCCGAGTGGCCGGCGCTGATGCCGAAGTCGTCGATGCGCGCGCTGGAGGCGTAAACCTTCAGCACCGGATTGGCGCCGTTGTTGCTGAGCCGGTCGCTGTTGATGCCGAGTGCGATGGTCAGCGTGTTGGTGGTGAAGCTGTTGACGCCCGGGTTGGTGAACTGCGGCGCCAGGGTCTGCCGGGTGCGCTGGAAGGCCGGGCCGTCGAAGAAGAACGGGTCGTCGCGCAGGCCGGCCCACACGCGCAGGTCGTCGGCGTCGATCAGCTGCTCGATGCGCCCTTCGGCGTACAGGGTGTCGCCGGCGCCGCGGCACAGCACGCGGGCACCACCGTCGCTGAACCGGCAGCTGATCAGCGTGGTGCCGTTCGGCGTGCCGTTGTCGATGTGGAAGCGATAGTCCACTGCGTCGGAGAAGCGGGTGGCATAGCTGGCACCCGGGTGCATCGTGAGGATGACGATGAGTTCGTCCGGGTCGTTCGGGTTGACGAACGTGTACACGTCGTTCAGGTCGGCAGCCGGGTCACCGGTCGCCAGCGGGCCGTCGCGGTGGTCCGCGGCCATCGCCGAGACTGAGGCCAGCGCAAATACTGCGGTAGCCATTCTGGAAAACAGAGCCATGGAAACCCCTCGTTCAGTAGCGTGGAAAGACGCCGAATCGAGCCGATTTTCCCCTTCGGTCAATCCGGTGAGCGAAGCTCTACGTTCAACCTTGGCAAGCGGATGCAGCCTACCAGCCTGATCTTGATCAAGAAGTGAAGTACCCGTTCGGGCCATTGTCCAGTTCGGCCCGCAGCCCACACAATGTTGTCATGCCAACCCCCGCAGAAACGCCCCTCAGCGCCGTGGAAGTGCAGTTGCGCGACTGGGTGGCGGCCATTGTCGAGCGCGACGGGGTCGCCCTGGGCAAGCTGTTTGACCATTGCGCGGCGCGCCTGTTGAGCGTCGCCGAGCGGGTGCTGCGCTGCGAGGCCGATGCCGAGGAGGCGGTGGCCGATGTGTTCTCCCAGGTTTGGCGCGATGCCGGCAAGTATGACCCGGCTCGCGGATCCGTCGAGGCCTGGCTGCTACGCTTGACCCACAGTCGGTCGATCGACCGCCTGCGCAGGCGAAGAGCGCGCCCCGACGAAGGTGGCGGCGCGCATCTGGACGTCGTCATCGCCACGTACACCGACGAAGAGAGTGCAGCCCAGCAAGTGCTGGAGCAGCTGCAGGACAAGTCACTCGTCAAACAGGCCTTCCGAGTCATGAGCAACGAGCAACAACGCTGCGTGGCGCTGGCCTTCATCGAGGGCCTCAGCCACCAGGAAATCGCCGAGCGCATCTGCATGCCGCTGGGCACGGTGAAGTCGCATGTCCGTCGCGGACTGCAGAGCATGCGCGCCTATCTCGAGCAGCAGGGACATGTCGCGCCCTGAGTGCGCCATCGTCCGTGACCCCGGAGCTCGGCGATGAGCGCCGCGTCCGACGGCCGTCTGCACGATGGCTTCGACTGGGGCGAAGACGACGACCTGCGCCTGGCCCTGCTCGAAGCCTCTCAGCTGGCCGCTGTCGCTGCCCCGCGGCTGGCCGCGCTGCGTACCCGGGTGCTGGATGAAGCGCTCGGGCCGTATCGCATCATCCGCGCCGACGAGCGCGCGTTCATCCCGCTCATTCCCGGCGTGGCGATCAAGCCGCTGCGCGTCGACCGTTCGGCGAACACGCAGACCAGCATCTGGCGTCTCGAGCCCGGATCGGCCATTCCCGAGCATTCGCATACGTCCGAAGAAGAATGCCTGGTCATGGAAGGCGAAATCCTCTGGGGCGGCAAGGCCTACGGGCCGGGCGACTTCCTCATCGCACGCGCGGGCGCGCACCACGAGCCCTTCCTGTCGCCGCGTGGTGCCATGCTGATGATCCGCAGCGAGATGACGCCGTTTCTCGATCGCGTGTTCGCCGACGTGCCCGGCTGAGCCCCGCCGCATCATTGGGGCGGCCGCCTCCGGCCGGCCTGCCCGTCGTGTACTCCGCAGTCCTTCAATGGCATCGTGCAGAGGGAGCGACCGAAACCGGCCGCCGCACCTGGCCGCCGCACCGGGGGCATGCATATGGGGGCACGCATATGGGGACAGGGATGGATCAGGAGCTCTTGCTCACCCTCGGGGAGGCCGGCATCGCGCTCGCCGGGTTCTCGGGCATTGCCGAGGCCTTGCAGCGGCGCGGCCAGGATGCCGAAAGCCGGGCCGATCGGGCCCGCCTGCGCGATCTGCTGATCGCCTCGCTCGGCGCGGCGATGTTCGCGTTCCTGCCCTCGGTGCTGACGACGGCCGGCATGCCGATCGAACTGGCTCTGCGCCATGCCTCGGCGATGCTGGCGCTGTACCTGCTGTTTGCCGGCGCCACCCTGTTGCGTGGCGGCACCGGGCGCATCGGCCTGCTGGCCTGGCTGTTCGTGCTGCCCGCGGCGCTGATGATCGTGTTGCTGGCCCTGGTGGCGCTGGGCATCACCCACCGTGTGGCCGCGTTCGCCTACGTACTGACTTTGTTCATGCTGCTCATTCTCGCCGCAGCGAACTTCGGCGTGCTGCTTCTGCGCGAGTCCAGCGCGGCGAAGCACTGAACCGGGCATTCCGCCGGCGCCGGCGGCAGGCGGGCGCGGATGGCGCGGTGGCTGCGCGCATCCATGCGGGGCCGTACGGGCTGCAAGCCGCTACACTAGTGGGATAGGTGCTGGCCAAGTCCCTCCCGGACTTGCCAGCCCGCGCCGAGTCCGGCACGAGTCCGGACCCGGCTTCCGCGCGCCAGCGACTTGCGTCGGTGACCGCGGCGGTGCGTCCGTGCACCGCGGGAACCTCCGAGTGGGTACGGAGGTTCCGTCCTTTCCTGACTGTTTGCCGGAGCCGCCATGAGCACCTCAGCCAGCCACGCGACCGAGACCGCGCCCGAAGCCAGCCCGCTGCGCTTCGTCACTGCGGCCAGCCTGTTTGACGGTCACGACGCGGCGATCAACATCATGCGGCGGCTGATCCAGGCGCAGGGCGCCGAGGTCATCCATCTGGGCCACAACCGTTCGGTCGAAGACGTGGTGCGCGCCGCGCTGCAGGAAGACGCCGACGCCATTGCGCTGTCCAGCTACCAGGGCGGCCACGTCGAGTACTTCAAGTACATGGTCGACATGCTGAAGCAGCGCAACGCCAGCCACGTGCGCGTGTTTGGCGGCGGCGGCGGCACGATCACGCCGGAGGAGATCCGCGAGCTGCAGGAGTACGGCGTCGAGCGCATCTACCACCCGAACGACGGCATGCACATGGGCCTCGTCGCGATGATCGAGGACGTGGTGCGCAGGGCCGGTGCCGCGCGCCACACCATCGGCCCGGCGGCCGGGCAGGGCGATGCGGCGCCCCAGCAGGGCGACGAGATCGGCATCGGTCGCGTGCTGTCCGCGATCGAGGACGGCGCACTGGCCGAATCCGAGCTGACGCACCTGCGCAAGCAGTGGCAGCTTGCGGGTGGGCAGGTGCCGGTCGTCGGCATCACCGGTACCGGCGGCGCCGGCAAGTCTTCGGTGACCGACGAACTGATCAACCGCTTCCTGCAGGCGTTTCCGGAGATGCGCATCGCCGTGATCGCGGTCGATCCCACCCGCCGTCGCACCGGCGGCGCCCTGCTCGGCGATCGCATCCGCATGAACAGCCTGCGCTCGAACCGTGTGTTCATGCGCTCGATGGCGACCCGTCGCCAGCATGTCGCCACCAACATCGTGCTGAAGGACTGCATCGCGTTCATGCGCAGCCTCGGCTTCGATCTGGTCATCGTCGAGACCGCCGGTATCGGCCAGAGCGACTCCGAAATCGTCGACCTGGTCGACTTCCCGGTCTACGTGATGACCTCGGACTACGGCGCGGCGAGCCAGCTCGAGAAGATCGACATGCTCGACTTCGCCGAGCTGGTCGTGCTCAACAAGTTCGACAAGCGCGGCGCCGAAGACGCGCTGCGTGACGTGCGCAAGCAGTGGAAGCGCAACCGCACCGCCTTCGCGATGAAGGACGACGAGGTGCCGGTCTTCCCCACCATCGCCAGCCAGTTCAATGATCCGGGCGTGACCTGGATGTTCAAGAACCTGTGCCGTCTGCTGCGCGAGAAGACCGGCGACGCCACGCCGGGGCGCTGCAATTTCGATCCGCAGGTCGACACCGAGCTCAAGGAGCCGCGTGCCACGGTGCTGATTCCCGGCGCCCGCGTGCGCTACCTGGCCGAAATCGCCGAGCAGGGCAGGGCGATCAACCGCGAGGTCGAGAACCAGGCCGAGATCGCCGACCGTGCGCAATCGGTGTGGGAGGCTTTGCATGAACTGGGCGACCCGTCGTTGCCGACGGCGCTGGACCTGTTCAAGGACGAAGACCTGCTGGCCCAACCCGACAGCGTGGCCGCGCCACCGAACGGCGTTGAACGCCGCAACGGCCCGGTCGACCGCCGGCGCATGGTGTTCCAGTGGCAGAAGCGCATGGAAGCCGAGTCCTCGCACGCCGACGACATCGACGAGTCGGTGGTGGTCGACCGGTCCATGGTGCTGCTGCGCCAGCGCTACAACGACGCCGTGCAGTCGCTGTCGAACGAGAATCTCAAGCTGCTGCGCGACTGGCCGGCGCGGCTCAAGTCGATCACCGACGAGGTGACCGAGTACCAGGTGCGCGGTAAGGCGATCCGGGTGGAGAACTACCGCGAGTCGCTGTCTCACCAGCAGGTGCCGAAGATCGCCGCGCCGACCTATCGTGGCTGGGGCGAGCTGCTCACCTTCCTCGGCAAGGAGAACCTGCCCGGTTCGTATCCGTACACCGGCGGCGTGTATCCGTATCGCCGCACCGGCGAAGACCCGATCCGCATGTTCGCCGGCGAGGGCACGCCTGAGCGAACGAACAGGCGGTTCCACTATCTCAGCGTCGGCCTGCCGGCCGCGCGACTGTCGACCGCCTTCGACTCGGTGACCCTGTACGGCGAAGACCCGGCCGAGCGCCCCGACATCTACGGCAAGATCGGCAACTCGGGCGTCAACGTGCCGACGCTCGACGACATGAAGAAGCTGTACTCCGGCTTCGACCTGTGCGCACCGACGACCTCGGTGTCGATGACCATCAACGGACCGGCGCCGATCATCCTCGCGATGTTCATGAACACCGCGATCGATCAGCAGGTCGAGAAGCACCTGCGCGCCGACCAGACGCGCTGGGACGCCGCGCACGCCAGGATGGAGAAGCTGTTCGAAGGCCGTCGCCGCCCCGAGTACGGCGGCATGCTGCCCGAAAGCAACGACGGCCTCGGGCTCGGACTGCTCGGCGTCTCCGGTGACCAGCTGGTCGAGCCCGAGGTCTACGCGAAGATCAAGGCGGACACACTCAAGACCGTGCGCGGCACGGTGCAGGCCGACATCCTGAAAGAAGACCAGGCGCAGAACACCTGCATCTTCAGCACCGAATTCGCGATGCGGATGATGGGCGACATCCAGCAGTACTTCGTCGACCAGGGTGTACGCAATTTCTATTCGGTGTCGATCTCGGGCTACCACATCGCCGAGGCCGGGGCGAATCCGATTTCGCAGCTCGCGTTCACGCTGTCGAACGGTCTGACCATCGTCGAGTACTACCTCGCGCGCGGCATGAAGATCGACGACTTCGCGCCGAACCTGTCGTTCTTCTTCTCCAACGGCATGGATCCGGAATACACCGTGATCGGCCGCGTCGCCCGGCGCATCTGGGCGCGTGCGATGCGCGAGCGCTACGGCGCGAATGAGCGTTCGCAGATGATGAAGTACCACGTGCAGACCTCGGGCCGTTCGCTGCATGCCCAGGAAATCCAGTTCAACGACATTCGCACCACCCTGCAGGCGCTGTACGCACTGTTCGACAACTGCAATTCGCTGCACACGAACGCGTACGACGAAGCGATCACCACGCCGACCGAAGAGTCGGTGCGCCGAGCGGTGGCGATCCAGATGATCATCAACAAGGAGCTGGGGCTGAACTTCTGCGAGAACCCCTGGCAGGGCAGCTTCATCGTCGACAAGCTCACCGACATCGTCGAAGAGGCGGTGTACAAGGAGTTCGAGGCGATCAGCGAGCGCGGCGGCGTGCTCGGCGCGATGGACACCATGTACCAGCGCGGCAAGATCCAGGAAGAGTCGCTGTACTACGAGCACAAGAAGCATGACGGCTCGCTGCCGCTGATCGGCGTGAATACCTTCCTGCCCAAGGAGCACGGCGGCGATATCGTCACCGAGATCGAGCTGATCCGCTCCACCGAAGACGAGAAGGGCCAGCAGATCCACAACGTGCAGGCCTTCCAGGACAACCGCAACGGCTACGCCCACGGCGGCCTCGGCTTCCTGCAGAACGCCGCGCGTGAACGCCGCAACGTGTTCCAGAACCTGATGGAAGCGGTGAAGACGCACAGCCTCGGCCAGATCAGCCACGCCCTGTACGAAGTCGGCGGGGAGTATCGGCGGAACATGTAATTGTGCCCAGACTGGCCGATCAGATTCGCGAGGCCTTGCAGGCTTTCGCAGCATTGCGTACGCCGCCCGCGCTGATCGGCGGCTTGGCATTGGCCGCTCATCGCGTCGTGCGGGCTACGCGAGACGTTGATTTTCTTGTGCATGTTGACGACGCAGACCGGCTGCACGATGCGCTCTCAGCGCTCGGCTACCGTTGTGTGCATCGCAGCGTGGACGCAGCGAACTATGTTCGTGGGGACGAAGGATTGGACGTACTGTTCGCGCATCGTCCCGAGGCGCTGTCGCTGCTGGCCGGCGCTGGTGTGCGGGAGTCCCCGCTAGGCACTTTGCGGGTGGTCGATGCTGAAGGACTGATCGGGTTCAAACTGCAGGCTCTGGTGAACGATCCCGGCCGCGCGCGTGATCTGGACGATATTCGCGCCCTTCTGCGCAACAATGCTGCCACGCTCGACATGGATCGGGTGCGACGCTACTTCGCGATGTTCCAGCGCGAGTCCCTGCTCGATGAGATCCTTGCAGATCAGGACGATGAGTGAACTGACGATCGCAGTCGAGGCGCCCTTGGCGGCCAACGCCGGAGTGTCTGGTCGCGCTCTGCCGGAGGGCGACCCCTTCGTCGCGTGGCTCGACTTGATGGAGGCGATGGAGGCGCTGTGTCCGGCATGGCCACCGCCGGATCCTCGACCAGGCCGGGACTACCGACTCTAGGAAACGGGGCGCCGAACACGATTCGATGCCGGCGCCTGTGGAACCCTGCATGCGGATGCTTGGCCTCGATTTCACGCCATGCCCTCGGGGCGGCGCACTTCGCCCTACAATGGCAGCCGGTGGATCGCATGGTGGGGGGCGAGCATGGGCGGGCTGTGGGCATGGATCCGGAATGCGTTCTCCGGCGCACCGCGCGATGAGCTCGACCCCGACGTCCGTGAGGTCTTTCTGGCCGAGCTCGACGAGATCACTGTCGAACTGGAAGCATTGATGCCCAACTGGCGGCAGAACCGCGGCGACATCGAGGTGCTGCAGGAGATCCGACGCGCGTTTCACACCCTGAAGGGGTCCGGCCAGACCGCCGGAGCGGCGGCGCTCGGCGGCTTCTGCGGGCGCATGGAGAAACTCGCCCTGCAGCTGCAGGAGCGCCGCAGCACGCCCGCGCCCGAGGCCATCGCCTCCATCGAAAGCGCCGTGCGCCTGCTCACCCACTGCAGCAAGTCGATCCGCGACGGACGCCCGCTGCCCGTTGAGCTGCGGCAGCTCGATCGCACCGCGATGCAGCTGCTCGGGAAGTAGCCCCGTCCCCATCGTCGTGCGCTGGCCGGTGTGGGCCGCAATTCATCCCCGACATTCACACCAGGCACCGCGAACGCCTGCTTCTCGACGATGCCCGGTCGGGAATGAATTCCCTCCTACAGAAGATCGCGGCCTCGGCCCCAGCACCCCTGTAGGAGGGGATTCATCCCCGACCGCCACACCGCCCCCGCGGCAACGTGCGTCTTCGCAGCCCCCGGTCGGGAATGAATTCCCTCCCACAGGAAGTCGTGCCCCCCGCGGCACTCCAGCCGTCGCCACGCCCCTGTAGGAGGGGATTCATCCCCGACCCACCACACCGCCCCCCGCGACAACGTGCGCCTTTGCAGCCTCGGTTGGGAATGAATTCCCTCCCACAGGAAGTCGAACCCCTCGCGGCAGTTCAGATATCGCAACGACGCACCCCCGACTCTTGCAACCCCTGCCCCCGCCGTCCTGAATCAGGAGTAGGCTGATGCACGATCCGACGCCACGGTCGGAGAGGGTTTCCGCATCGACTTCGGGAGTGCTCCGCCATGCGCCTGGTTGCGCTGCTGCTTTGCCTTGCTTCGATTCCGATCGCGCATGCCGACAGCGTGTCCGGCTTCTGCGAACGTGACGGCACCAAACTGACCTTCACCGACGGCATCGCCTTCGCCGACGCACGCGACAGCGACGGCACGCTGACCACCACCATCTACCTCACCGCCAAACCCATCGACCGCAAGGCCCTCGCGGCCTGCGCCGCCTGTGGGGCCGAGCTGCCGGAGAACACCTTTCTCAGCCCGCGCGGCGATCTCGTTGAAGCGCAGCGCACGGCTACCGCCGAGGGCTGGATCGAGCTGGCGCATGTCGGCGGCGAGCTCGACATGACGACGATCGTCAACATCATGCACCTGGCGTCCGACGGCGTGCTCACCGGGCTGGACGGTGGCAACGGCCGCGTTGACATCGATTCCATCGATGACAAGCGCGTCGTCGGCCACCTCACCAG
>JAGRJY010000047.1 GCA_020442465.1 Lysobacterales bacterium
CCGCTCTGGAAGGTGTAGTGGGCGACCGAATTGATCTGATCGCGCCAGGGATTGCCCTCGGGACAGGCGACGTCGACGTTGCAGCTGCCGGACTTCGCCGCCACCGTTTTCTCGAATGCATCCGGCTCCACGTCGCGATAGGCGCGCGTGACCGACCCGAGTTCGAGCCGGACGAACTCGCGCATCGCCGCGGGCAACACCAGTTCGATCACCGCGTCGTCGCCGGCCAGGATCGGCGTGTAGAGTCGCTGACCAGGCGGATTGTCGGCATCGGTGTAGCGGGTCAGCCAGTCGCTGCCGTCGGCTCGGCGGATCCACAGTTCCGCACCGGCCGGCAGGTGGAAGGCATCGAACACGAAGCCCAGCCCGCGCGCGCCCGGCGCTTGCAGGTGTGCGCGCCACAGCAGGCGCCCATCCGCGAGCGGCTGCCACGAGCTGTCCTTGGCAGACAGGCCGATGCGGCCGCGGCCCAGCTCGCTGACCAGACCAATTCGTCGCGGCGTGCCCTGCTTGCCGTCGAGCGCGAGATCCGCCTCGATCAGCTTGGCAGCGTCCATCGGTTCCAGCTCCAGCGCATGCGGCAGGGTCTGCGGTGTCAGCCCCGGCTGCAGCCAGGGCGGAGACGAGGTCGCCGCATGGCTCAGACCGCTGCAGGCGATCAGGCAGGCGATCAGGCAGGCGATCATCCGGATTCTCATGGGCTGCTCCCGATGCATGTCTGATCGCAGGATACACCCCCGTCTGTGCAGCCCGACGCTGCGATCCGGCGCGTGCACCCGGTATCCTTGGCGCCTTGCACAGGGGATGGGGAATCGGGCCAGGCATGTTCGATGCGCACGACATCGCGGTTCTGGTGCGCTCCGGCGCACCGCTGATCGTCATCGAGACGAATGAAGAGAATGTTCTGCTCGAGACCTTCCGCAGGGTGGTGGGCGAACTGTTCCGGCCGCTGTGGCGCTGGACCATCACCGACGGCCTGAGCCGGCTCGACTTCGAGGGCGAGGATGTGCCGCCCTGCAACGACAGCAGCCAGGTGCTGGAGTGGATGCACACCCAGGAGCAGCGCGGCATCTGGATGCTGTTCGACTTCGTGCCCTACCTGCGCTACGCCAGCAATGTGCGGCGCCTGCGCGAAGTGGTGCTCGGCCAGGCCAGCGAGAAACAGACCGTGGTGCTGATCGGCGCCAAGGTCGAGGTGCCGGAGGAACTGGTCGAGCTGGTCACCAAGTTTGAAGTGCGCCTGCCCGATGAGCAGGCGCTGGCACGCTTGCTGCGCGAGGAGGCGTTCGCCTATTCGCGTGAGCACAGCGGCCGCAGGGTTGAAGTCGACGCCACTGCGCAGCGAGCCTTGATTCGTCATCTGCTCGGTCTGTCGCTGGTCGACGCGCGCAAGATCGTGCGCCAGCTCATTCATGCCGACGGCAAGATCGGCGAGGCCGATGTGCGCGAAGCGCAGAAAGCCAAGTTCGGCCTGCTCGGCCGGGACGGCATCCTGCACTACGAGCCCGACACCGCCGAGTTCACCCGGGTGGCAGGCATGGGCCGGCTGAAGAAGTGGATTGCGCAGCGGCGCGCTCCGTTCGTCGAGGGCAATACGCCCAAGGGGCTCGATCCGCCGCGCGGCGTGCTGCTGCTCGGCGTGCAGGGCTGCGGCAAGAGTCTCGCGGCGAAGGCCGTCGCGGGCGGCTTCGGCGTGCCGCTCATGCGGCTGGACTTCGGCGCGCTGTACAACAAGTACCACGGCGAAACCGAACGCAATCTGCGCGACGCGCTCAAGACTGCCGAAGCGATGGCGCCGTGCGTGCTGTGGTGCGACGAGATCGAGAAGGGTCTGGCGACCTCATCCAGCGACGACGGCGTGTCCAAGCGGGTCCTCGGCTCGCTGCTGACCTGGATGGCCGAGCGCAAGAAATCGGTGTTCCTGGTCGCTACCGCAAACGACGTGTCGCAGTTGCCGCCCGAGTTCCTGCGCAAGGGGCGTTTCGACGAGATCTTCTTCGTCGACCTGCCCGACGATTCGGCGCGCACCGACGCATTCCGCATGCATCTCGAGCATCGCGAGCAGGCCCTGGCCGGATTCGACCTGGCAGCGCTCGCCGCGGCCAGCGACGGTTTCTCCGGCGCCGAGATCGAACAGGCGGTGGTGTCCGGCCTGTACGACGCGTATGCCGAGGGGGCGCCGCTCGATCAGCGGCGCGTGCTTGCCGCGCTGGCTGCGACGCGCCCGCTGTCGGTGATCATGGCCGAAAAGGTGCAGTGGCTGAGGGCCTGGGCTGCCGAGCGCTGCGTGCCTGCGGATGGCTAGCATGGCGCAACACCGGGCATCCTGCCGCGGGTCACACGAGCATGGCCACGTCAATGCCGCGCCCCATTTTCCGCGGCGGCGCATGCGCTTGCCGCGGCCGGCACATCCCTGCGCCGGCTTGGCTCCGTAGTCAGGCTTCAGGCACGCCGCCGGGTCTTGCGCCTCGCATGGTTTCCGGCTTGCGCCGGGATGACGGCCAGAGCGGAAGAGTTCCTGAAGCCTGTCCGGGGCATGAGCTGGGTCCATCCTGGCCCGGGCTAAGGCGACCGCGCTGCCCGACCACGCAACTGAGAACTGAAGACTGCATCCATGCATGACCTGATCGACATCGGCGCCAACCTGGGCCACGAAAGCTTCCAGCCGGATCTCGACGACGTCCTGGCGCGGGCGAAGTCGCACGGCGTCACCCAGATGGTGGTGACCGGCGCCAGTCGCGGCGGCTCGGCGCGCGCGCTGGAGCTGGCGCAGGCGCATCCGGGCATCCTGTTCGCCACCGCTGGCGTGCATCCGCATCATGCCGTGGAGTACACCGCCGAAGCCGATGCCGAACTGCGTGCGCTGCATCGACACGATCAAGTGCGAGCGGTCGGCGAATGCGGCCTGGATTTTCATCGCGATTTCTCCCCGCGGCCGGCGCAGCGCCGTGCCTTCGAGCTGCAGCTGCAGATTGCCGCCGACACCGGCAAACCGGTGTTCCTGCACCAGCGCGACGCGCATGAGGATTTCCTCGCCATCCTCGACGGATTCGGCGATCGGCTGGGGCGGTGCGTGGTGCACTGTTTCACCGCCGGGCGCGACGAGCTGATGGCCTATCTCGAGCGCGGCTGGTTCATCGGCATCACCGGATGGCTGTGCGACGAGCGTCGAGGTCAGCATCTGCGCGAGCTCGTCGGGCTGATTCCCGCCGACCGGCTGATGATCGAAACCGACTGCCCCTACCTGCTGCCGCGCACGGTGCGTCCCAAGCCCAGTCACCGCCGCAACGAACCGATGTTTCTGCCCCACATCTGCGCCGAGTTGGCGCGCGATCGCGGCGAGCAGGCGGATCAGGTCGCTGCGGCCACCACGGCGGCTGCGCGGCATTTCTTCGGCCTGCCGAAGCCGCCGGGCGACGATTGATCTTTAATGCCGCCCGGCCTAGGCTGGTCACTTTCCCGGCTGCTGCGAAGACCGAACCATGAGCTTTTCGATCAATATCGATCTCTCCGACCGCGACCTCGAGCATTTCGTCGCCGCGCGCAAGAAGGCGGAGGAATCTTCCGGCAAATACACCGACGCCCAGGTCATCGATGCCGCGCACAAGCTGCTCGACGAGGCCTTGAAGTCCGAGGTGCCCGATTTCATCGCCCAGCGCCTGTCGGTCCTCAACGATCTGATCGCGATGCTGCAGGACGAGGGCTGGGCGCTGCCCGAGGACGAGCGCAAGCGCGTGCTCGGTTCGCTGATCTACTTCGTCGACGAAGGCGACATCATTCCGGACACGGTGCCGGTGTTGGGGTTCCTCGACGACGCCATCATGATCGAGCTGTGCACCCGCGAGCTCAAGCACGAGCTCGACGCCTACCGCGACTTCTGCGACTACCGTCAGCGTGAGGCGAATCGACTGGACATGGATCCGGCCACGATCGGTCGCGCCGACTTCCTCGAAGGGCGCCGCGAGGAGCTGATCGACCGCATGCGTTCGCGCCGCGGCGCCGAGCGCGAAATGGGCGTGGGCTACGGTCGCACCAGCGGCTGGTCTTCCGGCAAGTCCTACAACAGCTGGCGTCCCGGCTTCCGTCGCTGATCGCGGCCTCCCGGCATGGGCCAGGCCCAGGCGCCTGATGGCGGCGGGATTTTTCTCCGCCGCCCAACCCTCGATGCGCTGAATGCCCAGGCGACCGACACTCTGGCGGGCCGCCTGGGTATCGAAATCACCGAGCTGGGCGTCGACTTCCTGCGCGGGCGCATTCCCTGCGACGAACGCACGCGACAGCCATTCGGCCTGCTCCACGGCGGCGCGTCGGCAGCGCTGGCCGAAACCCTGGGCAGTCTGGCGGGCAACCTGTGCCTGGACGGCGAACGTTTTCTCGCCGTCGGCATGGAGATCAACGCCAACCATCTGCGCCCGGTCACCCGCGGCCTTGTGACCGGCACGGCGCGCGCCGTGCATATCGGCCGCCACACCCAGGTCTGGGACATCCAGCTCGAAGACGAAGACGGTCGCATGACCTGCGTCTCACGGCTGACGCTGGCAGTCATCCCCAAGCAATAGCGCTCCATCGGGCAGAGCGCCCGGGCGGGTTCCGCTGCGCCGCAGCACGCGCTATCGTCTTGTCATGTCCTTGGCTCCGGTGGTCTCCGACTCGCGCGACAGTGGGCGCGCGCTGCGCTTTGCGCTGCGCGTTCCGGGCCTGCTCGTGCACCTGCTGCTGGCGCTCCCGCTGACGGTGCTGGCGATCAATCCGCTCACCCGGCGCCTGCGCACGCCGGCCGGCGAACGCTGGGACCATCGGGTGATTCGCTGGTGGTCGGCCACCCTGCTGCGCGTGTTCGGCATGCGGGTGCGGCGATTCGGCACACCGATGCCGCAGGCGGGGTTCTATGTCGCCAACCACGTCAGCTGGATCGACATCGAGCTGATGCACAGTCAGAAGGTGGTCGGTTTCGTGGCCAAGGCCGAGATCAGCCGCTGGCCGCTGGTCGGCTGGCTGGCGAGCAAGGCCGGTACCATCTACCACCACCGCGGCAACAACGAGTCGCTGCACGGCGTGATGCACCAGATGCTCGAACGCATGAACGCCGATGAGAGTGTCGCCGTGTTTCCGGAAGGGCGCACCACCGACGGCAGCACGCTCGGCGTGTTCCACGCGCGCATCTTCCAGCCTGCCGTGCTCGCCGAGGCCTGGGTGCAGCCGGTGGCGTTGCGCTACGGCGACGGCGGATCGGCGCAGACCATCGTGGCGTTTGCCGCGGGCGAAAGCTTCCTGGCCAACTTCCTGCGCCTGCTCGGCGAGCCGCCGCGGGTGGCCGAGGTGCACTTCCTCGAACCGGTCAAGCCGGGTGCCGAGGGTCGTCGACGCCTGGCCGAGGCCTGTCGCGACCAGATCGCACGCGCCATGGACCCTTCGCCGTGAACCGGCCGCTGAGCCACCCGTTCCGGCCGACACGGATGCTGCGCAATCCGCATCTGCAGTCGGTGCTGGCCTCGAGCAGCCTGCGCAAGGTGCTGGCCCATCGCCGACGCGCGCTGCTGGAGACCGCCAGCGAACAGGTGGTGCTCGACTGCGGTGCCGGCGTGCGCCTGCTGGGCTTTCACGCCCGCCAGCAGCTGCAGGTGCCGCCGCGCGGCCTGGTGGTGCTGCTGCACGGCTGGGAGGGCAGCGTGCAGTCGACCTATCTGCTGCACACCGGTGCGCGTCTGCTCGACGAAGGCTTCGACGTCTTTCGCCTGAACCTGCGCGATCACGGCGACTCGCATCATCTGAACGTCGAACTGTTCCACTCCAATCGCATCGACGAGGTGGTCGGCGCGATGGGAGCGATCAGCGCGCGCTTCCCCGAACGCCCACTGGTGCTGGCGGGCTATTCGCTGGGCGGCAACTTCGCCCTGCGCGTTGCCTTGCGTGCCCCGGCCGCCGGCGTCCCGCTGCGTCGCGCGATCGCCATCTGCCCGGTGGTGAGTCCGGCTGCCGGGCTGTCCGCCATCGAAAAGGCGCCTTGGTTCTATGAAGCCTACTTCCTGCGCAAGTGGCGTGCCTCGCTGCAGCGCAAGGCGCGCCTGTTTCCCGGGGCGTTCGATTTTGCCGACTGGCAGCCGCGCCAGGGCATCCGGTTGCTGACCCACAAGCTGGTGGAGCGATACACCGAGTTCGACACTCTGGAGCGCTACCTGGACGGGTATTCGATTGCCGGTGATCGCCTGAGCGGTCTGCAGGTGCCGGTCAGTATCCTGACTGCGGAAGACGACCCAATCATTCCCGTCGGAGACTTCCGCGCCCTGCAGTTGCCGCCCAGCGCGCGGCTGGAGATCGCCGCCTACGGTGGCCACTGCGGGTTTCTCCCCGGGCTGCGCGGGCGCAGCTACGCCGAGGACTTCATCATTCGCGAGTGCGCGAGCGAGGCCGAGGCCGGCGACGACTGAGTCGAGGCCGTCGAGGCCGGTCGCGCGAGACGGTGACGGCGTTGCCACGCTGGGCCCGTGTCGCCCCGCTGGCGGCGCGGTTCGGTCCGGTTCGGAGCAGCGGGGTACAATTGCGGGTTCGATCGCACCCCAGCAGGATCCGCATGTTGCAACCCATTCATGACGCCATCGCCCGTCGCGATGCCGTCCAGGCGCTCGCCCTGGCCGAAGCGGCCGCCAAAGAACACGCCCAGTTCGCCGACGTGCACCATGCGCTGGCCATCGCGCGGCAGATGTCCGGCGACCTCGATGGCGCCGAAGCCGCACTCGACCAGGCCATCGCGCTCGCTCCGGCTCAAGCCGGACTGCACGTTGCCCGGGCCGCGCTGTCGGTGGCCCGCCGCGATCCGCAGGCGGCCGGGTCGGCGCTGCGTCAGGCGGTCGAGCAGGATCCCAACCGCATCAGTGCCTACGTCATGGCAGCACACCTCGCCATCGCCGCCGGGCAGATCGACGAGGCCGAGCAGCAGCTCAAGCTGGCCCGGCGGGTCGATCCCGAGCATCCCGGCGTGTTGGCCGTGGAGGGCAATCTGGCCCTGCTGCGTGGCCAGTCCGACGAGGCCATCCGCAAGCTCACCCGCGCCTCCGAGCTGGTGCCGGAAGATGCTCTGAGCCTGACTTCGCTCGGCATCGCCTTTCTGGCCGCCGGCAATGCGGCCTTCGCCGAGCAGGCCTTGCGCCGCGCGCTGGCCATTCAGCCCAACGAGGCGCGGCTGCACTGGGCGCTGGCCGATGCGCTGCGTCGCCAGGAGCGGCACGTCGATCTCGCCGAGACACTCGATGCGCTGCTCAAGCTGGATCCGGCCCATCGCCGCGCGCTGGCCGAGATGCTGCGCGTGCAGCTGTTGCAGGGCAAACAAACGGAGGCCACCGCCACGGCGCGCCGCTGGCTCGCGCTGGGCGACGTCTCGCGTGAAGAAGCCGACGTGTTGGCCGGGCTGTTCTTCCATGCCGGCGACGCCGGTTCCGCCCTGGTCCTGATCGATGAAGCCCTGCAGGGCGACGGCGATCAGGATGGCCTTTGGCAGTTCCGCCACGCGGCGGCGATGCGTGCCGGCGAAGGTGCCGCAGACGTCGTCGCGCGCTGGAGTGCGGCCTTGCCGGAGAGCCCGGCGCTGCTCAGCGTGTTGGCGGCAGAGGCCGAGGAACACGGCCGGCCGGAAGACGCCGAGCAACTGGCAGACCGGGCACTTGCCTCCGAGCCCGGGCTGCTGGCGCCGCTGTTGGTGAAACTGCGTGTGCTGCTGCAGCGCGATCCCTCCGCATTGACGGCGTTCGCTGCCGACGTGGCCGAGAAAGCGCCCGGCGGATTCGGCAAGCGACTGGCCCTGATCTGGCAGGGCGTGGGCCACGACCGACTGGATGAATACGACCAGGCGGCCCGCTGCTGGCGGGCTGCCGCCGAGGCCCGGGTGCCCGGACAGCTGTTCCCCGCCGTGCAGGCGTGGTCGGCGACACAGGCCGAGGGTGCGTCGCCACGACTGCTGTGGGGGCCACCGGGCAGCCGTGCCATCGAGGCGGTGGGCCTGGTTCGCCAATCGCCGGGTTGGGCCTGTCTCGACGACCGGTTCGGCGCGGGTCCGCGACCGGACGGTATTTGGCCGCAGCGCCAGGATGGCGCGATCGTGCATCGGGAAGGCTGGGCGAAGATGCTCAGCACCCGCGGCATCGATCCGGCGCGCGCAGTGGACTGGCTGCCGCACTGGGACGGACGGGTCGACGCTGCGCTCGGCGATGCGCGTCTGGCGGCGGTGGTGGCCGACCCGCGGGACCTGTTCCTCAACGCTTTGGTGTTCGGCGGCCCGCAGCCGTGGACCAACCCGAGCACGGCAGGTCTGGCCGAGTGGCTCTCGCAGTCGCTGGGGCAGCTGCTTCGTCGGGCCGAGGCCTGGCCTGCGCAAACCTTGCTGCTGCATGCCGACACTCTGGCAGAGCAGCCGGGTGCCGCGGCGCAGCAGCTGGCGAACTTCTTCGAGCTGGGGGTGGTGCCGTCGACCGAGGGCATCGAAAGCTTGCGCGCAGGCCTGTCCGGCACGCCCTTGTGCTTCGCACCGGGTCGTTGGCAGGCTTATGCCGGGCCATTCGCGGCCGAGTTCGAGAAGCTCGCGCCGACTGCCGCGCAGTTGCAGCCGCCGCGCTGACGACGATCACGGCCGCCCGGCCGTCCCTCGCGCCATCCAGGAGCACGCACGCATGAAGATCCACAGCCCGCAGTTCGAGTCGGGAAGCGCGATTCCGGTCGAGTTCGCCTTCGGCCGTCGTGGCGATGCAGGAGAGCCCTGCGTGCTGTCGTCCAACCGCAACCCGGGATTGCGCTGGGAGGCCGTGCCGGCCGAGACCAGGTCGCTGGTGCTGATCTGTGTCGATCCGGACGTGCCCTCACGGGGCGATGACGTCAACAAGCCGGATCGCAGCGTGCCTGCCGATCTGCCGCGGGTCGAGTTCGCCCACTGGCTGCTGGTCGACCTGCCGCCCGACCTCGACGCGATCGAGGCCGGTGCCTGGTCGGACGGTGTCACCGCTCGCGGCAAGCGCGATGCGCGCGGGCCGGCCGGCGTGCGCCAGGGTGTCAACGACTACACCAGCTGGTTCGCCGGCGACGCCGACATGGGCGGTGACTACTACGGTTACGACGGCCCTTGCCCGCCGTTCAACGATACGATTCCGCATCGCTATTTCTTTCGCCTGTATGCGCTCGACGTGGCGCAGCTCGACCTCCCCGAGGGTTTCCGCCTCGGTGACGTGTACCGCGCCATGCAGGGGCATGTCCTGGCCGAAACGGCCATGCACGGCACCTACAGCCTCAACCCGGCGGTGCAGGACTGATTCACACCCCGCTCAGGCGCGTCTTGATCCTCTTGCGCCCTCACCTACCGATTCGACAGGAACCACCTATGGGCGCTTTGCGTATCACGGTCGGCCTGGTCATCCTGACCTTGTCCGCATGCACTTGGGTCAAGATGGAGCCGGAAGGCAACCAGATCCGCGTCGCCGGCGAGCGCGAGGATCTCTCCGTCTGCACCAAGCTCGGCGAGATCGGTGTCGAAGTGAAAGACAAGGTCGGCTTCTACCGGCGCGACCCGATCAAAGTGCGTGACGAGCTCGAGGTGATGGCGCGCAACGAAGCGCCGCGACTGGGCGCCGATACCCTGCAGCCGATCGACGAGCCGCTGAATGGCGAACGCCGCTACCAGGCGTTCCGCTGCGGCGCCGCGCGCCCGGTGGAACGTGCCGAGCCCACGCCGCGCGCCGAGCCGCTCCGCGAAGAAGGCGCCGAGACCTATCCGCTGCGCGAAGGCTGAGCGGATCGCGCCCCTCGGGGCGCGCACATTCACGCCCTCTCCACACCTTCGGCCCCAAACCGGGCCTTCTGGCCTAGTGTCATGGGCGCGCTCCTTGGCTAGGATGCAGGCCCCGCCGTTCCGCACGCGTGTGCGCTGTGGCGATCGAACCGGTTGATGGAGAGGACGATGAAGAACGTACTGCGTGCGGGCGTCAGCCTGCTTGCTCTGGGCGTGTCCACGGCGCTGTGGGCCAAGCCCGCGCCCGAAGTGGATATCCCGCACTCGGTGTTTACCCTGCCGAACGGCCTGACCGTGGTCGTGCATGAAGACCACAAGGCGCCGATCGTGGCCGTGAACATGTGGTACCACGTCGGTTCCAAGGATGAGAAGCCCGGCAAGACCGGCTTCGCCCATCTGTTCGAACATCTCATGTTCCAGGGCTCGGAGAACTACCAGGGCGAGTTCTTCGAACCCTTCGAGAAGGTCGGCGCCACCGAGCAGAACGGCACCACCAATTTCGACCGCACGAACTACTTCCAGAACGTGCCGACCACGGCGCTCGACATGGCGCTGTGGATGGAGTCGGACC
>JAGRJY010000048.1 GCA_020442465.1 Lysobacterales bacterium
ATTTTCATGTCAGGCGGGTAGAATCAGCGGCCCTTGTTGCCAGGCCCTCGCGCCGCGTCCCGCGCATGCTCCAGCTCACGCCATCCATCCGCATTCCCGATGCCGAACTGATCGAGCGCTTCGTCCGCGCCAGTGGTCCGGGCGGGCAGAACGTCAACAAGGTAGCCACTGCGGTCGAACTGCGTTTCGACGTGGCGAATTCACCCTGCTTGCCGGAGGCCTTTCGCCAGCGCGTGCTCGCGCGGCGCGACCGCCGGCTCAATGACGACGGCGTGCTGGTCATCCTGGCGCAGCGATTCCGCACCCAGGAGCGCAACCGCGAGGATGCGCGCGCGCGGCTCGTGGCAGCGCTGCAGTCGGTGCTGAAGCCGGCGCGGCCGCGCATTGCCACCAAACCGAGTCGAGGCGCGCAGGAGCGGCGACTGACCAGCAAGCGCGAGCGTGCCAGCATCAAGCGCGAGCGCGCGTCGCGCAGCTGGGACAGCGACTGATGGCGTTCGACCCCGTCCAGGTCTCGATTCCGCCGCGTGCGCCGCGGCTCAAGCAGGGCCTGCTCTCTGCCCTGTGCCGGTGGACGCTGGCGCGTGCCGGCTGGCGCATCCACGGTGCCTTCGCCGATGTCGACAAGCTGCTGCTGATCGCCGCGCCGCACTCCTCGGCCTGGGACGGCGTCTGGGGCCTGATGATCAAGATCGCGATCGGTATCGACATCAAGATCCTCGGCAAGGCCGAACTGTTCAAGGGGCTGACCGGCGTCCTGCTCGGCCCGCTGCTGCGCTGGCTCGGCGTGATTCCGACCGACCGCCACGCCGCGAACGGATTGGTGGGCCAGATCGTCGACCGCTTCCGCGACCAAGGCCGGTTCTGGCTGATCCTCGCGCCGGAGGGCACGCGGCGACGCGTGGAGAAGTGGCGCAGCGGGTTCTGGCATATCGCCCAGCAGGCCGGGGTGCCGATCCAGTGCTGCTACTTCCACTATCCCGAGCGCACTGTCGGCGTCGGCGAACTGTTCCATACCACCGGCGACCTCGACGCCGACATGGCGCACCTGCGCAGCTACTACAAGGCCTTCCAGGGCCTGCGTCGCGGCGCCTGAGCGCGTCGCCTGAGCACGTCAGCCTCGCGCGTCCACGCAACATGCTGTTCCGACTCCGGCACGGCCCGCCCGCCGGCATCGGTGGCCGGTGTGAAGCTGCTGGTGTTGCGGCAGCCACGCGGTGCTCTTCTCTCGCGTGGCCGCGATTGCTAACGTGCGCGCATGGCATGGGCGCCTCCGGCACGATCCGCGGCGGGTCGTGAGGGTGGCGGTGCGGGGAGGAACCATCGAGGTCTGGCCGACGAGTCACGGCAGTCGCCACCGGCGCTCGCGTCGCCTGCGCTATGCGGCGATCCTGACCGTAGTCGGTGCGTTCACCGCCTGGTTGGCGGTCGACAGCATCCCCAGCGCGCCGTTCCTGCTCTGCGCCATGGCGCCGTTCGCCCTGGCGATGCGGCTGCATCCCCTGACCGCGCTGAGCAGCGCGCTGCTCGTCGCCTGGCCGCTGGGCGATGGTCTGCTCGCCGGCCTGCTCGTCGTCGGCACCGCCGTGATCGCCTACATGCGCCATCGTGACGAAGGTCAGGTGCTCCGCCACCGGCTGTTCTTCCTGTGGATGGTGCCGGCACTGGTCCTGGTCACCGTGCTGCGCGGCGAGGACGACCTGCTGCGCAGCATGCTCGCCTTCGCTCTGCTCGCGCTCGGGCTGTTCGCGTCCTACTTCGGCGCCGTCCAGATCGACGCCCAGGCCAGCAGCACCGCGCGCCGGCAGTACGCGACCCTGGCCGACCAGCTCGCCGCCAGCCTCACCGTGGTGGCCTCGGCGCCGCTGTGCATCCTGCTGCTGGCGGTGTATGCCGGCTGGGAGCGCGTCGATGCGCAGGCGCGCGAAGCCTCGGTCGAGCAGGTCCGTGCGCAGATCGGCGCGTCGGTCGAGAGCTTCCTGACCCTGCATCTGAATGCGATCCGCTACGCCGCAACCGAGACCACGCTGCCGCACCGGCTGCCGCGGCTCGATGCCGTGCAACGGGTGGCCCCGGGCTTTCTCACCCTGCTGGTCACCGACGCCCACGGCAACATCGAGCACTTCCACGCGCCCGGCTCGCTGGGCTTCTTCGGCGACGTCGCCGACCGCAGCTACTTCACCGAGCCGCGCCGTACCGGCCACCCCTTCGTCAGCGAGGTGTTCCGCGGACGCGGCTTCGGCAATGACATCCTGGTCGCCGTGAGCGCGCCGCACCACACCCAGCAGGGCGCGTTCGCCGGCGTGGTCGAAGGATCGCTGTCGCTCTCGGCGCTGCAGCACAACGTGTCGGGATGGGCACGCGAGCGGGGCGCCGAGTTCGTCCTGCACGACGGCTTCGACAAGGTCGTGACCGGCACCCTGCCGGAGATGCCCTCGCTCGCGCCCTGGCACGGCGAGCGGCTCGAAGTCGCGTCGAAGCCGCGCGCCGTCTCGGTCAATCGCGCCGGTACCGACCTGATCTCGGGCATGGTGATTCCGCAGCTCGACTGGAAGGTGCACGCCCTGCTTCCGCTGGCACCGCTCGAGCGCGATCGCATGATCGTCAAGCTGATCGTCGGGCTTGCCTGCCTCGGCATCATCCTGTTCTTCTCCGCGTCCACGCGCGGCTTCGTGCAGCGTTTCCTCGCGCCGCTGCGCGAGATGGTCGCGCGCATCCGCGAAGTCGACCTCGCCGAGGCCAGTACACTGACGCCGCTGGAAGTGCGCGCATCGAGCGCCGACTTCGCCGAGCTGGTGGCCGACTTCAACCACATGCTGCGGCGACTGTCCGAGCTCAATGCCGAACTGGTCGATTCGGCCGGCCAGCAGAAGGCGCTCAACATGCAGCTGGAGAGCCGGGTGGCCGAGCGCACCGCTGCGCTGCAGGATGCCCTGCTCCGCGCTGAACATCTCGCTTCGGCGAAATCGATGTTTCTCGCCAACATGAGCCACGAGCTGCGCACGCCGCTGACCGCGATCCTCGGCTTCGCCGAACAGGCGCTGCGCGAGAGCGAGCCGCGCAGCACCTGGCACGAGACCCTGCGCACCATCGCGCGCAACGGCCGCCACCTGCTCGACGTGGTCAACGACGTGCTCGATGCGGGCAAGATCGACAGCGGCCAGATGCAGACCGAGCGCGTCGCGCTGTCGCCCGTGCTGCTGGCACACGAGGTCGTGCGCATGCTGCGTGAGCGCGCGGTGCAGAAAGGTCTGTCGCTGGACATCGACTATCGCTGGCCGCTTCCGGCGCTGTTGCATTCCGACCCGTTCCGCCTGCGCCAGGTGCTGATCAACCTGCTCGGCAATGCGATCAAGTTCACCCAGCGCGGCATGGTCAAGGTTCGCCTCTCGGCCGAGAACCAGGACTGGCTGAAGATCGCCGTGCTCGACAGCGGCGCGGGCATGAGCAGCGAGCAGAAGGCGCGCCTGTTCAAGCCCTTCGAGCAGGGCGACCTGGGCACCACGCGCAAGTTCGGCGGTTCGGGCCTCGGGTTGTACATCACCGGCAAGCTGGTCGAGGCCCTGGGCGGGCGCATCACCGTCGAGAGCACGCCGGAAGTGGGCTCGGAGTTCACCGTGCTGCTGCCGGTGCAGGGCGACGCGGAGTGGTTGCAGGGCATGCCCGAGCTGCCCGCTACCGACGAGGACGACGTCGAGGTGCCACGCCTCGAAGGCCGCGTCCTGGTGGTCGATGACGTCGCCGACCTGCGCGCCCTGGTCGAGAATCTGGTTCGCGCCACCGGCGCATGCACCCAATCGGCCGAGCACGGCGCCCAGGCGGTGGAGCGCGCGCTGCAGGACAGCTTCGACCTGATCCTGATGGACATGCACATGCCGGTGATGGACGGACGGTCAGCCACCCGCGCCCTGCGCGCGCGCGGCTGTGCCACACCGATCGTGGCGCTGACCGCCGACGTGCTGCCGGAAGACGTGGAGCGATTCCGCCAGGCCGGCTGCAACGCTGTGCTGTCCAAGCCGCTGGATCGCGGCATGCTCTACCAGCTGATGCGCGAGCACCTGCGGCCGGCCGCGGAGTCCGCGCCCGCGCGCAGCGATACCTTGTCCCCGGACGATGCCGCGGCCGAGCGCATGCGCGCGCTGGAGCGTACTCTCGAGGACGTGCGTGGGCGCTTCGTCGAGCGCAGTGTCGAAGAGGTGGACGGCCTGCAGCGCGAGCTGTCCGGCGCGCAGACCGACGCGCTGCTGGCACGCCTGCACAAGCTCAAGGGCAGCGCAGCGAGCTTCGGCTTCGACGCCGTGGCCAGCCACGCCGCGCGCGCCGAAGCGGCGCTCAAGCGCGGCGACACCAGCTGGACGGTCGCCTGCATGGATACCATCGACGCGCTGCGCCGGCTGGCGATCGACCACGGTCGTTGATCCGGGCGGTGTCGCCCGCTCCGTGCGGATTCAGTGGGCGCCCGCTTCGCCGTGCATCGCCGGTGCATGCCGCGGCAGCACGAACACGAAGCGGCTGCCTTCGCCCGGGGCGCTGTGCAGGCTGAGATCGCCACCCAGCACGTCGCGCGCCAGCTGGCGAACCAGATGCAGGCCCAGGCCCGATCCGCCCGATTCGCGGCGGGTGGTGAAGTAGGGCTCGAACGCCCGCGCGGCCACCTCGGAGCTCATGCCGACGCCGTCGTCGGTGAACTCGATTTCGACCTCGCTGCCCCGCGGCGTGGCGCGAATGCGCATCTGCCCGCTGGCCCTGCCCTGCAGGCCGTGCAGCAGGGCGTTGTTGACCAGGTTGGTGAGAATCTGGAACAGCGCGCCGGGGAAACTGTCCATCTCGATGCCGGGCGGGCATTCGACCTGCAGCTTGAACGGCGTGCGCCGGTAGATCGGATGCAGTGATGTCTTCACTTCGTCGAGGAAGACGTGCAGATCGAAGTGACGGCGCTGCTCGCTCGACTGGTCGACGGCGACCTGCTTGAAGCTGCCGATCAGATGCCCCGCCCGTTCGAGACTGTTGAGGATCAGGTCGCCGGCTTCGTCGGCCTGTTCGATCCACTGCTTGAAATCGCTGCGGGTCAGGGTGCCTCCCTCGACCTTCCGCGCCAGGCTGCGGCTGGAGTCGCGCAGATGCGAGGCGGCGGTGACGGCAATGCCGATCGGTGTGTTGACCTCATGCGCGATGCCGGCCACCAGCGCACCGAGCGAGGCCATCTTCTCGGAGGCGATCAACTGTCGTTGCGCGCCAGTCAGCTCCTGCAGCGCCGACTCGGCGCTTTCCTTGGCCTGGCGCAACTCGCGGGTGCGCGCTTCGACGACTTCTTGCAGCTGCGTGGCCCGCGCTTCGCTGCGCGCGGTGCGCCAGCGGATGCCGAGCCAGACCAGGGCGCTCGCGCCTAGCAGGGCGAAGGCGAGAAACCACACCGACTGCCAGTACGCCGGCAGCACCCGAACCGGCACGCGCAGCCCATGCGGGCTGAACACGCCGTTTCGATTGCTGCCCTGAACCTCGAGTTCGTAGGCGCCGGGCCACAGGTTGCCGTAGTTCGCCACCCGGTAGCTCGAGCCGGTGTCGATCCAGTCGCGATCGAATCCGTGCAGCCGATAGCGATAGCGATTGCGCGAGGGGTCGCTGAAGTCGAGGGCGGAAAACTCGACGGCGAAACTGCGTGCCTCGGGCGGCAGCGACAGGCCGGATTCGAGCGCCCCGGCCGGCGCGGTGATGCCGTCGATCTTGAGTTCGGTCGCGACCACGGGTGGCGCGTAGTGGCGTGGGTCGAAGCGGTCGGGCGCCACCACCAGCAGGCCACGGCTACCGCCGAAGAACAGCCTGCCGTCGCGGCCCGATCCGTAGGCGCGGAACCAGCCGGTGCCGATGTCGACGCCGTCGGCCTGCGACAGCTCGTGCACGCTGGCGGCGTCCGGGTCGTAGACGTAGAGGTGGGTCCACAGCCGGCCGCGGGCATCCTCGAGCAGATTGGCACCGAAGGGTTGGCCGGCGATGCCCAGCTGCTGGCCGATCGGCGCGAACTGCAGGCCGGCGGCACTGCGGCCGACCATGCGGTGCAGGCCGTGCGAGGTGTCCACCCACAACTGGCCGCGGCGGTCGACGAGCAGGCCGACGACCAGGTTGTGGATGAGTTCCTGGCCCGGGGCGCCGAACCGGGGCGTGAGCACGTCATCGCCGGGCTCCAGCGAGAACAGGCCCTTCTCGCCGCCGACCCACAGCCGTCCGTCCGCCTCCTGCGCCAGCGCATTGACGTCGCCGGACAGCACGCTGCCGTCCTGCAGGTCGACACGTGTGAGCGTGCCGCGGCCGGCATCGAGTCGATGCAGGCCGTCGTCGGTGGCGATCCACAGCAGGTTGTCCTGGCCGGCGAGAAGGCGACGGATGCGCCCTTCGCCGACCACGCGGCGGTCGATGAAGCGTCGGCTGGCGGGATCGAAACGGTAGACGCCCGAATCGCTGCCGATCCACAGGCTGTCGTCGTCCAGTTCGGCGATGCCCATGACCCGACCTGTGCCCAGCCCATGCGTGGCTTCCGGCCCGATGCGGAAGCCGTCGATCAGGCGGAAGTCGTGGTCGAACACCGCGATGCCGCGTTCCTGGGTGCCGACCCAGATGGTGCCGTCGCGGCGCTCGAGCACGCTGCGCACGTTGGGATCGGCGAACACGCCGCCGAAGCCGTCGTCGTGGCGGCGCACCTGGATGCTGCGGTTGCGCGGGTCGTAGCGCTGCAGCCCGCTGCCGTAGCCACCCAGCCAGAGCCAGCCGGAGCGATCGTGCAGCAGGGCGCGGATATCGCTGCCGGCCAGACTGGCCGGGCGCGCCGGGTCGTGACGCAGGCTCTGCTGCAGGCTGCCGTCGCGGGCATCGCGCAATTCCACGCCACTGGCGCGGCCCACCACGATCTGGTCGGCGTCCTGCTGGGCCAGCGCGAACACTGTCGACTGCGCGTCGCCACTGCGTGGCGACTGCGACACCAGGCTGCCGGCGCCCGATGCGCGATCGATGACTGCGAGGTCGCCGTGCTGGCTGCCGGCCCAGAGCCGACCATCGGCCGCCAGCAGCAGCGTCCACACCGCCTTGCCGGAGAGATCGTTGCTGGTCGCCGGATCGGAGAACACCCGCTCGAACGTGGACTCACCGCGCCGCTTGCGTGCCAGGCCGTCCCAGCTGCCGGCCCACAGCGTGCCCTGCGGCCCGACCAGCAGCGACTGGATCCGGTCATCCGGCAGCGACGCAGGGTCGTCGTCCCGATGCACGAAGCGCTCCAGCGTCGAGCCATCGGCGCGCAGACGGCTCAGACCGCCGCCGCGGGTGCCGACCCAGATCGAGCCATCCGGGTCTTCGGCCAGGGCGATGACCGCGCCCTCACCGATCGCATCCGTTCGCGAAGCGTCGTGGCGGTGGACGACGAACTGCTCGGTGCGCGGGTCATAGACCGAGAGTCCGTCGGCCTCGGTGCCGACCCAGATCCGACCATCCCGGGTGACCAGCAGGCTGCGTACGAAGTTGCCGCCGATGCTGTGCGGATCGTCCGGGTCATGCGCGTGCATGCGGAAGCGGTAGCCGTCGAAACGCACCAGCCCGGCCGGGGTGCCGATCCAGATCATGCCGCGCTGGTCTTCCGCCAGCGAGGTGACCACGCCATCGGCGATCGACTGGGCGTCGCCGATGCGCTGGAACGTGGGCTCGAGTACCGGTTCGGCGACCGCCGCGGCGCGCGCCGGCGCCGCCATCCATGCACCGATCAGCAGCGCCGCGGCGCCCAGCA
>JAGRJY010000049.1 GCA_020442465.1 Lysobacterales bacterium
ACCGCAAGGCACGGGTCGGCGGCCGCCCGGCGTCCACGTCGGGCCAGGGTCGCGAGGGAAACGTCGCGGTCTCCCGTGTTCGGAAAGGAGCTTGCGTGACCACACTGACCGACCGCTTCGGCCGGCACTTCCCGTATTTGCGGATGTCGCTGACCGAGGCCTGCAACTATCGCTGCGGGTACTGCCTGCCCGACGGCTATGACGGGCCTTCGCGCGGGTTTCTCACCCGTGGCGAGATCGGTCGCCTGCTGCGCGCGTTCGTCGCATTGGGCATGAGCAAGCTGAGGTTGACCGGCGGCGAGCCGAGCCTGCGTCGTGATCTCGTCGACGTGATCGCAGACGCCGCGGCGCTGCCCGGCATCCGCAAGATCGCCATGACCACGAACGGCGTCGTGTTGGCCCGCCGCGTCGCCGACTGGCACGCCGCCGGGCTCACTGCGCTCAACGTCAGCATCGACAGTCTCGATGCCGTACGTTTTGCTGCGGTCACCGGATTCGACCACCACGCCCAGCTGCTCGACGGCATCGAACACAGCCTCGGCCTCGGCTTCGCTTCGGTGAAACTCAATGCCGTGCTGCTGCGCGGCGTCAACGACGACGAGCTGGATGCCTGGCTGGAGTACGTGCGCCCGCGCGCGCTGAGCGTGCGCTACATCGAGCTGATGCGCACCGGCGAGAACGCCGACTACTTCGCCCGGCACCACCTGCCGGCGAGCACGATCGCGGCGCAGCTGCTCTCCCGCGGATGGTCGCGCACCGAACGCGCCTTCGATGCCGGCCCGGCCGTCGAGTACGCGCATCCGGACTACGCCGGACGCATCGGTCTCATCGCCCCGTACGCACCGAATTTCTGCGCCGGCTGCAACCGCCTGCGGGTCACCGCCCGCGGTGACCTGCGCCTGTGCCTGTTCGGCGAGTTCGGCGTGCCGCTGCGTGATTTGCTGCAGAGCGACGACGACGGCGAAACGCTGCGCGCCCGCATCGCGCAGCAGCTCGGACTCAAGGCCGCCGGCCATGACCTGCACCGCGGCAACACCGGCATCACGCCGCATCTGGCATCGGTGGGCGGATGACGGAGTCGATCGCCCAATCGACTCGGCGGAGCGCAGCCGCTCTGCCCGTCATCCCGACCACGCTGCAGTCCCGGCGCAGACCGGGCGCCGCATGAGCGGAGACCCCTTGCGATGACGTCCGGGCACGCACCGGAAACGCGACGACCAGCGCGGATCCCGGCGCCACGCGCGCCGTCCTGGCGATCCCCCTTCGGGCCGCCTGCGGCGTTCGGGCGCACGCCTGCGCGCCCTGTCGTCGGGTTGACGGTCGGCGAGCCTTGGCGACGGAAAGCAACGTTCCAGCACAGGGAAGTCGAAGCCCGATGAACAGCCCCGGTCACTTCCACATGGCCGACGTGCGCGCCAAGCGCGTCACCCGGCGACGCGCGGTCGCGGTCGGCGAGCTGCACGCAGGCGCCGAAGCCTTCGCGCAAATCGCCGAGCGCCGCCTGCCCAAGGGCGATGCGCTCGCGCTGGCCGAAATCGCCGGCCTGCAGGGCGCCAAGCAGGCCTCGGTGCTGATGCCGCTGTGTCATCCGCTGCCGCTGGATCTGGTCCGCCTGCGCTGCCTGGCAGTGCCGGCGCGGCAGGCGATCCGGGTGTACTGCGAGGTCGCCACCGAAGCGCGCACCGGTGTCGAGATGGAGGCGCTGGCCGGCGTCAACGCGGCGCTGCTGACGATCTATGACCTGACCAAGCCGGTGCAGCCCGCGCTGCGCATCGAGGGCATCCACCTGTTGTTCAAGGAAGGCGGCAAGAGCGGGCTGTGGATCTGCCCGGAAGGCTTGAGCGACGAGGAACAGGCCTTCTACGCACCGCGCGCACCCGCCTCGCTGGCAGGCGCGATCTGCGCCATTGTCACGCTGAGCGACCGCGCCGCGGACGGCGCCTACGCCGACCGCTCCGGACCGGCGCTGCGCGAGGCCATCGAGTCGCTCGGCGGCACGCTGCGCGATCAGTCTGTCATGGCCGACGATCCGGCTGCACTGCAGGCACACCTGGCGGCGCTGGCCGGACAAGGGGTAAGACTGTGCCTGTGCAGCGGTGGCACCGGACTCGGCCCCCGCGACCAGACCCCCGAAGCATTGCGCGCCCTGGGCGGCCGCGACGTGCCCGGCCTGGCCGAGCTGTTCCGCGCCGAGAGTGCCGCATTCACGCCGTACGCCTGGCTCAGTCGGGGCAACGTAGTGTTGTGGAAGGGCATGCTGATCGTCGCGCTGCCGGGCAGCCCGAAGGCCGCACGGCAAGCGCTCGACATCCTCGGCCCGCTGCTGCCGCACGCGCTGGCGATGGCGGCAGGAGGCGACCACCGGTGATCGGGTATGCCGAAGCACTGGAAACCGTTCGGCAGCACTCGACGCCGCTGCCGACCGACTCCGTGGCGTTGGACGCAGCGCGCGGCCGCGTACTCGCCCGCGCGCTGATCGCACCCGAATCGCTGCCGCCCTTCGACAACACCGCGATGGACGGCTACGCGCTGCAGGTGCCGGCATCCGGGCTGCCAGCCGGCGCCCGCCTGCCACGCGTCGGCGAATTGGCGGCCGGCCAGGCACCGGGCGTGCACGCGGCGGGCGCGCTGGAGATCATGACCGGCGCACCGATTCCGCCGTCGTTCAATGCGGTGATTCCGGTCGAACAGATCCGTCTCGAGGACGGCGACCGGCTCATCGTCACTGAACAGGCCGTGTCACCGGGGCAGCACATCCGCGCCGCCGGCCAGGACATCGCCGCCGGCGCGCCGCTGCTCGAGGCGGGGCGCGTGCTGGATGCGGCGGCGCTGGCCCTCTGCGCTGCGCTCGGCGTGAATTCGCTGCCGGTCGCCCGCCGTCCGCGCGTCGCCCTGATCAATACCGGCAACGAGGTGGTCGATCCGGCCACCGAACGGCTGCAGCCGGGGCAGATCCGCGACAGCAACGGCCCCTACCTGCGCGAGCGCCTGCGCGACGCCGGCGCCGACTGCGTGCTGCACGTGCGCACCGGCGACGACCCGGAGGCCTGGATCGCAGCGATCCATCGGGCCGAGTCCGCACGCGCCGACATCGTGGTCACCACCGGCGCGGTGTCGATGGGCAAGTACGATTTCATTCCCGACACGCTGCGCAACATCGGCGCGCTCACCCACTTCCACAAGGTGCGCATGCGTCCGGGCAAACCGATCCTGTTTGCCCGGCTCGCGACAGGAGCACTGTGTTTCGGCCTGCCGGGCAACCCCGCCTCCTGCGCGGTGGGTCTGCGCTTCTTCGTCGAGCCGGCCATCCGCCGCATGCTCGGCATGGCCGACGAACAAGCGCTGCGGCTGCCGCTCCGCCACAGCCACGACAACCCCAGCGGGCTGACGCTGTTTCTCAAGGGACGCTGGGGCATCGACGGCGAGGGTCGCGCGTTCGCCGACGTACTGCCGGGCCAGGAGTCCTTTCGCCTGCGCCCGCTGTTGCTGAGCAACGCCTGGCTGCAGCGTCCGGGCGAGCCCACGACCTTGCCGGCGGGCCATGCGGTGGCGGTGTTCCCGCTCGGTCATCTGGACGCGACCGGTTGTCTGCCGCGGTCGGCGGAGCATGCGGCATGAAGATCATGCTGTCGCTGTTCGGCGCTTTCCGCGGCCTGCAGGCCCACCCCGTCGTCGAGCTGGAGCTGCCTGCACAGGCCGACGTCGCCGCCCTGCGCGCGGCCGTTGCCGAACACGCGGCAGCGCACTGGCCGGACTTCCGCCCGGCGCTACTCGCCGCCTCGGTGTTCGCGACCGAGCACGAAGTCTTGCGGGAGCACGAGGCGCTGCCTGCCGACGGCCGTGTGGCCATCCTGCCGCCGGTCAGCGGCGGCTGATTCACTGGAGTATCCCGGATGACTGCTTCGCCGCTGAACCACCAGGCATCGACGAGTGAACAAGCAGTTTCGCCGACCTCGATCGTGGTCGGGGTCTGCGATGCGGCGACCGGCCTGCCCTGCGTCGAGCGCGCCCTCGACTTCGTCTCCGACCCGGGATTCGGCGGCATCGCCGTGTTCGTCGGCAAGATCCGCAATGCCAATGTCGGCCGCGACGTCACCGG
>JAGRJY010000050.1 GCA_020442465.1 Lysobacterales bacterium
AGACCGGGCCAGTGCCCGATCACGAGCACGAGCAGGGTGACGCTCGCCAGCACCAGCGACCATCGGAGCCCGTGCCGCCAGTCCACCGCGCCTTGCATCAGCATGCCCAGCAGGGTGAAACCGAACGCACCTGAAGCGACGGCGCCGTGCAGACGGTGCATTGCCGGCGAAACCGCATGTTCAGGCGATCCGCCGGGGTACAGCGCGGTGAGCACGAGACAGGCTGCGCCGAGCACCATCAGCGCCGACGCGCAGGCCTGGAACCATGACCCGGGATGCAGGCGCCGGCACGCCCACGCCAGCGCGCCGATGCCGGCCGCCAGCAGAACATAGGCCGCCTGCAACCACTCACCTGCCGGGCCGGAGAGATAGAAGCTCAGCGGCGCCTGCAGCCAGTCGAATCGCGGATGCGCAGCCTGCACCGTGACTGCCGTACCCGCGTAGGCGAGCGGGCTGGCGAGTGCGAGCGCGCGCCAGCCCGGTGCAGGGTTCAGCATGTGCGGGCGTACGGCCGTGGCCGAGACGGCCGCATCACTCCAGGGTGAACCACTGCACTTCGACGCGGCGGTTCATCTCCGAGTCGGTACTGGCCGGCTCTTCCCAGCCGCGTCCGACCAGCTCCAGACGGGCCTTGTCGATGTTCGGGTAGCGCGCGAGGAGGGCGTCGCGCACCGACTGCGCGCGCTGGCGCGAGAGTTCCATGGCCTTCAGGGCCATGCTGCGAACGAGGGCTTGTCCACCCTGCTGCTGGAAGTCGGCGATCTTCGCGTTGTCGACGTGGCCGCGCAGCAGCACCACCGAGCCCGGGCTGATCTGCAGGAAGTTCTTGATCGTGTCGAGGTAGCCCTCGTTCTCCTTCGCGGTCATGTCGAGTTCCGACGAGTTCGGCATGAAGAAGAAGCGGATGTCCTTGCTGAGCAGTGCATCGCCTTCCAGCGACACGCCGCCGCCGGTCTTGATCGGCGCAATGGCCACTTTCTGCTGGGCGAATTCGGCCACGCTCGACAGCGACTTCAGCATCGCGATGTCGACGAAGCGCGCCGGATCGGCCGGATTCTTGATCAGTTCGCCATAGCTCAGCACCGACGACTGGAAGATGCCCTGGAACGAGCCGGCCGCATCGATCGTGCCCTCGAAGAAGGCGATGTTCTCGGGCAAGTTCGACAGATGCACCTTGGCCAGCTCGTCGCGCGTCTCGTCGACTTCCCAGCCGAGCGACTGGGCGATCACCGAAAGATGCGTCTCGGGGTTGTCGCGCACCTGCCGGTTGCCCTCCAGCAGGCCGTGCACCAGGCCCTTCACCCACTCGGGCCTGGCTTGGGCGAAGCCTTTATTGACCAGCAGGATGTCGGCGATGATCAGCAGGTTGCGGTTGGACACGAGAATCTTGGCGCGGCCGTTGGATGCTTCGACGACCTCGTCGGTACGCGGAGACCAGCCGACGCAGCCGTTGAGGCGCGGGCTGCGGCCGGCGAGCTCGAACTGGTACGCGTCGCAGGCAATGAAGGCATCCTCATAGAACACCAGGCCCAGCTCGTTCGGCCCGGGTCGGCCGTCCAGATCGCGCAGCACCTTGATCGGCACGCCGGCTTCGGAGGCGAGGTAGCGGATGAAGAACTCGGCCTCGTTGTGCTGCGACGAGGCAATCACCTTGCCCTTGAGCTGGTTGATGTTGGCGATGCCCGAGTCGACCACCACCATGTCGGCACCACGCGAGAAGCCGATCTGTGCCGGCACTTCGACTTCGAACTGGCGGCCAATGATCGCCAGCGCATCGGCGGTGGTCACCGAGGCGGCGATACGTCCGTTGTTGAGTTTCGACCAGCCTTCCTCCTCGCTGAGGGTGAGGCGCACCTGGAAGCCGTACTTGCGGGCGAAGATCGAATCCGGATTCGGCGCCAGACCACCGTTGGCGACGATCAGCCCGGCGTAGCCGGCGTACTCGCTGATGTCGACGTCGATCACGTTGTCCTTCGGCAGATACGGCGCTGCGGCATCCAGGGTCGGCGCGCCGCTCAGCGGTTCGATCGGCTCCGGCACGTCGCCTTCGGGCGCTGCGGTCGCGGGTGCCGACGAAGTCGAGGCCGTCGTCGTCGGCGTGCCGTCGCTTTTCGAGCCGGACTCGCCCATGTCGCGCATGACCAGCCAGCCGCCCAGACCGAGCAGGCCGAGCACCAGCATGAAGGTGAGGAATTTGCCGGCCGCGTTGCCGCGCTGACGGCGGGTGGAATTGCTTCGGATCATGGCCATGGCCTCCCTGGGACAGGATTCATTGGGACTGCACCGCGCGCCCGGCGCGCGTCGACTTGCCGCGCAACACGGACGAAGGCAGCGGGCTGGAGGTGACGAGGTCGAAACTTTCCAGCAGGTCGCGCTGGCCGTCGAGCCAGCGGTTGGCCTCATTGAACGAGGCGGTCAGTGCATCCAGCGACGAGCCGATCTGGTCCTCGTTGCTGGACAGCAGCGCCTGTTCGCGGATCAGCGCGATCTGCTGCTCGATGCGCGCCAGTTCGGCGTCGACGTGTTCCAGCCTGCGACCGGCGCTCGCATGCGCTTCCTGGCGCTGGTCGATCACCGCTTTCTGCTGCTCCAGCGAGCGACGCAGCTCGGGG
>JAGRJY010000051.1 GCA_020442465.1 Lysobacterales bacterium
CTGCTCCTCGCGCAGGTAGGCAAGACTGCGGGCCAGCTGCGATTTCGACCAGCTCTCGCTTTGCCCGAACAGGGCGGCAATGTCGGCATGGGCGAAGCCTTCCAGTTCGTGCAGTACCACCACCGCGCGGGCACGCGGCTTGAGTCGGGCCAACAGACTGCGCGCGTCGATCGCGTGCGCCGCCTCGCGGCCGGCGGGCTCGACCACATCCTGGTCGAGAGTCGACTCGGCGCGGCGCTTCTCGGCGCGCAGGCGATCGATCATCGTGTTCACCATGATGCGCTTCAACCACGCGCCGAACGGGGCGTCGCCGCGAAAGCTGCGCAGGCGGTCGAAGGCGGTCAGAAACCCGTCGTGCACGGCGTCCTCCGCGTGGCTCAGCTGGCCGAGCATGCGAACGCCCAGAGCGAGCGCGGCGCGCACGTAAAGCCGGTAGATCTCGGCCTGCGCCGCCGCATCGTGGCGACCGGCGCGAACCAGCACGTCGGCATCCAGGGGCGTGGCGAATCCGGTTTCATGGCTCATGCGCGCATCACACTGAGGTTGCCCCACAGGACGAACGGGCGGCGCGTTGCGTCGCAGGACATCGCCTTGCCGCGGCGTTTGCGGTAAAACAGTGAACCGCATCGCGTTTGCGGGGAAGCAGGCCCTTTTTCCGATCCGGCATGGGCGACACTATAGGCATGAGGGAGGTCCTTCATCGCTGCTGGTTGATCGCACTCCTGCTCGGCGCCTTCGCGCCGGCCGCACCGGCGATGCAGGGACAGCCACTCTCGCGCCGCTATTCGGTCGCCGACCACGGCGGACAGCCCGGGTCGCTCAATGTGGTGGTCGACGACCGCGGCTTCGTCTTCAGCGCCAATGGCGCCGGATTGCTGCGTTTCGACGGCAGTCAATGGGACCTGGTGCCGCTGCCCGGCGACAACGTGCCGCGCTCGGTGCACATCGATCCGGGCGGCCAGCTCTTCGTCGGCAGCTACGACCTGTTCGGTCGGATCGACCTCGACGCCACGGGGGCGCTCAACTTCGTTGATCTGCGCGGCGAGTTCGGGCTCGACCAGGGCACCGCCGCGTTCGAAGACGTCTGGGACATCGTCAGCACGTCGGAGGGCACCTACTTCCGCACCGACCCGATGATCTTCTTCCTCGGCAAGGACGGGCGTCGGCTGAAGTGGCCCAGCGACGGCAATGTGCGCCGGCTCGGCGTACTCGGCGACAAGGTCTACGCGCGCGTGCACGGCCAGGGTTTTTCGCGACTCGAACAGGGCCGCTTCGAGCTCGTGCCGGGCGGCGAAGTGTTTCGCGAACGCGGCCTGGTCGGCATGCTCGCGACCCAGCCGTTCCCGCTGCTGGTTGCCCCGGACGGCTTCTACGAGCTGACCGGCGACGGCGTGCGCCGCCGCGCCGGTGTGCCGCCCGAAGCGCTGTCCGGCGCGCCGGCGAATACCGCGCTGCGGCTGGCTGACGGCAGCCTGCTGTTCGGCACCGACGAGGGCACCCTGCGCCTGCTGGCCCCGAATCTCGCCCTGGTGGCCGAGTACCCGATCGGCAAGCACGCGATCCAGGACCTCGTGGCCGATCGCGAAGGCGGCGTGTGGGTCGCCAGCTCGGGTGAGCTGGTGCGCGTGCGCCTGCCCTCGCCCTGGTCGGCCTACACCACCGATGACGGCCTGTTCGGCACCATCTTCGACACCGCGTTCTACGATGGCGCGCTGTGGGTCGCGACCAGCGCCGGTGTCTATCGTGGTCAGGCGGTGGGCGGCAAGGCTGTCTTCCGTCGGGAGATCGACACCGAGCTGGAGGCCTACAGCCTGCTCGCCGACGATGCCGGACTGCTGGTGGCCGAGCGCCTCGGCTTCCAGCTGTATCGCACCGGCCAGCCGCTGCAGCTGCTGCTGGAAAGCGACGCCTCCGAGCTGAAGCGCTCGAAGTTCGACGAGCACCTGGTGTTCGGCCTGTCCACGGCGGAGATCGTCCTGTTTCGGCGCGAGGACGACAGCTGGGCCGTCCAGCAACGATGGCCGCTTGGCGAAATCGGCTTGAGCGCGCTGATCGAAACCGCGCCCGGTGAAGTCTGGATCGGCAACTGGCGCGGTGCCGCCCAGCGCTGGCGCTGGGACCCGGAAGACGGCCGGGTCATCGACAAGACGCTGTTCGGTCGCGAGCAGGGCCTCGATGCCGACGCGGCCTTCGGCGTCTGGCTGACCGAACTGGACGGGCGCATCTACGCGATCTCGGGCGCGCGCGTGTTCAAGCTCGAGGGCGACCGCTTCGTCAGCTCGAACGACCCGCCGTTCTCGCTGGTGGGCAAGCCGCAGGAGCTGGGCATCGCCGAGACCGAGTTCGGCGACTTCGCCTTCGACCCGCACCAGCTGTTCCATCGCATACCCGGTACCCGCGACTGGCAGGTGCTGCATCTCGGCCACGCGATGGCGAACGGCATTTCCAACATCCAGACCGACGAGGACGGCAAGCTGCGCGCAATAAGCTGGGGCGGCGTGCTGCAGTTCGACCCGAACGTGGCCGAGGCGCCGCTGGCACCGCTGCAGGTCGAGCTGCGCAGCCTGCTGCTGCGCCGCGGGGACGGCACGATCAACCGGATCGGGCTCACCGAGCAGGGGCCGTTCACCCTGCAGGGCGGCGACGCGCTGGTCTTCGACTACGGCATGGTGTCGATGGCGCCCGGCAGCGAGTTCCGCTATCGGATCGAAGGCCGCAGCGACGTCTGGAGCGACTGGAACACGCCCTCGCGTCCGGCTCTGGTCATGAACAGCCCCGGTGCCGGCGTCTACACCCTGGTGGTGGAAGGGCGCACCCGCAGTGGCCGTCTGGCCGAGCCGCTGCGGCACCGCTTCGAGATCGCGCCGCTGTGGTGGCAGACCGACGGCGCCAAGGTGGCCGCCGTGTTTCTGGCCTTGCTGCTGCTGATACTCGGCTCGCACGCGATCGCACGGTTCCGCTACCGCCAGTACCTCGCGCTCAATCGTCGCCTGGAATCGAAGATCGTCGAGCGCACCGCCGAGCTCGAACTCGCCAATCGCAAGCTGGCCGAGCTGGCCACCGAGGACAGCCTCACCGGGGTGGCCAACCGACGCGCCCTGGAGCAGGCCATGCACCGCGAGTGGGAGCGCTGCGGCGCGCTCGGCCACTCGCTGGCGATGGTCATGATCGACGTCGACAACTTCAAGCAGTTCAACGACCGCTACGGTCATCTCGAAGGCGATCAGCAGCTCGTGCGCGTGGCCCAGGAGCTGGCTCGCCGCGTGCAGCCGGTGCGCGAACTGCTGGCGCGCTTCGGCGGTGAGGAGTTCGCCATCGTCATGCCCGGCATCGAGGTGGAAGAGGCGATGGCACGCGCCGAGCTGATGCGCGCCGCCTTCGATCGCGAGGGCTCGGCGACGACCGTCAGCATCGGCGTCTCGGCCGAAGTGCCGAGCGAGGGTCGCGCGCCTGCCGATCTCATCTACGACGCCGACATGGCGCTGTACGCCGCCAAGCGCGCCGGCCGCAACCGGGTGCAGCGCGCGGCCTGAGGCGTCGCAGACCGGTCGTCGGCCGCCGCCGGGAGTCACACGTCGGGGTTACACTCGAAGCGCAGCAAGATGGCCGTTCAGGAACGAGGAAAAACCATGACCGATCTCACCCAGGCCCTGATGGGCGCACTCGACCCCGGCGCTGTGCAGCGCATGGGACAGCAACTTGGCCTCGACCCGAAGCACACCGAGGGCGCGATCCAGGCGGCCCTGCCGCTGCTGCTGGGCGCGATGGGCCGCAATGCCTCCGATCCGCAGGGCGCACAGTCACTGCATCGGGCGGCGACCCGCGACCACGCCGGTCTCGACTTCGGCGACGTACTCGGCAGCGTGCTGGGCGGCCAGGGACAGCAGGCAGGCAGCGCGATCCTCGGCCACATTTTCGGCGCCCGCCAGCAGCGCGCCAGCACCGGACTGGGCAAGATCGCCGGTCTCGACGGCGCGCAGGCCAGCCAGCTGCTCGCCATGCTGGCGCCGCTGGTAATGAACATGCTCGGAAAGCAGACCCAGCAGCGCGACCTCGGCGCCGGCGGACTGGGTGACCTGCTCGGCGGTGCCGTGCGCTCTGCGCAGGGCGGGTCACCCGACCTCGTCTCCGCCGTGCTCGACCGCGACGGCGACGGCGATGTCGATTTCGCCGACCTGATGCAGGCCGGTGGCGGCCTGCTCGGCTCGATGTTCGGCAAACGCTGAGTCGTCGCGGCGCACCGGACGGCCGTTCGCGTCGTCCTTCCGCCAGCACGGCTGGCCCGCCGGGCGACGCCGCGCTCAGGCAGCACGGCGCACAGCGCGCGACCGAACAAGGCAACACGACGCACCACTACACAAGGAGATGCACCGATGGGATTGATCAGCTTCCTCGCCGACGCCGGCATGAAGGTCTTCGGGCCGGACACCTCGAAGGCCACCGAGCCGGCGAA
>JAGRJY010000052.1 GCA_020442465.1 Lysobacterales bacterium
ACGGCACGTTCGACGAGGTCGGCGCCGAGGCGGGCATCCACGTCGTCCAGGCCGATGGTGCGCCGGTCGGCAAGGGCCTCGCCCTGCTGACCGAGGACCTCGACGGCGACGGCTGGATCGACGTGATCGTTGCCAACGACACGGTGCGCAACTTCGTATTCCGCAACCGCGCCGGCGCAGGCTTCGAAGAAGTGGGCGAAAGCTGGGGTCTGGCCTACGACCGCAACGGCATGGCCACCGGTGCGATGGGCATCGATCTCGCCGAGCCCTACGGCGACGGCCGCGCAGCCATCGCGATCGGCAACTTCGCCAACGAAATGACTTCGCTGTATCTGCGCCAGGGCACGGCACTGCAGTTCGCCGACGAGGCGATGGTGTCGGGCGTCGGTCCCGACTCGCGCCGGGCGCTGAGTTTCGGCCTGCTGTTCGCCGACCTGGACCTCGACGGCCGACTCGACCTGGTGCAGGCCAACGGACACGTCGAGGACGAGATCCAGCGCGTGCAGGCCAGCCAGCACTACGCCCAACCCGCCCAGGTGTTCTGGCAGTGCGGCTCCGGCTGCCGGCGCCGGTTCATCGCCGAGCCGGCGAACCAGCTTGGCGACCTCGGCCAACCGTCGGTCGGCCGTGGGCTGGTCAGCGCGGACTTCGACGGCGATGGCGATCTCGATCTGGTGCTGACCCAGGTCGCCGGTCCGCCACGCGTGCTGCGCAATGACCTGCCGCAGCGCGGCCACTGGATCGCCCTGCGTTTGAGCGATGCCGGGGCGGTCGATCGCGCACTGGGCGCGCGGTTGACCGTGCACACGGGCGATCACACCCAGACGCGATCGGTGCAGCGCACACGCAGCTACCTCAGCCAGACCGATCCGGTCGCGCATTTCGGTCTCGGCGACCACGACGTCGTTGACCGGGTGGACATCGCCTGGCCCGATGGCACCTCGCAGACACTCGGACCGCTGCAGGTCGACCGGCTGCACAGCATCCACCATGAGGCCATGACGCCAGCGAGCCGATAGCAAGCGTTCGGCCCCGACCGGGCGGTCGGGGCGGGTCGGCGGCCATTGCTCATCGGCCGAGCCGATCGAGCAGCTGGGTCAGCGCGGCACAGATCCGCGCCACGTCGATGCCGCCGAGACCGGCATGCAGCGGCAGCGCCAAACAGCGCCGTCCGACGTCATCGCTGACCGGCGTCGGCAGACTGCGGTGCCTGCCCCGGTGAAACGGCAGGTGGTGGACCGGCGTGAAGTAGGGGTTGCAGGCGATGCCGGCCTGACGCAGCCCGGCCATCACCGTGTCGCGGCATGACGCCAGGTCGGCACGCAGACGGATGGGATAGGTGAACCACGCGACGCGCTCGGCCAACGCGACCGGCACGCTGGGTTCGACACGCGCCTCTGCCGCGAGGCACGCGGCGTAGCTCTCGGCAACCTGGCGCCTTCGCGCCATCGAGCCGTCCAGGCGGGCCAGCTGGGCACGCGCGATCGCGGCATGCCATTCGGACAAGCGCGCGCTAATGCCCGGCAGGGACGCGTGCCAGGTGCCGGAGCGCGGATCGAAGCCCTGGTTGCGCAGCTGGCGACAGCGACGCAGCACATCCTCGTCCTGCGCCAGCACCACGCCGCCTTCACCGGCGGCGACCGACTTGTTCGGATAGAACGCGTAGGTACCGGCGTCTCCGAGCGCGCCGACCGGCTGCCCCGCACATGTGGCGCCGAGCGCTTCGCAGGCGTCCTCGATCAGCTTCACGCCGCGTGCGCGGGTGAGGTCGAGCAGCGCATCGATCGGCGCGGCCCTGCCGTACAGATGCACCGCCATCACCGCACGCGTGCGCGGGCCGATCGCCGCGTCGACGGCGCCCGGGTCGATCTGCAGCGTGTCGGCCGAAACATCGACGAGCACGGGCGATGCACCGGCTGCGAGCACCGCATTGACGCTGCCGACGAAGGTGAATGCCGGCACGATCACCTCGTCGCCCCGACCGATGCCCAGCGCCTGCATCGCCAGGGTCAATGCCGTGGTGCCCGAATTGACGCCCACCGCGCCGCGACAGCGTGCATGGGCAGCGATCTCGGATTCGAACGCTTCGATCTGCGGCCCCACGCTCCAGCGCCGGCTCTCCAGCACCTCGCGCAGGGCCTGCCGCTCCGACTCGTCGAACTCGGGCAAGGCCAACGGAATGGCGTCGTTCACCGGTCTTGCGCCTGGACGAAGGCATCGCGGTCCGACGCCAGCGGCAGTGCACGCTTGCGCAGCAGCCGCGCGTCGATGGACACGCTGCGCAGCACCGCCACGATGCGTCGCGCGGCATCTCCCTCGCCGTAGGGATTCCGCATGCCGCGCAGCGAGGCAGTCCATTGCGGATCACGCGCGCGGCGCAGCGCCTCGCGAATGGCCTGCGCGTCCGCCGGCACGTCGATGATGTTGGCGGCGCGCTGGCGTCCCTGCTGGCGATCGCCGATGTTGATGCACGGCAGCGCCAGCGACGGTGTTTCCATGATCCCGCTGCTGGAATTGCCGAGCAGCACCGCGGCGCGACGCAGCAGCGCCCAGTAGCGCAGGTGTTCGAGGTTGACGACCAGGCGCGCCGACGGATGGGTCGCAAGAAACGCCTCGGCGAGGCGGATGATGCGCTCGCGCCCGGCATCGGCGTTGGGAAAGCAGAACACCACCGGCGCGTCGACGTCTTCGAGGGCCGCGAACAGTGGGCCGGCCTCGGCGGCGGGGTCGTTCAAGAGGGTCACCGGGTGCCAGGCCACCACGAGCGGGCGTGCATCTGGCGGCAGATCCAGGTCGGCCAGCACCGTGTCGCCGTCGGGCAACCGGCTGCGCATCAGGTGATCGAGCGACGGGGCGCCGGTGCAGTGCACGCGCCAGGCCTCTTCACCCATGGCGCGCACCCGGCGGGCGGCATCGGTGGTGGGCACCAGATGCAGATGGGCCATCTTGGTCAGCGCGTGGCGCACGGCATCGTCCACCGCGCCCTCGCTGATCTCGCCGCCTTCGATGTGGGCGACGGGGATGCGCAAGGCAAGGGCGACCGAAGCCGGCGCGAGCATCTCGTAGCGATCGGCGATCAACAGCAACAGGTCGGGACGATCGCGCGCCAGGGCGTCGGCGAGGCCGAGCGTGGCCATGCCGATGGTCTTCGCCATGCCGACGTCGCTGTCGGAGTCGAGCAGGCACTCGATGACGCCGTCGAGGACGAAGCCGTCGGCCTCGAAGCGTCGCCAGGTCTCGCCAAAGCGCGGCGACGCGTGGGCACCGATGGCGAGGATGCGCAGCTCGACATCCGGCGCATCCGCCAGTTCGCGCAGCACCCAGTACAGATGTCCGTAGTCGGCGCGCGATGTGCTGACCACGGTGATGCGCCGGCGCGCGGCGTGAGCAGGGGCAGACATGCCGGCGACTCGATCCTTGGGTGAATGAATATGTTAAGTGCCCCGAGCATTGCAAGGCGGGGACACGCGCGGCACCATTCTGCGCGACTCCCGGTAAACCTGTCAGCATGCAGCCAACCCCGACCCGACGCCTCGACCGAGGCGCCCTGACCCTCGGCCTCTGCGCACTCGTGCTCGCTTCGGCGGCCCACGCCGTGTCCTTGCGCGACGACACCGCGGGCAGCGGGCTCGATTTTCGCTACGCGAACGGGCGCAGCGGCGCGTTCTACTTCCCCGAAATCATGGGCGCCGGTGTCGGCGTGCTCGACTACGACGGCGACGGACGGATGGACATCTACCTCGTCCAGGGCGGCGCACTCGGCCCCGACGCCGACCCCGCGAAGCGGCCCGGGGACAGGCTGTTCCGCAACGTCACGCCACCTGGCGCGGCGCAAACGCTGCGGTTCGAGGACGTCACCGAACCCAGCGGCATCCACGCCACCGGCTACGGCATGGGCGTTGCCGTCGGTGACTTCGACAACGACGGCGACGATGACCTGTACGTGCTCAACCTCGGCGCCAACCAGCTCTGGCGCAACGACGGCGAGGGTCGCTTCCGCGACGTGACGGAGGAAGCTGGCGTGGGCGACGCCCGCTGGAGCGTCAGCGCGAGCTTCGCCGACATCGACGGCGACGGGCTGCTCGATCTCTATGTGGCGAACTACGTCGACTTCGACTTCGTCGCGCACAAGCGCTGCCGCGCAGCCGGCGGCGGCGAGACCGACTACTGTTCGCCGTCAGCGTACCACGGCGTGGCCGACAGCCTGTACCGCAACCTCGGCGGTGGGCGCTTCGAGGACATCAGCGTCACCTCCGGCATCGCCGCCCAGCCCGGTCCGGGCCTGGGTGTGATCGCGCTCGACGCCAACCGCGATGGACGACTGGATTTCTATGTCGCCAACGACGGCAAGCCCAACTATCTGTGGATGAACCAGGGTGGCGGCCGCTTCGTCGACGACGCCGTGCTGGCAGGCGTGGCCGTGAACACCGACGGCGCCGCGGAAGCGGGCATGGGCATCGATGCCGTCGACTTCGATCGCTCGGGCGACGACGACCTCTTCGTCACCCACATGCGCAACGAGAGCAACACGCTGTATGCCAGCGTCGGCGACGGCTGGTTCGAGGATCGCACCGCACGCAGCGGGCTCGCCGCAAGCAGCATGGCCTACACGGGCTTCGGTACCGGCTGGTTCGACGTCGATCTCGACGGCTGGCCGGATCTGTTCATTGCCAATGGCGCGGTAGTGCGCGAGCCCGAGCCCCCGGCGGCCGAAGCGGACTATCCCTACCTGCAGCGCGACCAGCTGTTCCGCCACAACGGCCGCCCGGGCAGCGACGCCGCGCTGCGCGACGAGAGCGCGCGCGCCGGCGATGCGCTCGCGGTGCGCGGCATCACCCGCGGCCTGGCGCTCGCCGACTTCAACCAGGACGGACGCGTCGATCTGGCGCTGTCCAACCTCGAAGGCCCTGCGCGGGTGCTGCGCAACGCCACCGACACCGCACACCACTGGATCGGTTTCGACCTGCGCCGTCGTGACGGCACGCGCGCGGTGCATGCCGAGGTGCGCCTGCTCGATGGCGGCACCGCGCCGCGCCTGCTGCGCAGCCATGGCGACGGTTCGTATGCGTCGGCGCGCGATCCGCGCGTGGTGTTCGGCCTGGCCGCCGAGGACGGGCCCGTGGCCATCGAGATCCGCTGGCCGGACGGCAAGCGCGAGCGCGTCACCACGCTGGCCCATGATCGCTACCACCGCCTGCGCCAGGGCGACGGCGAAGCCCTGTGAGACGGCATGGCCCTCTCGCGGTCCGGACCTGGGCATGGGCTTGGCCCGTCGTGGCGTGGATTGTGATGGCGTCGCTCGGCGGGTCGACCGCCGGCGCGGCCGAACTCGACCCCGCCGTGGCCGATGCGCTGAACGAGGCGCGACGCGTGCGCGATGCGGTGATCAACACCGACGCCGATCCGCACACGGCGGCCAACGCCGAGCTCGACTACGCCGCCGAGCTGCATGCCCATCATCAGGTGCGCGAAGCCCGCGACGCCTATCAGCGCGCGCTGCAGCGCGATGCCAGTCTGTTCGCGCCGCACCACTTGCTCGGTGTGCTCGAGGCATCGCTCGGCAACAACGAGGCGGCGCGCATGCACTTCGACGCTGCGCTGGCACGGCAGCCGAACGTGCCCGCCACCCTGATCCGCCGCGGGGATCTGCTGCGCGGTCTCGGCGACCTCGATGCGGCCGACGCCGACTACCGCACCGCCATCCTGCTCGACCCCGGCGCCGCGGCGGCGCATGCCGGCCTCGGACAGGTGGCCCTGCAGCGGCATTCCTTCGATGCCGCGGTGGTGCACTTCAAGGAAGCGCTGCGTCTGCAGCCCGCCGCCACCCAGCTGAACACACCGTTTGGCCTGGCGCTGCGCCAGGCCGGGCATCTCGACGAGGCCCGCGCCGCTCTCGCCGGCCGCGGCGATCGGCCGGTGCACATCGACGACGCATGGATCGACGCCTTGGCGAAGTTGCGGCGCAATCCGCTGGTGTTCTTCCAGCGCGGCCAGGATCTGGCACGCCAGGGACGCGGCGAGGAAGCGCTGGCACAGTTCGCCAAGGCCGTGGAGCTGGCGCCGGACGAGGCTGAGTTTCAGCACGACTACGGCGTGCAGCTGCATGCGCTGGGACGCAGCGAGGAAGCCCTCGACGCCCTGCAGCGCGCGTGGGCGCTGGGCCTGCGGTCGGCCGCCAACGCGCTGCTGCGCGGCAGGATTCTCTCCGCATCGCGTGACTGGTCGGCGGCCCAGCGCTGCTTCCGCGAAGCGCAGCAGATCGAGCCGGACGCGCGCGATATCCGTGCCGAGCTCGGACGCGTCAGCATGCGCCTCGACGATTTCGCCAGCGCGTTCGACGCGTTCGACAGCCTGGTCGCCGGCAGTGAAGGCGCCGAGCGCAATCATGCGCGCTACTGGTCGGGCCTGGCGGCCGCCATGCTCGGTCGCTGCGACGCTGCCGAGCAGGCGCTGTCCGATGTGGTGACCGCTTCGTCGGGCCGCGACGGCTGGGCGCTGCTCGCACTGGCCCGTCTGCGCGCGGTGTGCGACGGCGATCCGGCGCATCGTGCCCAGGCCATCCAGTGGGCCGAGACCATGGCTGGCCAGTTCCGCGGTGCAGAGACGCTGGAGACGCTCGCGATGCTGCGCGCAGCAGAGCGTCGCCGCGACGAGGCCGTGCAGCTGCAGAACGAAGCCATCGCTTCCGCCGAGCGCGCGGGCGCCGATCCGCAGTTGCTGGCGGACATGCGTGCCCAGCTCGCCCGCTTCCGAGCCGGCAAGCGGGCGAGCGCGGCGTTCTCGCCGCACAGTCCGATGCTGGAAGAGTAGGCTCGGCGCCCGCGCCCATGGCCCGATCCGACCGTGCATTCCTTGCGGACGGCCTTGCGGGCGTGGAAGACGCAGCGTCCGGCGGGCGGCATGGCACATCGTTGACGCGCGCCTTGTTACGCTGAAGACACCGCCGGATCAGGAGTCGCTTTGTGGAACAGGCATTGGTCGAGGTGCGCAACCTGCGCATGGACGACTATCCCGCGATGGTCGAAGTCACCCGCGAGGCCTACGCCGGCATTGGCGGCCTGCCCTGGGGCCTGCAGCACATCGGCAAGCTGCTCGACCTGTTTCCCGAGGGTCAGCTGTGCGTCACCGTGCACGGCAAGCCGGTCGGTTTCGCCCTGAGCCTGATCGTCGACTACGGCCAGTTCGGCGACGCGCATCGCTACGAGGACATCACCGGCAAGCTGACGTTCTCGACCTTCGACCGCAGCGGCGACGTGCTGTACGGACTCGACATGATGGTCGACCCGGAGTACCGCAACATGCGTCTCGGCGGGCGGCTGTATGACGCCCGCAAGGCGTTGTGCGAGAACCTCGGCCTGCGCGCCATCGTCGCCGGCGGGCGCATCCCGGGCTATGCCGACCATGCCGAGCGCATGACTCCGCGCGAATACATCACCCGGGTCGCGCAGAAAGAGCTCTATGACCCGGTGTTGAGCTTCCAGATCGCGAACGGTTTTCACGTCCGCAAGATTCTCACCGACTACCTGCGCTTCGACACCGAATCGAAGGCCTACGCCACCCTGATCGAGTGGAACAACATCTACTGGCAGCCCAAGGCCGATCTGCTCAAGCGCCAGCACAGCCTGGTCCGGATCGGCCTGGTGCAGTGGCAGATGCGACCGATCGAATCGCTCGAATCGCTGCTCCAGCAGACCGAGTTCTACGTCGACGCGATGGGTGCCGTGCGCGCCGACTTCGTGCTGTTTCCCGAGCTGTTCCACATGGGCATGATGGCGCGTTTCGGCGACGCCACGCCGGCCGAGGCAATCCGCCTGCTGGCCGACGACACGCCAGCCATCTGCGACCGCCTCAGCGCGCTGGCGGTGAGCTACAACATCAACATCATCGCCGGCAGCCTGCCGTGCAAGGAAGGCGACAAGCTCTACAACGTCGCCTATCTGCTGCGCCGCGACGGCACCCGCGACGAGCAGCGCAAGATCCACATCACCCCGGGCGAGCGTCGCTGGTGGGGCATGGTCGGCGGCCACGAGCTGCGCGCGTTCGACACCGACTGCGGCAAGGTCGGCATCCTGATCTGCTACGACAGCGAATTTCCCGAACTGCCGCGCCTGCTCGCCGACCAGGGCGTGCAGATCCTGTTCGTGCCGTTCCTGACCGAGATGAAGAACGGCTACCAGCGCGTGCGCCTGTGCACGCGGGCGCGGGCCATCGAGAACGAATGCTACGTGGCGATCGCTGGCGCGGTCGGCAGCCTGCCGAAGGTGCAGGCGTCCGATACGCACTACGCCCAGTCGGCCGTGTTCACTCCGTCCGACTACGCGTTTCCGGGCGACTCGATCATCAACGAGGCAGCACCGAACACCGAGGCCCTGCTGGTGGCCGAGGTGAATCTCGACCTGCTGCGCACCCTGCACGAACACGGCACCGTGACCACGTTGAAGGATCGGCTGCCCGGCCTGTACGAGCTGCGCTGGAAGGGCCCGAACGGGCCGGCATCAGACGACTGAACTAAACGTTCAGAGGCCGCGGTCGTTCGCAGTAAACTTCCGCCGGGTACGCAGCTCAGACGCGTTCGATCCACAGGCTGCCGCCGCCGAACGCGCGGCCATTCGGCAGCGCGAGCGCGTCACGCACCAGGTCGGGAAACCGGTCGATGGCGTAGCGGCAGCCGAACAGCACGCGGAACGCGGTCGAGTACATCAGCAGCGCGCGCACCAGGTACTGCTCGTTCCAGCTGCGGTTCTCGGCAATCACCCACTCCGGCGGATACTCGTGCGGCAGGTGGATATCGTGGATATGGATGCGCACGCCCGGAGCGAGCCGGGGCAACACCTCGAAGAACAGGAAATTGACGTCGCTGCCGGTCTTGGCCACGTGCGATGAGTCGATGAACAGGATGTCGCCCCGCTGCAGCGCGAGAAACGGCTCCATGCCCACCAGTTCGACGCGCTCCTGCAGCAGCCGGGTGACGCCGGGCAGGCCACCCTCGCGGGCGAGAAAGGGACGCGGGTAGGGTTCGATGCAGGTCAGCGCCATCGCACCGCCGAGAAAGCGTCGATTCACGTCGGCGCTCAGCAGGGTGGAGTAGCCCGACCCCACCTCGACCATGCGCTTCGGCGCCCATTCGTTGAGCAGCACGAACAGGGTGCGTGAATCCAGCCAGCTGAACTGCGAGTTGCGGGTGTAGAAAACGTCGAGGTCGGCGGCGTCCTCGGGCTCGGGCTCGGGCTCGGGCCCGGGTTCGGATTGAGGTGCGGGCTGCGCCTCGGACGCACCGTCGCTCTCGTCGCCCGGTACGGGTGCCGCCGCGTCATCCGACGCGACCTGCTTGGCAGCCAGGTCTTGTGCCGGCAGGGCCGCATCGCCGGCTTGATCCGCTTGCACCGGCTCATGCGCTGGCGCATCGACGACCGGAGTCGGCGGGCGTTCGATCACCTCCGGGTAGTCATAGCCGGCGATATGCCGCGGAAAGAACTCGCGCAGCACCTGCAGGTGGAAGGCGTCGTTCCAGTCGATACCGAGCAGGTCGGGAGCCGGCGAGGGCCAGATCGCATCGAATCGTGCGGCGATGTCCTCCGTGTTGACGACGGGAGAGTAGAAATGCCCGTCTTCGTGACAGGGCGGCTTGCGGATCAACATCATGAACGCTCCGTTTGACTCTCGGTGTTCCCGGAACAGTCGGCGAACGGCCTGAAGGGTCGCACAAATGAGGGCAGGCGCGCCGCGCTGAAGCCGACGCGTGCCCCGCGCGATGCATGCGGTCGAAGCGGACCCTGCGGGCGGATCGTCCCGTGCAGCGGCCACCCCTTGGCTGCGCGGCTTCGATTCCGCCGCGCTGACGGCACCGCGCATTCCTGCAGGCTGATCCGGCCAGCCTGTCGCCACCTCCCGGGCCTGCGGGCCGCGCGCGGCGACTGCGTCCTCGCCGAGAGGAAGCGGTTGCGCGGGTCGCCCGAACACGGCACGGTGACGATCCTGAATCACCGATGGCGGGTCTGCATGAATGCTGCTGGGACAGACCCGTCGACGGGCTCGGCCATGCTGCCCACGCTGGGCATCGTTGGCAGCGCCGGCGCCTACGGTCGCTGGATGCGAACCCTGGTTGCGAGCCGTCTCGGTTGGGCGGTGCTGGGCAGCGATCCGGCAGATCCCGAGTCGCTGAGCGCCGACGCGCTGATCGATCGCTGCGACATCCTGCTGTTCTCGGCGCCGGTGCGGCGCACCGAGGGACTGATCCGCGACTACGCCGCGCGGGCCGGCGCGCACGCGCGCGACCAGCTGTGGCTCGACCTCACTTCGATCAAGCTCGCGCCGGTGCGCGCGATGCTGGGCTCCGAAGCCGAGGTGGTCGGGCTGCATCCGATGTGCGCGCCGCCCAAGTCGCCGTCGCTGAAGGGACGGCTGCTGGTGGTGTGCGAGGCGCGACTGGACCGTCGGCGGCCGTGGCTCGAGGCCCTGCTCGGCGCGCTCGAGGCGGAGTGCGTGCGCATGAGTGCGGACGAGCACGACCGCTGCATGGCGGTGGTGCAGAACCTCGTGCATGCCGGCAATCTCGCCGCCACCCTCGCCGCGTCGCGGCTGGCCGAGCGCGGCACCCTGCAGGCCGCCTCGCTGCTCGCTTGCCGTACGGTCGGCTACGAAGCGGACTTCGCCACCGCCGCGCGCATGCTGGCCGGCAACGCCGAGCTGTACATCGACATCCTGCTCGGCAACCCGCACGCCCAGGAGGCGATCTCCCTGCTCGCCGCCGAGCTGTCGAGCATCGGCGCGCGCATCGCCAGCAACGATGCCCAGGGGCTGCGCGCAGCGCATTTCGATCCGGCGCGTGCCTTTCTCGGCGATGCGTTGCTGGCGCATGGCAACCACACGTTCGAACGCATCGGCTACCTGCTCGCCGATCTCAACGATCACCACGCCCTCAGCGTGCACCTTGTCGAGGATCGCCCCGGATCCCTGCGCGCGCTGCTGGAGATCTTCGAGCGTGAGGGCATCAACATCGAGTCGGCGCATTCCTCGCGCACGCCGGAGGGCAAGGTGCACTTCCGTTTCGGCTTTGCCCGCGAGACGCCGGTCGATGCCGTGCAGCGCGCGGCCGCGGCGATCGCGGAGTCGGGCCTCGGCGAACTGCTGGCGACCTAGCGGCCGGTGGCGAACCGATGCCCGGCCGCGTGTTCGGAGCGGACGCGCTGAGCGGGCTTCTCGCACCGACTCCGATTTCAGCGAACGGCATGCTTCCGGGACGGCCTCCATCGCGCGCTTGCCGTCGCGATCCGCCGACTGTGCTGTCCACGACCGGACTGCCGACCGGCTCAACGCACGCGACGGCCAGTCGAAGTCATCGTGCAGGATGCGCTGCCCCAGGGGCAGGGCAGGCGTGCCAGCCGATCGAGCCCTTCCTGTGCATCGACCCTTCGAAAGCCGACCTGCGACGCACAGCCCGAGCTTCCCAGCGGGCTAGAATCCCGCCATGAGCGACGCCCCCGCCCTGCCCCGCATCACCGGCTACGAGTTGCTCGAGGAGCTCGGCCGCGGTGGCATGGCCACGGTCTACGTCGCCCGCCAGCAAGCACTCAATCGCCAGGTGGCGATCAAGGTGGTCCACCCCAAGCGCAAGGACGACGAAGCCTGGGTGCTGCGGCTGGAGAACGAGGCCCAGGCCCTCGCCGGCCTGCATCATCCGCACATCGTCGACGTGTACGAGTTCGGACGCACCGACGACGATGCGCTGTACTACGTGATGCCGCTGCTGCGCGGCGGCGATCTCACCCGCTGGCAGTTGCCGGTGGCCGAGGATCGCGTGACCGCGCTGCTCGACGATCTGCTCGACGCGCTGGCGCACGCGCATGTCCAGGGCATCGTGCATCGCGACATCAAGCCCGAGAACATCCTGTTCGACACCGAGCGGCGACCGCACCTCGCCGACTTCGGCGCCGCACTGAGACCGAGCAAGTCGCGCCTGACCGGCGAAGGCATGGTGATGGGCAGCACCGGCTACATGAGTCCGGAACAGGCGCGCGGGCAGGACGTCGATGCGCGCTCCGATCTGTACAGCCTGGCCGTGGTCGCGTTCGAGCTGCTGACCGGCAAGCCGCCGTTCGGCGGGGCCGACGATCTCGCCATCGCCCTGGCCCAATGCGAACAGCCGGTGCCCAAACTGCCCAGACCCCTGGCCGCCTGGCAGCCATTCTTCGATCGCGCGCTGGCCGTCGATCCGCAGCAGCGATTCGATTCGGCGGTGGCGATGCGCGAAGCCATGCACCTGCTGGTCGGGTCGGCCGCGCGGTCAGCGGCACCGCAGTCGCCGCGCCGCGCAGCCTGGGTGGTCGGCGCGCTGTTGGTCGCGGCGACAGCGATCGGCCTGTGGCAGCTTTTTGCTCCCCGTCCGCCGACGCTTGCCGAAGTGGAGTCCATGCTGGCGGCTGAAGCGCTGCGTCCGCGCGACGCCGACTCGATCCGACGATGGCTGGTCACCGAGCGCGCGGCCGGACGCTGGACGCCACAGCACGAAGCCCAGGTCGGCGTGCTCATCGAGCGTGAGGCCGAAGCCATGCGCCCGGCCCTGTTGCTCGGCGACGCACACGCCCTGCTGCCGCTCTGGCAGCGCTGGCACGACGCGGTCATCCAGCTCGGTGCCGGCAGCACGGCACCGGTGCGCCAACGCGAGCTTGCGGTGGAAGCGCTGATGCAGCAAAGCCTGCGACACGCCTTCGACGACTACGACCTCGCCGGCATCGAGGCAGTCGCCATGCTGATCGATGCCGGCGCCCCGATCGGCGAAGGCTGGCGCGAAGCGGTGACCAAAGCGCGCACGCTGCCGGCCCCGGGGTCGCGCTTTGCCGATGCCGAGGGGCCAGAACTGCAAATGGTCGAGAGTCCGTCGATCGCGCAGCCGGGCCTCGCGATCATGCGCCGGCCGGTCGATGACGCCCTGCACCAGCAGTTCAACCAGGCGCTGCGGCGCACGCCGGGCGATTGCGTGCGCTCATCGGGCGGTCTGCGCAGCTGTCTGCCGCTGGAGGAGGCCCAGGCCCTGGCCGAATGGCTGAGTGCCCGCACCGGTGAACGCTATCGGCTGCCCAGTCGCGACGAACTCACGCAGCATGCCGGCGTGGTCGACGGTGCCGACCTGGCGGCGTGGACCTCGACCTGCCACAGCGTCACCACGGTCGAGCAGCCCAAGCGCATGGAGCGCGCCTGGGGCAAGGTGAAATCGGTGTTCGGTGGCAAGCCGGCCCAGGCCGAGGTGCACACCGACTGCCAGGGCCACTACACCATCCGTTTGCGCGAACCCGAACAGGTGCAAGCCCTCGAGCGCCCCGACGAGCGCACGGCGGTGGTGCTGGTGCGCGACGTGACACTGCCCACGCTGCCGGATTCCGGCTGACGGCATACGAACACGCCTGCGACCCGCTCGCTGAGCGCCGGGCCGCACGCTTGCTCGCACCATCGCTTCGGCAAGCCCGATCCCATGCACACGGCGCGAACGCGTCCCGAAGCGACGCATGTGCGCGCCGCGATCATCAATCCCACGGTGCCGAAACGGTTCAGGCTCGTGTCGGCAGGCTTGTCCCGCTTCGGGTCGGCCGGCACACTCCGGCTGGCGTGTCCGGATTTGCCGGTCCGGGCCCGGATGCCTGATCGACTATGCAAGGAACGCGCCCGTGGCGATGAAAGTCCTGCTCAAGCTGATGTTTGCCTGCAGCCTGTCGGGCACCTGCCTGATCGGCATGGCAGCGATGGGGCCAGACCCCTGGGGCATGCTGGGCGTGGTGGTGTCGGTGGTGGTCGTGGCCTCGACCCTGCTGCGGCAGCTCGATCTCGCGGCGCTGCTGATCGCCCGCATCGTCGGCGTGCTGGCCTGCCTGGCGCTGGGGCTGCTGCTGCTCGCCGGCACGATCGGCGGCTCGTTCCATCTCGCTCCGAGCAACCAGATGATCGCCGTCGGCCTGGCGCTGGTGGCGTTTTCCGGCTGCGCACTGTTCGCGTTCCGCCTCCCCAAGCCCTGACAGCCCGTCACGGACGGCGCCGCCGCAGATGGCCCGGCCCGTGCACGCCACTCGGGCTCAACGCTTCGTCGACAGCCCGGCGATCGGCGTCGATCCCGAAACGGCATTCGTCGCACGCATTCCGCCGACCGGTGTGTCGGTGACGGGCAGCGCGCCGAGCTGCGACAGCGCGGCTTGCCGCGCGCAGTCGCACCCGGCGCGATCATCGACCGCAGTGCGTGCCCGTGCACCGGGTCAGCGTCTGCTTGCGGCAGCTCGCCTCAGAGCGGATGCCGGCTGAGGAAGTCGGTCGCCAGGTTGAGGATCTGCGCCGGCTTGTCCTCCAGCACGTAGTGGCCGGCGTCTTCCCAGCTGTGCACTTCGGCGTTCGGCAGGCGCTCGGTGAAGCCGGCGAGGAAATGCTTGTCGAAGACGAAGTCCTGCAGGCCCCAGCACAGCAGGGCGGGGCGGTCGGCGAACTCGCCGAGGCGACGTCCGGCGGCCTCGACGATCGGCCAGGCGCGATCCTGCGGCGACAGCGGAATGTCCTGCACGAATCGCAGGGTGCTGATGCGGTGTGCCCAGCTGTCGTAGGGCATGCAGAACGCGGACGCCACGTCGGGGTTCATCCGGTGCACCACGCCTTGGGTCGCCGCCCCGCGCGCAAAGGCGTTGAAGCCGCGGATCAGCAGCGGCCCGAGCAGCGGGTTGCGGCCCAGGTTGAGCTGCCAGGGCATCCGCTTGCTCGCCGGCAGCGGAAAGGCGCCGGTATTGGTGACGACCAGTCGGCGCACCGACTCGGGCCGCTGCAGCGCCCAGCCGAATCCGATCATGCCGCCCCAATCGTGCACCGCGAGGGTGATGTTCTCGTGCACACCGAGGTGCTGCATCAGGGTCGACAGGTCGTCGATGCGCGACTGCAGGGTGTAGGCGTAGCGGCGATCGGTCGGCTTGTCCGACAGGCCCATGCCGACGTGGTCGGGCACGATGCAGCGATAGCGGCCGCGCAGCGCATTCACCAATCGTCGCCAGTAGTACGACCACGACGGATTGCCGTGCAGCATCAGCACCACTTCGCCGTCGCGCGGCCCCTCGTCGAGGTAGTGCATCTGGATGCCGGGACGGACCTCGAAACGCTGGCCCTGGAAGTGGTATTCGGGGAGGTTCATGTGAATCATCCTTGAATCGCCCCGACCTGCTGGCGCGATCTGTAGTAATCTTGGCCGGACCCTGTGCTGCGCGAACGCCCAAGTTCCACTTGGGACGGTCCCGGGAAACCGGCTAGCGTACACGGGGTCATTTCTTTTGTCGCTTCCCGAACTCCGGGCGAACGACCGCATCTTCCGACCTGAAGAGCCAGTGCCGATACGGATCGCGCCAGAGGTTGGCGAGTTCACCGCGTAGGCTGGTGCTTATTCCGATGTTGAAGTTCGGGTAGATGCCACGGACTCGGCTGAGAATGTGTTTGTAGACGCGTTCTTTGGCGATCGTCCGCTTGCCGCGTCGTCGGCTTCCTTCCGGCTTCTCTTTGTGCTTGTCGTTCAAGCGAAACTGGATCGCGCCCAGGACCACGTCGATGCACTGCAGTAGAAAGTGCTGCTTCGAATCAACCTCTGCGATCCACTCGGGTTCGAGGCGAAGGCCGGCATGACGAAAGGGCGTGGACTTTCCGAGTCCGGCCAGATATCCCTTGAATGCCGCTCTCTTCTCGTGCGTATCAGGTAGCTGATCGAAGAGTAGCCTCAAGCTCGTGTGGGTACCCGCCGTACCCGAATGCCGCAAACCGAATCCATGCTTGACGAACTGGTAGTAGAGCAGGAAGAAGCCATTCTGCCGTTGCTCCTCGGTCAGTCGGGCTGGAGAAAAGTAGTTCTGAGTGAACATGATCCTCAGCTTGACCTTCCCCTCAGCGCAAAGGTCGAAGAGCGTGTCCATCAGAGCGATGTACTTTGACGCGTAGTTCTCCGAGATCTTCTGCCATTTCACCTCGCTGTGCAGGTTGTGCGCCGTTCGCGTCTCTGCGATTCGTCGCTCCACTTCCCCGAGATGCCGCGACTCCACCAGCAGTCCGCCATAGAAGTTGGAGAAATGGCGCCCAGAAATGTCGGATTCGTCGAAGTAGACGATCAGTTCACGCGCCACTTGCACCGACCTCCCGAAGTGTCGGTGGCGACGCGCTCATCGCCTCGACAATAGCCTGGGTCTCGACGCTTACGCGGGTTACGCGCATCAACAGGTCGATCACGCGTTCCTTGTGGTCCGCGAAACGGTAGGTGTCGAAGCACTCGCGGATGGTCGGGTCTTTGGGCCTACGCTCCTTGTGCTGGTCGAGCACCCATTCGAGCGCACTGCGGTTGCCTAGCCGGTAGTCCCAGGCCTCGGGCGGCACGCCGGTCAGCGTGGTTTCCGAGTCGAGCAGGATGCGGCCGGTGTCCTTGTCGGCCTTCAGCAGTGCCTTGGGGCTTGCACCCCTCTCCCCGTGGGAGAGGGGTTGGGGTGAGGGCCGGGTCTCGGCAGGCGTCATACCTAGATCGACCCGCTGCAGCGGCCAGGGCTCGACCGACTCGTAGCCGATATGCAGCGCCATCAGCCGCTCGCCCCAGTCGGCCCACTGCCAGAACGCGGCGACGCTGCTGCCGTACAGCGGAATGCGCGGGAATTCGCGCTTCAGATTCTGCGCATACTTCTCGCGATACACCGGGTCGTGCAGCACCGCGTAGACGTAGTGGAAGATCGCCTCCTTGGTGATCGGCTTCGCCTGCCGGCCCTTGACGCCGTAGAGGTCGCGGAACTGTTTCAGGGCCCAGTCGGTGATGTTTTCGGCGTCGCTGGCTGTCGACGGCACGCACACAGCGCCTGCCGCAGCTCCAACTAGGTGAAGGTCTGGGATTTGATCAACCGCCAGGACCAGCCAAGGCTTCTGTGCCGTGGGGTCCGTGACTACGATGGTCGGACACCGCTGACTGCCATCACCGTAGATCTCGGGAGTGCGGTAGACCATTTCGTTTAGGCGGCGACTTGAGTAAAGCCAGCGCTTGACGAATGGTCGGTAGTTCGCCTGTACAAGCCTGCCTTCATCGAAACGGTATGGAACCCCCGCCGCCAGATCACGTTTGACAGCGCGTGTCCACTTTATGGAGTGTCTGTCATCCGCTCGTTCATTGGCTGGCTGAGCGCATGTTCGGTTATAAGCATCAATGAGGAATCGAACTCTCGTCTCCAAATCTGTCGCGTTTTCCGAGTAGACCCATTCATCGCGATTGGTCACTACTCCAAGAGTGAACATTCGAAACACTGCGCGTTCGTCTCGGCGCCGTTTGGCTGCCTTGGTCGATTTGCTGATTACTGGCAAGAGCTCGTCATAGTCGTTGCTAGAAAGGTTAAGCCAATTGTGTGATCCATCCGGCCGAACTTCCTCAAACTCGTCGCGCAGCTTGGCCCGAGCAAGCTGCGTCAGCTTCTCCTCCGCCGTTTCCATCTCCGGCCGCCGCGCATAGAAAATCCGGCATGCCTTCGCCCCGCGCTTCTTCACGAAAAAGCTGATCGCCACCCCGGTCTGGATACCGAACACGTTGTGCTTGGTCCCTGACAGCTTCGGGTTCGCCCGCACGTCGCCGCCCAGATCGACGATGCGTATCTCGGCGAACTCCTGGGCGACGGTCTTGCGGAAGCCGTCGAAGGTGCGCGCATCGAGAAAGCTGCGGTTGGTGACGAAGGCGAGCACGCCGTCGTCATGCAGACGATCGGAGGCCCAGCGGAAGAACCGCGCATACATGTCGTAGAGCTTGGTCTTCTGCGCGGTCGAGGCCTTGATGTAGGTGCCCTTGATGCGGCGGTCGATCTCGGGATAGGTACGGTTCTTGTTGTTGTCGTTCTCGTTGGCCTGGTTCGCGTTGTACGGCGGATTGCCGATGATCACGCTGATCTTGCGGCGGTTCTGCCGCTTGATGCGCTCGACGTTCTCGTCGCCCATGCCGAACAGGTCGGCGATCTGGTCGCCGGTGCGCTTGCCTAGCCCGGCGGTATTGTCGAGCGTGTCGACCAGGCACAGCCCGGGAAACTCGACGTAGTCGCCGGTGATCGAGGCATAGGTCGCCTCGATGTTCAGATTGGCGACGTAGTACGGCAGGATGCCGATCTCGTTCGCGTGCAGCTCGTGCTCGTACTTGTGCCGCAGCTTGGCCGGCTGGCCGCGGAAGTGCTCGATCAGCTCGGTGATGAAGGTGCCGGTGCCCGCGGCCGGGTCGAGAATCTCGACGTCGCGGTCGATCAGGTTGCGTCCGAAGTGTTGCTCGCAGAGCCAGTCGGCCGACTCGATCATGAAGCGCACGATCTCGTTCGGCGTGTAAACCACGCCGAGCCGATCGGCGGCCTTGGGGTTGTAGACCTTGTAGAAGTTCTCGTAGACCACCTTGAGAAAGGTCTGCTTCTCGTGGTGGCTGCCGATGCGTGCCGCGGCGCCGCGGATCGCGCGGTAGTAGACCTCGAGACTCTTGAGCGTCTGGAACTTGGTGTTGCCGGTGAAGAACGTGTCTTCGAGCTTGTGCAGCTCGCGGGCGACGTTGTTGTCCTTGTGGAAGGGCTGGCCGGGGAAGACCTCGTCGAAGATCTCGTCGGTGAGAATGTGCTGGATCAGAATTTCCCGCACATCGGCTTCGGTCAGGCCAGGGTTGATCGTCTTGCGCGCGTGGTCGAGAAACTGTTCGGCCGCATGGCGGAACGCGTCGTTCTCGCCGTGCGCGCGCTCGATCATCTCGCGCAACGCTTCGAGCACGGCCGGCAGATCGGCCGTGAACTGCGCGACGGCCTGACGGAACTCGGCGATCTCCGGCCGTTCGTAGCCGAAGAACAGCGCCAGCAGCTTCTGCAGCGCTTCGACATCCTCGACCGCACAGCGCATGACTTCGCCGCCGTTCTGGATCAGCACGACGCGGGTGCTGTCCTCGAACAGGATGTTGTCTTTCGGATAACCGCGACGGAACTTGATCTCGATCTCGGCGTCGAGATCGTCCTTCTCGTCTTTGGCCTCCCAGTAGCCGAACGGCATGCGCAGCGCATGCAGCAGCGCGCCGTCGACGTAGCGGCGCTCCTTGGTCGGCGCGGCGATCTCGAACTCGGGCACGAACACCAGATCGTGACTGCGGGCGTAGCCCTTGAGCAGGTCTTTGAACGCTTCACGCACCACCGACTCGCGATGGGTGCCGCTGACCTGGCGTAGGCGAGCCAGGTCGGCGAGGTACTGGTTGATCAGCAGTTTGGACATCGTGCCTTGCTTCGGCCTTCGTGTGCGTTGTGGCGAGTATCGACGGCTTGGGGGCGCAGTCCAAGCCGTCGAGAATGCGCCGAACCGGACGCCACCATGACTTCTTCCCTTTGTCTTTCGCGCCCGGCCTGCTAGCGTCCGGCGTTCTCCTGACTCGCCGGGACCCGCCATGCGCCTGCTGCTGACCGCCACCCTACTTGCCGCTTGCTGCCCGGCCGCGGCAGACAGCCCCAGCCGCATCCTGCGTTTTCCCGATCTCCATCGGGACCGTGTGGTCTTCGTCCACGCCGGCGATCTGTACACCGCGCCACTGGCCGGCGGCACGGCGTTTCGCCTGACCGCGCACGAGGGTGAGGAGCTGTATCCGAAGTTCAGCCCCGACGGCACCCGGATCGCGTTCTCGGCCGAGTACAACGGCACCCGGCAGGTGTTCGTGATGCCGGCCGGCGGCGGCGAACCGCGCCAACTCACCTGGTACAACGACGTCGGCGTGATGCCGCCGCGCGGCGGCACCGACAACCGGGTGCTCGACTGGAGCCCGGATGGCCAGTGCATCCTGGTGCGCATGAACCGTACGCCCTGGGACGAGCGCGGCGGCCGGCCCTACTGCGTGCCGGCGAACGGCGGCCTGGAGAAGCCGCTGCCGATGCCGGAATCCGGCGGTGCCGCCTACAGCCCCGACGGGCAGTCGCTGGTGTTCACCCCGATCGATCGCGATTTCCGCTCGTGGAAGCGCTACCGCGGCGGGCGGGCCCAGGACGTGTGGACCTACGATCTCGCCGCCAACACCTCGACCCGGATCACCGACCACATCGCCACCGACCATCAGCCGATGTGGCTGGGCAGCGAGCTATTCTTCGTCTCCGACCGCGCCGGCGGCACGCTGAACCTGTTCCGGGTACCGCAGGCGGGCGGCGAGGCCGTGGCGGCGACCGCGTTCACCGACTTCGACGTGCTGTGGCCGAGCAGCGGCCCGGGCGGCATCGTGTTCGAGAAGGGCGGCGGCCTGTGGCACTTCGATCCGGCCAGCGGGCAGAGTCGCGAAGTGCCGATCCGCATCGTTGCCGACTTCCCGGAAACGCAGCCGCACTACGTCGAAGCCAAGCGCACGATCGAGTCGATCGCGATCGCGCCCAACGGCGAACGCGCGCTGTTCGGCGCGCGCGGCGAGATCTTCAGCGTGCCGGCGAAACAGGGTGTGGTGCGCAACCTGAGCCGCAGCCCGGACGCCCGCGAGCTCAGCGTCAGCTTCTCGCCCGACGGCAAGCAGGTCGCCTATGTGTCCGACGCCAACGGCGAGTACGAGCTGTACCTGCGCGCCCAGGACGGCAGCGGCACGCCGCGCCAGCTGACCCGCAACGGCCATACCTGGCGCATGCCGCCGGAGTGGTCGCCCGACGGCAGCCGCATCGCCCTGGCCGATCGCGATCACGTACTGCGCATCATCGAAGTCTCCACCGGCGTCGAACACACCGTCGACACCGGCACCGTGAGCGACATCGACGAATACACGTTCTCGCCGGACGGGCTCTGGCTGGCCTACGTCAAGACCAATGCCAGCAACAACAGCTCGATCTGGCTGTACTCGGTGGCCA
>JAGRJY010000053.1 GCA_020442465.1 Lysobacterales bacterium
CATTCTGATCCCTAAACCCTGATCTCGGGACTACACTCCGAGCATGCCGAGGGAGCCATCCCTCGGCCTCCATCCCTGGTCAGTTTTCAATGAGCAGAGATGGTCAATTTTGGATGAGCGCCAACACCGCGCTGGGCCTGCCCGATCTGGCGGTGAGTCTGGCGTCCATCGGGTTGACACCCAGTGCGCCGGCGCCGGGACTGCCCACGCATGCGGCTGTCGTGGTCGCCAATGTCGGTGAGCAGGCTTCGGATCAGGTGCCGGTCCGTCTCTATGAGTTGTCGAATGGCGAACGCGCCGAGGTGCCGGGCGTCGTCACCGTTCCGGTGCTCCAGCCGGGCGAAACCTTCCTCGCAGAGTGGGATTGGACTTTCGGTCTCATCGACGGCGCGCAGGCAGTCAGTGTGGAGGTCGATCGCGACAACGCGCTGCGCGAGTTCGATGAGCACAACAACGAAGCGACCCTGCTGATCGACGTCCAGTCGGGCGATGCCTTTGTAACTGAGCCCTACTTCTCACCGAACGGTGACGGCGTGCGTGATCGCACGCGCGCCGTGTTCGCTGATGGGGCGGGGGTGCTCCGCATTGTCATCGCCAACCACGCTGGCCGGATCGTCCGCGCGCTTCCCGTCGAAGCCATGGGAAGTGGGGCAGTCGGTGCGGTGTGGGACGGTCGCGGCGACGATGGCCGTATCCAGCCGGACGCGCGCTACAGCGTGTCTGCCGAGTCAGACGGTGCGTCGCCTCGGGGGCTCTTGTTCGTCACCCTCGACACGGATCGCACATCGGCGCTGGAGGCGGTGCAAACCAGTGATGGCGTGTATCGTCAGTTGCCGACCGGCACGACCTGGCGTGTGGGTGCCGATGGAACGTCCGCCGATGGTTTCGCCTTCACCCAGGCAGGTCGTTTCGGCAACGACTTTGCCGAGCTGCCAGGCGTCTACAAGACCGACCTGCTGTTGGGCGGTCGCGACGTGGTGGTGAGTGCAGGGTGGCTCGAGGCGTATGCCCTGAGCGAGGGGCTCGTCGAACTCCTGCCCAATGCGGTGTATCCGCTTCCCGATGGCCGCCTTCTGCTGGAGATGGTGGAAATAGGCGGGGACAATGGCGTGCGCTATTTCACTCACCGGGCCGACGAAGTCGACCGCCCGCAATGGGTCGCTTCGATTCCGTTCCGGCCATCCGTCGACCTGATGGGTGTGTTGGACGACGGGCGCGTGTGGTTCTCCGAGTTCTTCGCCAACCACGGCATCCTGCTGCTGGATCTGGAAGCCGGCACCGTGCTTGAGGCACCCCTGGACGGTCTCGACGTGGATCACGTCAACGGACTGGAACAGACAGCTTCGGGTTGGCTGGTGCATGGCGAGGCGGAGAGCTTCTTCCAGTCGGTGAACGTGACGGAGGCGCCACGCCCTCTGCTCGACTTCGTGGAGAGCGGCGCCCGGCTGGTCGAGCCGCCGCATGCCCTGCCTGGCTCTGACCGGGTGCTCTTCCACCTCGAACGAAGTACATGCGATGCGCAGTCCGCGCTGGAGTACGTGCAGCTGACGGATGTCGTTTCGGGGCAAACCCAGCGCTTGCACAGCTGGCCGCCCGCGGACCTGGCTACCCAGGTGTGCCAGTCGGCCGACTCCGCCCCAGTGCAGAAGCTGCGGACGTTCTGGCTCGAGCAGGAGCGTGTGGCGGTCGTCGTCGATCATGCGGAAAGGACTCTTGCACGGTTCGCCAGCGGTGGTGCCCTCCAGAGCCTGGTTGGCTTGCCCGATTCTCTACGCCGCGGCCCCTACGCAAACGGCAGCGAAGCCCACCCGGGTGAGCGCCGGCCAGTCTGCGGGGCGTGTCATCAGGCCGACGGAGGGGGAGCGGAAGCGGAGTTGGAGGACGAGTGGAGCCTGTGGCGCCGTCAGGGTGCGGGCAATCAGCCGCATCTGTTCGATCCGTCCCGCGATCTCCTGTATGCCACCGTGAGCGAGTCTTTTTCGGCTACCGATCTGCGCAAGGCATCCGGGAGCGGGAACTCGGGCGGCGCGCGAGACTATCTTGAGGTTTCGGCGGAAGGAGAAGTGGTACGTCTGGGTGGCAGTACGACGATTGCGCTCGAGAACGCCGAGGACAACCTTGCCTACCCGTTCGCGAACGAGTACCTCCCACCCGATGCCTGGCCCCAACTGATCCAGAGCAGTGGCGCACGACTGCGCACCGATACCCGCGTCGAGATCCCAGCCACTGGCCGCCTGACCGCGCCCTGGCTGCAGGCCAGCCTCGATCTCTTCGACATCCCCATGCCGACGCCCAGTCCATCCGGAGCGCGGCTGCTGTACCAGACCAAGAAGATCCAGGGCCATGCGTTCGAACCCCGGACCGGTCGTACCTACGCCAGCTTCAGCACGCTGGAGCGACTGACTTCGAAGCTCCAGGCTCGCAGCGATGGCCGGGCCATCACCCTTTCCGGCCTCGCCACAGACCGCAATTTCCAGCATTTCAGCATTGACTGGGCCGCGCTGCCGACGCCCGATGTGTGGCAATCGCTGGTGCCGCCCAGTGCCTACCCTGTTCGATTCGACGAATTTCTGACTTGGTCACCACCGGCGGCGGGGGCGTATCTCTTCCGCCTCACCGTGGTGGACCGCGCCGGCAACCGCAGCGAGAGTTTCTCGACGGCCGATTCGCTGGCCAGCGCGGCGCTGGCTAACCTGCGCCAGGACTTCCGCGCCATTTCCCCGAACGGCGACGGCGTGCAGGACGCCACAACGCTCAGTTTCACCGTGTTGCGCGCCACCGCCGAGCGAATCGAGGTGCGGGATCTTGCCGGTCGCCTGTTCCGCACCGTGGACCTGCTCTTCGGTGGTGCTGATCTGGGCCCACAGCAGTGGACGTGGGATGGCCGTGACGATGGCGGCGCGCGCGTGCCGGATGGGCGCTACCGCATCGAGCTAGTCTCCGGTTTTGCACTGAGGGTAGACGTCGACACCCAGGCGCCTGGTGTCGAAGCCCTGCTGACCGGTGCGGATGACCTCTATGACGGGCGAGATCTTCGCCGGGCGGTCTCCGCTCCGCTGCTCGGGTTGGGTCCGATCATCGACTTCCGCATCGAAGAGGTTTTCGCTGGAGAACGGCACACACCTTCCTGGACGTTCGAGTCGGCACCGGTCGATGCCGAAGCCTGGCAGGCATTCGAGCCCTGGCGCATTCACGAGTACGTCGAGTCATTCGACCAGGCGCTGCTTTCGGCCGAGCAGTACCGCGGCCGCCGTTTCAGACTGGTCGCCGAGGATGCTGCCGGCAATCGCACCGTGCGCAGCGCGGGCTCGAGCGCGCCGGCACTCCTGTTCCTGCATGCGGGCAAGAATCGCGCCCAGCTGCCGGACATTCAGCCTCCGCCGCGCGGCCGCGGCGATGACGCGCCTCTGTACCAGGCCAGCACGTCCGCCAACGGAGCCTTGACGCCGACAGTCGTCGCACCTTCTGCCGACCAGCAGCTGTACGCGCTGGATCTGGCGGGCGATGTGGAGTCTCTGACGGTCGATACCTGGCAGAGCGGCCCCGGCGGATCGGGTTGGGTGGCTGCCGTGTCGTCAGGCCCCACTGCCTTGAGCGTCGAGGACGGCGCGCAGCTGCCGCAGTTCGCATCCGGCATGGTCGCCGTGCCGTTCGACTTTTCGGGAAGGCCACCGCGAGAACAGGTGACGATGCGCCTGCGCGGCCAGTACGCCGGCGGCATCGAGGAAGTGTCGAATGCCATGACCTTGCAGATCGGCGGAGTCGATCTGAGCTGTTCGTTCCTGGATGAACAAGGCCAACAGACACGCTTGTACGATTTCGTGGTCGATGCGCTGCTCGAACCGCCGGTTCGGTCGCTCGCCATCGAAGTGGAGCGGGTGGCTGCGTGCGAAGGATCATCCTGCCCGCCGCCCATCCTGCGATTCCCGAACCTCAACCTCGATGGCGACGCGCCCGAGTTCGGCATGCCGCCGGTTGCGGTCTTGCGCGCCCAGCTCGGCTTGGGGCCGCTCGACGCCGTGCGCTTCCGCGCCACCGCCGACGACGCCACAGGACGTCGCGTGCCTTCGTCCTGGAACAACTGCCAGAGCGAGCGTGTGTCGGCGGGCGTTCTGACCATGGTCCCGGTGATCGCACCCACCTGCGAGGCGGTGCCAACCGGGGCAGTCCAGGCGCGCATGGGACTGGCGCCGGTGCCCGGCTACGAGTACCGATTGCGGATCGCTTCCAGCGTGCTGGGGGCGCCGCAGTTCATCGCAGTGAGCCCGGATGCCGGTGCGAGCGCGTCCTCGCCCAGCGCCGTGGCCCTCGACACAACGGCGTGGCCCGAGGGCGAATACTCGGCCGCCATCGAGGAGCGTTCGGGCAGCGGCGCGTGGTTGCCTGTGCAGGGTGCCACCGATGGTTTTTTTGTTGACCGGACACCGCCTGAGGTCGAGCTCGAAACGCCCTTGCCCGGTGATCGGATCTGCGCGATCGACTGGGATCGAGAGATGTGGGCCTGGATCGATGACGCTCATCCGGTGGGCTACCGGTTTGAACAAGTCGGTTCACCCGAGCCGCAGGGCTGCGAAGGCATTGAAGCGACGGACCTCCAGGCAGATGGCTGCGACATCCCTGCGGTGACCGGCGCGGTGCGCCGATTCAGTCTGCAGCCGCCCGTTGAGGCCCACGGCTACTACCGGGACAGCCTGGACGGCGTCAACGTGCTGGACTTGCGACTCCGGGCGTTCGACTGGTCCGGTGCGCAGGTCTGTGCAGTCGCCCCGGTGCAGATCGACGGCGTCGTCGAACTCGAGCAGCGCGCACCGTCATCACCGCTGCTGCCTGCATCAGGCAGAGTCGGCATCCGTCCGGGCTCGGGTGGAACGTGGAACGCCGGGCGCTGGCAATGGCTGGCGCGCGAGCAGATTAGCTGGTCTGTAACTCTGCACGACCTGATTCCAGCCCAGGGGACTGCCCCGGCGCGGGTCGATCCCACGGCGCTGGCGACGCTCGTGACCGACCAGGCTGCGTTGGGCGAATTCGACTTCACCTGGGACGGGTTCAGCGGCGGTGCTCCGGTCGAAGACGGCTCCTACGCGTTGCGATTCACCGCCGAAGACGATTGCGGCAATCGGCGCGTCGTCGACCGCTTCGTAGACATCGACGCCACGCCGCCCGACCTCTCGCTGTTGAGCCCTGAGCAGGGCGCGACGTTGCGCGCAGTGACCGTTCCGGTGGTTGGAACAGTGGAGGATGCGCACATCATGCGATTCGATGTGGCCGTGTCCCTGAGCGGCGCGGGCGGCCCCTGGGTATCGCTGGCCAGTGGAACGCGCAATCTCTCGGTGCCGACCGTGCTCACCCAGTGGGCGCCTGGAAGCGCCACGGGAGCTGCCTGGCTGCAGCTCTCGGCCCGGGACGAGTTGGGTAATCTCGGCGAGGCCATCCATCAGGTGACACTGATCGAGCCCAGTGCACTGTTCCTTTCCGCGTCGATGGATCCGCTGTTGTTTTCGCCGAATGCCGATGCGCGCAGCGACGAGACGCGCGCACGCTTCGAGATGTCGACGTCGGCGCTGCTCGATGCGGCCGTCCTCAGTTCGTCCGGAACCCGCGTTCGCACGCTGGAAGCGGCGCGGTCGCTGAGTGCCGGCAACCACCAGATCATCTGGGACGGGCGCGACGACGGCGGAACCGTGGTCGCCGATGGCGCCTACCGGATCGAACTCGACGCTGTCGAGGCAGACAACCCGGGCAACGTCGATCGCGTGGTGCTTCAGAGCGAGGTTGATGCGACCCCGCCGCAGATCCTCATCGTGCAGCCGAACGATGGCTACGCGCGCTGCGACGAATCGGCTCTGGTGCAGGTGTCCGACGAGCATCTGGATTTCTTTGAAGCGCGCATCGAGGCGGGTGGGGTCGCACCGGTGGTGATCTCGGGACGTGGCACCGGCACCTTCGAAGTAGCGGACTTCGAGGGACGGAGCGAGTCCGAGTACGCGCTTTCGGTCATTGCTCGCGACCTGGCCGGCACCGACGCCGAAAGCGAGCAGAGGTTCACGCTGGACTGCACCGCACCGGAAGCGTCGCTGTTGCTCGAGAATCTGACCTTGCGTTCTCGTGCGGGCGAAAGCGTGGTGGTCGGTGGCCTGGCACGCGACGACCATTTCTTGCGCTATCGGGTAGAACTCTCGAGCGAGGACGACCCGGACGTCGTCGAGACGCTGATTGATTCCAGTCAGCCGGCAGACGACGGTGAGTTGCTGGTTTGGACGCCCGAACAAGCTGACGGAGAGTACCGACTGCGCCTGGTCGTCGAAGACTTGGCCGGGAACGTGTCCACCGACGAGCAGTACGTCACCCTGGACGGGACGCCACCCACTGCGGAGATTGCACTGCCGTTGGATGGGCAGCAGATCACGCCGCGCTTCGAGTTGCGCGGAACCGCGCTGGACGACCACTTCGATGCGTTCCGCATCGAGGCCGCCACGCCCGCCCAATCCCAGCAGGATCAATGGTCGGTTCTGTTCCGTGGATATGACGAAGCGGACGACGCCCTGCTCGGCGTGGTGGATCTCCCTCTGGATGGTGAATTCGACCTGCGGCTGGTGGTTTCCGATGCGGCCGGTAACGAATCGACCGATCAGGTCCGCGTCAGCATCGACACCCTTCCGCCTGCTGCGCCCGCGCTGCAGGGCGTTCTGCTTGACGCGCAGACGGCACGGCTGACGTGGCAAGTGTCCTCGTCGGATACCACCGGAGTGCGGCTGTACCGCAATGGCGCGCCCTGGGCCGATGTGCTGCTCCCGGCGCTTCAGCTCAACGATACCCAGGTCCCCGAGGGCACGCAGCGCTACCACGCTGTGGCGTTCGACCAGGCGGGCAATCTCAGCGCATCAAGCAACGTCGTCGAACTGAGCCTGGACCGCACGCCTCCGGAGGTCCGGCTGCTGAGCGCACCGGGGGAACGGATACGCGGCGCCTTCGCCGTGCGCGGCACCGCGCGCGGGCAGAACGGCGACTTGGCCGAATGGACGCTGCACCGTGCCCTCGGAGTTGGCGCACTCGAGCTCGTGCGGCGCAGCGACGACGAAATCGCCGCCGGCGTGATGGCGCAGCTCGACACCACGACGCTTGCGAACGAGACTCCGATTCGCCTCCGCCTCGCCGCGGTTGACGCGCACGGCAACACGTCGGCGACCGAAGTGACAGTGGTGGCCGACAACGCGCCACCGGCTGCACCGACAGGCCTGGTGGCGCTCGAGCAGCCGACCGGCGTACGACTGGACTGGGATCCGAACACCGAAGCGGACCTGCACGGGTACTTGTTGTACCGGGGCGGGAGTCTGATCGGAGCCGGTGGTTCGCTGCCGGCCGATCTGCGATCGGTGGCGCTGCGCGACAACTTCCATCTGGACATCAGTGCGCCAGACGGGCCGTTGACCTATCGGGTCTACGCGATCGACCAGGCAGGAAATCTCAGCACGGCCTCGAATGCGGCGGACATCGATCGGGATGCCGGGCCGCCCCACCTGACCCTGCTGCGGCCCCAGCCCGGTGAGGTATTCGACGACGCGCTTGAGTTGCTAGCACTGAGCGACGATCGTGACATTGCCCAGGTCGAGTTCACCTATCGCGCTGCCGGCGAATCGGTCTGGCAGACGCTGGGCCCGGCGGTGACCACGGCACCATGGCGTAGCACTTTCGCGCCAGGGGCGTTGCCGTTCGCGACCTACGAATTGCGCGCAGTCGCCACCGATGTGGGTGGGCAAGTCGATCCTGATCCGCCGGTGGTCGAGGTGGTCTATGCGGATCAGACGCCGCCCGCACCACCCACCGGAACCCTCGCTCGCGCCGAGGGCGCCGATGTGCGGGTGAACTGGTTGGCGTCGCCCGACGTCGATGTCGTCAGCTACCGGGTCGAGCGCGTCGGCGCCGGCGGTGGCTGGTGGCCGCTGCAGACCGTCGCAGCCACCATCGGCGAAGTGGTCGATGCCGGACGTCCGCTTGGCGAGCATCGCTATCGCGTGCTGGCGCTCGACCGCGCGGGGAACGCGTCCGAGCCGAGCGCAGCGGATGTCGCCCACGTCTTCGCATTGACGCTGACGCAGCCGTACACGCCGACGTCTGCCGATACCACGAGCGTGATCGGACAGGCCGGGGCGCGAGGTGGGCGCATCGACTACCGCGTTCAGGGTGCCGGACTCGATCAGACCGGCAGCCTTGCGCAGGTCGGTGAGCAGGCACCGTTCACGATCGACGGGCTTCCCCTCGCTGTCGGCCTCAATCGCGTTTCCGCCACGGCGGAAGACATCGAGGGCAATCGGAGCATCGAGGCTTCGGTACAGCTTCGACGCGCCGAGATCCCGCTGCCGCCCGCATCGTTGGATGGCATCCTCATCGGGCACGCGGTTGACCTGAATTGGCCTGCCAGCGTCTCGTCCGACATCGTGGGCTACCGGGTCTACCGCAACGAGCAGCCGGTGCTGCCGGATGCCGACATCGGGCAGCCGCTTCAGGCCTCCACTCCGGATGGAGATGAGCCTTCTCTGGTCGACGACGACCTTCAGACCGGGTGGTCGAGCGACGCTTCGGGTGCGACGGCGAGATTGCCCGTCGGATCATCCGTCGTACTGGCCTGGGACGTGCCCGAGCTGGTTTCGGGACTGCGCATCGACTTCACGGATGCATCGCTGTCGGCCAGGGCATGGCGTCTGTTCGCGTGGAACGACGAGTTTGGCTGGGTGGAGCTTGCTGCACGAGACGCACGTTCGGCGGCGGCAGAGCGACTGAGGCTCGATGTCGCGTATCCCACCCGCAGATTGCGTTTGGATCTCCTCGAGGCGCAGGCGCCGGGTGCCATCGTCGAAATCGCCGAGCTGATGCCGCAGCGACGATCGTTCGAGACGGCGCTCTCCGCGCACGACGACGTGGGGGACGGCGTGCACCGGTATCAGGTGTCCGCACTCAACGCCTATGGCATCGAAGGCGCTCGGTCCGCGATATTCCTGATCGAAGTGGGCGACACCGATCCGCCACCGCCCGTCACGTTGAGTGGCGTGTTGAACGGCGACTCCGTGACGTTGGACTGGACCGAATCGGCTGTCCCGGATCTTCGCGGCTACGTCGTGCTGCGCGATGACGTGTCGGTGGCGACTGTCGATGCTGCCCAGCCACGTTCGTTTGTCGATACCGGGCTACCGAACGGTCACTTCGTCTACACCGTCCAGGCCGAGGACCAGGCGTTCAACCGCAGCGCTCCGTCCAATCCGGTCGCGTTCGACGTGGCAGTGGAGGGTCCGGGTCAACCGCTTCTGCAATCGGTCGAACAGGTCGACGACGGCACCCTGGATATTCGATGGCAGGCTGGGCCGGGACCCGTGCCCGTCTCGTATCGCCTGTTCGTGGCCGCGGCAGAGAACGATCCTGCCCAGCCCTACGTGCGCCTGCTTGACCTCGGTGTCGCGGCCTATCTGCACGCGGGTCTGGCGCCGGGATCGTACTGGTATCGCGTGCAGGCCTTCGACGCTCGCGGCAACGCCAGTGCATTGAGTGCGCCGCTGGGCGGCGTGGTCGACGATCTTTCCGCGCCGCTGAGACCGGAGATTCTCGAGCCGGTGCCGAGTGGTGGGTACTTGAGCACGACGGACGCCAGCCAGACCATTTGCGGGGTGACGTCGCCGGGCGTGCCTGTGCGCATCGAACGCAATGGCGTCGTGGTGGCAACCACCATGTCGGCGAGCGCCTTGCCGCCCCGGCCGCTTGCCTTCGCAACCGGAGCGGATGTCGCCCTGTCGTACGACGCGAACGGCCTGCTCGTGTTGCGGTCAGGACTCGGCGGTACGGAGTCCAGCGTCTGGTATGACAGCAACGGTGCCGTCCTCCACCAGGCGAACCTCGGCGCGCAACCCAGAATGCTGCGCACCTCGACCGACTGGACGCACTTCGCCCTGTTCGGCGCCGGCGAGATCGGCCGGTTCTGGTACGGCAGCGACCACATCACCAGCTTCGGCTCGTTTGCCGACGTCGTCGATATGGCGGTCAGCAGCGACGGCTTCCGCTTGCTGATCCTGCAGCGTGACGCGGGCGGCGACCACCTCAAGCACGTGTACCGCGTCGGCGGCATTCCGACCTGGGAGGACATAGCGCTCCCGGTTGGTGTCTCGGTTCGCGCGGGTTCGCTCTCGTGGCGTTCGTGGCGGGACGAAGCGTTGTTTGCCGACGAGTCCGGACTCGTCTACCGCTATGACGCGGATGCCCAGAGCGTCGAGCCGGTGGGCGAGGGCGCAGTGCTGTCGGGGCCGTGGGCGTCACCGGAAGAAGATGGTTGGTTCGTGGTCGACCAGGCCGGTCGCGTGCTGTACCAGCCGGATGTGGGCGAGTCCACCGAAGTCTGGTTGAGCGACGGGCGCGCGCCGCTGTCGCTGGCCTGGTCCGCCGATGGTTTCCAGCTGGCCGCGGCCTATGCCGATGGCATCGAGATTCGCGATGCCACCACGGCGACGCTGTCGATGCGTATCGAATATGCGCCGCTACCCGCCGACCGCAGCTATCGACTCGACTGGGGACATCCACAGTTCCTGTTGTTGACGGCGAACGTCGAGGCGCAGCCGGCGCTTCTCGTCGAGGTGACCGGCAGGTTCTGCGCCCCCGACATCGCGATGCTGGAAGGGGACAACGAGATCGTGGCGATTGCCGGGCAGGATGGCGCTGCGCAGAGCGAGCCGTCTGATCCCATCGTGATCGACTACGCGCAGAGCGGGAGTGCCGGGCCGGACGGCGACTTCGAACTCTGGGCCGACGACGTGCTGTACTTCCCGGCCGCTCCTCGGCTGGGTGAGACGCGACTTGCATTCGTGCCGGTCTACTACGACGTCGAGTTCGGGTCGCTCAACTTCACGGGCGATCTCGTGCGCGGCACATTGACTCTGCCGGACGGTACCCAGCGCGGATTGCGGCAGGCTGGCAGCTATCTTCTGCAGGGTTCTGGCCAGATCAACCTGCCGATGGATCTCGGGGTGATGGACCAGCTCGGCACCTATGTGCTGGAACTCTCGGCCGATCCCGATGACCGGTTTGGCGAATGGGACGAGAGCAACAATCACTTCAGCGTGGCGTTTGTGGTGGACGATCTGGTACGTCCGCAGCTCACCCTGCGGCCGTTCCACGCCCTCGCGCCGCCGGGCGGAGTGCTCGACGGCGAACTCGAACTGTTCAACCCCGGGCCCGTCCTGAACGGCCGCATCGAAATCGACATCGCGGGCGAGGATGGCGTCGCGCTGGCCAGCCTGCTTGACCGTGCAGTGCAGACCGTCGCGGCCGGACAGCGCCGTAGCTGGACCTGGTCGTACACGGTGCCTGCCCAACTTTTGGGCGGCGCATACACCGTTCGGGCTCGCCTGTTCGGCGCCGACGATCAACAGGTCGCCGAAGCGCGACAGATGGTGTCGGTGAGCCACGCATCGCAGTTCCGCCTCGACCTCCAACCGGCGCGAACCCACGCCGTGCTGGGAGAGCCGCTGCCCGTCCAGGTGGAAGTGGAATACGAGCAGGGCAACCAGGTGTTCAGTTCGGGGACGATTCGCCTGCTGGCCCAGCGCCCCGACGGTTCCGTGCGCACGCTGTGGCAAGGGTCGACCGGCGTGCTGTTGCCCGGCTACGTGCTGCGCCGCGACGTGGTGTGGCTGCCGGCTGACCAGCAGGCGGGCTGGTCCGACTTGCGCCTCGAGTTCGTCGCCGGGGACGTCGCCGAGCAAACGACCCGTGAGGTGGAGCTGACGGTGTCGGGCCAGCTGCCCGTCCTGCGAGGCAGCGTGGAGCTGGTTCCAGGCGCGCAGTGGCAGCTTGGACAGCCCGCATCGCTTGCCGTTCGCATCGAGAATGCGAGTACCGTGCCCATTGTCGGCGCCAGCTACCGCCTTCGTGTCCTCGCAGACGGCGAGTCGGCGGCGATCCTCGACGAGCTCGCGCCGCTGACGCTCGGCGTTGCCTCGACTTTCGAGTTCGATCGCGCGCTGTCCGATCTGCCGCAACGCACCCGAGCGCATGTCGCCAGGCTGGAAGCGCGGCTTGCAGACGACCCGGCGGGGACGTGGCGCCGTCTGGCCAGTCTGAGCTTCCAGGGTGTCGATGCCGAGGCGCCTGAGTTGTCGGTGCTGACCCCGTCGGGCAACTCGCCGGTGCGCATGCCGACCATGCTCGCCCTCCGAGCGGCCGATCGACACAGCCGAATCGATCGGGTCGAGTATCGCGTCGACGGCGGAAGCTGGCGCTTGCTCGGCGAAACCGGCCTGCAGGGCTACGAGTCGAGCCTGTCCGGCCTTGCCGAGGGTGAGCATCACCTTGCCGTGCGTGCGGTCGACATCTGGGCCAACGAAGCGCGCATCGACGACCATCGCTTCGTGGTCGATCTCACGCCACCGCAGATTCTGATCGACGGGGTGGAAGACGGAGGTCTGTACAACCACAGCGTGGCGGCTTCGATCCAGATTGTCGATGCGCATGCCGATGGCTATCTCGCGTGGCTGAATGGTGTGCCCTACGCGGGAGGTACGGACATCACCCTTGAAGGTGTGCAGCATCTCCGCGTGATGGCCGTGGATCTCGCCGGTCATCGCAGCGAGCGGGTGCTCGAATTCTCGATCGACCTGACCGCGCCGCCGCTGCAGATCGTGGATCCCGCTGGCGACGACAGCACGCATCGCTCGCAGATCGACGTATTGACGCAAACCGAACCGGGCGCCACCGTGCATCTCGCATCGGGCGCGCAACAGCGTGACGTGATCGCCGATGCCGGCGGACAGGCCTTCTTCACTGGGGTGGCTTTGGCGCTCGGCAGCAACCTCATCGAAGTGCAGGCCACCGATGCGGCCGGCAACGATTCGCCGGTGCACACCCGGACCATTGAGCGCCTGCCGCTTTCCGGCGTGCTCAGCGGCAGCGTGCTGCCCACCGTGACCTCATTGGGTCGGGGCAGTCCGCTCGACGTCATGCTTCGCATCGAGAACGGCACCGAGACCGGCTATGCGTCGCTGCCATGGCGCTTGCGCGCGCTCGCGCCCGGCGACCAGTTGGTGTTCGAAGAATCTTCGGTGGTCGCCGTCGCGACGGCGGAAACCGCGGAGATCTCCCGTCAGCTCGACAGCACGACCTGGCCGTGGGGGCCGGTGACCCTGGTGCTGGACATCGATGAGGGCTCAGGTTGGCAGCAGCTGGACAGCGCGATCGTCGAAGTGCTCGACGTCGTGGCGCCCAGCGTCTCCTGGCTGGAACCCTCAGCCACCAGCATCCAGCCGCAGCCGACCACGATGCGTGCCTCGGCTGAGGACGACCGGGGCGTGACTGCAGTGGAATACCGTGTCGACGGCGGTGGCTGGATGGCCATGGGCTCCGTCGGCGGCAACGCGTACGAGGCGTCGGCGATCCTCGCCGAGGGTCTGCGCGTGCTTGACCTTCGCGCGCGCGACGCGGCCGACAACCGCAGCCCGATCGCGAGCCTGCAATTCGTCGTCGACGGCACGCCACCGCAGATTGCATTTGCCGGCGTGGAAGAAGGAGCGACAGTGGCCACTCCGGTCGCCGTGACCGCTGAGGTTACCGATGCCCATCCCGGCTCCCTGCAGCTGACGCTCGACGGCCAGCCCTATGCTGCGGGCAGCGCGATTGCGGGCGAAGGGGCACACACGGTCCAGGCGCTAGCGATCGACGCGGCGGGCAACCAGGCCGAGCGCAGCCTGACCTTCACCATCGACACGACCGCGCCCTCCGTGGCACTGGTGCAACCGGAGGATGGTTCAATCGTCGCCCAAAACAGCGTGCTGGTGCTGGTCCACACGGAGGCGTCTGCGTTCGTGCACGTGACAGCAGGCGGATTCGATGCGCAGACCCAGGCCGATGCGGTGGGCAACGTGGCCTTGCCCGACGTGCCGCTCGCACTCGGCGAAAACCTCATCGTGGCGACCGCGCGCGATGCGGTCGGCAATACCAGTGCGCCCGTGCAGGTGCACGTGTTCCGCTCCGACGTCGGTGAGCTGGGCTTGCTGGGCAACATCACCACTGATCCCGCCTTGATCGTCGAAGGCAGCGCATTCGACCTGGTCTACGTGGTCGAGGAACACGCGGGTCTCGCCCGGTCTGGTCTGCAGCTGCGACTCACCGTTCGCCCGACGGGTTCCATGGACGCGCTGATTACCCGGGACGCACAGACTGATCTGGCCGCCGATGCCTCATTCGAGCGGCGTGAGACCGTCGGCGCGCAAGCGCTCACGCTGGGCCAGTACATTGCCGAGCTTCAGGTGCTTGATGAGGGCGTCTGGGCAGTGCTTGCCGGTCAGGCGTTCTCGGTGGTCGATGGTGCGGCTCCGGTGGTCAGTATTCTCGGTCCGCCCGACGGCAGCGTGCACGCCACGAACGTTACGTTGCGTGCTTCGGTCGTTGATCAGAGCGCCCTGGAGTCGGTACAGGCCCGCGCCGATGGAGGCCCCTGGATCAGCATGGCAGCAGATGCTGGCGCCTGGATGGCTTCGCTTGCGCTGCCGCGTGAGGGCGACATGCAGCTCGAAGTACGCGCCCGCGACGTGCTCGGCAACCAGAGCGCACCGGTCGCGGTGAGCATCCGCTCGGATCAGTCCGCGCCGTCGATCAACATTGCCGGCGTGGTGGACGGGCAGCGCTCCCGCGATCCGGTCACGCCGGTGATCGAAGTCACCGACGCCTCGCCCACATCGGTGACCGCGACGCTGAACGGCGCGCCGTTTGCCTCCGGCACCACGGTGGCGGAGGAAGGGGGGTACCTGTTGGCGGTAGAGGCGGTCGACAGCGTCGGCTGGAGCAGCCAGGCAAACGTCGCGTTCACCATCGACCGCACCGCGCCGACGCTGAGCGTGTCGCACCCGGTCTCCGGCAGCACGGTGCTCAGCGGTCAGCTCGACGTGCTCGGCCAGACCGAGCCCTTCGCGCGGGTCGAGCTGGAGCTGGGAGCGACGACGCGCGCCGTTGTGGCCGATGCCAGCGGCGCGTTCGCGTTCGCGTCGGTCCAGCTGGGCGCTGGCAGCAATACGCTGCGCCTGCGGGCGCTGGACGATCTCGACAACGCGAGTGCGTGGCTGACGCTCGACGTGGTGTGGGCGCAGGCCCTGCCACCGGCGCGTGAGATTCCGCTGCTCGGACCGTGGGCATTGCTGTTTGGGGCGCTGGGTTTTGTCTTGCTGGCAGGAACGCGCATGCATGCAGGGAGGAAGCGCGCATGAGCGTCGCGCGAGCCATCACGCAAACTGCTTATTGGCTGCGCCGACTGAGTCTGCTGTCGCTTGCAGCCTTCGCCGGCGTGGCGGCGGCGGAGGTGCCCGCAAACCCGGGTGCAGAGCCTCTGCTCGAACTACTCCTGCGCGGCGAGCGCGCCGGGGCGCTCGTGGCGACCCTTCAGGACGGCGAGACCAAGCGTGCAGTCGAGCGGGCGACGCCTTCTGTTTCCGGTGCACTGGATCGAGCCGCGTCGGTCGCGAGAGCACTGCGCGACGAGCTCGACGCACCGCAGCCAGACCAGGCACGTGTCCAGTCGCTGCTTGGGCAACTCCAGGCGGTGGACCTGCTTGTTCAAAATGAGTTCGACAGTCTGGCGTCGGGCTCGAAGTTCCGCGGTGCGAGCATTCCGCCCGAGCGCATCGAGCTGGCCCGGCAGCGGTGGCAGCGGTCCTTGGATGCCATGAGGTCCGAACTGAGCCTGGCCCTCGCGGCCGAGGCGTCCGCGCGTTCGGCCGCTCTCCGGGCCACGGCCAAGCGGCTCGATGCGCTGATTGAACGCACACCGCAACCCGTGTTTGGCGGCGGGCTGCCGCTGCAACGCCCGCGGCTTGTGCCGCGTTTGCCCCTCGGCGAGCCATTCATCGCGCCCAGCTACGCCTCGGGCGGCGTCGAAGTCGACCCGCTGCCCGAGGATCTGCTCGACGCCGACGAGGCGACCGCCACGCCCGCCATCCGGGCGAAGGCACAATCGCTCGGCTACGACCACGTGGCGATCTTCGACTTCGTGCGCAGCCAGGTGCGCATGCAGTGGTATGCCGGCGCGCAGAAGTCCGCCGATGAGACCTTGCGCACGCTGGCGGGCAACGACATCGACCAGGCCAGCCTGCTGATCGCGCTGCTGCGGGCATCGTCAGCACCGGCGCGTTACGTGCGCGGCGTGGTGGAACTGCCTGCTGCGCATCTTGCCGAGCAGATCGGTGTCAGCGAGCTCCGCGTCGGCGCTGCGCTGGCCGGCGCAGGCGTCGCGCATCAACCCATCGTCTCCCAGGGTCAGGTCGCCGGTTATCGCGTCGAGCACACCTGGGTCACGGCGTTCGTGCCCTACGGCAACTACCGGGGCAGTCACGCCGATACCAGCGAGCGCAGCTGGATTCCGCTGATGCCGGCGCTGAAAGCGGCTCGATTCGCGCCAGCGCAACCGGTGCTCGATCCCGCTGCGCTGTCGGTGCCGCTGTGGATCGAGTCCTATCTGCAACAGGGCACGGACACCTTGCCCTGGTCGGCATTGCGCACCGAGTTGGCCGTGCGCCTTGCGCAGCGCAACCCACCGGTCGAGCTGTCCGATCTGCTGGCGGTGCACCGACCCGACGCCGAACCGCTCGAGCTGCTGCCCGCCAGCGCGCCCTACGAAGTGACTGCGACGGTGTATGAGTCGGCGCGGCTGTTCGGCGACGATCGTCAGCGCCTGCAGTTGGTGCTGCGCAACGGGGCAGAGGCGAGTGCAGCGATCGCGCTGGAGGCCGAATGGCCGATCTCCGAACTGGCGAATCGGCGCGTCGGCATCGGTTACACGCCTGCCACGGTCGAGGACCAGCATCTCGCCAACGCGTACGGCGGGCTCGATCAGGTACCCGCTTATCTGATTCGCGTGCGGCCCACCGTGTGGATCGGCGGACTGCCGGCACAGGCGGGCGAGGGCATCGCCGAACCGGGCAGCGTGCAGCGACTCGAGCTGCGCGTCGTCGGTCCCGCCGGCGAGGTGGATGCGGTGCAGTATCTTCGCGCCGGCGCGCTGGCCGGTCTTGCCATCGATCCGCAGGGTGATCTACCCGGCGTGGATCCTGTCGCCGATGCACCCATCAGCGAACCGCGCGCGTCGCGTCTGCTTTCGGGCCTGGCGCGCACCTACCTTGCCGGCTGGGATGCCGCTGCCCAAGACAGCGCAGCCACCCTCGGTGTCAGCGTGCTCCGGCCGTTGCCCGCGTTGACCTTGGCGCTGGCGCAGTATCGCTTCGATGAAGTATTCGGCCTGGCGCAGGCCATGCAGTTCGAGGGCGTGGCGCTCGATGCCCTGCTGCATCCGATCGAGCCGATCACTCATCGCGGTAACAGCGACGATGAAGCCGACTGGCTCGATGCGATGGCGCTGCATGGTAGTGCCCTCGAAGCCGAGGTCTTCGCCAGCGAATGGGGTGTGGATGCCACGTCGGCCGATGGACTGCTGCGTCGCGCAGTGCAGCAGAGCGTGCCGTGGATCGAACTCAGTTTCGGCGATGACGCGGCCGCACCGCTTGCCGCCCACGACGTCGCGGTGCGCGAACACGTGCAGGGCTGGCTCGATCGTGGCATGGACGTGACGATCCCGCGCGATCCACTGGCTATCGATGCGTGGACTGGAAGCGGCTGGCGGGTGCGCAACCCGGCTACCGCCGAGACAGGCTGGTTCCTCTCGGGCCGTTACGCCGGCGGCGCGACCACCATTTTGCCCAGCGCATGGTACATCCAGGACATCGCCGAGGCCTTCCGCAACCCCTACGGGGCCGAGCCCAACGAGAACCCACTCGCAGGCGTGCTGGTCCAGCTCGATGCCTCAGCCCAGCAGCAGCGCGGCGTGGCGGGCGAGCTGCTGCCGCAGAGCCTGATCGCCTACGTCACCGATGAGATCGGCAGGCCGGTCAAGAACGCGGTCGTGACCTTCGTGGTCGAGCAGGGCACCGGGCAGCTCGAAGCCGAGGGTTCGAGCGGCCTCACCGTCACCGCTCGCACCGACGCACGCGGTGTCGCGCGTGCGCAGTTCCGCTCACCCGAGCACATGCAGGGCACGGGCATCTGGGTGCAGGAGACTGATCAGACTCATCCGCAGTGGATGGCCGCGAATGCGATCGGATTGTCGGTCGCCACGGCGGGTGGCCCACTGTATCCGGAGCGTCCCTACATCGCCTACACGCGACCCGCGGCCCCGGCCGAGGTTCGACTCACCCAACACAACAACCACATTCGCCTGGTGCCCGGATTGGGTACGCGGGAAATTCGAGTTGCGGTGGTTGATGCCTACGACAACGAGATATCCAACGCCGAGGTCGCGCTCGATGCGAGCGACGACTTCAGTGGTCTCCAGTGCCAGGCGCCCGGACTTGGTCAGGCGCCCCCAAGCGTGCTCTTCGAACTGGGCGATGTGTGCCCGGTCGATCGCCCCCACGATGCCGGATGCGGGCAGCCAAGTCTGACGGTGCTGACGCGCTTTGGCGGCACGCGCGTGCATCTCGCCGCAGCGCCGGTCTTGTCGGCCAGCATCACCGTGCATGCAGAGACCGCCACGGGTGAGGGTGGTTCGGGCTCCAACGAAACATCCGTAGTGTTCACCACCATGCAGCGCGGCTCCGGAGACCAGCCCGGCGAGCCCTGCGAGCCCGTCGACTGGTTCGGGTTAGTGCAGTGGTACTACCCGCATTGGGGCGACGAGGCAGTTGCCCTGGCGGTCAACAACGGCACGGGCTTTTTCGAAATCACGCCCGAGTCCATGGAAGCCGCCGCACCGGGCACGCGGTTCCCGCTGTCGCGCAAGGTGGCCTTGGCGCAAGGCAATGACCAGGGTGTGATCAACTGGTCCGGCCTGCAGGCGCCTGCGATCGAGTCGATTTCCCTGCAGGGGGCCACGGCGCAGCTCGATGGCGGCGTGGCCGGTGGCGCGCAATACAGCATGACTGCGGGTGATGCGCCAGCGAGGGTCACTGGCGAAATCATCGTGCTGCCGCCGGGTCAACCGCGCTGGTTCGTCGACGTGCCGACCGCCGCGGTGCTCGAGGTCGAGCCTTCGATCGTCCTGCCCGAGCGCATCCAGTTGACGCCCTTGGGGCTGACCTCCCACCCCATCGCATTGGGGGCATCCTGGAATCCCTCCGACTATCTGTCGCGTTCGGCGCTGGTGGAGCTGCTCGCCGACGACACAGCGCGCACCAGCTGCACCGTCGCGTTAAGTCGCTCGCCGGCCGGCTGCGAATTTCCGCGCAGTCTGTCGCTGCCGCAGGGACCGACCTACACCCTGCGGACTACGCTCAATCCCGGCACGCCCTTCGAGCTGCAGTCCGAGCCGATTCCGGCACCGATCCAGCGTGGCCTCATTGGCGGCATCGTGGCAGACGATGGTGAGACGCCGCTGTCCGAGTTGACCATCCTCGGTTCTGCGCCGAAAAAGATCGAGGTCGACTACGTCGAGGACCCGATCAACGCCTATCGCTGCGACAGCGTCACCCGGTTCGCATTCGTGGTGGGTCAGGATGCCGAGGTCGACTTGACCATCCTGAATCTCGATTCGGATCGTCAGGTCAGTGGCGTCGCCATGCCCGTGGTCCAAGGGCAGCAGCTGTCCGAAGGAGTGCACGCGGCGAGCCTTTCGTCCGCAGACCTCGCGGAGGGCGCCTATCTCTACGAGCTGAGAATGCGTGCCGCAGACGGAGCAGAAGATGTCCTCCGCGGCGATTTGAATGTCGGTCGCATCGGCCAAGGCTCGCTGCCGCTTGCGCATGCCTTCGTGAAGGGCGTCGACCTGCACGATGGCGGCGCCGTGATCAGCGTCGAGGACGCCGCGATCGACGGACGCGGCCCGGGGCTGCGCTTCACTCGCACCTATGCCAGCCATCAGGGCGATCAGGAAACCCTCCTGGGCCGCGGCTGGTCGAGCAGTCTCGATTCGCACATTGAAGGCGATCGATGCGGTCAGCGCACGGTGACTGGTTCGGTGGGGCAGGGTCAGCGCTTCCGGCCCGTCGGCGCGAACGCGGACGGCGACTTCGTCTTCGCGCCGATGCACGGTTACCACGGCTCGCTGCTCCGGCGGGCCTCGGGCGGCTACGACTTCTACTCCAAGGATGGCACCCGCCATCACTTCGACGGCCTCGGCACGCGGCTGCAGTTCATCGAGGATCCCAACGGCAATCGTGTCGACTACACCTACAGCTTCGTCGGCAACCAGTACGCCGTGTCGCGGATTAGCGACGCGGCAGGGCGCAGCCTGCAGTTCATCTACAAGGACGTCGTCCTCTCCGAAACCACCATCGCCGGTGCGCCCTTCGTCGACACCAAGAAGCTGCTTGCCGAGGTTGTCGGGCCGCTGGGCCTGCGCATCTGCTACGGTTACGACGCCGATGCGAACCTAGCCTCGGTGCAGCGCCTCGCCTCGGGGACATGCCCGAGCGTCGATCCGAACCAGTCGCCGCCGGTGCTGGCGACGGACGACCGCTACGCTTACGAGAACTTCGGCTACGGCACGGTGATCCCCTCGCAGGGCGATCCCCGCCTGATCCGGCTCGGCTGGCGACTCACCGAGGCCACCAACGCGCTGAGCCAGGACGTCCGCGCCTACGAGCTCCAAGAACATCGCGTCAAGCTCGGCGGTAGCGGCGACTTCCCCGACGACTACCCGCAGATCCGCGCGGTCGGCATCACCGAGCCGGATGGTGGCGAAACACACTTCACCTACCTGGGCGTGCGCTACGCGGAAGCGGGCAGCACCATCGTGCGCGACGCGCGCGGCTTCGATACCACCTACGAGCTCAACGGCTATGGCGCGGCCGAGGTGGTCACCGACCCGGCTGGCACCACCCGCACCACCTGGGACTTCACCGCCCTGCAGCCCGCCAGCGTCACCGACGCCCTGGGTACGGTCACCAGCTATCAGTACGACGAGCACGGCAACAAGACCTCGGAGCAGGTCGTGCATGCCCACGGCACCCTGCAGCGCAGTTGGAGCTACTTCGCCCCGTCGGTGTTCGACGTGCCGATCAAGCACCGCGTGCGTACCTTCACCGATGCGCGCGGTATCGACACCGACTATTCGTGGGACGCGCGCGGCAACGCCCTGGGCATGACGCGTGGCACCATCACCGAGACGTACCAGGTCAACGACGCCGGCGACCGCGTCCTGCGCACCGACGGGAACGAGTTCGATACCCATTACAGCTACGACGGGTTCGGCTATCTCGCTTCGGTTACGGACGAACTGGGCACGGTGCAGAGCGCCACGTTCGATGCACGCGGGCGACAGACCAGCGCCTCCGACGGCGCCGGTGCGCGGACGGATTACAACTACGACGCGCGCGACCGTCTGCTCCGCACCCGGCACCCGCGCACGTCCACCGACCCGAACGCACCGCGTGACGAGACCAGCATGGTCTACGACGACGTGCAGCGTCGGGTCACCCAGATCGACGAGCTGGGTCGCAGCACGCTCAACCGCTTCGACCCGATGGGCCGTACGGTGGAGGTGCGCAACGCACAGGGTCGCTCGCGCGCGATGTCCTACGACTTCAACGGCAACCTGCTGTCCGAGAGCGACTTCCGCGGCAACCCGACCACGCACACCTACGATGGTGCCAATCGGCGCCTGAGCTCGCTGGCGCCGCTCGGTCGCCTGGCCGAGTACGCCTACGACGCGCTGGGCCACGTGCTCAGCGAAACCATGAGTGGGGATGGCGGCACGCCGCGCGTCAGCGAATACCGCTACGAAGACCCCAACTATCAGCGCACGCGCGTGACGCGGCGCAATCCCGGCGGCGACGACAGCGAGAGCGTCACCGCCTACGACGAGAACGGCAATCCCATCCAGGTCACCGACCCGCGTGGCTTCGTCACCACTCGCAGTTTCGACGCGCGCGATCGGCTGGTCACCCAGTCCGAGCCGGAAGGGCGTACCACCACGCTGACCTACGACGGCGCCGACCGCAAGCTCAGCGAAACCCTCAGCGGGCCGGGTCTCGCCGCTGATCAGCTACGGCGCTGGAGCTACGACGGCCGCGGCCGCGAGCGCAGCCGCACCGATGCGACGGGCGGTGTCTGGCGCAGCAGCTACGATGCCGCCAGCAACGTGGCTTCGCGTACCGATCCGCGCGGCGGCGTGGTCAATCTGACTTACGACGCGCGCCATCGTCCGCTGACCGAGAACGGCCCGGTGCCCGATCGCGTCATGCAGTACGGCTACGACGCCGTCGGCAATCGCATCGATGAGCTGCACGCCGACGGACGGCACCTTCAGCACGACTACGACGTACTCAACCGTCGCGTCGCCAGTCGCGATCTCGAGGGTGACTTTGCGCCGGCCGAGTTCGAACGCATCGGCTACGACGACGACGGTCACGTGCGCTCGCGTGTCGATGCCAACGGCTACCTCACCTCAGTCGACGTCGATGCGCTGGGTCGCACCACCGCCGAGCACCGTCCGCTTGGTCGCAACCTGGTGTGGACGTACACCATCCACGACGAGGTGCTCAGCGAAACCGACGCCGAGCAGGCCACCACGACCCACGACTACGACGCACTGGGCCGGCGTACGCGCTCTACGGCGCCGTTCCCGTTCCTGTATCAGACCCTGTTCGCCTACGACCCGTCCGGCAATCTGCTCCGCCAGATGGATGCTCGCGGCGCCACGACGCATTTTGTTTACGACGGCCTGAATCGTCGCACCAGCCAGATCGACCCGCCCGTCGACGGCCCGGCCTACACGCAGTCCTGGTCCTACGACGCCGCGGGCAACGCGGTGACCCACACCGACCGCCGCGGTCTGGTCACCGAGTCGCGCTACGACGGCGAGAACCGTCTCGTCGAGCAGGTCCGCGAAGGCCTGCGCCGGTTCACCAACACCTACGATGCGTCGGGCAACTTGGCCACCGAGCGTGATGCCAACGGCAACACCACCACACATCGCTACAACGCCGCCAACGAGCGCACGCAGACCGAGCGACCGGACGATGTCACCGAGTCGTGGACGTATTTCCCTTGGGGCGACGTCGCGTCGATGACCGATGCCGACGGCATCACCACGAGCTACGCCTACGATCTGCGCCACAGGCAGATCAGCGAAACCATGCCGCACCCCGATGGCACGTCGATCATCACGCACGCCTACGACGGCCAGGGCAACCGTGTCGAAACCGTGCGGCCGCAGGGTGCCGCCTATCGCTGGCAGTTTGCGTACGACCAGGCCCATCTGCTGGTCGGCGTCGTCAGCCCCGAGGGGCACGCGACGACCTACGCCTACGACCTGGCCGATCGCCGCACCTCGATCCGCGATGCCGATGCGCGCACCACCGCAACGAGCTACGACGCGCTGGGTCGCATCACCCGCATCGACTACGCCGACGGCAGCTTCGAGACGGTCGATGCCTACGACGCCAACGGCAATCTCACCGAGCGCCGCGACGCCAATGGCACGCGCATCGACAGCAGCTTCGACGCCCTCAACCGGCTGATCCGGCGAACCTACAGCGGCCCGGCCCAGGCCGAGGACATCGTCGAAGAACGCTGGACCTACGACGGCAACGCGAACCTCGTCCGCATCGAGCAGCAGGCGCAAAGCGGCTCGACATACGCCACCACCCGCAGCTGGGATGTGCAAGAGCGCCTGAGCCAGGACAACAACCGTCACGGCCAGCAGACCACCCACACCTACGACGCCCAGGGCAACCGCACCCGTCGGCTCGATGACGAAGGTGCCACCGCCCAGCAGTTCGACCGCCTGCATCGCCTGCGCGCCGTGCAGCCGGCCGGCGAAGGCGCGATCGCGCTGACCTATACCGACGCCGGACGCATCGCGAGTCAGACGTATCCCAACGGCGCCACCACCGAGCATCAGTACGACAGTGCCGGCCGTGTCGCGACGATCACCCATCGGCAGAGCGGGGTGGTGGTGCAGACCCTGCAGTACACCTACGACCGCAACGGCAACCGCTCCGAAGAATTTGAGACCGGCGCCGAAGGCAGCCGGCGCACTCAGTACCAGTACGATCGCGACGACCGGCTCACCGGCAGCACCCTGACCGCCGAAGACGGCAGCGTCACCCAGACCGACTACACGCTCGATGCGGTCGGCAACCGAATGAGTGAAGTCGTGACCGCGGCCGGCACGCCGGTCGCCAACAAGACCTTTGCCTACAACGCCCGCCACCAGCTCGACCAGGTCGCCGACAGCGTCACGTCGGAGGTCACCGACTACACCTACGACGACAATGGCTTCACCACCAGCGCGTCCACCAACGGACAGCTGACCAGCTTCCGGCCCAACCTGCAGGACCGCCTCGCCACCCTCACCACGCCCACCGGCCCGCCGGTCGACTATGCCTACGACGTCGACGGTCTGCGTGTGGAGAAGCGCACGTCGTCTGAAGCGGTTCGTTTTGGGTATGACGGAAGCCACCTCAGGCGTGAGACCAATGTCACCAACAATCTGCTGGCGAGCTACGACTGGCTGGGGCAGCGGGTGTTGCGGGCAAGGCGCTCAGGCAGCACCGCCTATGCGCAGCATGATGCGTTGCGGTCACCGATTCGCTGGACGAGGGCGGATGGCGGAGAGCAGGCGCGGGCGCGGTTTGATGCTTGGGGGGTGCTGCTGAATGAATCGGGGGATCTGCCGGCGGTAAGGTTTACGGGGTATTACGCGGATGCCGAAAGCGGCGACTACTACGCGCAGCAGAGGTATTACCGGCAGGGGGTTGGGAGGTTCAATCGCATCGACCCGTGGCAGGGCGACACCCTTAACCCGATCACGCTGAACAAGTATTTGTATGCGAACGGAAACCCGCTTACCTTCACTGACGGTACCGGTTTGGCGTCAGAGTCTCAGTACACGGAAGGTACGACCCAGGCACTCAAGGCTTGGGAGCTGGGTAACAGGACTAAGCTCGGCCAGCTCGGAGAAATTCGACTTAAATGGATGCTCGAGAAGTCAGGTCAAGTCGTGGTTAAGGGTCCGATCAATAGTCCGGGACAACACAATGCGGACATCGTGGCATTCGATCCAGAGACGCAGAAGATTTCGTTCTTCGACAACAAGATTCAGTCTGGAAAGAAGACCGTCAGTTGGTCTGAGTCTATTGCAAGTGATACCGGTCGAGAGAAGTCAATTGCTCAGGCACTTGGCATGGTAGACAACCTGGAGATCGACGCTTCTCTAAAGATGCAGATTAAGGATGCCCTCAGAGACGTGAGCCTTGATCATGCAAAGGCAAATTGGCTGATCGCGAATGCCAATGACCAACAGTCCGGTGTGCAGAACATGGCAGAGTGGGTAAGCAAGAGGTTGGCGGATCGTGGGGTTCTGATGGCTGATATCAAGGATGACATTCGTGTCCGATCTCGCGAGGATTCGGTTCGCACTAGGCACCGGAACGCAGCCCTTAGAAAAGGGATGAGAAGAGTTGGTGGGGCATTGCCGGTGGTGGGCGTGGCGATAGATATCGCGACCATGAAAGAAGCATATGCGGAGGACATCGCTCATCAGGAGTTCATGTCGGAACTGGGGGGGGAATCTGCGTTCCCATGGCAATCTAGTCAGAGAGCAGCTGCTGTTCTTGCAGCAGAGGAAGGTGGGGGATGGAGCGGTGCTTCAGTTGGGGGGGCGGCTGGCGTGTACTGCGGGCCCGGTGCGTGGGTATGCGTGCCCGGTGGCGCGATTCTGGGAGGGCTAGTCGGCGCAATCGGCGGAGGAGAGCTCTCCGGTTGGATTCATGATCTCTCGACACGTCTATCCGATTCAGAAATTGAAGCCCTCCAACTTCGAGCTCAAGAGAGCGTTGCGAGGGCTTCGGCTGCGGAAACGATCAAGGAAGCGGACAGTGGGATGTAGTTTTCGAATTGATCATGGACGAGGTTGGTCGGCGCTGGCCGAGAAGCGTGAGTCTCGATTGCACAGGCTTACTGAGAACAGAGGTGAGTACTTAAGTGAGGAACGCTGGCGACATGCGATTGATCGGGGGCATGCTTCGGTGATGTTCGTCGAAGCGGTGGACTGGCTTTTCCAGATCGCTTCGGTTCGCCCTTTGGCAAGTCTGAGCGAGGAATGCGAATTCCTAGCCTCTTATCGACCTCGGAGCAAACCGAGTCTTCCCCCTGATAGTGGACCAAAGTGGCTCAACCTACTGGAGTTCACAATGGCCGAGGCTGCGCTGGAATGGCACCGCTTTGGCACGATGCCTTTAGGCGCGCTAGAGGCGTTCGGGGGACACTTTGAGCAACTGCTCCAATGGCACGGGGCTTCTGGGCGATCGACTGCCGAGTTCGTGAGGGACTCGGGAAGAGATTCGGCGGCGCTCATCTTTGATCGCAAGTTCGTCGCAATGGCAGTCCTTCAAAAATGGAGTTGGATTCTTTCCAACTTTTCTCCTGGATTTGACGAGACCGTCACTCGGAGGCCGAAAGATGGTCACAACACACTCATCATCTTTGCGTATCAGTTGGCACAGCACTGTGCACTCAAGGGCTGTACTCTGGCTGAAAGTAAGGACGTCTTGAGTGCGCTCACGTCTTGCTGCGAGTCCTGGACCAAATCGTTCCTCCGCGGACAGCCGTGGGATAGAGCTAGCTACTACGCGTATTTCTGCGTGGCCGCCTATGAAAGAGCGTGCCGGCAACACGCCCCCACGGTTTCTGATGTGGCTGCGGCGCTCTTGGGTTCCGCGAACCCGGGGTCAGTTGTGGAACCGCAGCATCATGGCTAATAGCCCAAACCTGGACATCGGCAGGACAAACCTGGACATCCACGATTCGGAATGGTTCTACGCCGCTCCGCACCATTTTCTGATGTCCCAGTCCGGCTGAGCGCGCGACCCTGTGCGTCATGTACGCACGTTCACAACTGATCAATCCGGCGGAGAAAAACTGGACATCCATCATTCGGAATAGTCCTACTTCTCCCCGCGCCGTCTTCTGATTTCCCCAGCCCGCCTGAGCGCACGATCCTTTGCGTCATGGGCTACGCACGATAACAACTGATCAATCCCGCAGTGGCGGGGACCTATCACTGCGTGTCCCGGTGCGTCCGTCGAGCGTTCCTCTGTGGCGAGGATGCGGCGAGCGGCCGCAACTTCGATCGTCGCAAGCAGTGGATCGAGGATCGGCTGCTCGCGTTGGCGGACGTGTTCTCGGCCTCGGTGTTGGCTTATGCGGTGATGAGCAATCACGCGCACGTGGTGGTGCACATGGATCCGGCACTGGCTGCGTCGTGGAGCGATACCGAGGTGGCAGAACGTTGGGTACGGTTGTTCCCGGCGATGCGCTTTGGTGAGGTCGATCCTCAGGGCGACGTCCCCCCAGTTTTGAGTAGCACAGAGACCCAGAGTCCATTCCCCAGCGCCACACCACCGGTCGTGCCGGATCTGTTCAGCGTTCTCCATCTGCATCGCTTGCTCTGTCGAACGTCGGCAAGCAGCGCCGATTCTGGCGGCGCCAGGCCCGTACTTCGCAGGCCGCCAGCCCCCAACCGGAGTAGGTCACATGACGCGAAAGATCGGAATCGTTCTGGTCGGCCTGATGGCCCTGCTGCAACTGGCCTATGCGTGCTTCGCGTTTCTCGACCCGGGCGGGTTCGCCACGCTGCGTGGCACGCAGTTGGTCGACTTCGGCGATGCCGATTGGGTGCGGGTGTACGCGTCGCGGACCTTGTTCGTGGCGCTGATCGTCGGCTATCTGCTGTACCGGCGGCAGTTTGGCTTGCTCGCCGCGGCGTCGCTGTTCGGTCTGGTCATGCCGGTCACCGACGCCTGGCTGGCCTACCAGGCGTCGGCGCCGACGGGGGTGATCGCCAAGCACGTCGCGACGGCGGTGTTCCTGTTCGTCACGTTCGGGGTGCTTCGCGCGGTTCAGTCTTCCAGCTCTGAACGCTGAGTGCGCAGGCAGCGGGTGGCTGCCAAGGCGCGGGTCTCCTGGTTGGATATTCCCGCGGACTCGACACCGATTCGGCTGCGACGCTGGCGAGTCTTTCCACGCCGGAACTCTGGCCGTTCAGCGACGTCGACCGCAACATTCCGGTCGGCCTCTCACTCGCATCTCTGGAAGCGCTGCGCCGGGACGGGCGCGGATACGACTGGGACGTCACCACATGCACCGAACATTCGCGATGGCGACCGACGGGATGACGCAGCTGTCGCATCCCGGCCGGCGGATCGGATGACGCGCGTCTTTCTGGGATGATGTTTCCCGCCCTTCGTACAGCACGAACAGGAACCACGCATGCACGCACTACGCGACACACTGAGCCGGCGACTGCGGGAACTCGGCGTAGAGGAGCGGGCGTGGCCCGGACGAGACGACGGTTTCGCGTCGCTGCATTTTCGCGGCAAGGAGTTTGCCCACTTTCACCACTGGTCGGAGATCGACATCCGGCTGGGCAAGGATGTGATCAAGCGTGAGCGTCTGGTACGTGCCGCGCCATCGAAGGTGCACCCGGATCGCGCCAGCGGCTCGCCGTGGTTCGAGATCGCACTGAACAGTACAGCCGATGTGGACGAAGCGCTTCGCTTGGTGAAGCTTGTGGTGGCGTCGATGGAACGCAAGGCGTAGCACTGCCCCGCGGCCTGAACCGTCGGCACCTGCAGCCGGCTCAGACAGACGGCCTAGACAGTTCGCTCAACGCGGCGCGCCTGCCGGCCAGGCGCCCGCCCCGGAGCGCGGCTGACTCCATCGAGTCGAACAGGCTGGACGCGGGTCGAGCGGCCTTCGCTCAGTCGGTGCTTCGCTACGACGCTGTGAACGCGCCAGCGTCGCGCGACCCCGCCGCCCACCGCTGCATGGCCTCGATGGTGCCCATCGGCATGCGTGCCCACAGCGCCGACCGACCCTCAACCCGATGGGTCAGGGTGACTTCGATGCCGTCGCGCGTGCGATACAGCGTGCATTCGAGCCAGGTGCGCCGATCGCTGTGGCGATGTTCGGCCAGGCAGGGCAGGTGGTTGATCTGATCCATTCCGCACACGCGATCGAACAGGCGGCCCAGCGCAGAACGCGGATCGTGCCTGGGTGCGGCAGGCGACGCGGCCGCCACGATACGTTCCATGAGCCGGCTCCACTCGATCGGGTGGTCCGCATCGGCCACTGGCCAGGCGAAGGTCTTGGTGGTTGATCCGGTTCGAGCGCTGCCCTTGAAACTGCGGAAAGACCAGCGCAGGAAAGCCTGGCCCTGAGCCTCCTCGGCGCTCACTGAGGTTTGCATAGTCAGGAAGCCCCAAGGGCGCTCGTCGATCTGCCGCTCCGCGCGCAGTTCGCGAATGCCGGCCGCCTGATGCAGGGAGTGTCTCAATGCTGCGCGCAGGTTCATGGTGATGGCCTTCTCCGGGGGGAGGGTGTCGCTGCGCGCCGACGCTGCCGCAGAGCGCGCGAGCCGATCGCATCAAGCTGCGTCACAGTACACTGGCAGAGGACGAACTCAACCCGCCCCCGAAATGCGTCGCGCCGACGACTTTGTCTGCCGGTAGCCGCCGCACTCGCCAGAACGGCCTTCGTGCGGTGCGGGGGAAACGGTAGCGAGGATGCACGATGGCGCAGCGATCTCAAGGTGGTGCCCTGCGTGGCGGGCGCATCGCCAGCTGGCAGGCTGATCGCGGTTTCGGCTTTGTCGAGCCGGATGGTGGTGGCGATCGCGTATTCGTGCACATCCACGACGTGCAGGGCGCCTGGCGGCCACAGGTTGGGGCGCGCGTGCGGTTCGAGCTTACGCATTCGCCGAAGGGACTGAAGGCGCTGCGGGTGCGTCCGGTTGGTGCGGCTCGGGCGTCCAGCACGCTACGCGCGCCGGGCATGTTTTCCCTGGCGATCGCCCTGGCCATCTGGCCGGTGCTGGGATGGGCCGTACTTCGGGCCGGCTGGCCGGCCGCCGTGGTCGGTGTCTACGCCGGGATGAGCGTGCTGCTGTTCGCGATGTACGGGTTCGACAAGCGCGCTGCCCAACGTGGTGGCCCGCGCACGCCCGAGGTCACGCTGCAGGTGATGGCCGTGTCGGGAGGATGGCCGGGCGCGCTGCTCGCCCAACAGTTGTTTCGCCACAAGACCAGCAAGCAGTCCTTCCGGCGCGTGTTCTGGGTGATGGTGGTCGTGAACCTGGTCGGCCTTTGGCTACTCTTTTCCGACGAGGGCAGCGTTCATCTGCGTGCGGCACTGTCCCTGCTGTTGAACCCAAGATAGTCGGCGCCCCGTGCCCTGTGAATCGATGTTGCGAATCGAGACTGGCGAGCTCGTAGGGTTGGAAAGGGAACGCGCCAAGCCCGCGGGTTCGGAGCGTCGCGCTGGTCCGGGGCCATCTGGCGTGAGGTGGTCGTCGTTGAGCAAGAGCAACCTGAAGGGGCGTCTGCGTTGATTCCGGCTTGGATCGCATTGGGTGTCGTCGGCCTTGCCGGCGTTTACTTGCTGGTGTTGGGCGCGGCTGCGATCTTCCGGCCGGCCTTGGCTTCTGCATTTCTGCTCGGCTTTGCCAGCACGGCGTGGCTTCACTTCGCAGAGCTTGCTCTACGCGTCCTCGTTGGCGCCTGCCTGCTTGTCGCCGCCCCGAGCATGCCGGGCGCAGACGTGTTCCGGATGGTTGGGGTGGTACTGGTGGCTACGTCGGTTCTGATGGCGCTGGTGCCTTGGCGGTTTCATCGGCAATTTGCCGAGCGGGCTGTGCCGAAGGCCCTCCAGCATCTTGGCCTCGTCGGCGTGTGCTCGGCGGTGGGTGGAGGCCTCATGCTGGCTTGTGCAGGCATCGGTGCGACATCGTGACTGCGCATGGGCGAGCATCCATGGCACAAGCTTCGATGCGGGCTGAGACGACCATGGCCATCGGCTGCCATGCGCTGCCTACCCGCAAAGGGAGGTCGCTGTCGCCGTCCACCACGCATGAAGTGGATGAAGGGCCGCGTCTTGTTCTGGGTGCGCGACGCCCAGCTGCCAACTGGAGCGAACCGATGCAACGTGCTTTCGTGTCACTGCGGAAGATGTCGGCCACCGGCCGCTCAATGCGGCGCTTTGCCCGTGCGAATTGAAGTCGACGATCTCAGTCGCCCCGCGGTCGTGGCGCTGCTGGCCGAACACCTGCAGAGCATGCACGCGCTGTCGCCGCCGGGGAGCGTGCATGCCCTGAATCTCGACGGGCTCAGGTCGGGCGGCGTGACCTTCTGGACGGCTTGGGATGACGGCGGCCTGGCAGGCTGTGCGGCGCTGAAGGAGCTCTCGCCGACGCATGGCGAGATCAAGTCCATGCGCACCCCCGCGCTGCGACGGCGCCTCGGTGCAGGCAGGACACTGCTTGCGCATCTGATCGAGGAAGCGCACCGCCGCGGCTATCATCGACTCAGCCTCGAGACCGGCTCGACCCCGGCCTTTGCGGCCGCGCATCGTCTGTATGAGGCGTTCGGATTCGTTGCCTGCGGTCCGTTCGGCGACTACCGGGAAGATCCGCACAGCCTGTTCATGAGCCGGTCGCTGGTCGGCGATCGCACCGGTGCGGCGAGTGCCGGCAGCGACTGAACAGGATGGTTCACCTTTGGCCTTGAGGGCGTGGTGCAGGCATGGGCCAGCGCATGTCGCGGCCATCCCCGCATGCAGCGCGGCGCGCCTGCAGGGCAGACTGCGACGGGATCAGCAAACGGAGACGACAGATGTACGGATTGATCGGCAAGATGAAGTGCCAACCCGGGCAGCGTGAAGCATTGGTCGCCATCCTGCTGGAGGGCCTGCGCGACATGCCTGGCTGCCTCAGTTATGTGGTGGCGCACGACCCTTCGGATGAGGATTCGATCTGGATCACCGAGGCCTGGAACGATCAGGCCAGTCATCAGGCGTCGCTGGCCTTGCCGTCCGTTCAAGCGGCGATCGCGCGCGGCAGACCGCTGATCGCGGGCTTCGGTGAACGATTCGAGACCCTGCCAGTGGGCGGTCATGGTCTCGTCGCGCCGGCGGCTACAGCCTAGGCATCGGCGCGAACCGGGATGGCCACGATCGACGCGTCCCACGGCTACGAGGCGGTCGCTGCGGAGTACACGCGGCGGCGCGATCAATCGACGGTCGGGCTGGATACCGTACGCACCTGGTCGGGCGCCCTGACGCCGGGTGGAACTGTGCTGGACCTCGGCTGCGGTGCCGGCACACCGATCGCGGCGATGCTCGTCGCGGCGGGATTCGCGGTCTACGGCGTCGATGCCTCGCCCAGCCAGGTCGCGGCGTTTCGCCGTCGCTTGCCGCAGGCGCAGGTGGCCTGCGAACCGGCTGAATCATCGCGCTTCTTTGATCGCGCCTTCGACGGCGTCGTCGCGATCGGATTGGTGTTCCTGCTTGACGAGACGGCGCAGCGTGCGCTGCTGCACAAGGTGGGGTCGGTGCTGCACCGGGGCGGGCGCCTGCTGTTTTCGGCCCCGCATCAGGTCTGCAGCTGGACCGATGTGCTGACCGGCCAGACATCGCGCTCGCTGGGTCTCGAAGCCTACGTGGCCGCCTGCGCGGAAGCGGGCCTGCGGCTCATCGCACGGCCTGTCGATGAAGGTGAGAATCACCATTTCGACTTTGAACGACGCTGACTGGGCCCTACGCGGCGCGGCAATCCGGACTGTCTCGGCGTTCGTGTCATGCTTGGGCATCCAACGTCGGGACGCCGCGTGAACTCCTCGCTGGCCGAATGCTCAACTGTGGCGGTCGCCCGTCGATGAAGGCGAAACTTCCTTCCGACTCCGGGCCGCTGCGCAGAACCATCCGCGTTCGCCCGGTAGCGCCAGCCGACGCCGCCCACTGGCTGTCCATGCGCTGCGCGCTGTGGCCCGACGGCACCGTCGAAGAACATCAGGTGGATGTTCAAGCGTTCCTCGATGGCGCTGCAGCCGAGCCTCACGCGGTCTTGTTCGCCGTCGACGAGGTCGATGCCCCCTTGGGGTTTGCGGAACTGTCGATTCGCCCCTGTGCCGAGGGGTGCGTCAGCCAGCGGGTCGCCTACCTGGAGGGGTGGTTCGTGCCGCAACACGCGCGGCGGCGCGGTGTGGGGGGCGCGCTGATGCGCGGTGCCGAAGCGTGGGCGCGCGCGCAGGGCTGCAGCGAACTGGCCTCGGACACCCAGCCCGACAACGAAATCAGTCGTTCGGCCCACGCAGCGCTCGGGTTCGACGAAGTGGGTCTGGTCGTCTGTTTGCGCAAGCGCCTGTGACCCGGCATCGTAGCGGTCTGCATCCATGTTGTACGGATCAGGGCCGCAGGGCGGCCACGGGCACCACGCTGCCGACACCATCGATGGGAAGGGCCATGCACGACGACACGCGCGCCTACAACGCCGGCCAAGCTCCCGCGGACCAGGCGATCTGTGCTCGCCTCGCCGAGCAGATCGACCGCGCTCTGCCCGACGCCGAGAACAAGGTCTGGCATGCGCATCCGGTGTGGTTTCTCGATGGCAACCCCATCGTCGGCTACAGTAAGCTGAAGTCATGCATCCGTCTGCTGTTCTGGAGCGGTCAGTCCTTCGACGAGCCCGGACTCGAGGCGGAAGGCAAGTTCAAGGCGGCCGAGGCGCGGTTCACGTCGGTGAGCGACATCGATGATGCGTTGCTGCAGCGCTGGCTGGCGCAGGGCAGGGCCGTTCAGTGGGACTACAAGAACATCGTGCGCCGCAAGGGCAGGCTCGAACGGCTCAAGTAGCCGGCGTCCCGACGCTGCCTCGGTGCGGCAGGCGACTCCGCGTGCACGCTACGGCTGAACTCGATCGCTTCGGAGGCAGCGCGTTCGCCGTGAACCCCGACGCCGGTATCGGTTCGTCGGGTTGCCCAGATGCGAAGATGGTGGCCTGGGCGCGGCATGACGATCCCGATTCGCGCCGCGCCACTGGCCAGATCAGGTGTTTCGGCCGGCGTTTGGCACCGAATCGCTGAGCTCGCGGCACCGGCAGAAGGAGACCACCCATGGCTACAGGTCACTGCAATTGCGGGGCGGTGCAGTACGCGCTGGACGACGATCCCCGTGATGTCTACGTCTGCCATTGCTCGATCTGCCGGCGCGCCACAGGCTGCCATGGCATCGCCGTGGTCCTGGTGCCGAAAAGCAGATTCCGCTGGGTGGCGGGGGAGCGCAGCATCGCGAGCTGGAGAAAGCCGGACGGTGACTGGGAGATGTGGTTCTGCCGGGTATGCGGTTCGCCGGTGCCGGGTGAGAACGACCCGCACAGCATGTTCGTACCGGCTGGTTCGGTGACCGACGGCGGTGCGCAGATGCGCGTGGCGCACCACATCTGGGTCGACTCGAAAGCGCCCTGGGACGAGATCGGTGACCACGGCAAGCAGCACAGGGAGGGGTTCAAGGGCTGAGGCCGTGGCGTGATGGCTTTGGATCCGGCCCACAGCGGCGCGGATGTGGGTGCCTCACGACGCTCGTCGCAGTGCCTCAAGGGTTGCCTGCGCTGCTCGCGAAGAGTCGACGCCAACCATGGCGCGCGCCGATACACTGACAGTCTTGGTGAGAGGGGAGATGGCCGTGGCCAGGATTCTGCGCAATCTGCTCGCTGTGGTCCTTGGTTTCGTCGTTGGCGGCGTGGTCAACATGGCGATCATCATGACGCTGCCGCTGCTGATCCCGCCGCCGGCTGGCGTCGATGTGACCAACGCGGAGAGCCTCGCCGCGGCCATGCATCTATTCGAGCCCAAGCACTTCGTCGCACCATTCCTCGCCCATGCGCTGGGAGCGTTCGTCGGCGCATTCGTGGCCTACGTCATCGCTGCCACGCGCAAGGCCTGGCTGGCCTATCTCATCGGCGTGCTCTCGCTGTGCGGCGGCATCGCAGCGAGCTTCATGATTCCGGCGCCGGCCTGGTTCGTCGCGCTGGATCTCATCGTCGCTTACATCCCAATGGCCTGGCTCGCCACGGTGCTCGGGCGGCGCGTGGTCAAGGCGCAGGGTGGCGGCTGAGGCGAGGCTCGGGTCGCGCCCGGTGCGAGGCTTGCCGCCCGGTTGCTCGAGCATGCCGCGGGGCCAGGCCGTCGAGGCGGCCGCCAAGATCGACATGGAACGGCTCGACCAAGGGGACTGCCGAACCCTGCGGACCCTTGGCGCGATCGGTCCCAAGGCGTCAAGCTGGATCCGCGCTCCCGATCCAATTCGATCCGAGAGCCGCGCTGCTTGTCGACGGCAGATGCCACCTGTTCGTCTACCGAGGCGGCGCGCCATCGCAAGACGACCCCCGCGGGTTCATGGGGAAACGGCAGGTTCAGCTGGCGGCCGGAGGCGTAGGGCGGCGCTCGTCAAGACGCGCAAGCATTCGACCCGCATCGACGCGACGGATGACCAGACCGCTTCCGAATGGGCGGCCCACCCACCGGCGCTCGTGTCGTTCGCCTACAAGTCCCGCGCCGAAAACGTGTCGCACTGGCCGGCCTGGCCGCTCTCGAACCCGCGCTTGAACCAGCGCACACGCTGGGCCGAGCTGCCGTGGGTGAACGAGTCGGGCACGACGGTGCCGCGAGCCTGGCGCTGCAGGCGGTCGTCGCCGATGGCGCTGGCGGTGCTGAGCGCTTCCTCGATGTCGCCGGCCTCCAGCCAGCGGTGGCGCTGCTGGGCATGGTAGGCCCAGACGCCGGCGAAGCAGTCGGCCTGCAGTTCCTGGCGCACCAGCGGACCGTCGGCGCCTTCGACGCTCTGACCGCGCCGGCGGGCTTCCTGCACCTGACGGGTGGTGCCGGTCAGGGTCTGCACGTGGTGCCCGATCTCGTGCGCGATGACGTAGGCCTCGGCGAAATCGCCGCCGCCGCCGAGGCGGGTGCGCATCTGCTCGAAGAAACTGGTGTCGAGGTACACCTTGCGGTCGCCCGGGCAGTAGAACGGGCCGACCGCGGCGTCGGCCGTGCCGCAGGCCGACTGCACCTGGCCGGAGAACATCACCAGCGCCGCATCCTGGTACTGGCTGCCGCTGGCGCTGAAGATCTGCCGCCAGATGTCTTCCGACTCGCCGAGGATCGACGCGACGAACTGGCGTGCTTCATCGTTGCCGGGCGCGGGGCCGACCGGCTGATCGACCGTGCCGCCGCCTGACGAGCCACCCTGCATCTGCGCGACCAGGCCGAGCATCTCCAATGGGTTCTTGCCGAGCAGCAGGCCAATGACCACCACCACGATGATGCCGCCAAGGCCGAGTCCGCCGGCCTTGCGCACCGGGCGCATGCCGCGGCGGTCTTCGATGTTGCTGCTCTGTCGTGCGGAACGCCATTTCATGGGCTGGTCCAAGCGGTCGTCGTGGGTGGCCTGCATTCTCGGCGCTGTCGATGGATTTCGGCAAATTTCGCGACGGCTGGCATCGTCGATCGCGATCTCCATGCCGATCTCGTTCCCGGTCGCGAACGTTCGAAGCGGTGCGCCCCGTGAGATGGCGACGCGTGTTGTTGCATTGCACCAGCAGACCCGGCACACTCGCGCCATGCCTTCCCTGTCTGCCCCCTGCGCTGTGTCTTCTGCCCGCCTCGCGGCCGGCATGACGTCGCGTGCGCGCCGACGCTATCTGGACCATCGGGCCGGGTAGGCAGCACCGTTGCATCGCATCCATACCCCAAGGCCCAGCCCCAAGCTGGGCCTTGTTCGTTTTCAGCCCCGGAATTCTTCATGACCGCCCCCATCAAGCACTTCCTCAATACCCAGGATTGGACCCGCGCCGAGCTCGACGCGGTGCTCGATCTCGCCGCGAAGATGAAGCAGCACAAGCTCGGCGACCAGCTGGCCGGCAAGTCGATCGCACTGGTGTTCTTCAACAGCTCGCTGCGCACGCGGACCTCGTTCGAACTCGGCGCACACCAGCTCGGCGGCAAGGCGATCGTGCTGCAGCCCGGCAAGGATGCCTGGCCGATCGAATTCGAAGTGGGCAGCGTGATGGACGGCGAGGCCGAAGAGCACATCGCCGAGGTGGCGCAGGTACTGAGTCGCTACGTCGACATGATCGGCGTGCGCGCGTTTCCCAAGTTCCAGGACTGGTCGGTCGATCGCGAAGACCGCGTGCTGAAGGGCTTCGCACGCTATGCCACCGTGCCGGTGATCAATCTCGAAACCATCACCCATCCGTGCCAGGAGCTGGCGCACGCGCTGGCGCTGCGTGAGCGCTTCGGCGCCGACCTGCGTGGCCGCAAGTACGTGTTGACCTGGACCTACCACCCCAAGCCGTTGAACACGGCGGTCGCCAACTCGGCGCTCACCATCGCGACGCGGCTGGGCATGGATGTCACCCTGCTGTGCCCGACGCCTGACTACGTGCTCGATGAACGCTACATGGACTGGGCCGAAGCGAACGTCGCCGAATCCGGCGGCTCGCTCACCGTCTCGCACGACATCGAGTCGGCCTACCGCGATGCCGACGTGGTCTATGCGAAGAGCTGGGGTGCCATTCCGTTCTTCGGACGCTGGGACGAGGAAAAGCCGATCCGTGAAGCGCATCGGCACTTCATGGTCGACAGCGCCAAGATGGCCCTGACGCGCAACGGCGTGTTCAGTCACTGCCTGCCCCTGCGCCGCAACGTCAAGGCGACCGACGAAGTGATGGATTCACCCGCCTGCATCGCCATCGACGAGGCCGAGAACCGTCTGCACGTGCAGAAAGCGGTCATGGCGAAACTGATGCGGAGCCGGGACGCCTAGACCCGGACGACGAAATCCGTCGCGGCACGCAACCTCTGACATCCCATTCAAACCGGAAACACCTGATGACCACGCAGCCTGCTTCTTCGAGCCCCGAACCCCGGGCCCCGAGTCCCGACAAGACGGACGTGGTGCTCGCTTTCTCCGGCGGCCTCGACACCAGTTTCTGCATCCCCTGGCTGCAGGAACGCGGCTACCGCGTGCACACCGTGTTTGCCGACACCGGTGGCGTCGATGCCGAGGAGCGGGCCTACATCGAGGCACGCGCGACCGAACTCGGCGTGGCCAGTCATCAGACCGTCGACGGACGCGAGGCGATCTGGAATGGCTTCGTCAAGCCCTTCGTGTGGGCGGGCGAGGGTTACCAGGGCCAGTATCCGCTGCTGGTGTCCGACCGCTACCTGATCGTCGAGGCCAGCCTGCAACGTGCGCGCGAGCTGGGTACCAACGTCATCGCCCACGGCTGCACCGGCATGGGCAACGACCAGGTGCGCTTCGACCTGGCGATCAAGGCCAAGGGTGGCTACCGGATCATCGCGCCGATTCGCGAGATCCAGAAGGAGCACACGCAGACCCGCGCGTACGAGCAGAAGTACCTCGAGGAACGCGGCTTCCAGGTGCGCAGCAAGCAGCAGCAGTACACGATCAACGAGAACCTGCTGGGCGTGACGCTGTCGGGTGCCGAGATCGATCGCTGGGAGGCACCGGGCGAAGGCGCGCGCGGCTGGTGTGCGCCGCGGGCCCAATGGCCGGCCGACGCCCTGCAGGTGCGTATCGGTTTCGAGCAGGGTGAAGCAGTGAGCCTGGACGGCGAGGCGCTGCCAGGGGCAGAGATTCTTGCCCGACTGAACAGGTCGTTGGCGCGCTATGGCGTCGGTCGCGGCATGTACACCGGCGACACCACCATCGGCCTGAAGGGTCGCATCGTCTACGAGGCACCGGGCTTGACCGCGCTGCTCGTCGCCCACCGCGCGCTCGAGGAGGCGGTGATGTCGAAACAGCAGAACCGTTTCAAGCCTGAAGTCGGGCGCAAGTGGGTGGAGCTGGTGTACGAGGGTTTCTTCAATGATCCGCTGAAGACCGACATCGAGGCCTATCTGGCCAGCAGCCAGGCCATGGTCAACGGCGAGGTCGTGCTGGAGACCCAGGGCGCCACGGTGCAGGCCGTCGCCGTGCGCTCTCCGCACATCCTGCACAGCAAGGGCGCAACGTATGCCCAGTCGGCCGACTGGGGTGTCGAAGAGGCCGAGGGATTCATCCGACTGTTCGGCATGAGTTCGACGCTGTGGGCAGAGGTGAATACCGAGCGGGAGAGGGCGGGAGGGTAGTGGAGGTGCACGGTCTGGCGAAGCGCGATGACCCTGCAGCGGTCGACCGAAGCAGCTTGTGCACCTCGGTTACGCAACCCTGACCATCACCCTTGATCCGCCAAGCCCCTGCATCCGATACCCGCAGCCGAACCCAACCGAACACTGCTCCTGCGACGCACCTCCGACCTCCCACCTCCAGATCCCCGCCTCATGCTCCCAACCATCCTCCAGCACCTCGAACACCTCGTTGCCTTCGACACGCGCAACCCGCCGCGCGCGATCGGCACCGACGGCATCTTCGACTACCTGCAAACGCAGCTGCCCGGATTCGCCTTCGATCTGCGCGATCACGGTGCGGGTGCGGTGTCCTTGCTGGCCAGGCGCGGCACGCCGACGCGTCTGATCAACGTGCATCTCGATACCGTGCCCGACTCGCCGAACTGGACCGCTGACCCGCACGTGCTGCGGGTGACCGACGACCGCGCCATCGGTCTGGGTGCCTGCGACATCAAGGGCGCAGCCGCCGCCTTGCTCAGCGTCGTCGGCGAGACCGACGGCGACATCGGCCTGCTCTTCAGCAGCGACGAGGAAGCCAACGACGCCCGCTGCATCGACGCCTTCCTGAAGACACCGCACGGGTTCGAAGCGGTGTTCGTGGCCGAACCCACCCGCTGCGAAGCGGTGCTCGCGCATCGCGGCATCAGCGCTTCGGTGGTCCGCTTCAAGGGCGAAGCCGGTCATGCCTCGGGGGCGCGTGCGCGACACGCGAGCGCCGTGCACGCCGCGATGCGCTGGGGTGCCGCGGCGCTCGAGCACGCTGCCAGCTTCGACGCGCAGCGGTTTGGCGGACTGACCGGATTGCGCTTCAACATCGGCCGCGTCGAAGGTGGCATCAAGGCGAACGTGATCGCACCCGAGTGCGAAGTGCGGTTCGGCTTTCGACCGCTGCCGTCGATGTCGATCGACCAGCTGCATGCCGAGTGGCGCGCGTTGGCCGACGGAGAACGATTGCACGGCTACCTCGAGACCTTTCGCGGCCCGGCGCTGCCGTCCGGCGACATCGACGAGGCCGAGCGGCGCCGACTAGCGGCCCGCGACCTGGCCGATGACCTCGAGATTCCGGTCGGTCAGGCGGTGGACTTCTGGACCGAGGCTTCGCTGTTCTCGGCCGCCGGCCTCACCGCCATGGTGATGGGCCCGGGCGACATCGCCCAGGCACATACCGCGGACGAGTGGGTGGCGCTGGAGCAGTTGGTGACCGCGGCCGAACGCTATCGAAGGCTGATGGCTTGCTGAGAGGAGGAAGGTGGGTCGCGGGGGCGCAGGGTCTGGCGTCGCGCGGAGAACCCGGGTCTTTCGACGGAAACGGATCATTCGCCCCGACTACTCATCCCTGAACCCTCACCCGTACCACTCAAGATCCGAAGCCGGACCCTTCCCGAATCCGCTCCCGCTGCCTACCTCCCAATCCCCAGACTCCAACCCCCATGTCCAAAGAACTCCGCCCCACCATCGTTCGCCTGCTGTCCAACATGGCCAGCGCGAAAGAGATCCAGCAGTACCTGAAGCGCTTCTCTCAGGTGGATGCCGAACGCTTCGCCGTGGTCAAGGTCGGCGGTGCGATCCTGCGCGACGATCTGGACGCCCTGGTGAGTTCGCTGTCGTTCCTGCAGCAGGTCGGGCTGACGCCGATCGTGCTGCATGGCGCCGGCCCGCAGCTCGACGAGGAGATGACCGCTGCCGGCATCACCAAACAGACCCGCGACGGCCTGCGCGTGACCACGCCGGATGTGCTGGCGGTAGTGCGCAAGGTGTTCCAGCAGGAGAACCTGAAGCTGGTCGAGGCGCTGCAGATGAGCGGCGTGCGTGCGACGTCGATCCAGTCCGGCGTGTTCGAGTGCGATCTGCTCGGCAAGCGCAAGTACGGCCTGGTCGGCAAGGTCGCCAAGGTCGAGACGCAGCCGATCCTGGCGGCGATACGCGCCGAGTCGATCCCGGTGATCGCCTCGCTGGGCGAAACGCGCTCGGGACAGATCCTCAACGTCAACGCCGACTGGGCGGCGAACGAGCTGGTCAAGACCCTGCAGCCGTACAAGATCATTTTCCTTACCGGTACCGGCGGACTGCTGGACGGCGAGGGTAGGGTGATCGACTCGATCAACCTCAGCACCGAATACGCGGCGCTGAAGAACCAGCCGTGGCTGCACTCGGGCATGCGGGTGAAGATCGAGCAGATCCACGACCTGCTGATGCAGCTGCCGCCGTCGTCGTCGGTGTCGATCACGCGCCCGGACGAGCTGGCCAAGGAACTGTTCACCCATCGTGGTTCGGGCACCCTGGTTCGGCGCGGCGAGCGCATCCGCTGCGTCACCCGCTGGAAGCAGCTCAATCTCGAGCGCATGCGCCAGCTGATCGAGTCCGGGTTCGGCCGCAAGCTCTCCGCGGACTACTTCGAGAAGACTCGCCCGCATCGCATCTACGTCAGTGAGCACTACCGCGCGGCGCTGATCATCACCATGGAAGATGGTCTGCCGCACCTCGACAAGTTCGCGGTCAGCGATGACGCGCAGGGCGAAGGACTGGGGCGTGCCGCCTGGCAGGTCATGCGCGCCGAGCACCCGCAGCTGTTCTGGCGCTCGCGGCCGGGCAATGCCATCAATGAGTTCTATCTTTCCGAATCGGATGGACACATGAAGGGCGAGCGCTGGAACGTGTTCTGGTACGGACTCGAGTCCTTCGAGCAGGTGCAGTACGCCGTCGACCACTGCCGGGCGCGCCCGGCCACCCTGAAGGGCTGAGGATGAGCGAGCGACGCTTCAAGCTGGGACTGGTCGGCGCGCGCGGCTACGTCGGCGCCGAGCTGGTCAAGTTGCTGGTGACGCATCCCATGATCTCGCTGGACTTCGTGTCCTCGCGCGAGTGGGCGGGCATGCCGCTGTGTGCACAGTGGCCGTGGTACCCGCACAGCAAGCGCTTCGTCGCTTTGGATGCCGAGGCCGTGGCGTCGAGCGATGCGCAGATCATCGTGCTGGCCATGCCGAATGGCGCGGCCAAGGACTACGTCGCGGCCATCGAGCGGCTCGCGCCCGACAAGCTCATCGTCGACCTGTCGGCCGACTATCGATTCGACGACGACTGGTTCTACGGCCTGCCCGAGCACACGCGCGATCGGTACGCGGGGCAGCGGCGGATCAGCAATCCGGGCTGCTACGCGACGGCGATGCAGCTGCTGCTCGCGCCGCTGGCCGACGTGCTGCACGGCCCGGCACAGTGTTTTGGCGTCAGCGGCTACTCCGGGGCGGGCACCTCGCCCTCGGACAAGAACAATCCGGCAAAACTGCACGACAACCTCATTCCCTACAGCCTGGTCGGACACATTCACGAGCGTGAAGTGAGTCGGCACACGCATGCCGTGCAGTTCATGCCGCACGTTGCCGCACACTTTCGTGGACTGACGATCACCGCGAACATGACGCTGGCCGACGCCATGGATCGCGATGCGGTGCAGGCGCGCTATCGCGAGGCCTATGCCGGCGAGCCGCTGATCGCGCTGCAGGACGAAGCGCCCTGGGTTTCCACAGTGGCCGGCCGGCACGGCGCACATCTCGGTGGCTTCACCGCGGATGCGTCCGGCGAGCGATGGGTGGGCGTTTGCGTACTCGACAACCTGCTCAAGGGCGCGGCCACCCAGGCGCTGCAGAACATCCATCTGGCGCTCGGTATCGACGAACTGACGGGAATTCCGCATGACTGACGACAAGACGGCAGGCGAGGGCGGCCCTCTGCTGTGGCAGAAGGCCGGCGTGGCCATCGATCCGGCGGTGCAGCGATTTCTCGCCGGCGAAGACGTACTGCTCGACCGCCAGCTGATCGCCTACGACATCCAGGCCAGCCGCGCGCACGCGGAAGGCCTGGCCCGGGTCGGCATTCTCAGTGAAACCGAGTGTTCATCGATCGCCGATGCTCTCGACGACCTCAAGGGTGCGATCGCCTCGGGCAGATTCGTGCTCGACGATCGCTTCGAAGACATGCACTCGGCGATCGAGTCGTTCCTCATCGACAAGCTGGGTGACGTCGGGCGCAAGATCCACACCGGGCGCTCGCGCAACGACCAGGTGCTGGTGGCGTCACGGCTCTGGCTGCGCGATCAGCTCGCTCGCCTGCTCGCGGTGAACCGATCGATCGCCTCGGTGGCGCTGATGCGCGCCGATCTCGACATGGCCTTGCCGTTGCCGGGCTACACGCATCTGCAGCGCGCGATGGTGTCCAGCGCCGGCATGTGGTGGGCCGGATGGGCCGAGTCTTTCATTGACGACGCGTGGCTGGCGCGCGACACCCTGGCGTGGGTCGACGCGAATCCGCTCGGATCGGCGTCGGGATTCGGCGTCAACCTGGCGCTGGACCGCGACTACACCACCGAGGCGCTCGGCTTCTCGCGCCTGCAGGTCAGCGCGACCTACGCCCAGCTCTCGCGTGGCAAGTTCGAACTGCAGGCGCTGGCGGCGCTGTCGCAGGCCCTGCTCGACTTGCGCCGACTGGCCTGGGACCTGAGTCTGTTCCTCAGCGCCGAATACGGCTTCGTCAGACTGCCGGCGCAGTACACCACTGGCAGTTCCCTCATGCCGAACAAGCGCAATCCCGACCTGGTCGAATTGCTGCGCGCCAGCCATGCCGTGGTCGTTGGAGCGCAAAGCGAGCTGCAGGCCTTGCTGAGTCTGCCCTCCGGATATCACCGCGACCTGCAGTTCAGCAAGGGCCCGGTGTTGCGGGCGATGCAGCACGGTCTGGCCGCGCTGGAACTGGTCCCCAAGCTGCTGGAGTCGCTGGCGTGGAAGCAGGAGGCCATGCGCACCGCCATCGACGAGGGCATGTACGCCACCGATGTAGCCATGGACCTCGCCGCCTCCGGTGTGCCGTTTCGCGAGGCCTATCGTCGCGCCGCCGAGTCGTCCACCGATGCGCACGCCGCGCAGCGTACGCCGGAAGACAGCCTCAAGGCGCGCGTGTCCGCCGGTGGCGCAGCCAACGCCTTGCTCGATCGGCTCTCCGAGCGCTTGCACGCCATCACCAACGCCGGATCACGAACGAAGTAGCGCGGGTGAGCAGGCGCGAAGTCACGTCCCGCCTGACACCGCATGCGCGACGGAGCTTGAGGAGCGAAGCGATCGGCTCGCCGGCCGACGTGCGTCGACGGCGAAGCGTGTCGCCGCAATAGACGCCGATCGTCAGCCGCGGAGTGCCTCGGCCACCCTTTGAACCACGCCGGACCAAGGCTCGTCGGGTTGCTGCCGGAACAGCCGCGCACTCGGGTACCAGGGCGTGGTGTCACCTTCCAGCGCCCAGCGCCAGTCGGCGTCGAAAGACAGCAGGATCCAAACAGGCAGATTCATCGCGCCGGCCAGGTGCACGATGGCGGTGTCCACGGCGATCACCAGATCCATTTGGCGAAGAAAGGCCGCCGTCCGCGTGTAGCCTTCGATTTCAGGCTCGAGGTTGGTCGCGCCTAGCTGGCCCAGCTGCGCGATTTCGGCGCCGCTGACCGGAAACTGGAAACTGTAGAAGTCGATGCCCGGCACCTGCAGCAGAGGCGCCAGCGTGGCGAGATCGGTGGACCGGCGGTTGTTGTCCTTGTGCGTCACGCTGCCTGACCACACCACGCCGACGCGCCGTCCGCCTTCGCGCGCTTCGGGCAGACTGCGCACCTGCACGTGGTCGGGCACACGCACGTACGGGAAATCGGTGGGCACATCGGGGTCGAGCATGCCGAGGCAGGCGGGCAGGCTCATCAGCGGCACGAACACGTCGAAGCGATCATTGGGGATGGTGCCCGGCGCGCGGCTTTCGTCCACGCCCTCCACGCGGGCAGCCAGCTCGCGGAGTTTTTCCGGGCCGACGTACACCAGCTCGCGGCAACGCGCACGGGCGTGCTTCAGATAGCGCCAGAAATGCATGTGGTCGCCGTTGCCCTGCTCGCTGTGGACCAGCAGCCGCTTGTCGGCGATGTCTTCGCCCTGCCACTGCGGTTGCTGGCAGCGGAACGGCGTGAAGCTGGGCAGCTGCCAACGCCACTGCCACTCTTGCCAGCCCTCGACGAAGCGCTGCAGCTTGAGCAGGATCACGCCGCGATTGAAATGCGCGAGCGGGAACTGCCGATCCACCGTGATTGCGCGCTCGAAGTACTGCAGGGCGGCGTCGTAGTCGAGCAGGCGGGAAGAAGCCAATCCCAAACTGTTCCAGGCTTCGGCGTTGTCCGGCTGTTCGGCGACGACGTCGCGCAGATGCGCCTGCGCTTCCCGCCATGCTTCCTGGTCGACCAGGCACACGCCGAGTTGATGCTTTGCCTGGGGATGATCGGGTCGTTCCTCGAGCACCTTGCGGTACAGCGCGGCGGCTTCGTCGAGCCGGCCGTCGGCATGTGCGCGGGTCGCCTCGGCAACCCGGTCCTGCACCGGATCGCCAGGTGCGACCAGCGCGAGCGCCTCGGTAGGCAGCTCGTAGGAACTCGCCAGCAGGGGAGAGTCCGCCTCGACCAGCGTGGGCGCGCGGCAGGGCAGCAGCTGCACGTCGAAGATCTCGCGCACATCGCCGATGAAATGCAGGAAGCCGACGACCTTGCCTTCTTCGATGTCCACCAGGTAGACCCCGCACTGGCGATCGGTGACCCGGCGCGTCAACGGCAGCCCGGCGAACACAGCGGTCTCGCGCACCTGCGACAGGCCGATCAGCGCGTAGCGATCAAAAAACGCCAGCCCGCGCGCGAAGCCTGGAACCTCTGCAATCACTTCGGGCCTGCCATCGGTGCCCAGCCGCATCAACGCGCCTTCGCCGGACGAGAGGAACCACAGGCGGTCGCGGTACCAGCGCGGCGAATGCGGCATGCACAAGCCATCCACGACCACCGAATCGTCGTCCAGGTCCATGATCTGGCCGCCGCCGGTCTTGTTGCTGCGCCAGCCACCGGGCTGGTCGGATCGCCCGAGCATGCTGACGTACCGGGGCTTGCCCTCGCGCATGCCCAGGCCGTTCAGATGGCAGCGATCGAGCAGGTCGTACTGGGTGATGAAGGGGGGCTTCCACTCCGGCACCACGCTGCTGTCGGGCGCGAGCGTGCACAGGCAGGACATGCGCGTGTTGATCAGCCACAGGCGATCGGCGTCGTCGTAGGCCATTTCATGGATGTCGATATCGCCGGTGACGTGCGCGCCGCGATACAGGTAGGCGGCGTCGTACTGTCCCTGCTCGATCTTGCGGCCGACCGCGGGCAGGTTGCGGTAGAACTCGATCCGGTGGGCGTCGCCCACGGTCAGCTTGAGCGCACCGTGCACGGCGATGCCCATCGGCTTGCGCATGCCGACGAAGTGGGTGTTCACGCCCTGAGTCTGCGGCCGGATCAGCAGGAGCTGACCCGCTTGGTACGTGGACACTGCCAGCGAGACGCCGGCCTGGCGCAGGAACTCGGCGAAACTGAGGGTGTGCTGGCTGGCGAAGGACTGCATGGATATCCGGCAGGGGCGCGTCGGTGCGGCAGCGTGCAAGGGTAATCGGAATGCACGCGTTTCCGCACGGACCGTTGGCCCTGCAGGGGTTGAAGCCCGGAGTCCGTTCCTCATCCCCGGTGACGTGGCGTGGGTCGCCGGGGAATGGGCCAGGTGGCGCTGGGCAGAGAGTCGCAGGGCCGGCCTCGGTGGGAGATCAGCATGCACAGCCGCGCTCTCGGGTGTTGCGCTGCCACATCCTCGCAGCCGTCGACATCGAATCGCCGCGAGCGTGTCGGAACCAGCCGCATTCGGTGTGACGGCCGCATGGCCGACGTCGGCCGCCTCGTCGCTGAATATTCGTTCAGGCACCGAAGTGGAGCCGCACGCTATCCACCACCAAACAGCACGTTACGTGACTCTTCTCGAATCATTCTGTGCGCATGACTTTGTGACGACCGCGTGAAGTCGCATCGGTGAATCGTCTGGATGAGTGGCGAGGGGCTTTCAGCTGCATCCATGACACGAAGATCGCACGTAGCGCGTGCTAGTCTGCGACGCGAGTGCGGACACGGGGAGCGGTCCGCTTCAAATACTCTGGGGAGAAGTTGCCATGCAACGAGTTCGTCTGACGCCGACTGCGCTCGCAGCGGCCGTGTCGCTGTGCTTTGCCTGCTCGTCCCAGGCCGCCGTCATCACTGTCACCTCGACGTCTGATTCGCCTGTCGCAGCCGACGGCGTGTTGACGCTGCGCGAGGCCATCATGGCGGCCAATCTCGGCGCGGGAGGAACCGTCGGTGATGCGACGGGCGATGCCGGCAGCGACACCATCGTGTTCGACTCGACAGTCTTCGGCGGTGGGGGCGGCACCATTGCGCTCGACAACATCGCCGACTTCGGCGACTTCCTGATTTCGGATGACCTGACGATCGACGGCAGCACCGGCAGCGGTGGCGGGGCCACGACGGTCGTGCTCAACGGCCAGGGCGCCAACCGCATTTTTGATATCCAGAACGCCGGCACGGTGCTGATGACCGGCCTTCGGCTCACCGGCGGCGACGGCACCAGCGATACCAACGGCAACACGGCCAACGACGGCCGCGGCGGCTGCATCTTCAACACCGGCACCGATCTCACCCTCACCAACATGACCGTGACGGGTTGCACGGCCTCGGGCGACGCGGCGAACCAGGGTGGTGGCGCGATCTACACCCAGGGCGGCACGGTCGGCCTGACCAATTCCTCGATCAGCAACAACGTGGCAAACGGCACCCTCGGCAGCGGCGGCGGCGTGCTTATCAATGGCGGCGAACTGAATGTCTCCGGCGGATCGATGATCGGCAACACGGCCAATCGCGCCGGCGGCGCGGTCGAAGCCCGATCGACCGACAACGGTGCGTCGGACGTGGCGTTCATGAACGCCACGCTGTCGGGCAACTCGGTAGGCATCAACGGCGGTGGGTTCCATATCACCGCGCCGTCCGGGTCCAGTGCATCGGTGATCGCGCTCACCGGCGGGACCATTTCCGGCAATACCGCCGGACAGGAAGGCGGCGGCCTGTGGAATGAAGTCCAGGCCGAGATGACCATCAACGGCACCACGATTTCAGGCAATACGGCGCTGACCGGCAACGCCGCGAACGACGCCCAGGGCGGCGGCGGCGTGTTCAACAACGGTGGTGTTGTGAGCATCAGCGATTCCACCATCACCGGCAATGTCGTGTCTGGTGCGAACATGAACGCCGACGACGGCGGCGGTGGCGTCTTCAACGATGGTCGCAACGCGTCGAACGCCACCGTCAGCCTCGTCAATACGGTGATTTCGAGCAACACCGTCGCGTCGACCTCGGGCAACGGTGGCGGTGCTCTGGTGATCGGCACGGCGGGCAATGGCACACGGCTCTATGCATCCGGCGGCACGAGCTTCACGGGCAACATGGCTGCCCGGGCCGGTGGCGGCATCGAGAGCAACAACGCCACGCTCGTCGACCTGGACGGCGTCACCCTTTCCGGCAACTCGGCAGGTGTGAACGGCGGCGGTTTGCATACGACAGCTGCGGATGTGGTCAGCGTGGCGAACACCACCGTGCAGAGCAACACCGCGGGTCAGGAAGGCGGCGGCCTGTGGAACTCGGCCACCGGTGCGATGACCATCGACAACTGCACGGTCGATACCAACGTTGCCCAGGTTGCCAACGCCGCGAACGACGCCCAAGGCGGCGGTGGCGTGTTCAACAACGGCGGCGTGATCACCATCCAGAATGGCAGTGCGATCACCGGCAACGCAGTGCTGGGCACGCCCGGTACCGACGACGGGGGTGGCGGCATCTTCAACGACGGCCGCAACACGACGACGGCGCAGGTCAACGTTGACGGCTCGGTGGTGATTTCCGGCAATTCGGCGCTGACCGGCACCGGCAACGGTGGCGGCATTCTCAACATCGGCACGAACCCTGCCATGACTGTGGTCAATCTGGCTGTGGGGGCGCAGATCATCGGCAACCAGGCGGCTCGCGCCGGCGGCGGCATCGAGAACAACACCGCGACCGTCAACATGGACGGCATCGTGGTCAGCGGCAACACCGCAGGCATCAACGGCGGCGGCGTGCACCTTTCCGGCGCGACCGATCTGAGCGTTACCGATGGCACCTTCAGCGACAACGTCGCCGGACAGGAAGGAGGCGGGCTGTGGAATTCCACCGGCACCATGACGCTGGACGGCAGCCAGATCACCGGCAACAGCGCCAACACGGCCAACGCGGCCAATGACGCCCAAGGCGGCGGCGGCGTGTTCAACAACGGCGGCATCCTCAACATCAGCAATGCCACGATCACCGGCAACGCGGTGACCGGGGCGACCCTGGGCACGGACGATGGCGGCGGTGGTGTGATGAGCGACGGGCGCAATACGGCCGGCGCTTCGGTCAGTCTGGTCAACGTGCTGATTTCGAACAACACGGCGTCGTCTACGTCAGGCAACGGCGGTGGTGTGCTGATCATCGGCGCCCCTGGCAACGGCACGCAGCTGAGTGTTTCGGGCACGACAGTGATCAATGCCAACCAGGCCGCACGGGCCGGCGGCGGCATTGAGACCAACAACGCCACCCTGATCACCCTTTCCGGTGTGCAGATCACCAGCAACAGCGCCGGGGTGAACGGCGGCGGTCTGCATTCGACCGCGGCCGACATCGTCAACATCACCGGCGCCACGATCACCGGCAACACTGCCGGTCAGGAAGGCGGCGGCTTGTGGAACTCGGCCACCGGCACCTTGACTGTCGACAGCACCTTGGTGGACGGCAACAGGGCCTCGGCCGGAAACGCCGCCAACGACGCGCAAGGCGGCGGCGGCGTGTTCAACAACGGCGGCACGGTGATGCTGCAGAACGCGACCATGATCACCAACAACCTCGCCAGCGGCACGCTCGGCACCGACGATGGCGGTGGCGGCATCATGAGCGACGGGCGCAACACCGGCAGTGCGCTGTTCGGCATCGACGGCAGCATCGTCATCAGCGGCAACTCCGCATTGACCGGGTCCGGCAATGGCGGCGGCATCCTCAACATCGGCGCGACCGCCACCGGGGCCACCATGAACGTCGCCAGCGGGGCGCAGATCACTGCGAACCAGGCGGCTCGTGCAGGCGGTGGCATCGAGAACAATGTCGGCACGCTCAATCTGACCGGCGCACTGGTCACCGGCAACTCGGCCGGCATCAACGGCGGCGGTGTGCATCTTTCCGGTGCGGCAGCGGCCACCGTGACCGGTGGAAGCTTCACCGGCAACGTGGCCAATCAGGAGGGCGGTGGCCTGTGGAATGGCACCGGCTTGATGACCATCAACGGTGCCACGATCGACACCAATACGGCGGCCGGTCCCGGTGCGGATCAGGGCGGTGGCGGCCTGTTCAACGCGGGCGGCACGTTGCAGGTCACCGACACCACGATCACCAACAACCTGGCCAACGGTGCGTCCGGCTCGGGCGGCGGCATCCTGACCGATGCCGGCGGTGCGCTGACGGTCACCGGTGGCACGATTGCAAACAACACTTCGAATCGCGCTGGCGGCGGTATCGAGCTGGCCGGCACGGCTGGCGGCATGGTGGCGCTCAACAATCTGGCGCTGACCGGAAACACCACGGGCTCGGCGCCGGGCAACGGCGGTGGCTTCCACATCACCGGCGCCGGCAACGCGACCCTCACCGGCGGCACGGTATCCGGCAACACGGCGGCTGCCGAGGGCGGTGGACTGTGGAACGGCACCGGCACGATGTCGGTCGACGGCACCACGATCGACGGCAACACCGCGTCGGGCGCCGGGGCGGACCAGGGCGGCGGCGGCTTGTTCAACGCCGGCGGTATCCTCAATGTCACCAATGCGACGATCACCAACAACATCGCCAACGGCGCCGCCGGATCGGGTGGTGGTGCGCTGACGGACGCGGGCGGTTCGCTCTCGATCACGGCGTCGACAGTCGCCGGCAACACCGCGCCGCGCGCGGGTGGCGGCATCGAGCTGGCCGGTACCGCCGGCGGCAGCGTGTCGGTCACCAACTCGACGGTGCAGAACAATGCCACCGGCAATGCACCCGGCAACGGCGGCGGCCTGCACATCACAGGCGCCGGCAACGCCAACATCACCGGCGGCACGTTCAGCGGCAACACCGCCGACCAGGAAGGTGGCGGCCTGTGGAACGGCACCGGCACGATGACCATTGACGGCACTTCGATCACCGGCAACACGGCCAACATCGCCAATGCTGCGGCCGATGCCCAGGGCGGCGGTGGCGTGTTCAATGCCGGCGGCATCCTCAACATCATCGGCGCAACCAGCATCTCTGCGAACACCGTGGCCGGCACTGCAGGCGCGGATGACGGCGGCGGCGGCGTGATGAGCGACGGTCGCGCGAGCGGTGCCGCACAGGTCAACATCAGCGGTACGGCCTCGATCTCGACCAACACCGCGTTGACCGACAGCGGCAGCGGTGGCGGCATCCTCAATATCGGCGCCACCGCGGGGGGCGCGGTGCTGACGGTGAACCCAGGTGTTCAGATCGGCGGCAACCAGTCCGCGCGCGCTGGCGGCGGCATCGAGAGCAACCTCGGTACCGTCAACTTCAACGGGGCGACCCTGCAGGGCAACTCGACGGGTGCCAGCCCCGGCAACGGCGGCGGTCTGCACATCACCGGCGCGGGCGACGCGAACTTCACCGGCGGCACGGTTTCGGGCAATACCGCAGCTGCCGAAGGCGGCGGTCTGTGGAACGGCACCGGCACGATGACCCTCGACGGCACCCTGATCACCGGCAATACCGCCTCGGGCGCAGGCGCGGACCAGGGCGGCGGTGGCGTGTTCAACGCTGGCGGCACGGTGAATATCAGCAACGCATCGATTGGCGACAACGTCGCCGACGGTGCAGCCGGGTCGGGTGGCGGCATTCTCAATGACGCGGGCGGCGCGCTGACGGTGGCCAGCACGACGATCGCCGACAACACCTCGGTGCGTGCCGGCGGCGGCATCGAAGACAACGGCGGGGCAGGCGGCAGCGTGACTCTGTCAGGTGTCGATCTGACCGGCAACGCGACCTCAGCGTCGCCCGGCAATGGCGGCGGATTCCACATGACCGGAGCGGGCAACGCCGACATCACCGGCGGTTCGGCGGTGGGCAACACCGCCGCGGCCGAAGGTGGCGGCTTCTGGAATGGCAGCGGCACCATGTCGATCGACGGCACGGCGATCACCGGCAACACGGCATCAGGCGCCGGCTCCGACCAGGGCGGCGGTGGCGTGTTCAATGCCGGCGGCACGCTGACCATCGCCAACGCCACCATCGACGGCAACATCGCCGACGGGGCCGCAGGCTCGGGCGGCGGTCTGCTCAACGACGCCGCAGGCTCGGTCTCGATCTTCTCGACGGTGATCAGCAACAACACCTCGGTGCGCGCCGGCGGCGGCATCGAGGACAACGCAGGCACGCTGGTGACGCTCGATCAGGTCGCGCTGGATGGCAATGCCGCCGGCGCCTCGCCCGGCAATGGAGGTGGCCTGCACATCACCGGCGCGGGCACCGTCAACGTGACGCTCGGTTCGGTCATCAACAACAGTGCTGCCAACGAGGGCGGCGGTCTGTGGAATTCCGGCGCCGGCACCTTGCTCGTGGTCGACACCACGATCGACAACAACGACGCGCCGGCGGGCGGCGGCATATTCCAGGTTGCCGGGGGCAGCGGCACAGTGCGCAACAGCACCATCTCGAACTCCACCGGTGGCGGCGGTATCTCGGTCGCCGGAGGCACTTTCGATCTGCTCAACAGCACGGTCTCCGGCAACAGTGGAACCAGTGGCGGTGGCTTGTCGGTCGCCGGCGGGACGGTCGACGTGATCAATGCGACCATCGTGTTGAATACCGCCACCAGCGGCGGCGGCATGGCGATCACCGCGGGCACGGTCAATCTCGGCAACACGATCGTCGGCAACAATTCGGCCGGTAACGGGCCGGACATCAGCGGCTCGGTCAACAGCCTCGGTTACAACCTGGTTTCCACCGCCTCGGGCGCGAGCATCGGCGGCATGACAGCGGGCAACCAGATCGGCGTGGATCCGCTGCTGATGGCCCTGGCGGACAACGGCGGTCCGACGCTGACCCATCGTCCGTTCTTCGAGGGCTCGCCCGTGGTCGATGGCGGCGACGGCGGGCTGGCCGGGGCCGAAGGCATCCTGTTCGATCAGCGCGGACAGCCACGCCTGTTTGACCAGGTCGCCTACAACAATGCTTCGGACGGCGTGGACATCGGCGCCGTCGAGGCCCAGTTCGGCGAGGTCGGGCTGCAGCCGGAGAACATTCCGACCCTGGATTGGCGCGGTCTGATGCTGCTGCTCGCGTCGGTGCTGACCTTCGGCTTCTGGACCCAGCGCCGCCGCGACTAAAGCGCCGGCTGACGGACCGAGATGCCGGCCTCGACCGGCGCAAGGAGTACACGACGAGCCCGGCCTTGGCCGGGCTCGAGCTTTTCTGCGGCCGGTTTCATTCAAACGTCGCAACGCGATCGCCTGGACGTCAACTTGAATTCACCGTCCGGGAAGTGCAGGCTTCGGGCATGTTCAATCGACTGCTCTCGGTGGTGATCGTAGCCGGCATGCTGTGGAACAGCCTGCCCGGGTCGACGGCTCACAGGGGTTCGGTTTCCGCTGAATCTCGCGACGCGCACGCGCTCGCGAGCGATGCAGTCGAGCACCATGCGCCGTCTGCAGCCCACCCGCACCAGGGTGCACCGAAGCATGGCAGTTCCCACCACGCGGAGCAGGCTGCCGCCCCGTGTCATACGCACCGCGGGCATGGCGCAGGCGCGGACCTGGCTGCCGGCTCGTCCGAAGCCGGCGGTCACGCTTCGTGCTGTGACGGCGGCACCTGCCGCTGCGGCTGCGCCATGTTGTCGCTTGCCCCGGTGATGGTCTTGCTGACCTTGCCGCGGGCGATGCACGGCCAACCGTCGACGCCGCCAGTGCTCGGTGCAGCGCCGATTCACGACAGACCCTTGTTGAGGCCGCCGGCCTGACCCGACGATCACGCACTACCTGATCGTCTGCCGTGCGTGAAGCGCGGCGGATCGCCGTGTCGATCCCGTTCAAGGATTTCTTCCGTGAAGCTTCCTGTTTCCGTCTGGCTTCTGTGCGGCGCCGTGGCGCTGCCCGGATGCGCCAGCCTGCCGCCCGAGCGCGGCTATCGCGAAACCCGCGACCTCGTCGCCGATCGCGTGCGTGCGCCGATGGCCGCCGCCCGTTCCACCTCTGCCCCCGATCCGGTCGAGGGCGACTTGTCCCTCGATCGCGCGATCGCGCTGACCCTGCAAGGCCATCCACGCGTGCGCAGCGCAATGGCCGACATTGGCATCGCCCGGAGCGAGCTCGACGAGGCCCGTCGCCTGCCCAACCCGGAATTCGGAGTCAGCAGACAGCGCAGCGATGAAGGCGGACACCGCTTCACCCGAAGGCTCGGATGGGACATTGCCGATGCGTTGATGCTGCGCGCGCGAACGCGTCTCGCCGAGGGCGGGCTCGACCAGGCGCAATTCGAGGCCGCAGAACAGGTCGTCGACCTCGTGGCGGAGGTGGAAAGGGCGTGGATCGAGGCCGTCGCTGCGCATCAGGTCGCCGCGATGCGCGGGTTGGTATCGCGCGCCGCGAAGGCATCGTCGTCACTGGCCGAGCGCTTCTTCGCCGCCGGCAACATCTCTGCCCTGCAGCTCGAGCACGAACGCGCCGCGGCGACACGGGCTTCGCTGGAGGCCGCGCGCGCCGACGTGCAGGCGATGGCGACCCGGTTGCGGCTGGCGAGCCTGACCGGTGCGGCCGTCGAGTCTGCGTGGCGCCTTCCGACCTCATTGCCGCTTCCTCAACCCGATGCGCTACAGCCCGACGAGGTGGTGGAACTCGCGATGACACAGCGGCTCGACCTCGCGGCAGCACGACGGTCGCTGGCCCTGCACGACGATGCACTGGCACTGACGCGGCGCTGGCGCTGGCTCGGCACGGTGCACCTGGAGTACGAACGCGAGCGCGAGGCGGACGGCGTGCAACTCTCCGGGCCGGGGCTGTCGCTGCAGCTGCCCATCTTCAACCAGGGGCAGCCCGCGGTGGCGCGGGCGTCGTCGGAGCGCGATCGCGCCCAGGCGCATCTCGACCTCCTGCTCGCACAGACTATCGAAGAGTCGCGCGCAGGACTGGCGGCGATGCGGGCGCGGGCCGGCATGATCGATCGCTATCGCGAAGCGCTGGTGCCGGGCAGAGAGCGGATCGTCGAACTTACGCAGAGAAGGTTCGACTTCATGCTGGTGGGGGCGTTCGATCTGCTGGCGACCAAGCAGATGCAGTACGACACCTACCAGGCCTACCTAGAATCGGTACGCGACTACTGGACGGCACGCAGCTCGCTGCGTCGGGTCGTCGGCGGACGCTTGCCGGATGACGGCGTCGCAGCGGGCGAGTCGAGCGCGATCGACTACATGCTGCCCACCGAGGACGATTCGGGCACGCCGGTGCACAGACACGGTTCGGCACCCGGCGCGGCGCACGGTTCGATGCACCAAGGCAGCCACGGGGCGCAGTCGAACCGTTCGGGCGCCGACACGGCGACGAATACGCAAGCGGGCTCGGCACAGGATTCCGGACACGCATCGCATCACGGCGAAGCGGGGCATCAGCACGGCGCGGTCTCTGAGGGCGTGCAAGCGCATGCAGAAGATCGCGACGACGACGGGCGCCAGCGCGCCGAAGGGCGCGCGCACCACGACGCACATCACCACGGGGCCGGGCATGCGCCGGACGGCGCCAACGCATCGGGCAGGGAGCCACGATCATGAAATTTTCGCGACGACATTGGTTTGGACTGGCCGGCGCTTCAGCGCTCGCACCCTGGGCCCTGGGCCCGCGAGCAGCGGTCGCATCGGAGTCGCCCGCCCTGGCCGGAGTGCATGCCCCGGTGCACACCCTGAACGGCTGGACGCTTCCATATCGCATGGTGGACGGCGTCAAGGAGTTTCATCTGGTGGCGGAAGAAATCGAGCACGAGTTCGCGCCGGGTTGCCGCGCCCGATGCTGGGGCTACAACGGCACCACGCCGGGCCCCACGATCGAGGCCGTCGAAGGCGACCGCGTGCGTATCTACGTGACCAACCGCCTGCCGGAACACACCACGATCCACTGGCACGGGATCATACTGCCGAGCGGCATGGATGGCGTCGGTGGCCTGTCTCAACCGCACATTCAGCCCGGCGAGACCTACGTCTACGAATTCACCCTGCGCCAGCACGGCACCCACATGTATCACCCGCATGCCGACGAAATGGTGCAGCTGGCGGTGGGCATGATGGGCATGTTCATCATTCACCCCAAGGACGGCGAGCCGGAACGCATCGATCGCGACTACGCCATCATGCTGCACAACTGGGCGCTGCATCCTGGCACTTATCGTCCCGATCCATCGGTGCTGCAGGACTTCGACCTGTGGACGATGAACAGCAAGGTGTTTCCCGCCATCGCTCCACTCGTGGCTCGAACCGGCGAGCGCGTGCGGATTCGTCTCGGCAACCTGTCGATGTGGAACCATCCCATCCACATGCATGGTCCGCGCTTCGTGGTAACCGGTGGCGATGGCGGCCGCTGGCCGAAATCCCAGTGGCGTTCGGAAGTCACCGAGATCATCGGTGTCGGGCAAACGCGCGACTTCGAATTCATCGCCGAGCCGGGCGACTGGGCGTTCCACTGCCACATGTCGCACCACACGATGAACGCGATGGGGCACGAGATCCCCAACACCCTGGGGGTTGATCAGTCGGGCATCGAATCGGAAATCCGCAAGCTGTTGCCCGGTTACATGGCCATGGGCGAAGGCGGCATGGGCGAACACCAGAACCACACCGACTCCGGACACATGCGCGGCCCGGAGAACACGCTGGCGATGATGATGGGCAACGGTCCGTTCGGCAATCTGGAAATGGGCGGCATGTTCACCGTGGTCAAGGTGCGCGACGATCTCGCCGCCGGCGACTACCGCGATCCAGGCTGGTATCCGAATCCGAAGGGCACGGTTTCTTCATGCGTCAGCAGGGATCCCGGCTTCGGCGCGCCGCACCGGCGGGGACCGCCGCCCGGTCCACCCGCAGACATGAAGGCCGCACCGGTCGATCATTCGAAGATGAAGCATGGGTAGGCGCACGCTGTGAGCCGGTGGTGCATGTGAGCGTGCGCGGCCCAGGGCGGACGGCGACTCGTCCGCCCGTGCCGAAGGCAGCAGGCATCAGTCGCGGCCAAGCGGTCTTCGCCATGGCATGACCTTGACTCTGGACCGTGGTCCAGAGTGCAGACTGCGCATCACCGGAGAGTGAGGGAGAACAGCGATGTCCCATCTGAGCATCGGGCAGCTGGCCAAGCGCGGTGGCGTGGGCATCGACACCCTGCGCTACTACGAAAGGAACCGACTGTTGTCGCCCGCGGGAAGACTGGACTCGGGTTATCGCCGTTACGGCGAGGCTGAGCTCAAGCGGCTGCGTTTCATTCGCCGGGCCAAGTCCTTGGGGTTCTCGCTGGAAGACATCCGCGGGCTGCTTGCGCTCAGCGACGAGCGCGACGTGGCGAAGGTGAGGAAAGTCGCCAGCGACAAGCTCGACGACATCGCACGACGCATCGACGAGCTCGAACGCGTGCGCGCCGGATTGAACCGTCTGGTGGCGGCCTGTCCGGGCCACGGACGGGCCGATGCCTGCCCGATCCTCAACGCGTTGTCCGGGGAGGAAGCATCATGAACGGCAAGTTCGAACCCGGTCACCCGCGCCCCGACGATGGCTGCTGCGGCGGTGCCTCCGATCAGCCATCCAAAGAGGCGCCGGGATCGGCCAGTCCGGAACCGGCTGCGGAGCATTCTTGCCACGCTGGCCACGCCCATGCGCACGGGCACTCGCACCATTCGGCAGAAGAGATGCCGCGCAAGCCAGCGCGCGCGCACGCCGGCGACGACACCTGTGGCGCGCAGGGTGAGTCCACGTCCGATCGCCACCGTCAAGCCGGGGAGGAAAGTGGATCAAGGGGTGGCTGCGGCCACGCACATGCCACGCGTCCTGCCGGGGCCTCGGGGAATGCGAGCGACGCGACGCTGCGGGACCCTGTCTGCGGCATGGTGGTCCTCGCCGACACACCGCACCGGACGGACTACCAGGGCAACACAGTCCGCTTCTGCTCGGCGGGGTGTCGCAGCAAGTTCGTGGCCGATCCGGAGCGATACGTGTCCGCGCATCCGTCGCCGGCGCCGACAAGCCAGGCGCCGGACGGCGCCCTCTACACCTGCCCGATGCATCCCGAGATCGAGCAGGACCATCCAGGAACCTGCCCGATCTGCGGTATGGCCCTGGAACCCCTCATGCCCGCACTGGACGAGGAAGAGAACCCGGAACTGGTGGACTTCCGCCGCCGCTTCTGGCTCACCCTGCCGCTGTCCGTGCTGGTGCTTGCGATCGCGATGTTCGGTCAACACGTCGCGACACTGCCGGTCGACACGCGCACCTGGATCGAGATGGCGCTGTCCACGCCGGTGGTGCTGTGGGCCGGCTGGCCGTTCTTCCAGCGCTGGGTTTCATCGCTGCGCCATCGCAGCCCCAACATGTGGACCCTGATCGGCACCGGCGTCGGTGCATCGTATGGTTACAGCCTGGTCGCCGCGCTGGCGCCCGACCTGTTCCCCACGGCCTTTCGCGAGCACGGGCGCATCGGCGTGTACTTCGAGGCTGCCGCCGTGATCGTGTCGCTGACCCTGCTCGGCCAGCTGCTCGAGCTCAAGGCACGGTCGAGCACGTCGGCGGCGATCAAGTCGCTGCTCGGGCTGGCGCCAAAGACAGCGCGACGCCTGCGTGACGACGGCAACGACGAGGACATCCCGCTGACCCACGTGCACGTGGGGGACCGCCTGCGCGTGCGACCCGGTGAGAAGGTGCCGGTCGATGGCGTCGTGATCGAGGGCCGTTCCGCGGTCGACGAGTCGATGCTGACCGGCGAGTCGGTGCCGGTGGAAAAGCATGCGGATGACCGGGTGATCGGCGCGACCATCAACGGCAGCGGCAGCCTGGTGATCCGCGCCGAGCGCATCGGCTCCGAGACGATGCTCGCGCAGATCGTCCAGCTGGTGGCGCAGGCGCAACGCTCGCGCGCCCCGATGCAGCGCCTGGCCGATCGGGTCAGTTTCTGGTTCGTGCTCGCGGTCATGGCGGCCTCGCTGGGAACGTTCGTGGCGTGGGGACTGTTCGGTCCTGATCCGGCCTGGACCTACGCGATCGTCAACGCCGTGTCGGTGTTGATCATTGCCTGTCCCTGCGCACTCGGACTCGCGACGCCGATGTCGATCATGGTGGCGAGCGGGCGTGCTGCGCAGGGTGGTGTGCTGTTCCGCGATGCCGAGGCCATCGAGCGCCTGCGCACGGTCGACACGGTGATCGTCGACAAGACCGGCACGCTGACCGAAGGCAAGCCAGCGTTTCGCACGGTCGTGGCCGCAGACGGATGGACCGAGCACGAGGTGTTGCGTCTGGCCGCCAGCCTCGACCGGGGCAGCGAGCATCCGCTCGCCGATGCCATCGTGGGGGAGGCGCGGGCGCGGGCGCTGGACCTCGCCGACGTCGCGGAGTTTGAATCGGCCACAGGAATCGGCGTGCGCGGACGCGTCGAGGGCAAGTCGCTGGCGTTGGGCAACGACGCACTGATGGTCGAACAGGGCGTAGACCTTTCGCCGCTCGGCGACCGCGTCGACGGCCTGCGCCAGGACGGCGCCAGCGTGATGTTCCTCGCTGTTGACCGACGGCTCGCCGGCCTGATCGCAGTGGCCGACCCGATCAAGACCAGCACGCCGCAGGCGATTTCGGCCTTGCGTGCGGCCGGGCTGCACCTCGTCATGGCCACCGGAGATGGCCGAGCCACGGCTGAAGCGGTGGCGCGCCAACTGGGCATCGAGGCGGTCCATGGCGAGGTGCGGCCCGGGGACAAGGCCGAACTGGTGCGCAGCCTGCAGCAGCAGGGCAGGCGCGTTGCGATGGCCGGCGATGGCATCAACGATGCCCCCGCACTGGCTGCAGCCGACGTCGGCATCGCGATGGGTACCGGCACCGATGTCGCCATGTCGAGTGCCCAGGTCACTCTGGTGAAGGGCGACTTGCGCGGCATTCTGCGCGCGCGCGGGATCTCGCAGTCGACCGTGCGCAACATGCGCCAGAACCTGGCGTTCGCATTCGCCTACAACGCGCTGGGCGTACCGCTGGCAGCCGGCGTGCTTTATCCCGTGTTCGGCCTGCTGCTCAGCCCGATGATCGCCGCATTGGCGATGAGTCTTTCCTCGGTATCGGTGGTGGCGAACGCGCTCCGGCTGGGACGCCGGGCATCGGATTCATAGCGGTCCGAGTGGCAGCCAGTCGTCGGACTTCGGGTGAACGAAATGTTCAGAAGTCAGACGGCGACGCGATTTCGACCGTGCTGCTTGGCTTCGTACAGGCGCGCGTCGGCGCGCTGGAGCCAGCTGGAGACCGCCTCATCCGCATCGAGTTGGGCGGCGCCGATGCTCACGGTGACCGCATGCCCAGGCAGGATGGCCTGACTGGCGATCGCGCTGCGCACGGCTTCGGCACGCATGCGTGCAGCCGCCAGGTCGCAGTCGTGCAGAAGGATCAGGAACTCCTCGCCGCCTACCCGGAAGCAGCGATCGCCATCCCGGGTCTGCGCGCGCATGGTGGCGGCCACGCGGCACAGCACGTCGTCGCCCACGGCGTGGCCGTGGGTGTCGTTGATCCGCTTGAACCAGTTGACATCCAGCATCAGGGCCGACACCGGCGCCATGCCGGAGCGGGACGAGTCGGCGAGCAGATCGATGTGGGTGCGCAGCTGGCTACGGTTGTGCAAGCGCGTCAATGGGTCCATGCGCGCCATGTCTTCGAGCACTTCGCGTTGGCGCTCGATCACGCGCACGAACAGGGAGGCGAACACGATCACCGAAATGAGCGAAACGACGAAACGCGGCCAGAGCTCGGTTCCGGTCACCGGCAGGCTGACGGTGCCCACGGCCAACACCAGCAGGCTGTTCAGGATGAGCGCGTGACGCTCCTGGAACATCACGCTGAAGGCGAGCACGGTCGGGTAGCACCAGAGCACGCCGATCATGCCCTGGCGCTGGATCGACAACACCAGAAAGGCGAACACGGTCGGCGCCACCAGCCACGCGCCCAGACTGGCCCAGCGGGACTGGGTGCGGCTGCTCCAGGCGGCGAAGACCAGGGTGAGCACGATCCAGGTCGACCAAAGCCCGAGCAGCCAGCGGCCTTGCAGCACGTTGTTCAGCGCAAACGGCAAGAGCAGGATCGAGGCCGCCACGGCGACCGCCAGTCTCGCGCTGTGGCGGAAGTCGGCGGGCAGGGCGGGGGCAGTGGTGAGTGTCATGCGACGGTACCGGGGTCTGGCATCGGTACCGAGTCTGCGCGGCGATTGTGCAGCAAACGTGGAGCCACCCACGCCGGGTGGCCCCGGGCGCGGGATGGAGGCCGCGGGCGTGATGCGGCTGGTGTGATGGGTTGATTCCGGTGCCGCCGGGCTCCCGCTCGACCTTGCTACTCGGTCGTGCCGAAATCCCAGCTCACGCCCACGCTCCACAGACGATCGCGGTAGCCGCTGAAGATCAGCCCTCCGGCCGTTCCGGTTTCGAGGTAGTTGATATCCCCTTCGAAGAGGTTGCGCGCGCCCACATCCACGCGCAGCTGCGGTACGCCCGGCGGCCGGTAGGTCAGCCCAAGGTTCACCGCGTTGTAGCCTTCCTGAAAGCCGGCAACGCCACGGTCAGCGCGACGTCCGACGTGCTGCCAGTGGAGGCCGCCCGACCAGGCACCGCCGTTATCGACGATGAAGGCCAGATTGCCGAGCTGCTCGGGCTGACCGATGCTGGCAGCGCCGAATCCGAGCGGAGGCTGTCCGGGCCCACCGGAGATCGCGGAACGGCCATCGAAGGCATTCGCAGTCGAATAGGTCGCCATGCTCTTCAGCCATGCGTTGAACTGGATGTTCAGTTCGAACTCGAGCCCCTGGGCATCGATCTCCGGATTCAGCGCGGCAATGCCCACGCCCTCGGGGAAGATCATGTCGGTGACCTTGTTGTTGAAGCCGGTCGCGCGGAACACGGTCTTGCTGCCGCGATAGACGTAGCTGATCTCGCTCGACTGCACGCGTTCGAATGGAATGTGGCCGCGCGGCTCGCCGTTGGAGAACCCTTCCTGGTAAGTGGGCGAGCGGAAGCCCTCCGCGTACTGCGCCTTGAGCAGATGGTGGTCGTCGATCTGCCACAGTGCAGCGATGCGCGGTGTGAGCTGGCTGTCGACGCCTTCGAGGTCGTCCCAGCGCAGGCCCGCGGTGATCTGCACGTTGTCGAGCGGGTTGAACTGGTTCTGCAGCACGGCCGAGTACATCTGCCGGCTGTGCCGCACCTCGGGCGGTGGCGGCGTGCCGGGCGGGCCCTCCGCGGGCGAGTAGGCGCGATCGATGTCCAGATCGGTCACGGTGACCTGGCCGAGCAGCAGGTTGCTGCCCCACTTGCGCACGATGTCGCCGCCGATTTCCGTGCGACTGCCTTCAAAGCCTGCGAAGCGCCGGTCGTATTCGCTGTCCTGGTACTGCACCCAGGCCGCGGCGCGGTTCTCGTCCTCTCCCGACCATTCGCGACGCACGTCGGCGGTGTAGCCTCGCTCGATCTGGACGTTGGTGCGGAACGGAACGGGCGGCGGCGGTTGCCCCGGGCGGGAAGTGTTGCGCACCTGCCCGCTGAAGTCGCGGTCGATGCCGGTGAGCTTGAAGCTCCAGTCGTGCAGGCCCAGACGCAGATTGAGAATGCTGCGCTGTTCGTCGTTGTCCAGCGCGTTGGCGACGTCGTAGCGATCGCTGCGCCAGTCGGACAGATTGCCGCTCAGCGCGAAGTCGCGTTCCTCGTTGCGGGTAGAGAACGCCGCATAGGCGTTGTTGCGATTTCCGCTGCCGCGATTGAGTCCGACCACGTTGTCGTGGTGACGGGTGACGATGTTGATCAGGCCCATGTAGGCGAAGTCGCCGTGTACGCCCGAACCCGGCCCGCGGATCACCTCGATGCGCTCGATCTGCTCGATCGGCATCAGCAGCACGGCGCTGCTCTGGAAGGCCGCCTCGCGCGACGAGGGCAGGCCGTCGACCAGTACCTTGATGTTGCCGGCATTGAAGAAGAAGTCGACGCTGCGCACGCGGATGGTCGCGGCGCCGAACTGATTGCGCTGGATGTCGAGCCCGGGCACCAGCGCCAGGGCGTCGAGCGCGGTGCGCGCACCGATCAGGCGCATGTCGGACGCATGCAGCACGCTGACCATGCCGGGGACATAGTCGGCGTTCTGCTTGCTGCGGGTCGCGAGCTCGGTTTCCTCCGAGAGAATGTCGAGCAGCGCCTCGAGGTCGTCGTCCTCGGCGGCGGCCATACCGGGCAGCAGGCACAGTCCGAGGGCGAGGGCCAGCGGGCTGAGCCGCAGGCAGGGTAGGTGGCGAGCTTCCGGGCTCATGGCGAATCCTCCAGGCGCAAGGTGATCACGGTGTCGTCGTCGAAGCGGCGCCAGTGCGCTCGGGCACGGCCCGCCCGCTTCGCCTGATACAGCAGCGCATCCGCCGCGGCAAGCGCGTCGCCCATGTCGATGCCCGAGCGGGGCGCGACCTCAAGCGCCCCCATGCTCAGACTGACGGTGGGCGAAGCGGTGGATCGCGGGTGCGGCAGCCCGATCTCGCGCACCGCGTCGAGTACGCGTCGAGCCTGCACCTGGGACTCGTCGGCGGGGCAAAGAATGGCGAATTCCTCGCCGCCGTAGCGCGCGACCACGTCCTCCGAGCGGTAGGCGGCGCGCGCCAGCGCCTGACCGACCTCGCGCAGGCAATGGTCGCCCGGGCCGTGCCCGAAGTGGTCGTTGTAGAGCTTGAAGAAGTCGACGTCCGCGAGCATCAGGCAGAACGCCTCGTTACGCCGCTGGCAGGTGCGCCACATGCGGTCGAGTTCGCGGTCGAACCGCCGCCGGTTGGCGATGCCGGTCAGGCCGTCGGTCTCGGCGAGGCGGTTGAGCGCGTCGCGCTGGCGCTTGAGCTCGACGTGGGTGCGCACCCGCGCCCGCACGATGGCCGGGCTAATCGGCTTGGTGATGTAGTCGACGGCGCCAGCGTTGAGTCCGGCTTCTTCATCGTCGAGCTCGCTCATCGCGGTGACGAAGATCACCGGTACATCGGCGCAGACCGGGTCGGCACGCAGGTCGGTCAGCACCTCGAAGCCGGTGCGGCCGGGCATGACCAGATCGAGCAGCACCAGATCGAAGGCCATCTTGCTGACCAGCTCGTGCACCTCCGACGCAACCGTGGTGAACCGCACGTCGCAGAGTTCGCCCAGGGCTTCGGCCAGCACCTGCACGTTGATCGGCTCATCGTCGACGATGAGGACCCTTGGTTTCTCCTTCCACAAGACATCCGGAGTCATGCTCTTCCCCCTGCTGGATCCGGCAGTTGTGTACCGACTTGGGTGCGCAAGATGTTCAGTTGGTCCGCGGCCTCGGCGAAGTCCAGCTTGGCCATGGCGGTGCGCAGAGACTGCGCGGGCGCGGTCTCGCGCATTGCCCCGGGCAGCGCGCGCAGCAGGTCTTCAGCGAGCCTGCCAGCCTCGAAGCGGCGCTCCCGGAGGGCCTCGTCCAGTGCCTGCAGCGATTGCTTCAGCGCGTCGGCGTCGAAGTCGTCGGCGTCTTCGCTGGCGCCAGTGCCGTCGCGGGATTGCAGCCCGTCCAGACCTTCGAGTGCGGCATCGAGCGCGGCAAGTGCGGCAGTGCGCGCGACGGGATCGTCGATCGCGCGTTCGAATTCCGCCGCCGCCGACGACACGGCATCGGCCCCCAGCGTGGCGGCGGCGCCCTTCAGGCTGTGCGCCAGCGCCGCCGCATCGCCGCGCTGGCCGTCGTCGAGATGGGTGCTGATGCGCGCTGGCGCATCGCGATAGCGGGCGCGGAAATCGTCGAAGAGGCGCAGGAACAGCGGCAGCTTGCCGTTGAGCCGCGCCACCGCGCTGCGCACGTCGACGCCCGGAAATTCGGGCAGCGTCCCGGCACTGGCATCCACCCGTGCGATGTCATCAGCCTTGGACTCGACACGCAGCCAGCGCGCCAGCGCGCGGATCAGCGCACGTTCTTCGATCGGCTTGGACAGGTAGTCATCCATGCCGGCAGCCAGGAAACGCTCGCGATCGCTGGCCATGGCGTGGGCCGTGAGGGCGATCACCGGAATCCGCGCCAGCTTGTCGTCCTGCTTGATGCGGCGGGTGGTTTCGATGCCGTCGAGTCCGGGCATCTGCACGTCCATCAGGATCGCACCGAACGCATCCGGTTCGGCGGCCAGGGTGTCCAGCGCCACGTAGCCGTTCTCGGCCATGGTCACGTCGAGGCGCAGTCCGCGCAGCAGCTCGCCGGCGACCTGGCGGTTGATCTCGTTGTCCTCGACCAGCAGCACGCGCTGGCCCGGCGCAAATCGGGCATCGACGTCGGCGGCGGCGAGATGGCTCACCGAAATGATCGAGGAATGCTGACCGGCCAGCACCCGCGCGGTGGCGTCGTGCAGGGTAGAGGGGCTGACCGGCTTCTGCAGGAAACCGTCCACGCCAGCGCTCTGCGCGGCGTTGGCGATGGCTTCGTCGGCGTAGGCGGTGATCATCAGGCTGGGCGGACAGCGACGCCGGCGCTTCAGCTCGCGCACGGCCTCGATGCCGTTGCGACCGGGCAGCAGGTAGTCGATGACCAGCAGGTCGAATTGCACGTTGCCCTGGCTGGCGATGTCGAGTGCGCGCTCGGCCGAGTCGGCCAGGGTCACGTCGAAGCGCATCGATTCGAGCATGGTGCCGAACACGTCGCGCGCTGCGGGACTGTCGTCGACCACGAGTGCGCGCAGGCCCTCGCGCAGCGGCAGCGGCTCGCGACCATGCTGCTTCGACGCCGGTTCGAGGCGGGCGGTGAACCAGAATGTGCTGCCGCGGCCGGGCGTGCTCTCGGCGTCCATCTCGCCACCCATCAGGGCGACCAGCCGCTTGCTGATCGCCAGGCCCAGTCCCGCGCCGCCGTGCTTGCGCGTGCTGGACTCGTCCATCTGGGTGAACTGCTCGAACAGGCGCGGCAGCATGTCGGGCGGAATGCCGATGCCGGAGTCGCGCACGGCGAATCGCAGGGTCATTGCATCCTCGTCGCGGGCGACGACGCCGATCTCGATCACGACCTCACCCTGCTCGGTGAACTTGATCGCATTGACGACCAGATTGACCAGCACCTGCTGCAGACGCATGGCGTCGCCGACCAGCATCGAGGGCACGGAGGGGTCAGCGTCGATCAGCACGTCGAGACCCTTCTCCCGTGCGTGCTGGCCGACCAGCGCCGTGAGGTCGGTCAGCAGCTCGTCGAGGGAAAACTCGCGCGGCAGGATGCTGAGTTTGCCCGCCTCGATGCGCGACAGGTCGAGGATGTCGTCGATGATCCCCATGAGCATGCGCGCGGACGCTTCGAGCTGGCCGAGCTGGCTGCGCTGGCGCGAGGTGAGCGGTGACTTGGCCATCAGCGTGGCCATGCCGATGACGGCGTTCATCGGCGTGCGGATCTCGTGACTCATGTTGGCCAGGAACTGGCTCTTCGACTGGTTCGCGTGCTCGGCCGAGTCGCGCGCCAGGCGCAGTTGGTCTTCGAGCGCACGCTGGGCGGTGACGTCGTGGGCGATGCCGTCGATCGAGCGGATGCGTCCTTCGGCATCCCGAACCGGCACTTCGGTGCATTCGATGCGGTGCAGGCCGCCGTCCGGATCGCGCAGTTCGAATTCGAACAGTTCGCTGGGCGCACTGCGCGGGGCATGCGCGCGCTGCAGCGACTGCTGGTTGATCGGGTTGTCGGTGAGCAGCTCGGGACCCTGTTCGAGCATCGTCTCCGGGCTGATGCCGAGCACGCGCTGGACCGACTCGCTGACCCGCACGACGCGACCGGACTCGTCGCGCGCATACACGAAATACGTGTCGAGGTTGTCCATCAGGTGCTTGACCTGGCGCTCTTGCGCTGCGAGCGCGCGCTCGGCGGCGTAGCGCGCCGACTGCTGGGTGTCGAGTTGACGAAGAATCCACGCCAGTCCGCCCCCGAGGGTGCCGAGCAGGGCGGCGATGAACAGCCCTTGCCAGTACAGCTGGCGCCGCACGTCGGCGCTGAACGCCTGGTAGAACGCGTCGCTGACGGTGAATTCGACCACGCCGATCAGCGAGGCCAGATAGGGGTGATAGAGCTCGGTGGTCACCCGGAACCCGGACGCCGTCGGCTCGCCCGACTGACGATCGAGGCTGCCCGGTTCGGCGTCGATCGATGCGTAGTCGACGCGCAGGCTCAGCGAGTCGAAGAAACTGTCGTCGCGCCCGGGGGCACGCAGCAGCAGCAGGCTGTCGATTGCCTCGTCCAGCTGCAGGCTGCGCTGCAGCGGGTCGTCGCTGGCCAGGGCGGTGGCCAGGGTCGCGGCCTGCGCCTGCGCCAGCACCTGCGCCTGGGATGCCGCCTCGGTACGCAGGCGCGGCTCCAGCAGCCAGTACCAGTAGCCGAGCAGGGCCAGCTCCATGATCAGGATGAGCGCGGCGAACACCGTCATCGCGATGCCCGGCGCATGCGTCTTCACGGCACCACCTTGGAGTGGTCGATGTAGAACCGGCGCAGCGCGATGCCCGAGGACGACAGCGTGTCGAGATTCACGAACGGCTGCACCTTGGCCTGGATCGAGACCCCGGCCGTGGCGCCGCGTTCGACATCACCTTCGAAGGGTGAGTAGAGGATGACCCCGCGTTCGATGCACCACTGCAGCAGTTCGGCGAACGCGGGATCGTCAAGCTTCTGGCTGAGGAACACCGCGACCGGCAGCGACGACTCGGCGGGCGGCAGCTCGGCGCTGATACGGGCGCGCAGGGCGTGTCCGGATATCTGCGTCGGGCTGCCTTTTACCGGCGGCGCGATCAGGGAGGGCAGCGGGTCGGTCTGCCGATCCTGGTCGCCGAGCACGAGAACCTCGAGGCCGCCATCCGACTGCGCCTTGGCCGCCAGTCCTTCGTGGGCGGTCAGCAGCGCGCGCACCAGGCGTGCCGCCGTGCGCACCCTGCGCTCGTCGTAGCTGTCGGCCTGCACGGTGGCCCCGGCCAGCCCCAACCCCAGCATCAACGCCGCCATGCAGGCGAAAAGCCTGGCACGGTGACCTCTGCTTGAGCGTGGGCGGGCCTGCATTCCAGCTTCCTTTTCAGTCTGCGGAGCTACTGGTTCGGGATCGCGTGCATGGGCTACATTGCCGGGCACGCGGCTCGGGCTGTCGCATAATGCGGCAAGATCGTGGAGAAACTAAGGAGAAACCCGACGGTGGCCAACAAGCCGGACGCTGACTCGGCGGCGACCCGCATGCGCTGCCTGATCGTGGAGGATGAGCCGATCCTGGCGGAAATGCTGATCGATACGCTCTCCGACGCGGGCTTCGAGACCACGCATCTCGACCGTGGCGACGGCGTGGTCGACTGGGTGAAGTCCGAGGATCCGACGGTCGTGCTCCTCGACCTCATGCTGCCGGGCACGGACGGTTTCTCGATCTGTCGCGCCATCCGAACGTTCAGCCGGGTGCCGCTGATCATGATCACTGCCAAGGTGGAAGAGGGTGACCGCCTGCGCGGGTTCGACCTCGGCGCCGACGACTACATCTGCAAGCCCTTTCACGCCGCCGAGGTGGCCGCGCGCGTACGGGCACTGCTGCGCCGGTCCATCGAGTGGCGCGAGGCCAGCCCCGGATCGTCGCTGGAACTCGATGACGCGCGGCTGGAAGCGCGCTGGCGCGGCGCCACTCTGGATCTCACGCCACTCGAATTCCGCCTGTTGTCGACCCTGGGCAAGCGCCCGGGCCGGGTGTACTCACGCAATGAACTGCTGGACACCGTCTACAGCGACGGACGCGACGTCAGCGACCGCACCATCGACAGCCACATCAAGAACCTGCGACGCAAGATCAGTGAAGTCGACGACGGCGACACGCCGATCGAGTCGATCTACGGGGTGGGTTACAAGTTCAAGGGCTGAGGGCTGAGGGCGCGAGGCGCTGGCATCGACCGCGCGTCGACCGAAGCATTCAAGGCCTGATCGGCAGTTCGCCCGCGGGAGCGTGGGGCGGGGAACGCGTTGTCGCAGGTGCGCGCGCTGCATGCTGTCCCGCGGCGGCCTGTGCGAACAGCCGCAGACGGCGAAGTGCCGGCGTCACGTTCGATCCGGTGAGGGCGAAAGCTTCGCGCTGCCCGGTCGCAGCGTGGACGGGCGGCCGGTGTTGAGAGGTTGCGACGTCTTCGGTCTGCGGGGGCGTTGATGCTGCGCGCTTGCGGTCGCAGCGTAGACCGGTGGCCGCTGTTGGAGAGGTTGCGGCGTCTTCGTTTGTCTAGTGGTCGGGGAGACAGGATTTGAACCTGCGACTTCTACGTCCCGAACGTAGCGCTCTACCAGGCTGAGCTACACCCCGACGGCAGAGCCGCGCATTGTAGGTGGCAGCTGGCAGGTTGGCAATGGGGTCGGCATCGAAACGACTCAGCTGTCGCGAACCGCCGCCAGCGCTCGCTCCAACTCGTCCTGCCGCCAGCCCGCCTTGTCCGATGGCCATTCACCGGTGAGCGCATACGATTCGAGGTGTCTGCGCGCCAGCAGGATTTCCTTGGGCAATCCGGTGCGCTCGGCGAAGTCGGCGACGGCCTGCTGCATGCGACCCACCTGGTTCTTGAGATCCTGATCGGGCTTCGGCGCCAATGGCATCGTTTCCTCGATCTCGTTGAGCGGGGCCTGCAGCAGCGGTTCCAATTCCCGCTCTGCCTGCCGAATGGCCCGGCCGCGGCGCGCCAGCACCTGGGCCACCGAACCCGCACTCGACAGGTCGGCGTGTGCCAGGGCGGTGACGGCTTCGTTGTCGAGCATCCAGCTGCGCGGCCGGTCGCGCTGCTCGGCCATGGCCTCGCGCCAGATCAGGCAGCGGCGAATGCGCGCCTGCGCCACACGGTCCAGACCCATCGCCGGGCGAAACTGCAGATGCGGGTGGAGATCAACCGGGTTTTGCGCGGCGCGCTCGAGCATGCGCGCGCAATCGTCCTCGAACCAGTCGAGGTGACCGCGCTCCTGCAGCTGTGGACGCAGCGCATCGTGCAGCGCCTCGAGATGCAGTACATCGCTGGCGGCATAGCGCAGTTGCGCATCGCTCAGCGGCCGCTGCAGCCAGTCGGATCGGGTTTCCCCTTTGTCGACGTGCTCGGCCAGCACCAGCGACACCAGTGCCTGGTAACCCAGACCGACCCCAAGGCCGACGTACGCGGCGGCGAGCTGCATGTCGAACAGCGCACCGGGCAGCCAGCCGAATCGGTGCTTGAGGCAGACCAGGTCCTCGCCCGGCGCGTGCATGAGCGTAGGAGCGGCATCGATCATGCATCGCAGCAGTGATTCGCTCGGCTCGCCCTGCAGCGGGTCCAGCAGAAAGGTCTCGCTGTTGATACGAATCTGCAGCAGCGCGAGCTGCGGCCAGAAAGTGCGTTCGCGAACGAATTCGGTGTCGAGACCGATCCGTTGACCCAGCTGAATGCCGGGCGGTGCCACGAAGTCGTCAAGCTTGATGGGTTTCTCGGCGGTCATCCGGCAGGTCGTGTTGCGGTCGCAAAGACGATAGCCTAACGTGCCTCGCCGTCCTCTTTGAATCGAGGCCCCCCACTGGCGTACGGAGCGGACTTGCGCGCAGCCCTGCATCGATCTCTCGCCGGCACGCTCGCTCTGCTCGTTCTGGTGGCATGCAGTAGCGAATCGCCGCCGCCGGCATCGTCCACGGGGCAGGTCCCATCAGCTGATCCGGGCGATGGCGATCGCCCGACGCCCGACGGTCCGACCGTTGACCCGGCAACGCCCGCAGCGGCCGACGCCGGTGATCCCAGCGCAGCCTCCGTCCCTCCCCAAGTCTGGTCGCCAGCCCTGCAGTTGCCCGCCAAGGCCAGCGTCAACAGCGTGCTTCGGCTGGCGGCTGCTGCCGAGAAGGAAGCTCGCTGGTTCGACGGCGAGAACAGTGCACTGGCCCTGTACTGGCAGGCCCTGCAGCTCGACGGCGAGAACGAGAAGGCCATCGCGGGCCGTGACCGGGTGCTGGCCGAGATTCGTTCGGCATTCGATGCGGCACTCGCGTCGCGCGACTGGGACGGCGCTGGGCGACACGCCGCCGCGCTGGCGGCGCTCGAATCGGATCCGCAATCCCAACGCATCTGGTGGGATCGCATCAGGCGAAAGCAGCACGTGGTATCCCTGCTCGACGAGGCACAGACGCTGCGCGACGGCGGGCGCTGGATCGAACCCGAAGGCGACAGCGCGGCCGATCGCTATCGCGAAGCATTGGTGATCGACGACGGCGACGCCGAGGCCATGCAGGGCTTGCGCGAGATCGAAGCGCATCTGCTGGATCAGGCCATGCGCGCGGCGACGGATGGCGAATTCCGACGTGCAGACCGCCTGCTGGCCGACGCCGCATCCGTACTGCCGGGTTCGCAAACCGTCCAGGACGCATCGGCGCAGCTGATGATCGAGCGCACACGTCGCACCGAGCAGATGCTGGTGGAAGCCCAGGCGGCGTTGGGCGAACTGGATTTCGCGACCGTCGAAGCGTTGCTGGACAAGATCGACGCGGCCTCGGCGCAGGTCGCGGGTGTCGATGACTTGCGCGCGCGGCTGGACAACGCACGCATCTACGGGGCGTTGAATCCTGGCCAGCGATTCTTCGACGGCCTGAGCGCCGGTGGCACCGGGCCCGAGATGCGCGTGCTGCCGATCGGGCGATACCAGATGGGTTCGCCCGAGAGCGAGCCCCAGCGCAAGAAGAACGAGAGCCCACGCCATCGCGTCGAGCTGAATCAGCCCATTGCCATGTCGATCACCGAGATCACGGTCGCCGAGTTCAATGCGTTCGCGACACAGACCCAGTATGTGACCGACGCGGAGCGCGCCGGCCGCTCGACGATCTATGACGAGCGCAACGGGCGCATGGTCGAGCGACGGCGGGTGAACTGGCGCCACGACCACGCTGGCGAGCGCGCCGCACCCGAACTGCCTGTGGTGCATGTGTCCTGGCGCGACGCCAAGGCCTACGCCGCCTGGCTGCAAGCGCAAACGGGCAAGCCCTACCGACTGCCGACCGAGTCCGAGTTCGAATACGCGGTACGTGCCGGCAGCGAGTCTCGCTATCCGTGGGGTGAGGGCGGACCCGGGCGCAGGCAGGGCAACCTGACCGGCGAGAACGATCGTTCCGCCAGCAAACGCGAATGGGTCAACGCGTTTACCGGCTACGGCGACGGCTACTGGGGTCCGGCGCCGGCGGGGAGCTTCAAGGAGAATGCGTTCGGCCTGCAGGACACCGAAGGCAATGTCTCGGAATGGGTCGAAGACTGCTGGCACGACAGCTACAAGCGCGCACCGGACGACGGCAGCGCCTGGATCAACCCGGGCTGCAGCAAGCGGGTGGCGCGCGGCGCCTCCTGGGCCAGCGCTCCCGACCAGGCCCGCTCGGCGTTCCGGCTGGGCCTCGAGCCCGATACCACCAACCCGCGCCTCGGCTTCCGCGTCGCCCGGGCGCTCGACCGCCCGACCCCGACGGGAGCCGCCGACGCGCGCTAGCAGGCAGATGCGCGAAAGCTGAATCGCAGGTAAACTCCGCGGCCGCCTCAACCTGATGCCGGCGTGAACCGGCCCTCTGCATGATCCGAATCCCAACCGTTCTGCGCGCGGCCTGCGCGCTCGTGTTCGTGTGCGCGCTGCCGGCGCGCGCCGAAGTGTTCATCAACGAAATCCACTACGACAACAGCGGCGCCGCCGACGTGGGCGAAGCGGTTGAAGTGGTCGCTACAGCGGGAGAGCTGCTCACCCAGTACAGCATCGTTCGCTACAACGGCAACGGCAACACGGTGTACGGCACCGACAGTTTGCCCGCGGGATCGGACGTCAGCTGCGGCGCGACCGTGCGCATCGCCACCCTCAACTATCCTCAGGACGGCCTGCAGAACGGTGCGCCCGATGGCATCGCGCTGGTCGGGCCTGGCGGCCTGATCCAGTTCCTGAGCTACGAAGGCACGATGACGGGGAGTGGCGGCGCTGCGGATGGTGTGACCAGCACCGACATCGGCGTCAGCGAAACCAACTCCACCGCCGCCGGCACATCCCTGCAGCTGGGCGGCAGCGGCACCCAGTACTCGGACTTCAGCTGGAACGGCACCGCAACCGCGACGTTTGACGGCTGCAACAACGGCCAGACCTTCGGCGCTGCGGTCGACAATCCGCCGGATCTGGCCTCCAGCGTGCCGGTCGATGGCGCGATGGATTTTCCGGCCAATGCCAATCTGGTGCTGACCTTCACCGAAGCGGTGAACACCGACGCCGGCTGGTTCACGCTGTCGTGCACCACGTCGGGCGTGCTCGACGAGTCCGACATCGCGGTCAGCGGCAACGACCAGGTGCGCACGCTCGACCCGATGCTGGATCTGGCCGAGGCCGAGGAATGCACCCTGACCCTGGAAGCCTCGGCCATCAGCGACCGCGACGGCAATCTGGATCTGTACGTCGGCGACACCCGCATCGTGTTCACCGTCGCGGCGCCGACGGCGAACGATCCGCCTGCGGTGCTGTCGACGACGCCGATGGACGGCGACGATGATTTTCCGGGTGCGGCCAACCTGGTCGTGCTGTTCAGCGAGCCGGTCAATCTGGCCGCCGGCGCTTTCACCCTGGCCTGCGACACCAGCACCGGCATCGTGCTCGACTACGCCACCTCCGGCACCAGCTTCACCGTCGATACCGGCACCGCCCTGATCGGCGGCGAGCATTGCGTCTTCACCATCGATGCCGATGCGGTGACCGATGTCGAAGGTGCGCACCCGAGCAGCGACACTGTCATCGGGTTCGACGTCGCCAGCAGCTCGGTCGGCAACTACTACGCCCAGGTCAACACGAGCAGCGCAGAGCAACTGCGTTGCTCGCTGCATCAGACCATCAAGGGACACACTTCGTATCCGTACTCGGCGGGCACCACCGATACCTGGGACATCCTCGAGATCGCCGACGAAGACCCCAACGACAGCAGCAAGATCCTCGACGCCTACCGCAACGAGTCGTACGCGAAAGCCGGCGGCGGCAACAGCAACTACAACCGCGAGCACACCTGGCCGAACTCGCTGGGTTTTGCCGACCAGTCGCTGCCGGCCTACACCGACACGCACATGCTGTATCTCACCAACATCGACTACAACAGCAATCGCGGCAACAGTCCGTACGCCAGCTGCTCCGGCTGTACCGAACGGGTGACCCTGGCGAACAACGGCCAGGGCGGCGGCTCAGGCGTGTACCCGGGCAACTCCAACTGGTTCGACGCCAATTCGTTCGAGGTCTGGGGCGCCCGCAAGGGCGACATGGCGCGTGCCGTCATGTACATGGCGATCCGCTACGAAGGCGGCGACAACCTGCCTGACCTCGAGCTCACCGACAATCGTTCGCTGATCGTCGGCACATCCTCATCGGCGCCGAAGGCCTACATGGGCTTGTTGACGACCTTGCTTGCCTGGCACCAGGCCGACCCGCCGAATGCGGCCGAAATCGAACGCAATGACGTCATCTACAGCTTCCAGGGCAATCGCAACCCGTTCATCGACCATCCCGAGTGGGCGACGCTGGCGCTGTTCCAGTCGAGCCAGCCGATGAACTGCGAACTCAACACCGGCAACCTTCCGCCGGAAGTGCAGGACGATGGCTACACGGTGGATGAGGACGCGACGCTCACCGTCGTCGCACCGGGCGTGCTCGGCAACGACACCGACAACGAGATGGACCCGTTCACCGCACAGCTGGTCAGCGACGTCCTCCACGGCGTGCTGACGCTGCAAGCCAACGGCAGTTTCGTCTACGACCCGGCGGACGACTATTGCGGGGCCGACAGCTTCAGCTATCGGGCAGCGGACGCGACCGGCACTTCGGCCACCGCCATCGTCTCGCTGACGGTCAACTGCCTGAATGACCCGCCGACGGCCGGCTCCCTGCCGGATCGCAGCGGCCAGGAAGGGGTGGCGATCACGCCGTTCTCGGTCGCATCCGCGTTCAACGATGTCGATGTCGGCGACACGCTCGACTACACCGCGACGGGGTTGCCCCCCGGCCTGTCACTGAATCTCACCAGCGGAGTGGTGTCGGGCACGCCGCAGGTCGGCAGCGCGACAGGCAGCCCGTACTCGGTCTCGGTCACCGCGACCGACGACGGTGGTCAGCAAGCCGTGGCCGTATTCAGCTTCACGATCAGCGGCGATCCGCTGCCGCCTTCGATCTTCAGAAACGGCTTCGAGAACTGATCCGCGTCGCTCCGGTCGAACGCGCAGTTCGACCGGAGCAGCAATCAGAGTCCGCCGTCTTTGCTGGAACCGGGCGTTACAGCGACAGGCATGCCGGCGTCGGAACCAGACTGCTTCATCATCCGCTGGAGGTGCAGGTTCGCCACCGCGCCGAAGGCAGCTGCCGCGCGCAGCGCGCTATGGCGAAATCCAGGCGCCGACCACGCGCGTGCGTTCGGCGCCCGGCTCGGTCCAGACGAGCAGCGCACGATCCGCTGAGCTGGCGAGCCGCGGCATGCCGGTCGAACGGCCGGGCGGCAACGTCGCCACCGGCTGTCGCCGTTCAAGTCGTCCCGACTCGTCGACGATACCGAGCCAAAGCGTCGTGCCTTGCTCCGAGGCCCCCAGCCAGCTGACCAGAGATTGACCCGAAGTCCAGGACGCAAGGTCCACGCGACCGAGCACGTTGCGGCCGCGGTCGATCACCTGGGCTGCACTCCAGCTCCCGTCGACGAAGCGCGCGCTGCGCACCAGCATGTCTTCGCCCTGCATGGTCGGCCAGGTTGCCAGCCCTTGACCACCGGATGTCGTGAGCGCCGGCCCGTTCACCGGGCAGCCGGCGATCCGCCAGCCATCCGACGCCACATGGGCCGGCGCACTCCAAGCACCGCCGCGCCGGCGCAGGAAACCGATGTCGCGAAATTCGTCCAGGGAACGATCGCGGTACACCGTCACCAGCTGGTCACCCAGCTTCGCTGCATCGGTGGTGCAGCAATCGCACGTCCGTGCGTCGAGTTCCACCGAGGGCTCGATGTGATCGCGAAACACGACGGTGGAACGTAGCGTGGTGACCACACCCTCGTGTTCGTGCTCGGCGCCTTCTGCAGGCGGTGCCGCGCTGCGACGGCCGTCCAGCCAGACCGCCACCACCGCGTCGGCGTGCTCCGGGTCGGACGCGCTGATCAGGCTGACGAAACCGTGCTCGGTGTGGGTATCGTCGTCGTGCAGCTTCTGCGGCTGCGACCAGCTCGCCCCCTGATCGGTCGAGCGCAGCAGCATGATGTCGTAGGCGTAGGGGCGCGACGGATCGGACTTGAGCAGGTAGAAGCTCACCCAGTCGCCGTTGTCGGCGATGGCGAGCGAAGGAAAGTCGGCCCAGTTGACGAACCAGCCCTCGCCGCGGGCCACGGGTCGAACAGAGCCAGGCTCGCCGTCGATGGAAATCGTCTGCGCCGATAGCGTCGCTTCGGCGCCTTGCCGCGACAGGGTGGTGACGACGAAGCCGCCGTCGGGCAGGGCAGTGACCGATGGAGAGAGTTCCCCTGCCAGCGCGACCGACCTGATCGAAAGTGCTCCGGCGGCGGGCGGCGTGGTCGTCGTCGGCTGTTCGGCATGCGCGCACAGGCTGAAGCAGATCGCGGCCACGCCGACGGCAAGCCGCCGCACGGGCGACGATGCCTTGTCTCGCCGCGCGCTTCGTGCGCCCCGGATCCCGGTCGATGCGGCGAATCGCGTCGAACCATGACGGAGCGATCGGTCTCTGATCATGGCGGCGCTTCCATCCGTCCCTGCAGCAGCCATCGCTCGATCACCGCCTGGGTGTCCGGCTGCAGGAAATAGTTGCAGTGGTGCACGCGGGCGTTGGAGCCAAACTCGTGGCGATGGGGAATCTTCTGCGTCGGCCCGAGCGCAACCATCGAATCGGTGTGCACCACCAGATCATTGGTGGTGCCGAGGAGGCTGTCCGATGCCCGGTCGGCCATCCGCAGCCAGGTGGAGGGCGCGGTCTGGATGGCGTCAGCCGCTTCGGGTTCGAAATTCGATCGCACGGCGAGACAGCAGCTAGGGTCCAGCCCACCGTTGGCCGGCATGTGCTGGTTGAGCTGGCGAAGAAAATCGCCGTCCGGATCCATGGCCGACAGTCCGGGCACCGCGGCATCATCAACCGCCGAGGTGGCCAGCACCTTGACCAGGTCGCCGACACCGCGGAGCGCCGCGGCGAGCACGGCGGCGCCGCTGCCAACGCCGGGAATAGCCGCCACGGCGCGCGCCGCCAGTGCGACCAGGTTGGTATGCCGATCGACCAGAGTGCGCCAGTTGGACGCGCGCGCCAGTTCGGTGCCGCCCAGTGTGCAGGCGACGAACACCGCTCGACGCAGATTGCAGCGCCAGCCCGCCTTGTCGATGGCCTGCTCCACGAGGCAACGGGTCACCAGTCCGCCGCGGGAGAACGCGATGATGTCGACCTCGGGCGGGTGCGGCCAGGCGATCGCCGCAAGATGTCCGGCCAGGGCATCGGCGTTCTCGCTCGGCAGTGCCGACAGGCTGCGGTGCTCGTAGCCAAGCACCAAGTCGTAGGCCGCGGCAAGGCGCTGCATGGCCTGCTTGCCCGAAGGTGACACCGACCAGCCGCCGAAGCTTCCCTCGGTGGAACTGAAGGTTCCATGGACGAACAGGAGCACGCGCGCCGGGCGGTCGTGCGGCAGTGCGTGACGCATCTCATCACCCACGCTTGACCATCGCGCCGCTCCATCCGGGGACCAGCCAAGCAGCCCTTCTTCGATATGTCGCTCGAGACGTCGGCTGGCTGCACCGAGCAGCTTGCCGGTGGCGAACCGGAAGACGTAGGCCACGACCTTGCCGAGAATCATCCGGCTGACGAAGCCACGACGTGCCGGTGCCGCCGGGGCGTCGGGATCAGCGAGGTCGATGACGAAGTGATGCACCTGGCCGGCCGCAGTGCGGGTGTCGCCGGTGCCGGCAGCGCCTTCGTCGGCGCCAGCGCGATCGGATTCCCCTGGGTCGGACGGTGCACCGCGACGGCGCGGGCCCGTCGACGGCGCTGCAAAGGAGTCGTCAGCCGCGGCATCGGAAGTCGTGTCCGCGAAATGCCAGCTGTACACGCCATCCCGCTCGATGAGCACCGCCGAGGACTCGCCGGCGCCCACGGGCACGTCCAGCTCGATCCGCGGCGAGGGCGGAGGCGCGGCGGATTCAGGCTCGATCGATCGACGACCGGCGGCGGGCTCGCCTTCGGCAGGCGGCAGACTTTCGCGCAAGGCCATCGCGTCCAGCAGATTCAGCTCGCTGCCTGCGAGCGCTTGCAGCACGCTGTCCGATTCGCTTGCGCTCGACGGCTCGATACCGCGCCTGCCTGCCGCCATTGTGGGCTCGGCAAGCGCGGACGGATCATCGAGGCGCAGGGCGTCGTCGAATCGGATCGAGACGCCGGATCGTCGTGTTCGGGAAGCCATGGGTCGATTGCAGCCTGTCGTCGCTCAAAAGGCAACCGTGTTCGCAACTACTCCACCGGAGTGCCGAACAGCCGATCCCCGGCATCGCCCAGACCGGGCAGGATGTAGCCCTTGCTGTTCAGCCGTTCATCGATGGCGGCGACGTAGATCTCCACATCCGGGTGGTCCTTCTGCAGCCGCGCGATGCCTTCGGGCGCGGCAACCAGAAACAGCCCCTTGATGCGCGGGCAGCCGGCCTGCTTGAGCATGGTGATCGCCGCGCTGGCGCTGCCTCCGGTGGCGAGCATCGGATCGAGCAGCAGGGCGGTGCGATTCTCGATGCCCTCGACCAGGCGACTGTAGTAGACCTCGGGCTCGAGCGTCGTCTCGTCGCGCCGCAACCCGATGACGCTGACCGGCGCGTTGGGGATCATCGCCTGCACCCCCGGAAGAAAACCCAGGCCCGCGCGCAGGATCGGCACCAGGGTGATGCGGTCGCTGCACAGCTTGCGCACGGTCACCGCACCGATCCAGGTGTCCACGACGTGCTCCTCCGTGGGCATGTCGCGGGTGGCCTCGTAGGCCAGTAGCGTGGCGATCTCTCCGGCGAACTGGCGGAAACGGGTGGGGTCGAGCGAAGCCTCGCGCAGGTGACCGAGCTTGTGCTCGACGAGAGGATGCTTGAGTTCGACGACGTTCATGGCGGCGCACCGGCAGAGGGGAGTGGGGGATTATCCGCATTCTGTCTTGCAGCGCGATGCGCATCGCAGCGGGCGCAGGCTTCGGGCCGCGCTGCAGTCGCGACGCGGCGCGTCTCCGTCCCGCATCGGACATTGACCGCGAGGCGGCAAATTGACGCGCATCAACACCATGCAGCGGCCACCGACGCACACTGACCATCGGACAGGGTTGTCCGGCCATCCGGGAGTCGCACATGCGCAGATTGCAGGGCAAGACAGCGATCGTGACCGGCGGTTCGGTAGGTATCGGACGCGCCTGCGCCACGCGTTTCGCCGAAGCGGGCGCCGGCGTGATGATTGCCGACGTGCTGGACGAGGAGGGTCGGGCGCTCGTCGCCGAACTCGAGGCGGCCGGGCTGTCGGCCTGCTACCAGCGCTGCAACGTCGCTGTCGAGTCGGACGTGGCGGCCATGGTCAAGGCAACTTTGGCGCGCTTCGGCAACTTGAATGTGCTGGTCAACAACGCCGGCATTGCAGGCACCAACAAGCCGACCCACGAGGTGACCGAGGAAGAATGGGACCGTGTGCAGGCGGTGAACGTGAAGGGCGTGTTCCTGTGCACCAAACACGCCATTCCCGCGTTGCGCGAGGCAGGCGGCGGCAGCATCATCAACTTGTCGTCGATCTACGGTCTCGTAGGCGGCGCCGACGTACCGCCGTACCACGCGTCCAAGGGTGCGGTGCGGCTGATGACCAAGACCGACGCGATGCTGTACGCGGCCGACCGGATCCGGGTGAACTCGATCCACCCCGGCTACATCTGGACGCCCATGGTCGAAAACCACCTGAAGACGATGGGCGGCGATGTCGACAGCCTGCGCCGCGAAGTCGGTGCGCTGCACCCGCTCGGTCACATGGGCGAAGTCGACGACATCGCCTGGGGCGCGCTGTACCTGGCCAGCGACGAGTCGAAGTTCGTGACCGGCAGCGAACTGGTGATCGACGGCGGCTATACGGCGCGTTGAGGCGTAGCCGGGGGTCGAAGCGCGACCTTCACGCGGCGAGTTGGCCGATCGCCAGCCCGTCGGGCCCGCAAACTCGACCTGCTGGCTTCGGGGCCGTCAGGCCGGCCCCGAAACCGCCGCCAGGCGTTCAGCTCGCCGGCTTGGGCCGATGCAGCGCGCACAGCTTGTTGCCGTCCGGATCGCGCACGTAGGCGAGGTACAGCGATCCGAGCGAGCCTTCGCGCAGCCCCGGCGGGTCCTCGATCGACACGCCGCCGTTCGCGACCGCGGCATCGTGAAACGCGTGCACCTGCTCCGGCGTGCTGCACTTGAAGCCCACCGTGCCGCCGTTCGCGTGGCTGGCCGACTCGCCGTTGATCGGTTCGGTGACGCAGAAGGTCTGGCCGTCATGGCGATAGAACAGGCGCACATGCCCTTGCTTGGAGAGGTTGCGCAGCGGCTCGCCCACGCCGAGTGTGGCGAGCACAGCATCGTAGAAACGCTGGGCGCGCTCGATATCGTTCGAACCGAGCATGATGTGGCTGAACATGCGAAGGACTCCTTTCCGGTGACCTGCGGGTGATGCCGCCTTGCCACGCCCGGGCGGGCAGACGGCGACGGGGTGTGCGCATGCTACGCCATGCCTGTGGATTCAACCCATGCAGGATGACGACGGAGCTGCCACGCCGAGGGCTGACAGATCCTCCGGCCGATCCAGGTCTCCGGGGCTCATGCAGCTGACGAATTCGACCACGCTCCCATCGTCGGCCTGCCGCAGCCAGGCGCGCGCGCCCTGGTCGCCCTTCAGGCTCGTCAGCACTTCCAGGGCGACGCGCGGGAACAGTGCGGGGACGCCGCGGACGCCTTCGTAGCACGAGGCAACGACCTTTTCCGGATGGGCCCGCGCCAGCTGCAGCATGTGACGCAGCCAGTTCGTGTCCACGCGGAACTGGTCGACCAGCATCACGACGAGCCGTTGTGCGCCGGGATCGGCCAACGCCGCAGTCGCTACCGCGCGCAGCGAGGCGGACAGCTTGGGCGGCGAGTCCATGACCTGGATGCGCCGGACTCGCTGGTGTTCCCGCAGCGCCTGCCAGAAGCGATCACCGTGCATGCCCAGGGCCACCCACACCGTCTCCACCAGCGGCGCAGCCTGGTCGACCGCGTGCTGGATCAGCGGCACGCCGTCGATCGGCACCAGCTGCTTGGCCTGACCGAGGCGTGAGGACACGCCGGCGGCGAGCAGGGCGATGCGCAGGTGTGGATCACATGGGGCAGAACCACGCGGGACAGAATCACGCGGGACAGAATCACGTGGGACAGAATCACGCAGGACAGAATCACACGCGTCCTCTTCGCGTGAGGCGGCCATGATTGGTTTGGACCCTCGCGAGTCAGGTTCATGCACTGCTGGTTTTGGTGCACTCGGCGTTCGAGAGCGCATCCGGAGACTCTAGACCGCGATGCCGTGCGCCACGCACTGCTGCCGGTAGCTCTGAATCAGCTCGCCAAGTATCGAGATCGCCAGCTCCTCGGGATTGCGCGCCCTCGGCAGCAATCCGACGGGGCCGCGCAGGCGCAGGATCTCGGACTCGTCGGCGCCCAGCGCACGCAACTGCTCGACACGCAGTGCCTGCGCGCGCTGGCTGCCCATGGCACCGACCAGCAGTGCATCTGCGCGCAATGCCTGCATCAGGAAGGGCAGCTCCCAGGTGTGGTCGTGGAACAGGGTCAGGCCTGCGCTGAAGGCATCCCAGGCCAGCGCCGGCAGCACGTTGGGCGATTGCAGCGCATGGGTTTCAACGCCGAGATCACGCAGGCCCGCGTTGCGGTCGGCCTGCGGATGCAGGGCGACGACGTCAATGCGGCTCGCGCGTGCCACGCGACAGAATGCCGACAGGTTTTCGCCGTCGCCGCAGACGTACACGCGCAGCCGCGGCGCTACGCACACATGAATGGCTCCAGCAGCACCGCGCTCGCCGACGATGGGCGGTTGATCTTCGGCTGGCCAAGTCAGCGCCACGACCCGGCGCGCCGCCAGGTCGTCGCCGATGCATTGCACCGTGTCCGCGCCCAAGGCACCGTCGAACTGCAGATCGATCCCGCTGCCGCAGGGCAGGGTGAGATCGATGTATGGGGAGCCCGCCCCGTAGCGCACACGCTGGCTGCGTGCTTGTTCAAGGCAGCGCATCGCTTCGGCGGCCACCGACGCGTCGAGGCAGCCGCCCGAGATCGATCCTGCGACTTCGCCGTCCTCGCTGATGACCAGCTGTGCGCCAAGCCGCCGCGGCGAAGTTCCTTCGATACCGACGATCGTCACCAGGCAGCAGCGCAGGCCCTGCGCGCGGCGCTCGCACAGCAGCCTCAGCGGATCGACGCTGCTCGCCCGAAACGCCGTTGCCGAGGAGTCTCCGTCGGCCGGCGCCGAGCGCGCCGCGCCCACGGAAGCGGGACCCTGCGCCATCAGGCGGTCCGCAAGGGCAACTGTCGCACGCGCTTGCCGGTGGCCTGATAGATCGCGTTGGCGACTGCGGGCGCCACCGGCGGCACTGCACATTCACCGATACCGGTGGGCGAGGCCGCCGAAGTGAGCATGTGCACCTCCATGCGCGGCATGGCGTCGATGCGCAGCGGCCGGTAGCCGTCGAAATTCCGCTGCTTCGCGGCGCCGCCATCGAGTTCGAGCTGCTCGCCGAGGAACGCGCCGAGGCCGAAGCCCGAACCCCCTTCGACCTGTGCCCGCACCACGTCCGGATTCACCACCACACCGCAGTCGGTCGCCACCACACAGCGTTCCACCTTGATGGCGCCGTCGGCGCGCTTGCTGACTTCCGCCGCGGTGGCGACGAAGCTGCCGAAGGAGGAATGCACGGCAATGCCGCGATGCACGCCCGGCTTCGCCGGCTCGCTCCAGCCGGCCTTGTCGGCGGCCAGCTGCAGCACGCCTCGCTCGCGCGCGTCCGCCGGCAGCAGCGACAGCCGCAGGGCGACCGGGTCCTGGCCGGTCATCTCGGCGATTTCGTCGAGCAGGGTCTCCATCACGAAAGCAGTATGCGTGTGCCCCACCGAGCGCCACCACAGCACAGGAACCGGCGTCGTCGGGTGGTGCACCTGCACCTCCATGTTCGGAATGGCATAGGGCGAGTCCACGATGCCCTCCGTCGATGACGGATCGATGCCATCCTTCATCATGGAAGCGAACGGCCCGCCAGCAAAGATCGACACGCCGACCACGCGGTGTTCCCATCCCACGATCTTGCCGTCGTCCGAGAGTCCGACCTTGACCCGATGCACGTGCATCGGCCGATAGCGGCCGCCGCCCATGTCGGCCTCACGCGTCCACTGCAGATGCACCGGCGCGCGGAAATCGATCGCCTTGGCGATTTCCACCGCCTCGACGAACACGTCGGAGTCAGGCGTGGCGCGACGGCCGAAGCCGCCGCCGGTCTTCATCACATGCAGATCCACCTTGGACGGATCGACGCCGGCGATCTGCGCACAGGTGCCCTGCACCACATCGGGCATCTGCAGTCCGCCATACAAGTGGAGGCGTTCGCCATCGCGATGCGCGACCGCGTTCAGGGGCTCCATCGCCGCATGGACCAGGAAGGGGAATCGGAACGCCGCTTCGATGGTCTTGCTGGCACCGGCCATGCCCGCCGCATTGTCGCCGCGCTGCAGCGCCACCATGCCGGGCTGCTGCGCGGTCTGTTCGAACTCATTGAACAAGTCTTCGCTGGAGCGCGATTCGGCCGCGCTGTCGTCCCACGAGACCTCGAGCGCGCGCATGCCCTGGATGGCCGCCCAGGTGTTGCGCGCCACGACCGCGACGCCGCGACTGATCTGCACCACATCGACCACGCCGGGTACCGCTTTCGCTTTCGCCGCATCGATGCTGGCGACCTTTCCGCCGAAGCGGGGACTGTGCAGCACGGTCGCATGCAGCATGCCGGGCAGGCGTACATCAATGGTGTAGGTCTGCTTGCCGGTGACCTTGCCCTGCGCATCCACGCGCTGGGTCGTGTCCTGGCCGATCAGGGTCCAGGCATCGGCCGACTTCAATGTCACATCGGCGGGCAAGGGCAGCCGGGAGGCGGCTTCGAGCAGTTCCGCGTACTCCGCGCGTTGATGGCTGCCCGCGTGCATCACGACGCCATCCCTGGCCTCCACCTCGGCTACCGGCACCGACCAGCGCTGCGCAGCGGCCTGGCGCAGCATCTCGCGCGCCACCGCACCAGCCTCGCGGTAGCGCTGCCACGACGAGGGAATGCTGCTCGACCCACCGGTAAGCTGCAGCGCGCCACCCATCGCAAGATTGCCGTACCACTGCGGATTGCCGGCGCGGGTTTCCACCTGCACGCGCTCGATCGGTACACCGAGTTCCTCGGCGACGAGGGTGGCCAGCCCCTGGTGGACGTACTGGCCCATTTCGAACTGACTCGAATACACCGTCACCGTGCCATCGGCACCGATGCCGACGTAGGCGTCGAAGGGCGTGGGTTTGCCCGGCATCGCGGCCGGTGCCGCCGCTGGCGTTGCGGCGCTCGACTCCGGGGCGGAGTCGCTGCTGCATCCCACGAGAAGGGCTGCGCCGACGTAGCTGGCGCCGATCAGGAATTGGCGCCGCGAGGCAGTCGGCAGATGCCGCTGCGCCAGCGACTGCAGGTAAGGGGGAAGGACGCGACCGTGGAACATGGCGTGCACTCCTCAGGCAAGCGATGCCGCGGCCGCATGAATCGCGGCGCGGATGCGGTGATAGGTGGCGCAACGGCAGAGCACGCCCGACATGGCGGAGTCGATATCGGCGTCACTGGGTTTGGCGTTGCCCTGCAGCAATGCAATCGCGGACATGATCTGGCCGCTCTGGCAGTAGCCGCATTGCGCGACCGCAAGATCCACCCAGGCCTTCTGCACGGCACTGGCGACGCCACTCCCGGCGCCTTCGATGGTGGTGATCGACTGGCCGACCGCGCCGCTGACCGGAAACACGCAGCTGCGCACCGGCTGGCCGTTGAGATGCACGGTGCAAGCACCGCACTGCGCCATGCCGCACCCGTACTTGGTGCCGGTGAGGCCCGCCAGATCGCGCAACACCCAAAGCAGGGGCATGTCCGGCTCGGCGTCGACCTTGGTCGACTGGCCGTTGATGCTGAGTTCGAATTCCATCGCATGCTCCTGAGACGAGATCGACCGGGCGGTACACGTCCGCGGCGAATGCGATCAGGCGTCATCGCGCCCTGCGGCAAGCCAAGGACGAAGCGGGAAACTCCAGCCTCACCATGGTAGCGCCTCGATGGGTCAGAAGTGTGTAGAGGCCGCGGCGGCGCGCTCGAAACCTCTGCCACCTGCGGTGCGAGCATGGGTATTCGTTCAAGCTCGGCATCTCGGGCCGTGCGAACGCCGCCGCGACCAACCTTGGCCGCTGCGGCGATCCGCTAGCCAGCCGCCGCCGGCACTGCTTTCGCCTTCGACTGCATCGCCTCGGCAAGCTGTTCACGGATCGGCAGATGGCGGATGCGTACGCCGGTGGCGGCGAACAGGGCATTGCACAGCGCCGGTGCAGCGGTCGGGATGCCCATTTCGCCGGCACCTGAGGGGTCGGCGCTGCTGTGGATGATGTGCACTTCGACGTCCGGAGCGTCTCTCATGCGCAACAGCGGGTAGCCATCGAAGTTGTTCTCGACCACACGACCATTGGCGATGCTGATTTCCAGCTGCCGGGCGGTGCTCAGCCCGTCGATGGTGCCGCCCATCATCTGCGCCTGCAGGCCGAGCGGATTCATGACTCGTCCCACGTCGACCGCGCACACGCAGCGCCCGATGCGGTAGCGCCCGTCCTTCTCCACATGCACTTCCATCGCGTGTGCCGCGTAGCCGCCGAAGGTGAAGTGGCAGGCCAGGCCCAAACCGGAGCCCGCGGGCACCGATCGCCCCCAGCCGATGGCGTCCGCCACGCGCTGCAGCACTGCGGCCAGCCGCCCGGTGTCGAAGATCGGACCGCCGTGGTTCGCGTACTTCAGCTGACGGGGTTCGCCCAGCAGCTTGAGCCGCAGCACCAGCGGGTCGACACCGGTGGCCTGGGCAATCTCGTCGAGAAAGCTCTGCACCACGAACGCATTGGCGGTATGCGCGGGCGCGCGCCAGGAGCCGCGGGTCATGCCCGATTCCACGCCAAACCACTCCATGCGTACGTTCGGCAGCAGCTGGGCCGGGAAGTCGTCGGGATACAGCTCGGGCTGCCACAGCTCTTCGGCCTTCACGCCCTCGCGGCGGTAGTACTTCGACGCACTGGCCAGGCGATGCGACCAGCTGGTGATCGATCCCTGCTCATCCAGGCTCGCGACCATCTGGTGGTGCCCGAACGGACGATAGAAGTCGTGGTGCATGTCGTCTTCGCGGGTCCAGATCAGCTTGACCGGCTTGCCCGACTGCTTCGACAGCATCACTGCCTCGGCAACAAAGTCGTTGCTCAGACGGCGGCCGAAGCCACCGCCGACGCGGGTCATGCGCACGTCGATGGCAAGTCGGTCGACGCCGGTGATCTGATGGGCGACGCGCTGTGCGCCCGCTGGCTGCTGCATCGGCGCGATGATCAGCACTTTGTCGGCCTGCACGTGGGCACAGGCGTTCTGCGGCTCCATCGGGCAATGCGCGACATAGGGCTGGCGGTAGGTCGCGCTCAGCACGCGATGCGCCGAGGTTTTCGCGGCGTCCACGTCGCCCTCATCGCGCGCCATGATGCCCTTGCCTTCAAGCAGGGCGGCGCACTGGGTGTCCAAAGTGGCGGAGGATTCGGCAGTCCACGGCCCGCGTTCCCACTCGATACGCAGCGCGTCGCGCGCCTTGAGAGCCGACCAGGTGTCGTTCGCCAGCACGGCCACGCCGGCTGCCAGATTGGCGGTAATCGGCGCGCCTGCCTTCGGCCCCTCGATCGCGAACACCTGCTGCACGCCCGGGATCTTCAGCGCCTCGGTCGCATCGAATGACTTCAGCGTGCCGTCGAACCACGGACAGCGCGCGATCACTGCCACCGATGCGCCAGGCATCTGGCTGTCGATGCCATATCGGGCGCGGCCGGTAACGATGTCCTCGGCATCTACCACACGCTGCGGCGTGCCGAGAATGCGCCAGGTGGAAGGATCTTTCAGCGCCACATCCCCGGTCGGCGCGCTGAGCGTCGCCGCGACCGGAATCAGCGCCCCATAGCCCAGCGATCGACCATCCGGATGCGACACCACACCGGCCTCGGTGCGCAACTGCGCGGGGTCGGCCGACCACTGCTTGGCCGCCGCGTGCACCAGCAGCAGGCGCGCCCTGGCACCGACCTGGCGCAGGTCGGCCCAGGCGTCGGGAATGCTGGTGCTGCCGCCCGCACCCTGCGGCCCGTACTTCCACTTCAGTCCCGGCGGACCCTCGGACTGGACGATCCCCAGCGGCAACTGCTCAACCTCGACCCGTGACCAGTCGGCATCGAGTTCTTCGGCGATGATCATAGGCAGCGAGGTCTTGACGCCCTGGCCGATCTCCGGACCCCGCGCGCCAATGACGGTGCGTCCATCCGGCTCGATGCGAATGAACAGCCCCAGCGCGGTGGTGGCAGAAGCGGTTTCATCCGCCCGTGCGGACCGCCAGGGAACGACACTCGAGAGCCACAACGCGCCCCCGGCACCGAGCGACACCTTCAGGAACGCGCGCCGGCTCAACACACTCGGATCCGTCAGCCATCCATCCGCGTCGTCCGGCGACCCGGATGTCACGGCGCCCCAATCGTCCCTGTCGAGCGTGCTCATGCCGAGCGCTCCTCGTCCATCAGCGTCGCCGCGCGATGGATGGCCTTGCGGATGCGCGGGTAGGTACCGCAGCGACACAGATTGGTCAGGCCAGCGATGTCTTCGTCGCTGGGATGGGGCGCGCGCCTGAGCAGGTCGGCCGCCGCCATGATCTGCCCGGCCTGGCAGTAGCCGCACTGCGGCACGTCCTCTTCGATCCAGGCGCGTTGCACGACGTGCAGGCCCCGCTCGTTCGCAGTGGGTGAGGCGAGCCCCTCGATGGTGGTGATCGACCTGCCGGCGACGGCGGACATGGGCAGCACGCAGCTTCGCGTGGCCGAGCCGTCGACGTGCACCGTACAGGCGCCGCACTGGGCAATGCCGCAGCCGAACTTGGTGCCTGTCAGACCCGCGTGATCGCGAAGGAACCACAACAGCGGCATCGACTCGTCGCCGGAAAACTCCGTGGCCTTGCCATTGAGTGAGAACGTCACCGTCATCGCGCCTGCTCCCCGACCGAGTACTCCCGCGACTTTAGGCGGCCCGGCGCGCGCTGTCAGTCGGTGCAAGCCGAGGCGAGACAGCGAGGCGATGCGCCGTGGTGCACAGCGCACAGACGCGGCGACGAAGTGTGGTCGAAGGGTGCGGGCAGGTCTGGATCGCTTCCGGTACGAGGAACGACTCTCCCCTTGGGCGAGGGCCGGATGTCCCCAGCCTCGAACCGTATCCCTGTGCGTGGCCCGCCCGTGGCCTCATCCGCCCATCGGGCATCTTCTCCCGGCCGGAGAAGGAAACGGCCGACGCAAGATGTGCTGCGGGGCACGCAAGGCCACCGCTCCGACAAAGAAAAACCCCGGCCGATGAGGCCGGGGCTTTTCGGGTGCAGCGTGTGGCTTAGACCGACTTGCGCAGCTTGCTCAGCGCACGCACTTTCACCTTGGTCGAAGCGGGCTTGGCAGCAAACCACACTTCTTCCTTGGTGAACGGGTTGATGCCCTTGCGCTTCGGCTTGGCAGCGACCTTCACCGTGGTGACCTGCAGCAGGCCCGGCAGGACGAACTTGCCGGAGCCCTTCTTGTCGACCGAGCCCAGCATGGCCGACTCGAGGGCGGCGAACACGCTGCGGACGTCCTTCGCCGCCACGCCGGAGGCGTCGGCAACGTAGCTGATGAGTCCGCTCTTGTTGAGGGTTTCCTTGATCGGCTTCGGGGCTGCCACGGGAGCGGCCGCCTTCTTGGCGGGCTTCTTGGCGGGGGTCTTCGCAGTCTTCTTGGTTGCCATCGGGTTCTCTTCTTTGAGGTTGTCGAAACTTGAGGCGTCTTGCTCGGCGGTCGTCCGCAGGGCTTGTCCGAACCGGAAACCGGAACAGGTTCCGATCCAGGTTCGTGGTGTACGCCGCTGGCGATTATGCACGTAGATGAGCCGATGGGTGAGCCCTTTTTCAGGCTTTTTCAGCTGTTTTCTCCGCTTTCGGCCGCCAAGGAGTCAACGAGGCCGCGTCTGGCGATGCCTGATCAGCAGGAATTTGGCGAGTCGCGGGCCTGGCCCGGTACCCGGATCACAGCCGTCTCTCCTGCAAGAAGCTCTCGATGTTCCGTTCGTCTCCCCGCTCGGATACACGGGATGGAGCGCCATTCGCCCCGGCCACGAAGCGATTCCAGGACCACCCGCCACACCCGATCAGGTTTCGCAGGCTGGAACTCTTCAGTCCGCGCGCGCTCCGATTGCCCGCGCGAGCATCTTTCCCTGCACCCGAACTGCCATGCTCGGAATCATTCTCCGGCTGATGTGTGCGGCATGAGTCCCAGCTTCTCCCGTACCGATTCCTGCAGCATGTAGGGAGCAACCGCTTCGACGGGGGGCAGGTTGTAGCGGTGTTCGGAAACTGTCTCCGTCACGCTCAAGCCGTATATGGGCGCGTCCACATACGACTTGATGAGAAAGAACCCCAGTTCCGTTTCCACCTGGAACGAGGCATCGGGCGGAGGTGGTTTCACACCAGAGAGTTTCAGCTCCCACTCCAGATCCCAGACCTGCGGCATGTCGAACGTCGAGGGAGACTCGCCCAAAGGAGCGGGCACATCGATGCGGAATCCACCGCTTTCCCACTCTGCCGGCGCGGTCGCGATGGCCTCGTCGAGTTTCTGGTTCGCGAACTGAAGCGTCTCGCGCACGGTCACGATGGCGCGGTCGATCGCTGCCACGCCGCCGGACACGCCGGTTGTCTTGCTCCATCCGAACGTGAGGTCGAGCGCGCGCAATTCGTTGTGGAACCGGACGTCGACCCGGTTGACGCGTTCGACGGCGCCATCGTAGTTGTTGGGCATGAACAGCGCACCGACGATGGATTCGAATTCGGGGGTCACATCGACCCGCGCCGATTCGAGCTCACCAAGCAAGTCTTCCAGCCGCTGCACGTGGGCCGACGACACCGGACGACCGCCCAGCAGCCTCTCCAGGCGTGTTTCCGGGCTGTGTCCATCCGCATCGACCCAGCGCAGGGGATTGCCGAACGCGTACTGGTATGGACTGGATGCCAACGGGTGATGCGCCGGGCGCACGTCGCGACTCACGAAGCGGCGGTCCTCGGCCGAGTACCACCTCGCCCGTGCGTAGTACATGCCGGTGGTTGCGTCCTGCATGACGCTCCACTGACCGAGCCACGTGTAAGGATTACCGCTCTCGCCGGCGGTCGCGAGCAGTTCGCCGTAGGGCCCGTAGGCGTAGCTCGAGGCGACATCGCCGCTCGCGTCGGTGAGCATCAGCGTATGCCCCAGCTCGTCGAAGTGATAGTCGCGTCGCGCCCCGCTTGTGGCATCCAGGCTGTACAGGAGCATGCCGCCCGGGCCCGGGATGTCGTAGCGCACGTCGCTGCCGCTCTCGCGCTCGATGGCGACCATCGGCAGCGGCAGCGCGTAGTTCCAGACGTACTCTCGCGTTGCGCCGGCCTGCGCTCGTCCGATGCGCAGGCCCAAGGCGTCGTACTGGTAGCTCACCGTTTCGCTGCCGGTGACCCCGGTCAATCGGGACGCGAGATCCCATTCGAGCGTGCGACCGTTGCCCGCAGTCTGGCGGCCGAGGGCGTCGTAGACGTATCCGGATGAGTCGATCTGCGATGCCGCGTCGTGGTTGAAGGTGCCGGGCGAGGGCAGCGCTGTAGCGTCCAGGGGCACGGTTCGACTGGCGCTCAACGTGCGTCCCGCAGCGTCGAGGGTCAGCGCGATGTCGACCAGCGATCCGTGCTGCAGCCCGACCAGACGATTGTCGTCGTCCCAGGTGTAGGTGGAGTCGACCCCGTTCGGGCGGGTGATGCTGATCATCCGCCCTGCCGCATCGAAGCCGAACGATGTCACGCCTCCCAGCCAGTCGGTGACGGTGGCGAGCACGCCTCGCGCATCGTAGGCGTAGCTCACGAGCTTGGTTCCGCCACCGGTGTCGTAGTCGATGCTGAGCAAGCGGCCGGCCGGGTCGCGCGTGATGGCCAGCCCGTTGCTGCTGCTCACCCGTCCTGCCGCATCGAACGACAGGGCCAGGCCGGTGCCCGAGATCGGCAGATTGCGCGCATCCCAGTCCATGCTGATCGACGTGCCATCCGAGTAGTCGCGACTGGTGATGTTGCCGGTCGCGTCATAGCCGAGATCGAGCGTGCCCAGCCCACCGGGGAAGGTCGCCGAGGAAACCCGATTTCGATTGTCGTAGCCCAGCGTGCTGACTTGCCCCAGCGGATCGCCGATCGACGTCAACCGCCCCATGGCGTCGCGCCCGGCAGGCCAGCTGTGCCCGGCGCTGTCGACGATGCCTACCGGCAATCCGAGCTCGTCCAAGGCAAACCCCATCGTCGCCCCCTGATAGTCCGTACCGGTACGCAGGCCGCGCGGATCGTAGTCGTACTCGGTCACATGACCGTCCGCAGCGGTGATGTCGAGGACGCGTCCGACCGGGTCGTAGCGGGTGGTCGCGACGTGCCCCAGCGGCGAGGACCGGGTCGTGATGCGCCCCATGGCGTCGGCCCCGAATGTGACGACATGCCCGAGCGGGTCACTCAGCGACGTGACTACGCCCTCGCCGTCGACGCTGCGCTGCCAGGTTGCCCCGCCGGGTACGACGAGTGCATTGAGCCGTCCTCTCGGATCGTGGCCGAGTGCCCACGTTCGGCCGCTGCCGTCCTGCAGGGACGACAGCCGCCCGAGTGCGTCGTATCCGAGTGTGGTCGCATGGCCGAGTGGGTCGGTGATCACAGCGAGACGGTCATCATCGTCGAATGCGAACACGGTGGCGTTCATCAGCGCGTCGCTGTGGGTGGCTGGATTGCCGTTGCTGTCGTAGGTCCACGAGTTGCCGTGACCCCGCTCGTCGGACGCCATGAGCAGCTGATTGGCCTCGTTCCAGACATAGGATCGCGTGCTGCCGTCGGCGTGTTCGAGCGCCATCGGGCGCCGCAATGCATCCTGTATGAAGGTCGTCGTGTTGCCCGCTGTATCGGTATGGCTCGCTACCGTGCCGTCGGCGTGGTACGTGGATGCACTCGTGCCGCCCTTCGGGTTGGCACTGGCGGTGGGCAGCCCGAGGGAGTTGAAGGTGGCGGTCCAGCGGTGTCCGGCGCGATCCACGAGCGCGCTGGGCGCTCGCGCCGCCCATTCGTAGGACTCCTCTTCGCCATCGGGGAATCTCGTCTTGTGCAGCTTCCAGAATTGCAGCCCATCACGTGCGTGGGGCCCGTAGTACAGGTCCGTCTGCGCGCCGTCGGCACCGACGATGTGTGCGGGACGTCCGGTCGGGGCATGCCGTTCGACCAGCGTGGTGCCGCCGCGCCGGTCGGACAGGGCGTCGCGCTGATGTCGTGCATAGCCGATCTGAAAGTCATCCCCCGATTCGTCGACGACATGGGCCAGTTCGCCACGCGGACTGTGCGACTGGGTCATCGTCCGGCCGAGCGGGTCGGTGATGCTGGTGCTGTTCGCGGCGTAGCCCAGCGTCCAGGTTTGTCCCGAGCCGCTGGTCTGGGTCGCGACCCGTCCGTTGACGTCGTAGGTCTGCACGAACGGCTCGTTGCCCTCGGGGCGGGTCCAGGTCAACAGCCGGCCACTGGCGCCGTCGTAGCTGTAAGTGGTCTGCTGACCGCGTACATCGATGACCGTAGCGAGCAGGTCGCCGGCGTGGTCGAAAGCGACCGACCGCATGCCGTCGCTGACCCCGGCGAGCAAACTGCCGGTGTAGCTGAAACTCAGCTGCCGTCCGAGGCCGTCGGCGACGCTGTCGAGGTTGGCGCCGCTGTAGCTGAGCAGCAGCGACACCGAAGTGCCGTGATTGATGCGCTCCAACCGACCGTTCGCAAAGTGATAGCTGTAGCCGTCGCGCGGGTCACCCAATACAAATGCTCCTGCCGTGGGCTCGATCAGCTGATACGGCACGTCGATGCCGTTCTGCAGCTGCCATTCGGCGCCGTCCTGGTCGAAGCCGATGCTGCGTCCCATCGGATCGATCACGGTGACCGTCGTGCCGGCATCGTCGATCCACCACTCGAAGTTGTGCCGCCAGTTGGTACCCAACTGCCCCGAGCGTCCGAGCGGTTGCAGGGCCGACGCGTAGTAGCGGGAAAAGTGCAGGCGCAGCGGGCCGCCGAGATCGATGTCGGGCGCCAGATGCCGGTACAGCTCGCCGGTGAAGGTATCGACCGGGTCGCCGATCTTGCCGCTGGCAGGGACGTCGCCATGTGTCATCGGGGTCGACAGCGCGCAGTCGACGTCCGCGCTGTCGACAACGAAATCGCAGTCGTTGTCGATGCCGTCGGTGCAGGTGCTGGGCGTTTCCCGGTCGGCGCAGACCGGATCTGCGCTACACAGGCCCCAGAAGCCGTCTCCACTGCAGGTCTGGATTCCGCCCAGGCCGACGAACCCGCTGTCGCAGGATTGTGTCTGCCCCGCGGCGCAGGACACGCAGCCCACGGTCTGCTGGCTGCTGTTTTCGGTGATGACCGTGCCATCGATGATCGGGTCCCGGTCGTCCTCACAGCGCACGCCGACGCTGTTGAACATCACCGCACCGCCGATCAGCGTGGGCTGGCTGCCGTCGTCGTGGAACAGGCCGGTGATGCCGTTGCCGATCGCCTCGGTGTCTTCGACCGACACGGGCACGACGGTGTACAGCCCGTGGTTGCCGTTGTCCGACAGGCGTGAGCCGAGAATGCTCTTGTCGTGGGCGAAAATGTCGCCGAACAGGCTGATGCCGCGATCGCGGTTGCCGCTGAAATCGGAGAAGAACACGCCGAGCTTGCTGCCGGCATTGAGGCCGATGCCGTTGTCGCTCAGGCGCACCTGGGTGACCAGCACCTCGGCCGCGTTGTTGGACACCACGATGCCGCCGCCGTTGGTTCCCGTGCGCGGGAAGCCGCTGATCTCGGCGTTGTCGATGCTGACGTCGCCGCCGACCAGAACGCCGTTGTCGAATGAGCATCCGACCGGCTGCATGATCGTCACGCCGCGGATCTCCGAGCGCTTGGGATTGGCCAGTACACGAATCACCCCGGTGCCGCCGAATACGCAATCGCCGACGATCACCACGTCCGAGCGATCGCCACCGACGCCGACCAGCGCCTGGCCTTCGAGCTGGACACTGGCTTCGCTGGACGGGTAGGTGCCTGGCCGCACCTCGATCAGGGCCGCACCGGAGTTGACCGCCGTGCGAATCTTGTCGAAGTCGCAGCCGCTGGCGCACACCGTCACCGCGTCGGCGTCGTGCAGGCCAAGCAGCAGCATCCATCCCGCAGCGACGCAGAGCCATCGAAACCGGCTGTTCATGGCGAGGCCTCCTCGAATCCGTTGGCGAAGATGGCATCCGACAGGGCGCTCGACACCGCGGTGATGTTGCCGTTGACGTCGTACGTGTAGTGCAGCGTGGCGCCGTTGTCGTACTGCACCGTGATCAGCCGCCCGGTGGCGTCATAGCCATAGCTGACCTGCTGGGTGCCCGCGTTGGGCAGCGACGGCCAGCACAGCGCGGCCAGCAGCGCGACGGCTCGGGTGCTGTGCCAGAACCACCATGCCGGCCCCGCCGTCCGCGCCGGTAGGGTCCGCCCGGTCGAACCGCGGTCCCCTGCAGTTCTGCAAGGTTTCGTCCAGCCCGCAGGCCCGGTGCTGCTCCACCCCTCGCGCACATCCATCCCGGTCGCTCCAGTCGCGGCGAAGTCGCCCACTGGAGCAAGCGCAATCCACGGGGCGAATCTCTACCGCTCTGTGCGGATTCCCGCCAGAACGTTCTCTGCTGCGCGTGTGCCGGGGTGTTGGGCGCCGAGATCGCGACGGCGTCCGTCCGATACCGCGCGGGCCAGCTCGACGGCCTCGGCGTTGCGGCCCAGGCCTGCCAGGGCCAGAGCCAGGTGAAGCTGCAGCTCGCGCGTCGATTCCCGATCCGGACCCGACAGGGCGAGGCGATCGGGCAGGGTGGCGCGGGCCAGATTCTCTGCCTCGGCGTACGCACCGGTGCTGGCCAACAGGCCGCTGAGCTGACTGCGTGCGGCGAGCGTGGCGTCGTGCCTGGGTCCACGAGATTGCGCAGTGCGTTCCACCAGGCTGCGAGCGAGCGTGATGGCCTCGTCCCATCGCTGCTGGGCCGCCAGCACGTCGACCAGATTGGCCGTCGTCACCAGGGTGGAGGGGTGGTTTTCGCCAAGCGTGCGTTGGCGTTGCGCCAGCGCCTCGCGCGTCAATGCGTCGGCCGCGTCCACATCGCCTTTCCTGAGCAGCACCATGGCCAGGTTCGATTTCACCGCCAGCGGCTCGGGTGCGTCGTCGTCGAGGTGGGCACGAAAGCCCTCCAACGCCCGACGATTGAGCTGCTCGGCCTCGTCGTACTCGCCCAGCTTGTCGAGCACCCAGGCCAGATTGTTCATCGACAGCAGGGTCTTGCGATGCAGCGGCCCGAGCACGCGCAGACGGCGCTCGAGCACTTCGCGGTCCATCCCGGCGCTTTCGCGCAGTCGCCCGGTTTCGCCGAGGATGAACGACAGGTCGCTCATCGCGTCCAGCGTGCCCGGGTGGTCCGCGCCGTAAGCCGCCACCCGGCGCGCCACCGCCTCGCGGCTCAATGCTTCGGCTTCTGCATGGTCGCCGCGCAGGAACAGGGTCAATGAGAGGCGATTGATGGAATGCAAGGTGTCCGGATGGTCGGACCCCAGTCGCGAGCGGCGCACGGCGAGTGCATGGCGGTGCAGCGCGGCGGCTGTCTCGTTCTGGCCAAGCTTGCTCTGCGCTTCGGCCAGTCCGACCGCGTAGCGAATCGTGTCCAGATCATCGTCACCGAGGCTGGACCGTGCGCCGGCGTAGGCGCGCTCCTGCAGCGCGGCCGCGCGCGGGTAGTCTCCCGCCTGCAGATGGATGGATCCGAGCAGACTCGCCGCAGCCAGCGTGCTCGCCTGCTGCGCACCTTGCAGGCGCTCGTCGAGCACCAGCGCGCGCTGCGCGAACGCACGCGCCCGTTCGTACATGCCGAGACTCAGATAGGTCTTGGCGTAGGTCTGAAGCAAGTCCGCCTGGGTTTCAGGGCGGCCATCCAGTTCGGCAATGCGCGGCTCGAAGTTCTCCAGCAGCTCCAGCACGGTCAGGTCCTTGCCCTGGACCCCTGGAGTAGGCGAGGCGAGAAACTCCTGCAGCAACGCAACCGTCTGTTGGGCACGCTCTGCCTGCCGCTGCGCCTGCCAGAACCCCACACTGCTGCCAACCGCGCCGACCAGCAGGCTGATCGCCAGCAGCAGCGACACGCCGGCCGCCAGCCGGTTGCGGCGCACCAGCTTGGCGAAGCGATACAGGCGCCCGGGCGGGCGCGCCTCGACGGGTCGGTCGGCCAGATAGCGATCGAGGTCGGCGGCCAGCGCCGCAGCCGACTCGTAGCGATCCTCGCGACGCTTCTCCAGCGCGCGCAGCACGATGCAGTCGAGCTCCCCGGCCAGTAGTCGGGGCAGGGAATTGACCACCGTCGAACGCGCGCGTGCCGCTTCGGCGCCGACCGTCGCGGCACGTTCGCTTGGACGTGGCGGATCGAGCTCCCTGATCGATTGCAGCACCTCCAGCAGCGAGCGCTTGGCACGCTCGAACGGCGTTGTCCCGCAGAGCAACTCGTACAGCAGCACGCCCAGACTGTAGACGTCGCTGCGCGTGTCGATATCGGTCTCCGACTGCGGATCAACCTGTTCAGGGCTCATGTACAGCGGCGAGCCGAGCACCCCGCCGCCGGTCTCCAGGGTGTGACCGTCGATGCGCAGATCGGCGGCTCTCGCAATGCCGAAGTCGATCACCTTCGGGGCGGGCTGGCCGTCTTCATCGGCCACCAGCACGTTCGGCGGTTTCAGATCGCGGTGGATGACGCCCTTCTGGTGCGCGTGCTGGATCGCTGCACACACGCGCATCATGATCGCCACACGTGCACGCAGATCGAGCTGGTGGGCGTCGCAGTAGTCGACGATGGATGGCCCCGGCACCCACTCCATGGCGAGATAGGGATCGCCGGATTCGGTCGTGCCGGCATCGTAGATCTGCGCGATGCCAGGATGGCTCAATCGTGCCAGGGTTTGCCGCTCCAGCTCGAAGCGGCGAATGAAACTCGGCTCGCAGCGATCGCTGCGCATGAGCTTCAGCGCGACGACGCGCTGCACCGGTGCCAGCTGTTCGGCGCGGTAGACCGTACCGAAGCCGCCTTCGCCCAACACTTCGATCAGTCGGTAGCGCTCGATCTTCGGCCAGGTGTCGGCTGGCGTCGGGGCAGGGCGATGCGAATCGGCAGACTCGGCATCCTCGCTCGACCACCGCATCGGCACCGGGTCATTCAGAAACCCGCGACGCTCGGCCCGCTCTGCGGCGCCAAGCAGGCGTTCGACTTCGGCGCGCAAGGCCGGTTCACCCCGAGTCTCCTCCTCCAGGCAGGCCTCGCGCGCCGGCCCGTCGAGATCGAGCGCTCGCTCGTAGATGCGCAGGGCCTCGCGCGCACTCATGCGCCTTCCATCGCGTCGTAGAGCCAACCCCGCGCCGCACGCAGTTCCTTGTGGATGGACGCTGCAGACAAACCCATCAGGTCGCAGATGTCCTCGATCGACAGGCCGACGAAGAATCGAAGTTCGACAATGCGCGCCTTGCGTGCATCCACCCCGGCGAGACGGTCCAGCGCCAGATCAAGGGCAATCAGATCCTCGGCAGAGGTATCGGCCGGCAGCTCGCTGATGCTGATGCGCAAGGCGTCCCCGCCACGTTTGGCGGCCTGCTTGCGACGCGCGTGCGAGACCAGGAAATGACGCATGGCGGTCGCGGCGTAGGCGAAGAACTGGTGACGGTCCGGCCAGGTCTGCGGGTCGCTGGAGAACAGCTGCAGATAGGTCTCATTGACCAGATCGAGCGTCTGCAAAGTGTGTCCGGGCTTCTCGCGACGCAGTGCCGCCCGGGCGATCCGACTCAGTTCGGCATGCACCATGCGCACCACGCGATCGCGTGCCGCGACGTCGCCACCGCTGGCCTGGCCAAGCAGTCCGGTGATCGAATGCGCTGCATCGTGATCCTGCATGTCGACGACCCCCAAGAGTCCTCGTGCGCCAAGAGTCCTTGCCTCGATCTGCCTGCTCCCGATTTGCCAGGCCCCGCCTCGCCCGGTCCCGATGGGTTCGGTCCCGATGTATCCGCCGCGCGACGTGATGCAAGCCGCTTTCGGACTCGCTCAACCCGGCTCGCTGCACTGGGTTGCAGGTGTCCGTGCGCCTCGCGGTGACCGCATGTTCAAGGGTACAACGCGGATGCGCCGGGGACGAATCGACCGCCAGCCGGCCCGGAGTTGTCGGCGTCGTCCTGGCGCATCCAGCCTGCACGGACACCCCGACACATCGAGCCGTGCCAGGGCACGCGCCAGCTACCAGCGATAGGCGACTTCCAGCTGCAGCTTCCGGCGATCGCCCAACCAGTACTCTCGTGCCGTGGGTTGGATGCCGGCGACCCGGACGTGTTCGAGATAGCGTCGGTCGAGCAGGTTGGTGGCGCTGACCGAGACCGACCAGTGCGCGCCGAGGCTTCGATCCACGTACACGTCGAGCACGCTGTAGCCGTCGCGGCGACCCACCTCCGTGTTGGTGGCATCACTGTAGGCATCCGCGACTTGCCAGAGATTGGCCTGCCAGTGCCAGCCGGCAGGATGCGACCAGGCTGCACCCACGCCACGCGAGTAGCGCGGCGCGCCCGGCAGCCGGTTGCCCGCCAGATCCACTGTGCCGCCCGCCACGGGAAACGGGAATCGGTCAAACGATGTGTGCAGGAATCCCAGTTCCACCCACAGCGAGAACCTGTCGTTGGCCTGCCAACGCAGCTCGATCTCGGCGCCGCGCGAGTCGGCGCTACCGGCATTGGCTACCAGAAACGACTGCGCGACGGGCAAATCGACGCGCACCTGACGGTCATCCCAGCGCACGGCGAAAAGCGTCGCATTCAGCGTCAGGGACGGTCGCTCGAAGTGGATCGACGTGTGCAGATCGAGCGACTCGCTACGCTCGGCACGGTACGGCACCAGGCGTCCCGTGCCCGGGTCGGAACGTGCGCCGCCCGGCCGGAGGCCACGACGCCACCACAGCGAAAGCGAGGTGTGGTCGGTCGGCTGCCAGCCCACGTCCACGGCGGGAGACACATGCGTCTCCCGGCTCGGAATCTGCGCCGAGGAATCGGACAGCGGAAATTCGTCACTGCAGGGCCGTGTGCCGCCGCTGCCGCTGAGGCTGCAGTCGGAAGGATCGACGAAGGCGCGGAACGCGCGCGCATCCCGTCGCGTGTAGCGTACGCCCCGGGCGCCGGCGCCCCAGCTCCATGGCGCATGGTTGCCACGCACTTCGAACAACACGGCATCTTCGGTCAATCGTTCGATCGCGCTTTGCTGCAGTACGCGCGACGCCGAAGGATCGGAGAACTGTACGTTGCCCGAAGGGAAATACTCGTCCAACCGCGTACGGCTGCGCTCGCGCTCCTGCTTGCGGCGACGGCCCTGGCTGAGTTCCAGACGAGCCAGCCAGTGGTCCGACCACGGCATTTGCGCGCCCATCGCGACCGTGGAGTAGCGCTCCAGGTCCAGCCGCGACAGCGACTCGCTGACCGATTGCACCGAGGTGCGCCGATCGCTGAGAGAGGAATCGAAGCCCGCACCGCGGACCCAGAACTGAGCCGGGCCGGCGTCGTAGTCCGCGCGCAGCAGACCGGAGCGAAACGACAAGGACTCATCGTGTCGAAACGGATCGAAGCTGCGTCCGTCGAGCGGGTCGAAGCCAGGCCGGTCGACACCTGTGGGCGGTACCACAGGCCGGCGGTGCGGCTCGCCTTCATAGGCTAGGGCGGACCAGCGCAGGCTGAATCCTGGCCACAGATCCGGTTCGTAGATGCCCCGCGCGACGATCTGTGCCTGGTCGGCGGAAGCGGGGCTGGTCTCGTCCACGCCTTGGATGTTGCGCTCGCGCCGTCCTGCCGAGGCATTCAGCATCCAGCTGTGTCCGGACAAGGCATCGCTCGGCGCCCACAGAACGCCCAGACCGAAGCCAGCCGGCGCGAGGCCGCGCAGCCGCCATTCGCCCTGGGCGGGCGGGGCAGGCTCGTCGCTGAATACGCGTATGGCGCCGCCCAGGCCGCCCAGCGCATCGAGACTGGTTCTCGGGCCGCGCAGATAGTCGATGGCGGACAGCCGCGCCGGCAATTCTCCCTGCAGGGCGAAGTCCGCACTCAGCGGCATCCCGTCGACGCTGAGGGTGGCAGTCGTGCTCAGTCCCAGTCCGAGCTCAACACCGCGGATGGCCAGCTGCGGTCCCGCACCGCTGACATTCGGCGCGCGTCGTCCCAGCAGGCTGATGTCGGCGCGATGGAGCGGCGCGAGCACCGCTCCATCGAGTCGCTGCCCCAGGGTGACCGGGCTCGGTGCAGCGCCCGGCGGGCCTTCGATCGAGCGCGCATTCGTCGCCGCGGATGACCCCCCGGTGATCGGCTGTCCGTCGATGTTCAGTGGGGACAGCGAGAGATTCAGCGATTCCGCGCGGAAAATCACGATCTGACCGTGTGCATCGACGCGCCAGCGAAACGGCGTGTCGTGCAGCAGGGCATCGAGCGCGGCGGCGACCTCGAAGCTGCCTCGCAGCGGCGCGTGCGGCACGGCGCGGAGCGCGTCGGCTTCCACCTCGAAGATCAGGCTGCGCCGGGTGTCCCTGGCCAGCTGGTCGAGAAGCTGCCACAGGTCGTGACCCGACAAGTCCAGATCCTGCGCGTCAGCCAGGGCCGGTGCCGTCCACAGACCTAGCCATAGCGCCAGCCACAGTCTCGTCCGACTCCGCATGCGGCGGCCGGCCGGACGCGTCGGCTGCATCGGCTGCGTCGGTGCGCCTTTCGGGGGCAATCGTCCCAACCGCGCATCAGGGCAGGTATGGTCCAGTTCGACGAGCCGGCTCAAGCGCGCACGACCCACCAAGGACCCCACTTCTGCAGGGACAGGCCGTGACGTTGGCAAATACTGCGCAGCGCGGACTCGGCATCCTTGGCCTGTACCACCGCCGTCACCCGCACACCGGCATCCAGATCAGTCAGCACCAGCACGGGCCGGCTCAGATGGGCGCCCAAGGCTTCGACGACCTCGGCGAGTCCGGAACGTTCGAAGCGGAGCACGCCATCGCGCCAGCTCGCCACATCGGACGACGACACGCGCTCGCCGGCACATCCGTTCGCAGCACACACCAACGCCTCGCCAGCCACCAGCTGTTCGGTCGCTCCCGAGTGGGCCACGGCGACCCGGCCCTCCTCGACGGCCACGCGATGCGCACCCCGTCGCGACACCGAATACCGGGTGCCGAGGGCCGTCGCGCTCACGTCGCCCGACTCGATCACGAAGGGTCGGGCAGGGTCCGACACTACCTGCACGTACACCGCGCCACGGAGCAGCTGCAGACGCCGACGATCGTCGCGAAAATCATGGCTCACCGCCGAATCGGCAGCCAGCCAGAGTCGAGTGCCGTCCTCGAGGACTTGTTCGCGCACCTCGCCACGGCCGGTGACCCAATCGGACCGCGCATCGTCCCACCAGTGCCCGAGTGGCAACAGCCAGAGCAGGCTCACCGCAAGCAGGGCCACCATCAGCCGCGTCCACGCCGGCGGACCGTGGCCGGCTGGGCGGGCCGAAGTCACCACCGGCACCGAGTCCGACTCGGCGATTCCAGGCGCTTGCTCGGCCGCCCAGGCCGCGGCGGCGATATCGGCGTAGGCGAGACGATTCGCCGTGTCCGCCGACATCCATGCATCGAATGCCGACCGCTCCGCAGCATCGCAGCTGTCGCTGCGCAGCCGTGCGTACCACGCAGCAGCGGCGGCGTGGTCCAGTCGGGGTTCGTGATGATCGCGGACGTGACTCATCTCGATATCCCCAGACGCGCGAGTGGGCGCCATCCCCCAATCGATGTTTGCACCGGCCTTCTGTTCATGCTCATCCGCGTCCCAACCTTGCAGCCAGGTCCTTGAGTGCGCGGGCGAGATGGTTCTCGACCGTCTTGGCAGCGATGCCCAGACGCTCGCCGATCTCCGTATGCGAGTAGCCCCTCACGCGCGAGAGCAGCAAGACCTCTCGCGATCGGTTTGGCAGCTGCGCGATGCCTTGCGCCACGCGCGCAAGATCCTCGCGGCTCTGTTCGACCACGTCGGCGCCCGGGCTGTGTCCCTCCTGCGGCAGGTCGCTGTCGGCGGCGTCGCGAACCATCCGCTTGCGCAGATGGTCCCTGGCGAGGTTGGTCGCCACGTGAAACAGGAACGCGCGCGGATTGTTCAGCGCGTCGCGTTGCGCGGCGTCCATGCGCAGGATGCGCACCCCGGCATCCTGGGCGAGATCCTCGGCGGCCGCGCGGTCGCCGACCAGGCCATGCAGATAACCCACCAGTTCGCCGAATGCTTGCTGGTACAGCAGGGAGAAGGGATCCGCCGCGGCGGGTCCGTTGCGTCCGCTCATGACGGCACCGGTTCGATGCGATACGAGACCGGCAGATTCATCTCCAGCCGGTCGATGCCCTCGTCCAGCGGCGGCAGGGGATAGGGCTGCGCTCGCTGCAGCAAGTCGAGCGCCGCGCGATCGAGCAGCTTGAAGCCGCTGGACCGGACGACTTCAGCGTGCAGGAGCCGGCCGCCTCGATCGAGCACGAAGCGTACGCCGACGTCCCCTTCGAGCCTGGCGCGCAACGCACTGCGCGGATAGCTCCGATGTTGCTGCAGCCACTGCAGAATCCGCCACTCCAGAGGCGATGGGCGTGCCAGTGCCGACGCACCGTGTGCACCGTCGAGTTCGCCGACGCCCGCCCTGGTCGAAGCCTGCACGGGTTCGCCGTTCAACTCGCCTGCAGCAACCACTTCCCGATCGGAATCGGGCGCATCGGGAAGAGCGTCTGCGATCCATGCATCCGTTGGGTCGGCGATCGCTGCGGGCAGGTTGCTGCGCACGTCGGCGACACTGACTTGCCACGGCGCATGCGCGGTACGCATCGGCGGCGGATGACGCAACGAGTCGGGCAGGGCAGGCAGATTGTCGTTGCTGCTGGCTGCCTCGTGCGTCGGCATCCTCGGGGAGGGACCGGCCAGATAGGCGTCGATGGGGGCTTGGAACGGCTCGTCTTGCCAGTCGCTGGCCATCAGATGGAAGAGCACGGCATGAAACGCCATCGAGAAGAGTGCTGCGCCCACCCACGATCGAGCCGAGGAGCCAGCCCTGGATGCATGCGCCGGCTTGGAGTCGATCCCGAACATGGGCGGCAAGCTTAGCCGCAAGCCGAGGCTGCAACCAGCGTTATCCGGAAGCTTCGCCATGGCTCGGGTTCATCCGAAAACCCGATTGGGGGATTATCGGTGGTGGTGCGTCTTCCCCTGTGAGCGAGCAGCTTCGGCTGGCCGCGCATTCACTCTCAGGAGTCAACATGCAATACCAGCCACATCACCGCGCCGCGTGGCGGCACTGGATACTCGGGCTCGCAACCTGGGCCTTTTCGTCGGCACTCATCGCGGCACCGCGCGTCGACTTCGGCCACTACGCACCGGGCGCGCCCATGGTCAACCTGGAGGTCGATGGCGAGACCCGGGTCAGCCAGGTGGGCTACCGCCTCTATGTCGAAGACCTGGGCATCGCTGCGGGCACGCACACGCTGCGGGTTCGCAGCACCAGCGGCAGCGTGTTGACCGAGCGCGAGTTCGTGCTCGGTCAGTTCGACAAGGTGGTGCTCTTTCTGGCCGGCGACGGTCGACCGGACCTGCCCTATCAGCTGTTGCTGAGCTACGACCACAACCACCTCATCGAAGACGACACGATGACCCTGCAGTCGTCCACGCTCTCCGTCGTGCGCGGTGACGATGGCACGCTCCAGCCCACGCAGATCGCTACGAGCTGCGCATCGGGAGCCGTTGGATCAATCAGCGCGCAGTTCGGCGGCGGTACGGAGGGCGCCGTGGTGGATGGCATATCCTACGGTGCGTCCTACGCCGTCGGCACCAGGCTCCACCCCTGCGACCTGCTGCTTGCGGGGACCTTGGGGTCGAACGACATCCAGCGCTACGAGGCACCCAGCGCCCCCGGACTGCGGCTGCGGCAGGTGATCAGCGGCAACGGTCGCGATGTGCCGCTGACCGTCGACTACATCGAACAGGGGATCGAGCAAACGGTTTCGGTGATCGACGCCACGCCTGCCATCGACGGGCTCTGGTACGACCCGACCAACTCCGGCAGCGGGATCCTGATCGCCCATGCGCCGACCGAGGATGAGCCCCATCGGGTCAAGGCGATCATCTACGGTTTCGGGCACGAAGCGCGGTCCGCGTGGCGGGTGCTGGATGGCGACCAGATTCTGCAGTACGCCGGCGGCGATCCCGAAGGCACGCGCGCCGTCATCGGCGTCGCGCATGCCCAATCGGAGATTCGCTTTCACTCCTGCGAGCTGGCCAGCCTTCGTCTGCGACTCGGCAACATCACCGAGTTCACGGCGCTACCGGACCTGCGCGAACCACGCGAGGTGATCGTGCTGCGAAAACTGGTACCGGCCGGCTGCAATCCGCCGGGCGTGGGCTGAAGGAGCGAGCACATGAACAGCATCCGTTTTGTCCTCGCAGCACTCGTGCTCGCATTCGCCTCGACGGCGCAGGCCGAAGAACTGCTGATCGGCCATTTTGCCGGCGGCGTCGACTCCATCAACATCGAAATCAATGGCGTGCAGGTTGCCCAGGGCGTCGAGCATCTTGGCGTGGTCAGCGTCGATCAGGAGCTGGGAGACCTGACCATCTCCGCGCGCTCCGTGTCCAGCGGTGAGGAAGTCGCCACGCTGGAGGTCGAGTTCAAGTCCCCGCTCATGCCCATGCAGCCGATGCTCATGCTGGTGAACACCGGGCCGCAGGGCGCGCTCCAGCTGTGGCTGCATCAGGATTCCGCACTCCTTGAGAACGTGCCCCCTGCCGCCAATGCCACGCTCATCAGCATGGTCAACGCATCGGCCGTCGAGTCGACCGACGACTACACGGTGGGCTTCCAGTTTCAGTACGACCTGCGGTGTGCGGGCCCGAACTCGTCGTCGGGCTCATCGGCCAGCCGTCCGGGATTGCTGCAGCTCCGGCCCGAAGACTCGCGGACAGCGTCCATCCCAGCCGCCGTCAAGCCGTGCCGCCTGCAGCTGTCGCTGATTGGTGCAGGTGCGTTCGAGGTCGTGGATGCCCCGGCAAGACCCGATGAGACGCTGCGGTTTCTCATCGTCGGCGATGGCGAGTACCGCCCATTCCAGCTCGTAACCGTCGCCGGGCGCGAACTCTATGCAGCAACCAGCGGGTTCGAGGTCGAGCCCGGCCCGATCCTTCAGTCCAACCAGGTCTGGTTCGACCGCAGCCGACCAGCGCAGGGAGTGGCCCTGTTCGAGATGCCCGGAGCCGGCTTGATGCACGGCACCTGGCACACCTTCAAGGCGAATGGTGAAGCGGTCTGGTACCTGCTGGACGGCACGGCCAGAAGCTTGCCCGGCGATCGCGACATCACGATCTTCGCCGTGGACAGGGAGGATGGTTTGAACGTGACCCCCGCCGGCACCGGCAGGCTGACCTACTTCAACTGCAACGAGGCCGAAGCGCGCTTCGAGCTCAGCGGCGAGCCGGTCATGTTCCTGCGTCTGGAACGCTCCGAGCCGGTTGAGCAATGCTACGCGCTGGAGTAGCTACGCCGTAGCCCCTTAGCCCACTGTTTCGTTGCTGCCGCAGACGCAGGCATAGGCGTCGAGGCTTGCACAGTGGCCCCGGGTGGACTGACCGCCCGGGGCCTTTTTTCTGCTGGCCGCAGAACCTGCCTGGCCCGCGCGCCTGCCGACACGCCGGGGAAGCTGGCAAGCTGCGTTTCACGCGAGGCAGCCGCCTCGGCCCGGCGGGCACCCGCCATGATGCTTCCGCTTCTGGCGACACACGTTTCCTTCCGCAGCACTGAACCCATCGAGACGCTTCGCGTGACCTGCCGATCTTTCCTCTGCAAGCATGTCGGAGGGCCGCGGACGCTTCGCGCTGGCACGCCGCATGGGGTAGGGCGCTCACAGGCGGCGTGGGCATGCCACACTCAGCCCGTGGAGAAGACCCCCAAGCTTTGCGTGTTGAAGTGTTCCGGGCCCGGGGCGCGGTTCTCGCGGCTCGACGTCTACCTTCCGCGGGATCCTGCCTGACCATTCAACGATGACTCATGACGATCTGACCAGTCTGGCCGACGTGCAGCGCCTGCTGCTACCCGAGGACCCGCGGATCATCGGGCTTGAATACGCGGTGCACTATCAGCCCGCCGAAATCGCCGCTGGCGACTACTACGACCTGATGCCGCTCACGCATCTCACGCCGGCCGACGAGTACGATCGCGCAGCGCATCCGGATATCTGGGGCCTGATGATCGGTGACGTCTCCGGGCACGGCGCCGCGGCGGCGATGGAGGCCGTTCAGTTCGATGCCATCCTGCGTACCTATCGGGGCGGAGAGGAGCCGGGCGGTCCGGCGGGCGCGTTGACCTACGCCAACCGATATTTCTTTTCGCGACGGGCTCGTCGGCACTTCCTGACTGTCTTCGCCGCCTCGTACCGACCCGATCGCCGGGAGTTCCAGTACGTGTCAGCCGGACACCCGCCCGCCTTGCTGGTTCGCGCAGGTCAGGTGCAACGCATTGGCGAAGACGGGGACATCCCGCTCGGCATCGTGAAGGAGCATCGCTTCAGCAACAGCGTGTGCTCCTTGCAGACAGGTGACCTGCTGGTGGTGTTCACCGACGGCATCCACGAAGCCAAGGACCGGCAAGGTCAGCAGCTCGGCCTCGAGCGTATCGAAGCCGTGCTGCGCGACGCGTCACCCGAACCCGACGCCGTACTGCAGGCGCTTCGCTCGGAAGTCTTCGCCCACCAGGACGCAGAAGTCGGACACGACGACCAGACCATTCTGGTGCTTCGGCAGGTCGCTTGAGGTCACGGCCCCCGATAGCGTAGGGGCGACGGGGCGATAGGCATTGAGTGATGACGCCTCTGGCCATGGCGGAGGACGGTGCGCACGGACTCAGGTGAAATCAGTCATATCTAGACAAAGTCGGGAGTCCCCCCGGCTCTGCCGGGGAGGCAGTAGCAGTTTGACGTTTTGAGGAGTCCATCGCGGAGACTCAGGTTGTGAGCCGCCAAGCACACGACCGGAGAATCCGAGATGGAC
>JAGRJY010000054.1 GCA_020442465.1 Lysobacterales bacterium
AACTGGGCGTAGCCGCCGATCATGTCGGTCGGCTTCACGACCACACGGGTGACCGAGTTGTGGATGCCGCCGCGGGTACCGGAGATTTCCGAACCGGGCGTGTTGATGATGCGTTCCTGGGCGTGGTACATCATCGCCATCCCGCTCATCACACGCTGGCTGACCACCGCCCGTGCGGCGATCGCGCCGTTGACGTTGAACAGCTCGATCCAGTCGTTGTCCTCGATGCCGGCCTCTTTCGCATCCGACTCGCTCAGCCAGACGATCGGCCCGCCGCGCGACAGCGTCTGCATCAGCAGGTTGTCGCTGTAGGTGCTGTGGATGCCCCACTTCTGGTGCGGGGTGATCCAATTCAGCACGATCTCCTTGTTGCCGTTCGGTTTCTTGCCGAGGATCGGGTGGATGGTCTTGGTGGTGACCGGCGGGCGATAGCCCATCAGTGCTTCACCGAAGGCGCGCATCCACTCGTGGTCCTGGTAGAACTGCTGGCGGCCGGTGAGCGTGCGCCAGGGAATCAGCTCGTGCACGTTGGTGTAGCCGGCGTTGTAGCTGACGCGCTCATCCTCGAGGCCTGACCACACCGGCGAGGAGATGATCTTGCGCGGCTGCGCCTGCACATCGCGGAAGCGGATCGCTTCGTGCTCCTTGCCCTCGGCGAGATGGGTGTGGCTGCGGCCGGTGAACTTGCCGAGTGCGTCCCAGGCCTTCACCGCGACATGGCCGTTGGTTTCCGGCGCGAGATGCAGGATCACCTCGGCCGCGTCGATCGCGGTCTCGATTCTCGGTCGGCCCTGACTGACGCCGGGCTCGCTGACCCGATGGTTGAGATCGGCGAGGAAGTCGACCTCGTCCTGGGTGTTCCAGACCAGGCCCTTGCCCCAGTTGCCAAGCTTGTCGAGCAGGGGGCCGAGCGAGGTGAACTTCTTGAACAGGTTCGGATAGTCGCGCTCGACCACCACCATCGTCGGCATGGTCTTGCCGGGAACAGCCTCGCATTCGCCGCGCTTCCAGTCGGTGACCGCGAACGGCATCGCCAGCTCGTTGGGCGTGTCGTGCAGCGTTGGCACCAGCACCAGGTCCTTCTCCACCTCGAGCACGCCGGGTGCCACCTCGCTGACCGTCTTCGCGATGCCCTTGAAGATGTCCCAGTCGCTACGCGCTTCCCAGGCCGGGTCCACCGCCTTCGACAGCGGGTGGATGAAGGGATGCATGTCGGACGTGTTGAGGTCGTTCTTCTCGTACCAGGTCGCGGTCGGCAGCACGATGTCGGAATACAGCGCCGTGGTGCACATGCGGAAGTCGAGCGTGACGAGCAGATCGAGCTTGCCCTCGGGTGCCGGGTCGCGCCACTTCACCTCATGCGGCTTGGCCTGGCCGCGCTCGCCCAGATCCTTGCCCTGCAGACCGTTCCGGGTGCCGAGCAGATGCTTGAGCATGTACTCGTGGCCCTTGCCTGAGCTGCCGAGCAGGTTGCTGCGCCAGATGAACAGGTTGCGCGGGAAGTTCTCCGGCGCATCGGGGTCGGCGAACGCGAAGTCGAGCGAGCCGTTCTTGAACTTCTCGACCGCGAACGGGATCGGCTCCTTGCCAGCGGCCGCGGCCTCGCGGGTGAAGGCGAACGGATTCATGTTCAGCTGCGGCGCCGAGGGAAGCCAGCCCATGCGTACCGCTCGCAGGTTGAAGTCGACGAGCGAGCCCTGGAACTTCTCCTTGTCGGCCAGCGGCGAGAGGATTTCGTCGACGCCGAGCTTCTCGTAGCGCCACTGGCAGGAGTTGAAGTACCAGAAGCTGGTGCCGTTCATGTGCCGCGGCGGGCGGCTCCAGTCGAGGCCGAAGGCGAGCGGCAGCCAGCCCGACTGCGGACGCAGTTTTTCCTGGCCGACGTAGTGCGCCCAGCCGCCCCCGGTCTGTCCCACGCAGCCACACATCACCAGCAGGTTGATCAACCCGCGGTAGTTCATGTCGTTGTGGTACCAGTGGTTCATCGCCGCGCCGACGATGATCATCGAGCGGCCGCGGGTCTTGTGCGCGGTGCGGGCGAACTCGCGACCGATACGGATGATCTCGGCGCGCGGCACACCGGTGATCTGCTCGGCCCAGGCCGGGGTGCCCGGCACATTCTCGTCGTAGCTCTTGGCGACGAAACCGCCGCCGAAGCCACGGTCGAGACCGTACTGTGCGAGAGTCAAATCGTAAACCGTGGCGACGAAGGCCTCGCTGCCGTCGCTGAGGGTCACCTTGCGCGCCGGCACGCTCTTCTGCAGCACGTCCTGCTGCTTGTTGGCCGTCCACTTCTCGTGCTCGATGCCGCCGAAGTAGGGCATCGACACCATCACGACCTCGTCGTGCTGGTCGGCAAGACTCAGACGCAACCGCGTCTCGCGACCCTGGCTGTCCTTCTCCTCGATGTTCCACTTGCCCTGCTCGCCCCAGCGGAAACCGACCGAGCCGTTCGGCACGGTGAGCTGGCCGCCATGCTCATCGAAAGCCAGGGTCTTCCATTCGGGGTTGTTGGTCTCACCCAGGCCACCGAGATCGCTGGCGCGGAGAAAACGTCCGCTCTCGAAGCTGCCGTCGCCGCGCTTGTCGAGCCGCACCAGCAGCGGCATGTCGCTGTACTGGCGCACGTAGTCGAGGAAGTAGTCGGACGGGTTGTCGAGATGGAACTCGCGCAGGGCGACATGGCCGAAGGCCATCGCCAGCGCGGCGTCGGTGCCCTGCTTGGGATGCAGCCAGGAATCACAGAGTTTCGCCACCTCGGAGTAGTCCGGAGTGATCGCCACGGTCTTGGTGCCGTTGTACTTCGCCTCGGTGAAGAAGTGGGCATCGGGCGTGCGTGTCTGCGGCACGTTCGAACCCCAGGCGATGATGTAGCGGCTGTTGTACCAGTCGGCCGACTCGGGCACGTCGGTCTGCTCGCCCCAGACCTGCGGGCTTGCAGGCGGCAGGTCGCAGTACCAGTCATAGAAGCTGAGGCAGGCGCCGCCGAACAGCGAGAGATAGCGTGCGCCGGCGGCGTAGCTGACCATCGACATCGCAGGAATCGGCGAGAAGCCGATCACCCGGTCAGGGCCGAACTTCTTCGCGGTGTAGAGGTTCGCGGCGGCGATCATCTCGTTCGCCTCGTCCCAGCGCACGCGCACGAAGCCACCCATGCCGCGCTTGCTCTTGTAGGACCTGGCCTTGTTGGCGTCTTCGACGATGCTCGCCCAGGCGTCGACCGGCGGCTGGTTCTTGCGCGCTTCGCGCCACAGCTTCAGCAGCGCGCCGCGGACCATCGGGTGCTTGAGCCGGTTCGCCGAGTACAGGTACCAGCTGTAGCTGGCGCCGCGCGGGCAGCCGCGCGGCTCGTGATTCGGCAGGTCGGGCCGGGTGCGCGGGTAGTCGGTCTGCTGGGTCTCCCAGGTCACCAGCCCGTTCTTCACGTAGATCTTCCAGCTACACGAACCCGTGCAGTTCACCCCGTGCGTGGAGCGTACGATCTTGTCGTGCTGCCAGCGTGCGCGGTAGCCGTTCTCCCAGGAGCGGTCCTGCTGCTGGGTCACGCCGTGGCTGTTCGAAAACGTCTCGTCAGCAGGCTTGAGGAAGTTGAGGCGGTCGAGGAAGTAGCTCATGGCTGGATTCCGGAGGCTGTGAGTCGGACGCGGTGCGTGGCCCGCGCGCGAAAGTCAATCGCAGTGTTCAGCAGGGCACTTCGGCGTTCTTGCGCGCATACCACCACCAAGTCACGAAGATGCAGGTGACGTAGTAGGCGACGAAGACATAGAGCGCGCCTTCCGGACCGCCGGTCATCGCGATCGACGTGCCGTAGGCCTTGGGAATGAAGAACGCGCCGTAGGCGGCCAGCGCCGAAGAGAAGCCCAGCACCGCGGCCGATTCCTTGCCCGCATCCTTGATCGCCTGCGCCATCGCGGCCTCACCCTTGCCCGCCGCCTCGCGCTCGCGCTCGGTGCGGAAGATGATCGGAATCATCCGGAAGGTGGAGCCGTTGCCGATGCCGGTGGTGACGAACAGCAGCATGAACATGGCGAGGAAGCCGTAGAAGTTGCCGCCACTGGCGCCGCTGGGCAGGAAGTAGAGCACCCCGAACACCGCAGCGATCATCACGATGAAGTTCCAGAACGTGACGCGTGCGCCGCCGAGCTTGTCGGACAGCCAGCCGCCGACCGGTCGGATCAGCGCACCCACGAATGGTCCGAGGAAGGCGTACTTCAGCGCTTCGACCGCCGGGAACTGGGTCTTGATCAGCATCGGGAAGCCGGCCGCGTAGCCGATGAAGCTGCCGAAGGTGGCGATGTACAGCCAGCACATCAGCCAGTTGTGCTTGCGCTTGAAGATGATGCTTTGCTCGGCGAACGACGCCCGGGCGCTGGCGATGTCGTTCATCAAGAACCAGGCCAGCACGGTGAACAGGGCGATGAAGGGCACCCAGATGAAGCCGGCGTTCTGCAGCCAGATCGGCGTCGTCGCCTCGCCCTGCACGAAGTTCTGCGGCGCGCCGCCCAGCGCGCCGAACACGCCGGCGGTGATCACCAGCGGCACCACGAACTGCATCACCGAAACGCCGAGATTGCCGAGGCCGGCATTCATGCCCAGCGCCGAGCCCTGCTGCTTCTTCGGATAGAAGAAGCTGATGTTCGCCATCGACGAGGCGAAGTTGCCGCCGCCGAAGCCGCAGAGCAGGGCGATCAGCACGAACTGCCAGTACGGCGTGGTCGGATCCTGCACGGCGAAGCCCATCCACAGCGCGGGAATCGCCAGCGAGGCGGTGCTGATTGCGGTCCAGCGCCGTCCGCCGAAGATCGGCACGACGAAGGAGTAGAAGATGCGCAGGGTGGCACCGAACAGACCGGGCAGGGCGGCGAGCCAGAACAGCTGGTCGGTCGTGAAGCTGAAACCGATGCCATTGAGCTTGACCGTCACCGCGCTCCACACCATCCACACGGAGAATGCGAGCAGCAGGGACGGAATCGAGATCCAGAGGTTGCGGCTGGCGATGCGCTTGCCGGTGCTTTCCCAGAATTGCGGGTCTTCGGGACGCCAGTCATGGAGGACCGGACCTGACGTGGATGAGGACGAAACAGCCGTGGCGGACATGACGAATCCTTCGAAGCTGGAAGGGATCGCCGGTGGGCCGCAGGATTGGGGAGTCAGCGCAACGCGCGGCACACCGGCATTGCGGTGATGCTGCGCGTCGGGGGACATGGCCGCCCTGACTTAAGTCAATCAGGCCACGGTCAGCCTCAAATCGGTTGCCGCCTGGGAGTGCGCGGACTCAGTCGCGGCGGGGGCGCTGTTTGCGGCTGTCGCGCACGTCGACTTCGATCGACACCCGGATGCCGGCGAGCGCGTAGTCGAGGCCGTCGCGGCAGGGCAGGCGTTGCTCGAGCGCGCGGGCGTCTGCCTGCGGAATCGCCAGCTCGATGGCAGGAGCGTGCACCGCGAGGTCGGCATTCGACCCGTGCAGCCGCAGGACCACCCGCCAGGCAGCTGCCGGGCCCGGGCCGCACAGGCTCAGCTGGCCCTGCTGGAGCAGTTCGGCCCAGTCCGACTCGTCGAGCCGGATGCGCAAACTGGTCTGGTCGAACTGAATTTTCATGCGCGCAGGGCTGCCCATTCCCCGGGCGTGTTCGCACCGCGCAGGCGCGCTGCGCGCGCTTCGGTGCACGGCAGACGAAGCGTGCCGATTTCGGTTTGCCAGGCGCGCAGCGAACGGCGCGCTGCTTCCGGGTGCCGGCTCGCAGCGGCGAGCGTCGCGCGCGCATGGGCGTCGAGGCGCAGCCACATCGGCATCGGAAAGCCCTCGAAGCAGCAGGCCTGCTGTGTGCCATCCGCGGCGAGGGCGTGCAGGTCCGCTGGCGATACCTGCGGCGCGTCGACAGCGATGATCCACGCCGCACCATCCGGGCAGTGTCGCGCCAGGGTCACCAGCCCGCCCAAGGGGCCGAGGTTCGGCTCGTCGTCGGGAATCGCGTCGGAATGTCCGGGGCGACCGCTGACCAGCACCCGCCCGACGCCAGACCGACTGAGCACCGCAACGGCATGTCCAAGAACATCGGTGTCGCCCCAGGGCAGCTTCGCCTTGTCCGTGCCCATGCGACTCGAAGCGCCACCCGCCAGCACCCAGCCGAATCGGGCAGGTGCGGTAGCCATCAGACGTGTCGGTGTCCCGGCTCGTGCGCGTGGTCGTGCGCGTGATCGTGCGCATGGGCCTCTGCTGCCTCGGCCGCCCGGGAGGTATCGCACAGCGAGCAGCCCTCGCTCCATTCGCTGCTTCCATCTACGTAATGTTCCTGCTTCCAGATCGGTGCGCGATGCTTGACCGCCTCGATCAGGGCGCGGCAGGCGCGAAACGCCTCGTCGCGATGCGGCGTGCCGGCGGCCACGACGACAGCGATGTCGCCGATTCCGAGCTGGCCCTTGGCGTGCTCGACGAAGAGCTTGACCCGGGGACCGAATTCGGCGGCGACTTCCTCGGCGAAGCCGCGGAACAGATTGCCCGCCAGCGGCGCGAACATGTCGTAGGCGATGCCGGTGACCTCGCGTCCGACATTCGCGTTGCGGATCTTGCCGACGAACACGGCGATGCCGCCGAAGCCCGGGTCGGAGACGAAGTCGAGCGCGCGCTCGACGCTGGGCAGGCTGGTCCCGGCGTCACACACGCCGACGCGAATGCCGGAGGGCGCCGTCTGTTCGCTCGGGGAAGCGTGATCGTTCATGGAATCTGTTTCTCTTTCAGCCGCCACTCACCGGCGGCAGGATGGCGACGCGGCCGTCGTCCGGCAGCGCTTCGCGCTCGCGAAGCACCATGCTTTCGGTCGCGAAGACCGACGCAGCCAGCAGGGTTGGGTTGAAGTTCGGCCAGGCCTTGGTCGCATGCACGGCCAGCGCTTCGCGCAGCGCTGCGACGTCGGCACCGTCTTTGACGTCCAGCTCGACCGCCGGTTTGGCCTGCATCGCGCGGAACGCACCGAACAGGGAAAGCTGCACCCTCATGGCATGGCCTCCGATGCGTTGAAGGCGAACCCGCCGAGTGAGGAGAGGTGGCCTGGCGGATACACCGCCACCGTGTCGCCCGCGGCGTGTTCGGTCACTTCGGCCGCCAGCTGCACCCAGGCATTGCTGTGCAGCAACGGACGCAGCCGGAACGACTCCTGACCGCCCATCACCTCGGCGAAGGCGCGTCCGTCGCCACCGAGCCCCCAGCGACCCTTCAGGAACAGGGTCAGCCCGACCCTGTTGCCATGTGTGCGTAGCAGGGGTAGTCGGCGCGGCTGTTCGGCCGGCAGGCCGAGCATGCGGCGAATCGCCGGTTCGACGAAGAAGCGCAGGCCGACCGCGCTCGATGCTGGGTTGCCAGGCAGGCCGAAGAACAGCGCTCCGGCCGCGAGCCGACCGAACAGGATGGGCTTGCCGGGCCGCATGCGCACTTTGTGGAACAGCGTGCGTGCACCGAGCGGGGTGAGCGTTTCGGGAATGAAATCGTACTTGCCCATCGACACCGCGCCGGTGGTGATCACGATGTCGGCCTGTGCTGTTTCGGCCCGGCGTATCGCGGCGATTAACGCGTCCGGCTCGTCGCCGGTGCTCGCCTGCAGCACGCAATCGGCGCCGGCCTCGCGCAGTCGTTCGACCAGGTAGGTGCCGTTGCTGTTGCGGATTTGTCCGGGCTGGAGACGTTCGGTCGCCGGATCAAGCACTTCGTTGCCGGTGTTGATCAGCGCGACGCGCGGACGGCGCGCAACGGGCAGGGAAACCAGGCCCAGCGCGGCGCACATGGCCAGCGCCGCGGCGTCGAGCACATGGCCTGCCTCGAGCAGGGTCTCCCCCTCGGCGATGTCCTCACCGGCGCCGCGAATGTGCTTGCCGGGCGAAACGGCCTGTCGGGTGACCACGGTCTGGCCGTCGTCTTCCAGCACGATCTGCTCGACCGGGATCACCGCATTGAACCCTTCGGGAATCGGCGCGCCGGTCATGATTTCCAGTGCCCCCTCGGCGTGCCTGCCGGGCGCCTGTCCGGCAGCGAGTTCGCCAACCCGGGGCAATCGCGTGCCGGCGGGCAGCCCGGCGGGCGGCACCTTCAGCGCGTAGCCGTCCATGGCCGTGTTGTCGAACGGTGGCAGCGATTCCGGCGCGATCAGGGCCTGCGCGAGCACCCGGCCATGCGCCGATGCCAGACCTGCGAATTCGGACGCAAGCGCTGCGGCCTCTTGCCGCACCACAGCCAGGGCCTCGTCGTATCCGATCACCGGTGATCGCCTCCGGCCGCCATCGCGAGTGCATGCGACAGCAGGGAACCGAGGATGTCGAGCGCCTGCCGCGCTGCCTTCGGGCTACCGGGCAAGGCCAGGATCAGCATGCCGCGCCACAACACGGCGTTGCTGCGACTCAGCCAGGCGTGGCCGGTGAACGCGGCGCTCTCGGCGCGGAACAGTTCGGCGAGGCCCGGCACTTCGCGCCCACCCAGAGCGATCAGCGCTTCGGGCGTCTGGTCGCGCGGACCGAGCCCGGTGCCGCCGCTGCACAGGCACAGCCGGATGCCCTGGTCGGCGAGTTCGCAGAGATGGGCCTGCAGTGCGGCCGGGTCGTCCGCCATCACGGTTTGCACGCGCACGGTGCCACCCAGCGCCTCGACTGCTTCGCGTAGTACCGGTCCCGACTGGTCGGGATACACGCCTTCGGCGGCACGGTCGCTCAGGGTGACGATTGCGCAGCCCGCGCCGGCCAGCGTGGTCGGTGCGCGCGGCGCATAGAACTCCTGCTCCTCGTCAGCGAGGCCCTCGGGGCAGATCCACAGCCCGCTCTTGCCGCCTTCCTTGAACAGCAGATTGATGCCCTCGATGCGCAGCGCCGGCTGCACCGGCTTGGTCAGGTCGTAGATCGTCAGCAGCGCGGCATTCACCCCGGCGAGCGCTTCCATCTCAACCCCGGTGCGCGCCTCGGTGGCGACTTCGCAATAGACCCGGATCGCATGGCGCGCCGGCACGGCCAGACAGCGCACGCGTACCAGATCGAGCGGTAGCGGATGGCACAGCGGCATCAGCGCTGATGCCTGTTTCGCGCCTTGCAGCCCGGCGATCTCGGCCAGCGCCAGCGCATCGCCCTTGGGCAGCCGCCGCTCGGCGATCATCGCGAAGGCGTCCGCGCCGGCATGGAGCTCGCCCACCGCGACTGCGCGGCGGCGCGTGACACGCTTGGCCCGCACGTCGGCCATGTGGAAGTTGCCTTTGCCCTGCATGTCAGCCTCCCACCGAAGCGAGGTGGGGCGTCATGCCCGGGTTGCCGCGGTGCAGGTCGTGTCCCGCGGCCTTGAGGCCGAGCTGCTGCGCGATGCGCGCGCGCAAAGTCTCACCATCGGCATCGTCTTGCAGCAATCCGCGCAGCGGCACGCCGAACTCGCCAAACAGGCAGAGCCGCAGGTCGCCGCGTGCCGTGACGCGAAGCCGATTGCAGGAAGCGCAGAAGTTCGGCGCATACGGCGCGATCAGACCTATCTTGCCGCGGTAGTCGGGGTGCGCGTACTCGATCGCCGGTCCGGCGTCCGGCGCTCGCGCGACCCGCGTCCATCCCCGGGCGAGCAGCTGTGCGGCCACCGTGCTGGCGGGCAGATGGTGCGCAGCGAAGTAGTCGGCGTTGTCGCCGGTGCGCATCAGCTCGATGAAACGCATCGACAGCGCGCGAACGCGGACGTAATCGAGCCAGCCGTCCAGCTCGTCGTCGTTCACGCCGCGCAGCAGCACGGCATTGAGTTTCACTGAGTCGAAGCCGAGCGTCAGTGCCTGATCGATGCCCCGCAGCAGGGAGGTGTGGTGGTCGAAGCCGGTGACCGCGGCGAAGCGATCAGGGTCGAGACTGTCCAGGCTGACGTTGAGCGCGGTGAGGCCCGCGTCGCGCCAGGCCGAGACCTTGCGTTCGAGCACCACGCCATTCGTGGTCATCGCGATCTTGCGGATGCCGTCCAGATTGGCGGCATCGTCGATAATCTCGATCAGGTCGCGGCGCAGGCTGGGCTCGCCGCCGGTCAGCCGCAGCTTGGTCATGCCGAGGTCGACGAAGGCGCGTAGCACGCGGCCGATCTCGGGGCGAGTCAGGAAACCGCGCGACGGACCGTCATAGCCGTCGGGCAGGCAGTAGCTGCACCGATAGTTGCAGGCTTCCGTCAGCGACAGACGCAGGTAGGAAAACCTGCGACCGAATCGGTCCTCCAACTCGTTCACGCTCGCTCCTTTCCAAACAGGGGAGACCGCGACGTTTCCCTCGCGACCCTGGTATGAACCAACGATCCATACGGCCGACGACCCCTGCCTTGCGGGTTAGGTTCGGTGGCTGGGAGCCATGTTCCCGTGGCTCACGGGAGCACCAGCTGGGCCAAGAGTAACGCCAACCGGTTGAAGCGAACATGATCCGCGTCAAGCGGGAAGGAGCCAAGCGTCAATCTCAGGAACCGCTGGCTGGGGCGACCCGCGGCAGATCGATGAGCACGGAGAGCCCCAGACAGGGCATGCTGTCCGCGCGCATCCTGCCGCCGAGCTTCTCGACCACCCGATTCCAGGTGCCATGCAGGCCAAGGTCGGTGCCGCCCATACTGGGTTTGGTGATGTAGAAGGGATCGAAAATGAGCGGAAGCTGGTCCGGCGAGACGCCCTGGCCACCGTCGGCAAATGCCAACTCGATGTGCTCTTTGGCGAGCACGCCGACTTCGAGCCGCATCACCCCGCCGCGATCGTCCGGGTAGGCATGAATCAGGGCATTCTGGATCAGGTTCGTCAGCACCTGACCCGGCGCATCCGGAAACCAGTCCATCTCGATGTCTAACGGGCAATGAATCTCCAGGCGAATCGGCCTGCATTTCCAGGTCAGCTCCAGGCTCTCGGCCAGATCAAGGATGTACTAATCGAGTCGGATCGGGCGTCGTACATCCGAGGTGCGGTCCACCGAGACTTGCTTGAACGTCGACACCATATGGGCGGCATGCGCCAAGTTGCGCTCAATCATCTCCGTCGAGTGCTCCGTTTGGTCGAGAAATGAACAGAGTTCGACGCGCGTCAGGGTGCCGTCGTGCATGCGACCGCTGACGGCGTGGGCGCGTTCCTCGAGGAAGGTCGATGGGGTCAGTGCGACACCCAGCGGAGTGTTGACTTCGTGCCCCACGTCGGCGACCAGCTGGCCAAGCAAAGCCATCGTTTCGGATTACACGAGCTGGTGCTGGGCCTGCTGCAGCGTCGCGAGCGCCAGTTCGGCTGATTCCTGCGCCTGGGTCAGCCCGGAGTTGCGCCGCTCGACTTCTGCTTCGAGCTGATGTGCGTAGCGCTCGGCGCTTGTATTCCAACGCAGGCTTGCCCATATTGCCTGCGATTGGGGTGACCTCGGCGCATGGCGTCGGAAATGCTGCATTGCGAACAAGCGCTGACGGCGGAACGATGAGCCGCGTCGAGGTGATCATCCAGCATGGCTTGCAGATTGTTGTGGTGACCGGCTGTCACTTTGCGCGCGATGCCTCGCTTGCAATAGAAGCGGATCAGGCACATCATCGATTCTTTCAGCAGCATTCGACCTGGTTGGCCCCGAGAGGCGAATAGATCATCGCTGCGGCGGACTCGAATGCCGAGACTCCGAATCGGCCGATCCTGATCGCGTGGAGCGACTCAGACTGGCCGCAGATCACATTGTAGGCGATGCTAACGTTTCTTGCGTTTCGCGAAGGCGCGCCGATCCGCTCATGGTCCGGCTGGCCAGCTACGATTGGAATGGCCACGCTACGTTCCGAATTGGCTGTCGCCGGAATTGGCTACTGCTACGGGCGCCGAGGTCGATACGATCCGGCGTCCCCCCGATCTTGAGTAGCCCGGCGGTCCGGATTCCAAGTCCCCTGTCGTAGAGACTGAAGATACGCGAGCAGGGTGAACGTCCGCTCTTGCCATCGTTCAGGGCAGGTCGAAGGTCTGCTTCGGGTCGTGACCTACCGTCGCCAACCCGCTTCCGGCACCAGCCCTAGGCCGCTGGGAAAGAGCGTAGCGGCCCAGACCTCGCCTTGGACAGGCAAGCCAGTTTCCGCGCGCTACCTGGCGACTTCAGATCGCCAGCGTCTCCAACGCCGACAGACTCCCGTGCAGCGCCGGCGTGGCGTAGCAGTGCATGCCCAGCGGGCGCGGGCCGGCGTGGGCGAACCGGCGGCGCTACAGGCTGGCGGGGCGGGGGATGAAACCGTCCTCGTCGCCTTCAGCGGCATCGCCTGGGCAGAACAGGTCGAGGTAGGTCACGCTCCGGCAGCACTTCCGAGATCCTGCCCGATGCCGCGGATCGGGCGGCACGACCTGTCCGTTGCGTTCGATTGCTGTCAGGCGCCTACCAGCGCAGGCGTGACGACTCGCCCGTGAAGGGTTGCCACTTGCCCTGCATCCAAACGCCCTGTTCAAGGCGATTGAGCTGCAGCTCGATCCGGTCGCCGAAGCGGCGCGCGTGCACGATGACCAGAGACTGATCGGGCGACGCTCCGGGCGCACGCAGCACGACCCTTGCCTGGCCGTTGGTCGGCAGGCGATCGAGTACCTCGTCACGGCTGAGAAGTGCCTGCCTTGCGTCGAAGCGCTTGACGAGCGGAACGTTCTCGAATCCGTCGCGGAAGATCCGCGCGTCGAACTCGACCGCCCCGATATCGCAGTCATCACCCGGCGTGCCGTCGCCGTCGAGACCGCGTGCCTGGCCGATCTGGTCGGTGCCTGTGCAGCCCGTGTAGTGGTCGATCAGTGGCGAGCTGTCGATGGGGCGATGGGTGAAGGTTGATCCGCCGTGGTCGGTCAGGATGCCGAGTCCAGGGTCGATCAGACCGTTGGTGGCGCCGCCGATGAGGTTGTTGTCGCCATCCGGCATGCCGACGGGCGCCTCGGCCAGGCCGCTGCCATCGTTGTTACCAATCAGGCTGTTGCCGATCAAGAACGGCTCACCGAGGGCGGTGATGTCAGTCTGGGTGGAGCTTCCGCCCGTCGCGTTGCCGGCGATCGCCGTGCCGCCGATGCTGATCACCGCGCTGTTCGATGCGAACAGCACCATGCCGCCGCCGTAGTCCGCGCCATTGGCGTTCGCATCGGCAAGATTGTTCGTGATCGTTGAGCCGACCATGTCGATGCGCGTGCCCGGATCGAATGCAGCGAGCATCGCACCGCCCGCCTCACGATCGGCGGCGTTGCCGCTGATCGTCGAGTTGGAGACGGTGAGGGTCGAACTCTCATCCGCGAGCGCATACAGGCCACCGGCATTCGCGCCGGCAGAATTGCCGGAGACGGTGCTGCTGTCCAGGGTCAGCGACGCTCCGCTGAGCGCAATCAGGCCCACGCCCCCCGTTGCGGCCAGGGCCACGTTGTCGCTGAACGTGGTGCGCTCAATCAGCCCCTCGGCCATGTTGAACAGGACCACATACGCGCCTCCATTCCGGCGCAGCGAGGATCCTCCGCCCCCCGAGGTGTTGCCGCTGATGACCGAGTCGGTGAGGCTGAATGAGCCGCTCACGCCGGCGTACAGGCCGCCGCCCTGGCCTTGCCCCGTCGACCCGCCCGCCGAGTTGCCGCTCACCGTCACGCGCTGCAGAGTCACGCCCGAATCATAGCCGAAGAGGTAGAGGCCGCCTCCCTTTGCGCTGCTGCCCGAATTGAGCACGTTGCCGCTGAAGGTGCTGTCCTCGATCCTCATGCTTCCGTACTGAATGCCCAAAACCGCTGCACCTCCGAACGTGGGATCGCCCGGGCGACTGGCGAGATTGTCGAGAAACTGACTGTTGCTGATATAGATCGAACTGCCCTCGGGCGGAATGGCGTGCATCGCGCCGCCGTAGGTGGCGGTGTTCTGGCTGAGCAGCGCGTCATCGATCACGACGTTGAAGGCGTTGGGCTGGCCGCTGTAGATCACACTGAGGGCACCACCTGCCGAGCTGCGGTTGTTTTGCAGGGTGACCCGGCTGAGAGTCAGGCTCTCCTCGGCTCGAATCGCGCCCCCGCCTTCGATGGCGTTGCCGTTGACCAGGCTCAGGTCGGAAAGACTGGCGGCGATGACGTCGACGCTGCCGTTGTCGATCAGGAAGTGGCGCGACGCCGCGTTCGCATCCACAGTGAGCAACTCGCGCCCAGGCCCGGTGATCGTGGTGCTGGTCGTGATCGGTATCTGGCCCTGGCCGAGCGTCACCGTCTGCGCCGAGGCGAACACGCCCGGGTCAAACGTGATGATCGACGCATCCGCATCGCTGTTCGCTGCGAGCACGGCCTCGCGCAGCGTGCACTGGCCCGCGACGGCGCCGCATACGCCATCGCCCACGTCCGTCGTGGCATTCACCACGAAATTCGGCCCTGAACTCGGCGTTTCGCCCACTTCAAACGCACCGACGTCGCAGAATACCGAGCCGTTGTCGTCGCCGTCTGCCGGTCGGCCGGAACCGCGCTGGTCGGTGGCGCCGCAGCCGCTGCCGCCGGCGTCGATGGCAACTGATCCGACGCCCAATGCGAAGGTCTGGGTCGGGCCGCCGTTGTCTTGCAGCGGGCCCAGCTGCAGCGCGCCGGCGGATACTACCGTCGCGCCCAGGGCACTGCAGCTTGCCTCGGTCACGAGGTTGTCGCCGCCGCTCTGCAAGCCCCCCAGGTAGCAGGCCGAGGCTCCGCCTCCGCTGAGCAGCGTGCGGTAGACGGTCGCCTGGTTGTTCTCAGCAGCGAAGACATGGCTGGCTGAACCGCCGGCGGTGTTGTCGACCAGCGTGCTGTCGGTCATCTGCAGCATGCTGGCGGCATCCGCAAGATTGATGGCGCCGCCTGTGCCCGCGGAATTTCCGCTCAGCGTGCTGTTCTGGATCGAGATCGTGCCCCGGCTGTTGATGCCGCCCCCGTCCAGTCCGGCGGTGTTGCCGCTGAGCGTGCTGTCGGTCAGAGTCAACGTGTGATCGAGGCCGCCGAATCTCCTGAATGAGATCGCACCGCCGTCCGATGTTGCGGCATTGCCGCTGAACGTACTGCGCGTCACCGTCGCGTTGCTGTAGCGCTGATCAAACGCTCCGCCGACATTCGCTTGGTTGCCGGTGAATACCGAGTCTTCAATAGAGGTCGCGACCGAGGACGCGAAGACCGCGCCGCCGCGCAAACCCGCCTGATTGCCCTCGAACGTGGTTTGACGAATGGTGACGGAACCGACGTTCTCCACCCCGACGAGCACCGCACCACCGTTCACCCCGGCGCGATTGCCCTCGAACCGCATCCCCTGCAGGGTCAGGTAGGAGTCGTAGCCGAAGAAGGCTCCTCCTCGCTGGCTTTCGCTCGAACTGCCATCGGCGCATCCGTTGGCCAAAGTGAAGTCGCTGAGCGTCACCGTCTGGTCACCGACCTTGGCTGCGAGCAGGCGGAATTCGCCGGCATCGGGATTGCCGTCGAGATTGCACCCCGTATCGGCCCGCTCGATGCGGGCCTGATTGCCGACGATGCTCACGTTGCCGATGAGGTCCGGCAGCGCCGAGGTCAACGTGATCGTCTGGGCCGCGGGCAGCTGGATGGTATCGGCGCCGGTGCCGCCCACGCAGTCCCCGGAGCTGACCTCGTTGTCGCCGTTGGCGTTGTTGATGGCCTCGACAAGCGAACACAGGCCATCACCTGGATTGTCGGCAGGATTGTTGGTGTTGACCGTGATCGTCGCCGCTTGAGCTGGCGCCCACGTGCCGAGCGAGGTCAGTGCCAGGAAGAGTGGAGTGCGTCGAGTCATCAGCGCGCCTTCTGGACAGAGCTCGAAGTGTCGAGAGTCTAGTCCATGCAGGACGTCGATGCGATTTCAACAGGCCGGTCAACTGTCTTGATGGACTACGCTGGTGAAACCGAGCGTGTTGGCTGCGCCCGCGCCGCCGCGATGCGTGCGCAAACCGACAGTTCAGAAGAGCTCACGCTCGTCCGTCATGGATCGTTGCTTGCCAGCGCAGTTCAGACGCTGATCCATCGAACCACGACACCGGCAGCGCAGCATGTCGCGGGGTTCAGACCCGGCGATCAGCCCTTCGAAGCAACCCGACTTCAGACCGCCAGCCTCTCCAACGCCGACAGGCTGCCGTGCAGCGCCGGTGTGGCGTAGCAGTGCATGCCCAGCGGGCGCAGGCCGGCTTCGGCGAACCAGCGCCGGTACACGGTGGCGGGGCGGGGAATGAAACCGTCCTCGTCGCCTTCGGCGGCATCGCCGCGGCAGAACAGATCGAGGTAGGCCACGCCGTGGCAGAGTTCGGCGAAGCCGCGCAGGCCTCGGCGCAACACGGTGTTGGGCAGGTAATGCATCACGTCGCTGCACACCAGCAGGTCGACGCTTGGTCCGGGACGCACCTGCTCGAGCTGGGCGAAGTCGAGCAGGCGCAGGTTGCGGGCGCGGCCGAAGCGCTCGACGGCATAGTCACTCGAGTCGAGCCCCAGGTACTGGATTCGGGGACGCAGCTTGCGCAGCGGCGCGCGCCAGTCGCCCTCACCGCAGCCGACATCCAGCACCGAACGCAGCGGCCGGCCGAGCAGGCATTCGGTCACGCTCACGGCCACCGCAGCCTTGTGCGCCGTAAGGGTCTGGCGCAGCCGGCGCTCCGCCGGGTCGCGATACCAGCGGTCGAAGTAGGCGCGGTCGTACTGCTTGTTCGGGGCGGTGGCCAACGCGAGCCTATCCGGCAGCGCGGATGAACCGGCTGACCTCGGGGTACACCACCTCGCGCCAGCGGCGTCCGCTGAAGATGCCGTAGTGGCCGGCACCGTCCACCGTGAGGTGCTTCTGCCGCTTGCGCGGCAGGGCGCGGCAAAGGTCATGCGCCGCACGGGTCTGGCCGAGCCCGGAAATGTCGTCGAGTTCACCCTCGATTGTCAGGATCGCGGTGTCGCGGATGGCCTCGGGCCGTACGCGCTCGCCGTCGACGTCCCAGCAGCCGCGCGGCAGCAAGTGCTGCTGGAATACCACACGGATGGTGTCGAGGTAGTACTCGCTGGCCATGTCGAGCACGGCGTTGTACTCGTCGTAGAAACGGCGGTGCGAATCGGCGTCCTCGAGGTCGCCGCGCACCAGGTCGCGGTAGAAGTCCCAGTGAGAGCGCGCGTGGCGGCCCGGGTTCATCGCTACGAAACCGGCGTGCTGCAGGAAGCCCGGATAGACCTTGCGCCCGGCGCCCGGATAGTTCGCCGGCACCTCGTGAATCACGTTGCGCTGGAACCACGACAGCGGCTTCGTCGTCGCGAGATTGTTCACCGCGGTCGGGCTTTGCCGGCTGTCGATCGGGCCGCCCATCAGGGTCAAGCTGCGCGGGGTCGTTTCACCACGCGCGGCCATGAGCGCGACTGCGGCGAGCACCGGCACGGTGGGCTGGCAGACCGAGACGATGTGCAGATCCTCGGCGCCGATCTGGCGGATGAAGCCTTCGATGTAGTGCACATAGTCGTCGAGGCCGAACGCGCCGTCCGCCAGCGGCACCATGCGCGCATCGACCCAGTCGGTGATCCACACCTTGTGGTCGCGCAGCAAGGTGCGCACCGTGTCGCGCAGAAGCGTCGAGTGGTGGCCGGAGAGCGGCGCCACCACCAGCACCTTGGGATCGTCCTTCAGGTCGTGGATGACCTGGGCCTCGTCGCTGTAGCGCTTGAAGCGCAGCAGCCGGCAGAACGGCTGGCGGGCGGCCTCGATTTCCACCACCGGCAGATGGTGTCCGTGCGCCTCGACGCTGCGAATGCCGAACTCCGGCTTTTCGTAGTCCTTGCCGAGGCGGTGGAACAGCTCGTAGCCGGCCGCGATGCGCTCGGCGCCGGGCAGCTTGGCCATCCACGATCCGGGCGCCGAGTACATCTTGGCCAGCGCTTCGGCGCCGTAGACGTAGGGCTCCATCAGGTTTCGCGAGAACTCGTGCCAGTGGTAGAGCATCGGCCGCCTCCTGTTTTGCTGCGCCGCATCATCGCACGGAAGACGTTCAGGTGGGGTCAGCGCGGGTCACAGATTGTCACGCTGGCGTGCGCGGCAGCTCAGGGCGCGCGCTGGCGTCCGGCCGCGCTTTCACGCCGGTGTGGCGGCGCCCGGCACGCCAGCGCGCTGCGGCGGTCACGCGCAGGCGACCCCATTCGATCCATAATCCGCCCCAGCACCCACGATCGGAGCGCCGCCATGAGCGACATCTACGGATACTCGGCCAAGACCATCGACGGCGACGACCAGTCGCTGGGCGATTTCAAGGGCAAGGCGATGCTGATCGTCAACACGGCCTCGAAATGCGGCTTCACCCCGCAGTACACCGGCCTCGAAGCGTTGCATAAGAAGTACGCGGACAAAGGCCTCGCCGTGCTCGGCTTCCCCTGCGACCAGTTCGGACACCAGGAGCCCGGCGACGAGAACGAGATCAAGAACTTCTGTTCGCTCACCTACGACGTGAGTTTTCCGATGTTCGCCAAGGTCAACGTCAATGGCGGTGAGGCGCATCCGCTGTTCAAGCACCTGAAGAAGTCGGCCAAGGGCGTGCTCGGCACCGAGGCGATCAAGTGGAATTTCACCAAGTTCCTGGTCGACAAGGACGGCAAGGTGATACGTCGCTACGCGCCTACCGACACGCCGGAGAGCATCGAGAAGGATCTCGCGGCGGTGCTTTGAGGGGCGGGAACCGGGCCCAGGGCTAGGTCTGGGGATGCCTTACGTGCCCCTCGCCCTCCACCACCCACTTGCGACAGGTCAGCGAGGCGAGACCCATCGGCCCGTAGGCATGCAGTTTGGTGGTGGAAATGCCGATCTCGGCGCCGAGGCCGAGTTCGCCGCCGTCGTTGAAGCGCGATGAGGCATTGACCATCACTGCCGATGCGTCGACCTGCTGGACGAAGCGTGCGCAGGCCGCGGCATCCTCGCTGGCAATGACTTCGGTGTGCTGCGACCCGTAGCGGCGGATGTGCGCCAGCGCGGCGTCGAGGTCGTCGACGACTTTCACCGCGAGGATGCGATCGAGATATTCGTGGCCCCAGTCGCTCTGGCTCGCCGCCTGCGCCCCGTCCAGCAGCGGCAGGCTGCGCGGGCAGGCGCGCAGCGACACCTCGCGCTCGCGCATGGCCGAACCCGCGCGCGGCAGGAAACGCGCGGCGACCTCGGCGTGCACCAGCAGGCATTCGAGTGCATTGCAGACGCCTGGTCGCGTGGACTTGCCGTCGACAAGCAGACTCAGCGCGCGATCGAGATCGGCGGCGCGATCCACGTACAGGTGACAAACACCCTTGTAGTGGCGGATGACCGGAATCCGGCTGTGCTCCGCCACGTGGCGGATCAGCGCCTCGCCGCCGCGCGGTATCACCACGTCGACCAGATCGTCGCAGCCGAGCAGCTCCTGCAGCAACGAGCGGTCGGGATCGTCCAGCACGGTGACGGCCGAGGCGGGCAGGCCGGCTTCGGCCAGCGCGTCGTGCAGTGCCGCGGCGATCGCCTGATTGCTGTGGCGCGCCTCGCGACCGCCGCGCAGCACGCAGGCGTTGCCGGACATCAGGCACAGCGCGGCCGCATCGGCGGTCACGTTGGGGCGCGATTCGTACACCATCGCGATCACCCCGAGCGGAGCCGGTACCTGGCGCAGTCGCAGTCCATCGCGGCGTACCGTAGGCGCCGCGGCATCGTGCAGCGGATCGGGTTGTTCAGCGACGGCTTCGAGCGCCTGCGCCAGCTGCTCGATGCGTCCTTCGTCCAGCGTCAGCCGGTCGAGCATGGCGGTGGACAGGCCGGCCCGGGTGCCGGTTGCCACGTCGTCGGCGTTGGCCTGCAGGATCGATGCCGTGCGCCGACGGATCGCTGCGGCCATGAGGCGGATCAGCGCCGCGCGCTGCGCGCCGTCGAGCGCGAGCAGTGCGGGCAGGCTGGCGCGTGCCGATTCCAGCTGTGGCCGAATGCTCACAGCAGCACCAGGTCGTCGCGATGGATCACCGATTCGGACGGGCATTCGCCCAGCAGCTCGGCGATCTCGCGGCTGTGCCGGCCGCGGATGCGACCGAGCTCGGCGGCGCGGTACTGCACGATGCCCTTGGCCAGAGCGCGCTCGCCGACCCGCACCTCCACGGCGTCGCCCGCTTCGAACTCGCCTTCGTGTTCGAGCACGCCGCGCGGCAGCAGCGAGGCGCCGCGACCCACCAGCGCTTCCGCCGCGCCGGGATCGACACGCAGCACGCCGGAGGTGGGCAGCGCGTGCAGCATCCAGTGCTTGCGCGCGGCACGGCGCTGCAGGGCAGGCCGCACCAGGGTGCCGCGTGCGCGCTCGTCGAGCAGGCCACTCAGGGCGTCCGCGTGCTGATCGTCGCGCGCCCGGCCATCGAGAATGAGGGTGCCGATACCGGCTTCGGCGGCACGTCGCGCCGCCAGCAGTTTGGTGCGCATGCCGCCGGTGCCGATGGCGCTGCCGGCGCCGCCGGCCATGGCCAGCACCGCTTCGGTGACTTCGTCGATTTCACCCAGCAGGCGAGCATCATTGTGCTTGCGTGGATCACGATCGTGCAGGCCGGCCACGTCGGTGCACAACACCAGCAGTTCCGCTTCGGCGAGTACGGCGACGTGTGCGGCCAGCGAGTCGTTGTCGCCGACGCGCAGCTCGTCGACCGCGACTGAGTCGTTCTCGTTGATGATCGGGATCACCCCGAGACTGCGCAGCGAGCGCAGGGTGTTGCGCGCGTTGAGAAAGCGGCGGCGGTCGGCGACGTCGTCCTGGGTCAGCAGGAGTTGCGCCACCGGCACGTCGAAGAAGCGCGCCCAGAAGCGCATGAGCTCAGCTTGGCCGATCGCGGCCAGGCCCTGCCGGCCGGTCAGGCCGGAAGGCAGCTCGCGACCCTGGGCGCGCAGGGTCGCGCGACCGGCGGCCACGGCGCCGGAGCTGACCAGCACCACTTCGCGCTCCATCGCGCGGGCGCGCTGCACGAAGCGGGCGAGATCGAGCGCGTGGCGCGTGCTCAGCGCCTGGCCGTCCGGGGCAATCAGGCTGCTGCCCACCTTGAGGACGATGCGGCGCCAGCGCGGCAGGGTGATCGGGGAATCGCTCATGGCATCACTCTGCCGCAGTGCAGCAATGCTGGCAATCGCCGCGCCAGCCGTGTCACCCCAAGCGAAACGGACCGCCGTGGCGGTCCGTTTCGTGCACTCAGGCGGCGAGTTCGTCCCAGCCGGGTCGCGGCTTGAAGCGCGGGCCGTGGCGCTCGGCCAGGGTTTCCAGACGCGCCTTCAAGCTGGCGGCACCCACCGTCCGGATGTGCTGGATCGGGCCACCGCGGAAGGGCGCGAAGCCGGTGCCGAAGATCACCCCGGCATCGAGCAGGTCGGCGTCGGCCACCACGCCCTCGTGCAGGCAGGCGACCGCCTCGTTGAGCATCGCGAGAACCAGACGATCCTGCAGGTCTTCCGGCTCGACGTAGCCCTCGGGCACCTCCGGTTTCTTCGCCTTGCCCTCTTCCCAGACGTAGAAGCCTTCGCCGTCCTTGCGGCCGCGCTTGCCCGACTCGAGCTTGCCTTCGAGGCCGGTGGGGATCGGCAGGCCAAGGAAATCGGCCAGGATCTTGCCGACCGAAGCGGCGACGTCCAGGCCCACCGTGTCGGCCAGTTCGATCGGGCCCATCGGCATGCCGAAGCGCAGTGCAGTCTTGTCGATGACCGGGCCCGGGATGCCTTCGCTGAACGCGGTCATCGCTTCCAGCAGGTAGGGCATCAGGATGCGGTTGACGAGGAAGCCGGGCGTGCCCGCCACCGGCACCGGCAGCTTGTCGATGGCCTTGCAGAAGGCGGCGAGGCGGCGCTCGGTCTCGGCGTCCATGCCGTCGTGGCGGATGATTTCGACCAGCGGCATCATCGCCACCGGATTGAAGTAGTGCAGGCCGGCGAACTGCGCCGGTTGCTTGAGGTCGACGCGCAGGTCGTTGAGCGGGATCGACGAGGTGTTGGTCGTCAGCAAGCTGCCCTCAGGCAAAGACTCCTCGACCTTGGCGTACAGCGCCTTCTTGGCCTCGAGGTTCTCGAAGATCGCCTCGATGACCAGATCGGCCTTGGCGACGCCGCTGCCTTCGACGTCGGCCTTGAGGCGTGCCGAGGCCTCGGCGCGGGGCGCATCGCGCTTGATCTTCTTGGCGAACAGCTTCTGCGCGCGGTCGAGGGCCGGCGAGATGTACTTCATCTCGCGGTCCTGCAGGCTGACGTCGAACCCACGCAGCGCGCACCAGGCGGCGATGTCGCCGCCCATCACGCCGGCGCCGACCACGTGCACGTGCTTGATGCCGTGATCCTTGCCGCCGAGGTTCTTCAGCCGATCCTGCAGGAAAAACACGCGGATCAGGTTGCGCGCGGTCGGCGTGCTGGCGAGTTTGGTCACGCTGCGCGCTTCCGCCTTCAGTCTTTGGCGCACGCCGCCGCCAGTCCGTCGCCAGGTCTCGATCAGGGTGAACGGGGCGGGGTAGTGTTCCTTGCGCGCCTTGCGCGCCACCTGCTTGACCAGCATGGGCGCCAGCGCCTGACGCACCGGCCAGAGATTGGTGGCCCACGCGGTGGCGCGCTGCTTGATCGGACGGGTGGTGCCACGCTTGGCCAGTTCGATGGCCTGGTCGAGCAGCAGCGCCGGTTCGCAGGTCTTGTCGACGAGGCCCATCGCGCGAGCCGCCGAGGCCGACAGCGCGCGCCCGGTCAGCATCATGTCCATCGCCGCCGGTGCGCCGACCAGCTGCGGCAGGCGCGCCGAGCCGCCCCAGCCCGGATAGATGCCGAGCTTGACCTCGGGCAGACCGATCCGGGTGCTGTCTGCGGTGCTGGCGATGCGGTAGCGGCAGGCGAGCGCGAGCTCGGTACCGCCGCCCATGCAGTGGCCGTGGATCGCTGCCACCGTCGGCACGCCGACCTCGGCCAGCTTCTGGAACACGGCCTGGCCGTATTCGATGGCTTCGAGGACGCTGCCACGCTCGTCGAAGCTGACGAACTCCTTGATATCGGCGCCGGCGATGAAGCCGGCCTCCTTGCCCGAGCGGATGACCACCGCGCGCGGCTTCTCGATGGCGACGCGCTCGACCATGCGTTCGAGTTCGCCGAGCACCTCCTGGGCGAGGGTGTTGACCGAACTCTCCGCGCGGTCGAAGGTCAACACCAGCACGCGGTCGTCGCGCAGCTCGTGCTTCCAGTGGCGGAATCGCAATCCATCGAACATGCCTGAATCTCCAGCTTCGAGCCGGGGAATGCCCGGCAGGAAGGCTATGATCCGTGGTGGGCGCCGCCAGGGTCAACGACGGCCGGCCCTACGACCTGCCGGGGCGATGAACTTTCCTGCCGACGGGCGGTCGATGCTGCGGGCCTGGATGAGCCCATTGACTCGGCCGGCGAACATGGAGAACGGGCCCGGATGGGCGAGAACGAAGTCGACCAGGCGCTGGTCCTGCGGGTGCAAGGGGGCGACAAGAAGGCGTTCGACCTGCTGGTCGGCCGCTATCAGCACCGTATTGTCAGCGTGATTTCGCGCTACGTGCACGACTGGAGCGACGCCCAGGACGTGGCCCAGGACACCTTCATCCGCGCCTACCGGGCGATGGGCAATTTCCGCGGCGACAGCCAGTTCTACACCTGGCTGTACAAGATCGCGATCAACACCGCCAAGAACTGGCTGGTGGCACAGGGGCGACGCCCGCCCTCCGACGACATCGACGTGGCCGATGCCGTGCAGTTCGACAACGGCGCGCGACTGCGCGACACCGACACCCCCGAGCAGGAACTCATGCGAAGGGAAATTGAACAAACCGTCGCTGCCGTGGTCGAAGCATTGCCCGAGGAGCTGCGCATGGCCATCACCCTGCGCGAAGTCGACGGGCTGAGCTACGACGAAATCTCGGAAACCATGAATTGTCCGATCGGTACCGTGCGCTCGCGCATCTTCCGCGCCCGCGACGCGATCGATCAGAAACTCCGCAGCATGCTGGACCAACCACGGGCACGCCCATGAACGATCAGACCAACGAGCAGATCCGCAACCAGGTTTCGGAATACATGGATGGCGAGCTGTCGCGCGACAGCGCACGCTTCCTGGCCCGACGCCTGGCCGGCGAGGCCGAACTCCGCAACGACTGGATGCGCTGGCACTACGTGCGCGACTGTCTGCGCGGCCATGCCACCCGGCGTCTGGACGACGGCCTCGCGGCGCGCATCGCTGCGGCCATCGCCGACGATGCCGCGCCCGCGGTGCCGCTTGGTGCGCGCGTGCTGCGCTGGACCGGCGGGTTTGCCGTCGCCGCCTCGGTGGCCCTGGCTGCCCTGGTGCTGGCGCCCTCCGCACTGCAGTCGCCGGGAGGCGACAGCGCATCCAACGCTGTGGCGTCGTCGCAGCCGGCCCGCGTCGGCGAAGTCGCCAGCTCGGGATTGACCGAGTCCGACCTGCGGCCTTCGCTGGCGCCGGTGACCCAGACGGTTTCGCAGTCGATGTCGCTGCCGCTGGGCCCGGTCGCCCAGGTCGATCCGCGACTCAATACCTGGGTGCTGCGACACCAGGGTGTGCAGGCCGACCCGTTCGGACACGGCTTCGTCAGCCTGCTGCCGGCGACCCAGCCGCCCGCCGCGGGCACGATCGTGTTCGAGACCAACGCTCAGCCGCGCCGCTGACGTCGATGTTCCGTCGCGCCGGAGTCGCGCTGCTGCTGGGCCTGTGCGCCGGTGCCGTCGCGGCGCAGGAGCCGCAGGACCTGCTCGCGAACATGCGCGAGGCGCTGCAGACGCGCGATTTCGCCGGTGAAGTGGTGCTTCTTCGCGAAGGCCAGCTCGAAGCGCTGAGCGTCGACCATGTGGCCGCTGGCGATCGCACCGACATCACGCCACTCAACCGGGCCGACGGCGAGCTGAGCCGAAGCGGCCAGCAGGTCACTTTTGCCGCCGATCGTGTGGTCGATCTCGGCGAGGCCCTGCGGGTGGATGCACCCGAGTTCGCCCAGTCGTACCAGCTGCGCATCGTCGGCGAGGATCGTGTAGCCGGCCGTCCGGTCCAGGTGATCGAGGCACTGCCGCGCGATGCCTGGCGATTCGGCCGGCGGTTCTGGGTCGATCGCGAAAGCGGCCTGCCGCTGCGCTCGGCGATCCGTGCCGCCGACGGCAACATCATAGAGCAATGGATGTTCACCCGCATCGAACTGCGTCGGGTCGCCCCGCCGGTCTACGGTGACCGCGCGCAGCCCGAGCACTTTGTCGGGCCGCAGTCGGAGTCGCTCGCGCAGACGCGCTATCGCATCGACGGTGCGCCGGATGGCTTCGGCCTGCTGGCGGCCAGCCGCAGCCCCGATTCCGAGCATCTCGTGCTGGCCGACGGCATGAGCAAGGTGTCGGTGTTCGTCGAGCCGCTGAAGCGAGACCAGCAGGTGCTGACCGGCGCACACCGCCGCGGCGCGCTGCACGTGTTCGGACGGGTCATCCCGGGTCACCAGGTCGTGGTGGTCGGCGAGGTGCCGGCGGCAACCGTCGAGCGCATTGCCCAGGGCGTCACGGCGGTTTCCGGCGGCTGATCCTGCGTGCACCACACCCAGGTTGATCGTCGGGTGCACGTCACCAGGGTCGACACCCGCACGCTGTGGGTGACATTCGAATCGGGATGCGTGGGCTGCCAGGGATGCCAGGGCGCCTGCGGCCTGGCGCCGGGGCGTGAGGTGGCGCTGCCACGATCGCTGCTCGAAGCGCCGGTGGCGGTGGGCGATGCGCTGCTGCTGCGCATGCCCGCGCAGCGCTTGCATCACCTCGCCGCGCGCGGCTACGGCGCAGCGCTGCTCGGGTTGTTCGGCGGCGCCTGCGTGGCGGCGTCGCTGGCGGCATGGCTGCTGCCTGAGCGTGACCCGAACGCAGCCGTGCTGACCGGCGCGCTGCTGGGAACTTTGCTGGCCCTGTTCGCGTCCAAGCGCCCGAATGTACTGCTCGTCCGCGAAGGATCCTGAATCCCTGCCGTGGACTGTCTTCGTTGCCACAAGGAGTGCAAACGATGCTGAAGGGAATGATGCAGCGCGCCAGCGTTGCCGTGGTCTTCCTGTGTGCCGTCATGGTCACCGATGCGCGCGCGTCGGCGCCCGACTTCACCGGTCTGGTGACCGAGGCCGGCCCGGCGGTGGTCAATGTGTCCGCGGTGGTGACCCAGCGCGCACGCCAGCACCCCGAGATCGACGAAGAAGAAGTGCCGGAGATCTTCCGCCGTTTCTTCGACCAGCCCGGCGTGCCACAGGAGCGCACCTCGCTCGGCACCGGATTCATCATCAGCGCGGACGGCTACGTGCTGACCAATCACCACGTCGTCGACGGCGCGGACGAGGTCTACGTGCGCCTGTCGGATCGCCGTGAGCTGGCGGCCAAGGTCATCGGTTCGGACCAGGCCAGCGACGTGGCGGTGCTCAAGCTCGACGGCGCGAACTTCCCGGTCGTGAAGCTGGGTGATGCGAACGCGCTCAAGCCCGGGCAATGGGTGGTGGCGATCGGCTCGCCGTTCGGCTTCGACCATTCCGTGACCGCCGGCATCGTCAGTGCAGTGGGGCGGGCCAGCTACGCCACCCAGCAGCAATACGTGCCCTTCATCCAGACCGATGTCGCGATCAACCGCGGCAATTCGGGTGGTCCGCTGCTGAACACCGATGGCGAAGTGGTCGGCATCAACTCGCAGATCTTCTCCAACACCGGCGGATTCATGGGTGTCAGCTTCGCGATTCCGATCGACGTCGCGATGCGCTCGGCCGAACAGCTCAAGGAGAAGGGCTACGTCGCCCGCGGCCTGCTCGGCGTGAACATCCAGGAAGTCACCCGTGACATGGTGAAGTCGCTCGGCCTGGCCAAGCCGGGTGGTGCGCTGGTCAGCGGATTCAGCGAAGACAGCGCGGCGAAGAAGGCCGGCGTCGCGCTGCAGGACGTGATCACCGCCTTCGACGGCAAGGAAGTGCGTTCGTCGGCTGATCTGCCGCCGATGGTCGGTGCGCTGCCGCCGGGCACCAAGGCCCGCCTGACCGTCAATCGTGCCGGCAAGACGCGCGACATCGTGGTCACCCTCGGCGAGCTGCCGCGCGACGCCACGGCCGCCGCCTCGACGGGCCGCGACGCCGATGACTCCGCCGACGCACTGGGTCTCGAAGTCTCCGACCTGACCCGTGAGCAGCGTGAAGCGCTCGATCTGGGCGAGAACGAAGGCGTCGTCGTGACCCGCGTGCGCGGCGATGCCGCGCGCCGCGCGGGCTTGCGTCCCGGCGATGTCATCCTGATGCTGGGTCGCACCCAGGTCGCCGGTGCAGATCAGTTCGAGACCGAGGCCGCCAAGGTCGAAGCCGGCGAACCGGTGCTGCTGCTGGTTCGCCGCGGCGAGGCCACCCAATTCATCACCCTGGTGCCCGACGCCGCAGGCGAGTAAGCGGGTGTCGGGGTGCGCCCCGGTAGGTGCGCGCCCCGGCCGGCCAGCGGTCGCGGAAACCGGTTCCCTCCGGGCTATGCAGCTCCCGGAGGGATTTCGTGCGAAAATGCCGCGTTTTTCTCTCTCGAATGTCCGCCCGGCCAATTCCGGGCGCACTCAGTGCACCGGCATGGACCACATCCGCAACTTTTCCATCATCGCCCACGTTGATCACGGCAAGTCGACGCTCGCTGATCGCATCATCCAGCTTTGCGGCGGTCTCGCCGACCGCGAGATGGAAGCCCAGGTGCTCGATTCGAATCCGATCGAGCGCGAGCGCGGCATCACCATCAAGGCGCAGTCGGTCTCGTTGCCGTACGTCGCACTCGACGGCAAGACCTATCAGCTCAACTTCATCGACACGCCCGGACACGTCGACTTCAGCTACGAGGTGAGCCGCTCGCTGGCGGCCTGCGAAGGCGCCCTGCTGGTCGTCGATGCCGCGCAGGGTGTCGAGGCGCAGTCGGTGGCCAACTGCTACACCGCGGTGGAGATGGGCCTCGAAGTGGTGCCCGTGCTCAACAAGATCGACCTGCCGACCGCCGACATCGAGCGGGCAAAGAGCGAGATCGAGGCGGTGATCGGCATCGACGCCAAGGATGCGGTCGCCATCAGCGCGAAGACCGGCCTGAACGTGCGCGACGTGCTCGAGGCCATCGTGCACCGCATTCCGTCGCCGAAGCCGCGCGGCAGTGATCAGCTGCAGGCGCTGATCATCGATTCCTGGTTCGACAACTACCTTGGCGTGGTCAGCCTCGTGCGGGTGATGCAGGGCGAGATCAAGCCGGGTGACAAGATCAAGGTGATGTCGACCGGCCGTTTCCATCTGGTCGACAAGGTCGGTGTGTTCACCCCCAAGCGCACCTTTCGCGAACGGCTGGCACCGGGCGAGGTGGGCTGGATTACGGCGTCGATCAAGGATGTCCACGGCGCGCCGGTCGGTGACACCCTGACCCTGGCTGGCAATCCGGCCAAGGAGCCGCTGCCGGGCTTCCAGGAGATGCAGCCGCGCGTGTTTGCCGGTCTGTTCCCGGTCGAAGCGGACGACTACCCCGACCTGCGCGAGGCGCTGGAAAAGCTTCGCCTCAACGACGCCGCGCTGCGCTTCGAGCCGGAGAGCTCGGAAGCGATGGGCTTCGGCTTCCGCTGCGGCTTCCTCGGCATGCTGCACATGGAAATCGTGCAGGAGCGCCTCGAGCGCGAGTACGACCTCGATCTCGTGACCACCGCGCCGACCGTGGTCTACGAAATCCTGACCACCGACGGCGAGGTCATCTCGCTGGACAACCCGGCCAAGCTGCCGCCGTCGCCCAAGGTCGCCGAGGTTCGCGAGCCGATCATCGTGGCCAACGTGCTGACGCCGCCCGATCACGTCGGCAACGTCATCAAGCTGTGCGAGGAGAAGCGCGGCTCGCAGCGCGGCATCCAGTACCTGGGCAGCCAGGTGCAGGTCAGCTACGAGCTGCCGATGGCCGAAGTCGTGCTCGATTTCTTCGACCGCCTGAAGTCGGTGTCGCGTGGCTACGCCTCGCTCGAATACCACTTCGAGCGCTTCCAGGCCGGCCCGTTCGTCCGCGTCGACACCCTGATCAACGGCGACCGCGTCGATGCGCTGTCGGTGATCACCCACCGCTCGCAGGCCGACCGGCGCGGCCGCGACCTGTGCGAGAAGATGCGCGAGCTGATTCCGCGGCAGATGTTCGACGTGGCCATCCAGGCTGCGATCGGCTCGCAGATCATCGCCCGCTCCACGGTCAAGGCGCTGCGCAAGAACGTGCTGGCCAAGTGCTACGGCGGCGACGCCACCCGCAAGCGCAAACTTCTGGAGAAGCAGAAGGAAGGCAAGAAGCGCATGAAGCAGGTCGGCAGCGTGGAGATTCCGCAGGAGGCCTTTCTCGCCGTGCTGCAGGTCGACAAGTAGAACCGAACTGATGACGTCACCCTTCCCAGCCTTGCAAGGATGCGCCCGTGAGCGTTGATTTCGCCGCCATTCTGGTTTCCCTGTCCGCGCTCACCGGTCTGATCTGGCTGGCCGACGTGCTGTTCTTCGCCAAGCGCCGCGTCGCCGAGGGCGGTGGCAGCGAAGTGCCCGAGCCGATCGTGGTCGAGTACGCGCGCTCGTTCTTCCCGGTGATCTTCGTGGTGCTGCTGATCCGCTCGTTTCTCGCCGAGCCGTTCCGCATCCCGTCGAGCTCGATGATGCCGACCCTGCTGATCGGCGACTTCATCCTGGTCAACAAGTTCTCCTACGGGTTGAAGTGGCCGGTGCTGGACAAGAAGTTCATCGAGGTCGGCGAGCCGCAGCGCGGCGACGTGGTGGTCTTCCGCTTCCCGAAGGACCCGTCGCAGGACTACATCAAGCGTGTGGTCGGCTTGCCGGGCGACACCGTCGAGTACCGCAAGAAGCAGGTGTTCGTGAACGGCGAGCTGGTGCAGGCCGAACGCGTCGAGCCCTTCATCGGCGTCGGCAGCGGCCGCGACGAGAACGGCAAGGACATCTGGAAGGAGACCCTGGGCAAGGTCGAACACGACATCCTGCTCGATCCGCTCCGGTTCACTTCCCAGCGCGGCGACGGCATCGTCACCGTGCCGCCCGGCCACTATTTCGTGCTCGGCGACAACCGCGACAACAGCGAGGACAGCCGCTTCTGGGGCTTCGTCCCCGAGCAGAACCTGGTCGGCAAGGCCTTCGTGGTCTGGATGAACTGGGACTCGGCCAATGGCGGGGTGGATTTCGGTCGCATCGGAACCGTCATACACTAGGGTCCATCTACAGGCCGAGAGGGGCTCCCCTTATGCATTCGATGCGTCGCCAACGTGGACTGTCTTTCATCGGTCTGGTCATCGTGCTCGGCGTGGGCGGGTTCTTCGCCTACTGCGGCATGAAGCTGTTTCCGGTGTACTCGGAATACCACAGCGTCAAGGAGTCGATGGACGCGCTGACCCAGGAGCCCGGCATCGCCAACGCGGCGCCGAAGAAGATTCGCGACCTGCTCAGCCGCCGCTTCGAGATCTCCTACGTCGAGAGCGTCAAGCCCGAGAACATCACCATCACGGCGAAGAGCGGCGTGCAGCTGACGGTGAACTACGAGGTGCGGCGCCCGCTGTTCTACAACCTCGACTTCGTGGCCAAGTTCGACTACATGGTCGAGCTGGCGAAGTGACGCGCGGTTCCATTGTCGCTGGGTGACTTCCACGATGAAGGCCTGCTTCGCCAGGCCCTGACGCACCGCAGCGCGGGCCGGCCGAACAACGAGCGGCTGGAGTTCTTCGGCGACGCGCTGCTCGATCTGGTGATTTCCGAGTCGTTGCTCGAACGCCACCCGCGTGCCGATGAGGGCGCCCTGACGCGCATGCGCGCCAGCGTGGTGCGCGAATCCTCGCTCGCCGGCGTCGCCCGCAGGCTGGGCCTGGGCAACCGGCTCATCCTCGGCAGCGGCGAGCTGAAGAGCGGAGGCTACCGGCGCGATTCGATCCTCGCCGATGCCGTCGAGGCGGTGATTGCCGCGGTTTACTTCGACCAGGGCTTCGACGAGGCCCGGCGCCGCGTGCTCGGCTGGTTTGCGCCGGAACTCGATCGATTGAACCTCGATGCCGGCAAGGACCCCAAGACCCGGCTGCAGGAATGGCTGCAGGCGCGCCAGTTGGCGTTGCCCGAGTACGAGCTGCTTTCTGCCGAGGGGCCGGATCATGCGCAGGTCTTTCGCGTGCGCTGCAGCCTCGCCGCGCCGCAGCACGCGATCGAGGCCGTGGGCGGCAGCCGGCGCGCCGCCGAACAATCGGCCGCGCAACAGGTGCTCGAACAGCTGGAGGTGCCGGCATGAATGGGGAAGCCCCGATCGCGTTCCGCGTCGGTACCGTGGCGCTGGTGGGTCGGCCCAACGTGGGCAAGTCGACGCTGATGAACGCCATCGTCGGCTTCGGGCTCAGTATCGTGTCACGCCGTCCGCAAACCACCCGCCACCGCATCCTCGGCATCGCGCACCGTGAAGGGGGGCAGATCCTGTTCGTCGACACGCCCGGCATGCACGGCGCGGCCGGCAGGGCGATGAACCGCTACATGAACCGGGCGGCGGCCGGCGCGCTCACCGGCGTGGATCTGGCTTGTCTGGTCTGCGAAGCCGGGGTGTGGAAGCAGGACGATGAGCGCGCACTGCGCGCGGTCAAGGACGCCGGCGTGCCCTGCGTCGCGGTGCTCAACAAGGTGGACAAGGTGAAGGACAAGGCCTCCCTGCTGCCCTGGCTGAAGGCCTTCGCCGAACGGCATGACTTCGCGGCGCTGGTGCCGGTCTCGGCGGAAAAGGGCGTCGGCCTCGAAGACCTGTCCCGTACGCTGCTGGCCCACCTGCCGGAAGGCGAGCCGCAGTATTCGGAAGACGACATCACCGATCGCAGCGAACGCTTCCTGGTGGCCGAAATGATTCGCGAGCAGCTGATGCGCCAGCTCGGCGAGGAATTGCCCTACGCGTCCACGGTCGAGATCGAGCAGTACCGCGAGGAAGGCCGGCTGCTGCGGGTGTCGGCAGTGATCTGGGTCGAGCGCGAGGGCCAGAAAGGCATCGTGGTCGGCGCCGGCGGCCAGCAGATGCGCGCGATCGGCCAGTCGGCGCGCATGGCGATCGAGCGCCTGCTCGACCGCAAGGTGCACCTGGAGCTGTGGTGCAAGGTGCGCGAGAACTGGAGCGACGACGAAGCGCAGCTGCGTCGCTTCGGCTATGTCGACTGACCGCATGGCGGTCGGCGTCCGCATTCGCTGAGTCCCGCCATGTCCGGCGCCGTGCTCGAGGCGGAAGCCTTCGTCCTGCATCAGCGTCCCTGGCGCGACAGCTCCTCGTTGATCGAGGCCTGGGCGCTGGGCCATGGCCGGCTGGGTCTGGTCGCGCGCGGTACCGGCGGCGCGCGTGGCGCCGAACGGCGCGCCCTGTTGCAGCCATGGCAGCCACTTCGGCTCGGGTTCCGCCTGCGTGGCGAGTTGGGTCAGCTGGTCGATCTCGACGCGCTCTCGGCGCCGCTGCGCTTGAGCGGAGAGCGCGGACTGGCGGGGCTCTACGTCAACGAATTGCTGGTGCGACTGCTGCCGCGGCAGGAACCCCACGATGGCCTGTTTCCCGAATACGCGTCGTTGCTGGCGGCGCTTGAATCGGGCCTTGCGATGGCCCCGGCCTTGCGCCGATTCGAAGTCGGGTTGCTCGACGAGCTTGGCTGGGGCATCGACCTCGAGCACGCCGCCGACGGCAGTTCGATCCGTCCGGACGGCGTGTATGCCTGGCATCCCGAGGAAGGCCTGGTGGCGACCGACGGCGCAGGCGTGCGTGGTGAGGTGCTGCGCGCGCTCGCCGCAGGCGAGGCATGGCCGCCGGGGCAGGGCGAAGCGCTGCGGCGCATGCTGCGCCAGGCGCTGCTGCACTGTCTGGGTGGCAAGCCGCTTCGCGCCTGGTCACTGGCCGATGAGGTGCGCCGGCTGAGACCTGCGGGGACTTAGCCTGCGGTTGCGCCGGGCATGCGTCCCGGCGCGCGGCGCGGCGATCCTGCGCCCGGGGAACTAGGCTCGCGCAGCCATCAACGCCGCGACCGCCAGCAGCACGCCGCGCAGCGATTCCTTGTCGCGCCGCACCTTGAGCTGTGCGCAGGCCGACCCCAGCGCCACCGCGCCGCAGAATCCGCAGGCCGCTCGAAGCCGGTGCAGTTCGGCGTCCAGCGTGGCATGGTCGCCCTGCGCATGGGCTTCGATGATCCGCGTGCGATGGCCGGGAAGATCCTGCAGCAGGAGCCCGCGCAGGCGATCGAGCACGTCCTGCTGGCCGCCCAGGGCGCGCAGCGCTGCGGCGTCGTCCCAGATCGGTGGCGATGCGCTGGCGACGATCGACCCAGGCATGGAGCTATCCCGCCCGTCCTCGGCGTCGCCCAGCGCCTGGGCCACCGCGTGCTCGAGCTGCGCGACGGTCAATGGCTTGCCCAGCACGTTGGCGCAGCCCATCGCACGCAGTGACGCAACCAGAGGTGGATCGAGCTCGGCGCTGAGCGCGATGCAGGTCGTTCGCGCCGTTCCACCCGGCGGTGCACAGAGCAGGCGCAGCAGATCGATGCCGGATCCGTCGTCGAGGTGCAAATCGATCAGCGCCAGGTCGAAGGCATGCTCCGCATCCGCCGTGGCGAGGACGCCTCGCGCATCAGCCAGACTCGCGCTGTGGCTGACCGTATGTCGACGGCGCAGCACGTCGCACAGAAACGCCGCGCTGACCGGATCGTCTTCCACCACCAGTACGCGCGCAGTCACGGCTGCGCTCTCGCGTCCGCAATCCGTCCCGAGCAGCCTACGTGCAGCGGCCGAAGGCGATCGGGCAAGGGGCAAGGTGCGGAAGGCGGTGCCGAACGGCGCCGTGCATCCCGCCCGACGACGCTGGCGACGGCAACGCGGTTCACATCGCGGGACCTACAATGCGGCATGCGCCGATCTTCCCCAGCGCCTCGCCAACCTGCAAGCCTCGCGGTCCGGGTTCGGCGCGCCTGCCTGCCCGGGGTTGGACTGGTGATCGCGCTGGCCGCGGTGGCGGGGGAAGCCTGCGCCGACGCGCGTATTGAAATCGAGCGCGTGGGCAACGAGTCGTGGCAGGTCCAGGGCCTGCGCCTCGACATGATCGAATCGATCGACCGGATCGACTACAGCCTGCAAGCGGCGCGACTGCAGGCGCTCGATCGGCAGTTCGAGCGACTCAGTTGGCAGTGCAGCCTGCCGCTGCCGCTTCCCTCGAGCGAACCCGCCAGCGCAAGCCCGGCCTGCTCGGGCTCGTTGCGGGCGGGGGGCAAGGCAGTCGGAACACTGAGCTGGTCGCCGGAGACCCCAACCCGGGTCGACTGGCGCCAGCGCGATGCGCGGCTTCGCTGGGCGGCGAACCCAGAGGGCTGGCGGATCGATCTGTCGGGTGTACCGATCGGCGACTGGCTGAACGCGTTGCAGCCGCCGGACCTGCCGATGGCCTGGCGCGGCGGCAGCCTGCGCGGGCAGGTGACGTGGCGCGAACCCGCGGCCAGCCTGCGCGCCGAGGTGGAGGTGCAGAACTTCGCCTTCGATGGCGTGGAAGGCCAGGTGGCAGCCGAGGAGCTGAGCGCCGGCGTCGAGGCGGACCTCGTGCTCGGTGAGGACACGTGGTCGCTGAACGTGGCGTCCCGCCTGAATTCGGGCCTGTGGCTGCTCGGCCCGGCCCTGCTGCAGCCTCCGCCGGGCTTCGATCTCGACATCGCGCTGCGCGCCGGCGCGCAAGGTATCGATCACGGGCGCCTGCACGGCGACGACCACAGTGCCATGCAGCTGAACATCACGTTCGACCGGACGCCGGAACAGCCGATCGAGGAGTCGACGTGGACGTTCGAGAGCCGCTTCGACGATCTGGAAGCCGCCTGGCCACGCTACCTGCAGGGCGTGGTCGACTGGGCCGGTCTGCCCGGATGGTCCGCGACCGGAAAGATCGTGGCGTCCGCCAGCGGGTGCGGTGACCGCGTCGATCAGGTCGACCTCGACGCCGACCAGTGGGCGCTGACCGGTGACTCCGGCGCGATGCGCATGAATCCGGGCGAGCTGGCGCTGCACTGGGCGCGTGCCGGCGTCAGCGAACCCTCGCGCTGGCGCTTTCCCGGCGGGCGCTGGAAAGGGGCCGAGTTCGGCGCCGTCGACCTGGGCTGGAGCAGCAGCCAGGGTGTGGTCCAGCTGGGCAAACCGGTGCGCCTCGACTTGTTCGGCGGTGCGCTGGAGCTCGCGGCACTGCGCTGGTCGCCCTTCAGCGGTGAGGTGATCCTGTCGGCGAATGTCGTCGACCTCGCCCTGGCGCCGCTCACCGCCTGGCTTGGATGGCCAGCCCTGGAGGGGCGCCTGAGCGGCAGCCTGCCGAACGCCCACTACCAGGACGAAACACTTCGTTTCGACGGCGGCCTGCGCGCGGGTCTGCTGGGCGGGGAGGCGCGCGTCGATGCACTGCGCTGGGAGCGCCCGTTCGGCGTCGCGCCGTCGCTGAGCGCCGACGTGCGCTTCGACGACCTCGATCTCGAACCGCTGACGTCGACCTTCGGCTTCGGCTCGATCACCGGTCGCCTGGATGGCGAGATCCTCGGCCTGCGCCTGCTCGACGGCTCGCCCACCCAGTTCGACGCCACGCTGCGTACTGATCCGAACTGGAAGGGCAAGCAGCGGATCAGCCAGCGCGCCGTCAACGACCTGTCGTCGATCGGCGGAGGCGGCGTGGCCGGCTTGCAGGCTACCGTGCTGAAGGTGTTCGACGACTTCTCCTACAAGCAGATCGCAATCCGCTGCCGGCTTGAGCGCGGCGTCTGCCACATGGGCGGTATCGATTCACGCAGTGGCGGCTACACTCTGGTCGAAGGCAGTGGACTGCCGCGCATCACCGTGAACGGATTCCAGAAGCAGGTGGATTGGAGCGTGCTGGTGGCCCGGCTCAAGGCCGCGACCGCCGAGGGCGGGGTCCGGGTGGAATAGCCTGCACACATACGAACAGCGATGAGCCAACCGGAGACGACGATGAGCCCTGCGAAGCGCACGACCCCCTTCCTGCTGACGCTGATGCTGACGGCCTGTGTGACGATCAACGTGTACTTCCCGGCCGCCCAGGCCGAGGCTGCTGCGCGCGAATTCGTCGATCAGGTCATCGGCGATGAAACCGGCGCCAAGCCGGCCAACCAGGGCCAGAACCCGGGGGCGCTGGTGCCACCGCCGGCACAGCCCCACCTGGCGCTCGCCCTGCTCGACCTGCTGATTCCCGTGGCGCACGCGCAGTCGCCCGACATCAACCTGAAGACGCCGGCGATCCAGGCCATCCAGGAACGCATGAAAACGCGCTTCGCCGGGCAGCTCACCGCGGCGTTCGATGCCGGGGCACTCGGTTTCGGCAACGACGGCCTGATCGTGCTGCGCGATGCCGCCAAGCTCGGGCTGCGCGAGCGCGCCGCAGTCAACCAGGCGCTGGCCGACGAGAACCGCGACCGCAACGCGCTGTACCGCGAGGTGGCGGTCGCCAATGGTCATCCCGAGTGGGAAACGCAGATCCGCGAAACATTCAGCCGGCAGTGGATCGCCGGTGCGCACGGCGGCTGGTGGTACCAGGTCGGCGACGGCAGCTGGAAGCAGAAGTAGCCGACGCACCCCGGGCCCGGCGCCGAAAGGTGGTGCAGGCGCGGCAGGGCGGGCCGGGCCTGCCGGTATCTGCGACAATGCGCGCCCCATGATTGATGCGGGTCGCGCGTTGCAGGAATTCGACATCGATATCCACGACCTGTCGCATGACGGTCGCGGCGTAGGCAGGGTGGATGGCAAGGCCGTGTTCGTGGTCGGCGCGTTGCCGGGCGAGCGCGTGCGTGCACGCGCTACCCAGCGCAAGAAGCAGTTCGACCAGGCGACCACGACCGAGGTGCTGCGGGCGTCGCCCGAGCGGGTGGCGCCGCGTTGCGCCCACTTCGGCCTGTGCGGCGGATGCGCGCTGCAGCATCTCGATCCTGCGGCGCAGATTGCCGCCAAGCAGCGCACCCTGGTCGAGAACCTGCAGCGCATCGGCCAGGTGCAGCCGGAGCGCGTGCTGGCGCCCTTGACCGGCCCGGTCTGGGGCTATCGCCGCAAGGCGCGGCTGGGCGCGAAGTGGGTGGCGAAGAAGGAACGCGTACTGGTCGGTTTTCGCGAAGCCGCCGACCCGCGCTTCATTGCCGACATCGATCGCTGCGAAGTACTGGTGCCGGAGGTCGGTGCGCGCCTCGGCGAACTGTCGGCACTGATCCAGTCGCTGGAGTCGCGCGCGGCGATTCCGCAGATCGAGGTGGCCGCCGGCGATCACGGCACGGCATTGGTGCTGCGCCATCTGCAGCCCCTGTCGGAGGCCGACCGTAGTGCGCTGCGTGCGTTCGCGGCGGCCAGCGGTCTGCACATCATGCTGCAGTCGGGCGGCGTCGATTCGGTGCTGGCGCTCGACGGCGAGGGTCCTGAACTGAGCTTCGAGGTGCCGCATCATCGGGTTTCGCTGCGCTTCGAGGCGCTCGACTTCATCCAGGTCAATCGACTGCTGAACGAGGCGATGATCGACCGCGCGCTGGAATTGCTGGCGCTGCAGCCGCAGCACCGCGTGCTCGATCTGTTCTGCGGCCTCGGCAATTTCACCCTGCCGATCGCACGACGGGTGCGCGAAGTGATCGGTGTCGAAGGCGATGCCGGGCTGGTGCGGCGGGCGAACCAGAATGCGGCAGCGAACGGGCTCGACAACGCCCACTTCCATGCGGCGGACTTGGTGCGCGAGTTGGCAGGACAGCCGTGGATGCAGGAGCGTTTCGATCGCGTGCTGATCGACCCGCCGCGCACCGGCGCCGAAGAAGTCATCCGCGCGATGGACTTCGCGACCGTCCCGCGGCTGGTCTACGTGTCCTGCCACCCGGGTTCGCTGGCGCGCGATGCCGGCATCCTCGTGCGTGAGAAAGGGTTTCGCCTGGCCGCGGCGGGCGTCATGGACATGTTCCCGCACACCGCGCATGTCGAGTCCATCGCCCTGTTCGAGAAAGACTGACCGGTGGGCATCGAGATCGAGCGCAAGTTCCTGCTCGCGGACGACGCCTGGCGGCAGTCGGTCGAGCGCAGCATAGCGATGGCGCAGGGCTATCTCGGCGGCGAGCGCGCCTCGGTGCGCGTACGCATCGCCGGCGCCGAGGCGCAGCTCAACATCAAGGCACGCGTGCGCGGCGCGGCGCGGGCGGAGTTCGAATACACCATTCCGGTCGAGGATGCGCAGGCCATGCTGGCCGAGCTCAGCCTGCCGGGCCGGGTGGAGAAGACCCGCCATCACGTGCGACACGCCGGCATGCTGTGGGAGGTCGACGAATTCCACGGCGAGAACGCCGGCCTGATCGTCGCCGAGATCGAGCTCGACGCGCCCGGGCAGACTTTCGAGCCCCCGCCCTGGCTGGGGGCCGAAGTCACCGACAAGCTGCGCTACTACAACGCCAACCTGCTGACCCACCCGTATCGATCATGGAGCGCCGAGGAGCGCCGCAACGCATGCTGATCATCGGTATTCAGGGGCATGAACTGGCGGACGAGGAGCGCGACTGGATCGCGCATCCCAGCGTCTCCGGGGTCATCCTGTTCACCCGCAATTTCGACTCGCCTGAACAACTCGATGCGTTGTGCCGGTCGGTACGCGATGCCTGTCCGCGGCCGCTGCTGCTGTGCGTCGACCAGGAGGGCGGACGCGTGCAGCGGTTCCGTCACGGCTGCTCGACCCTGCCGGCGCTGGCCGATCTCGCCGCCGCCGAGGCGCCGCTGGACGTCGCCCGCGCCCACGGCTGGCTGATGGCCAGCGAGATGCTGGCGATGGGCATGGATCTCAGCTTTGCCCCGGTGCTCGATCTCGGTCGTGGCAATCTGGCGATCGGCAATCGCGCCTTGGCCGAGGGCCCCGAGGCGGTGATTCCGCTTGCCACCGCCTACCTGGCCGGCATGCGCGAGGCCGGCATGGCCGCCACGCTGAAGCATTTCCCGGGGCACGGGTCGGTGCGCGAGGACACCCACTTCGATGCAGCGGTCGATCCGCGCGACTGGGACGTCCTCTGGCGCGAGGACCTGCGTCCCTTCGTGGCCGGCCTCGCCGCAGGCGCCGAGGCGGTGATGATGGCCCACGTCAGCTATCCGAAGGTCGATCCGCTGCCGGCTGGCTATTCGCCGCACTGGATTCGCAGCGTGTTGCGCGAGCGACTCGGCTTCGACGGCGTGGTCATCAGCGACGATATCGGCATGGCCGCCGCCGAGTCGGCCGGCGGTGTCGCCGGGCGACTGACGGCCCATTTCGACGCCGGCTGCGACCTGGTGCTGGTCTGTCCGCCGGCGTTGGTGGCGGAGTCGCTCGATGCGATGCCGGCCGGATCGATCGCCGACCCCGCAGTGATCGAACGCCTGCGTCCGCGGGCGCGGCCGACCTGGCCGGACCTCGGTGTCTCGGCGACCTACCGCATGGCTGCAGCGCGGCTGCAGCCCCTGCCTGGATGGAATGGAGTGTTGGGATGAACGAACAACCGAATCTGGCCGATGCCTTGCGCACGGCCGAGCTGGTGCACGACCGTGCCACGATCGAGGCGGCGATCACCCGCATCGCCGACGAGCTTCGCCGCGACTACGCGGACCAGCGACCCTGCGTGATGACGATCATGAACGGCGGGATGTATTTCTCGTCGCTGCTCGGCCTGCAGCTCGGTTTCGACATCGAGTTCGACTACCTGCATGCCACCCGCTACCGCGGCGAGACCAGTGGCGGTGCGGTGCTCAACTGGCTGCATCGGCCCTACCGGCCGATCGAGGGCAAGACCCTCCTGCTGGCCGACGACATCCTGGATGAAGGCCCGACCCTCGACGAGGTGCGTCGCTGGTGCCTGGAGCAGGGCGCCGCCGAAGTGAAACTGGTGGTGATGGCGTGGAAGCGCCATGGCCGTGGTGTGCCTGGCCTGGTACCGGACTACTGGGGCCTGGAAGTGCCCGACCGCTACGTGTTCGGATTCGGCATGGACTACCACGAGCAAGGCCGCAACCTGCCGGCCATCTACGCACTGGCCTGAGCATGAGCAGGGACGCCGTCGCATTCGCGGTCATCGGTGGCACCGGCCTGTATCGGCTCGCGGGCCTGGCCTCGGTCGATACCGTCGAGGCCGATACCGCGTACGGCGCGCCGTCCGGTCCGATCCGTATCGGCACCCTGCACGGTCGGCGGGTAGCCTTTCTCGCCCGGCACGGTGAAGGCCATGCGCTGCCGCCGCACAAGGTCAACTATCGCGCCAACCTGCGGGCCCTGCACGATCTCGGCGCGCGACGCGTGCTGGCGCTGAACACCGTCGGCGGCATCCGCAGCGACTGCGGTCCGCGGGTGCTCGCCGTGCCGGATCAGATCATCGACTACACCTGGGGCCGCATCGGCACCTACTGCGAGGAGGCCGGCAGCCCGGTCGTCCACGCCGAGTTTGCCGAACCCTATGGCGCAGCGCTGCGCGCCGATCTGATCCGCGCCGCCCGTGCCTCGGCGACGCCCCTCGTCGAAACGGCATGCTATGGCGCGACGCAAGGTCCGCGGCTGGAGACGATGGCCGAGATTCGCCGCATGCGCCAGGACGGCTGCGATCTGGTCGGCATGACCGGCATGCCCGAGGCCGCGCTGGCCCGCGAGCTCGACCTCGACTACGCCTGCCTCGCCATCGTCGCCAACTGGGCAGCGGGCTGCGATCCGGCGGGCGCGGACGCCGTGCCGATCACCCTCGCCGAAGTGCTGGGCAACGTCGAGGCGGCCAGCGCACGCCTGCCGGCGCTGCTCGAGGCCCTGCTCGCGAGCGACTGATCACCTGGCCCGATGGGCACGCTTCGCTGCGCCGCTACATCGCGGCGCGAAGTCCGGGTCGTGCCTGGTCGGGCGGCGCGCGGCGGTCCTTGCTTGGGTATGCTCTGGACTCGTCCAGGGCGAGGCCATCCGGCCTTCGGAGCAGCATGAGCGACCCCACGCACGATCCCGGTCCGCATCGTTTTGCCACCCATGAGGTGACCAATCAGCCGCCGCGGCTCGAGCCCTTCGATGCCTGGCAGCTCGATGCGCCCCTGCGCGAGGCAGTGCTGCGTCATGGTGCCGACGACGTCGTGCTGCTGCAAAGATACGCGCGCTGGGTCGGCCAGGAACTGACCGAGCTGGGCTTCGAGGCCAACCGGCACAAACCGACGCTGCACAACTTCGATCGCCACGGTCATCGCATCGACGCCGTCGAGTTCCACCCCAGCTATCACCGCATCATGCTCGAGGCGATGCGCCACGGCGTGCACGCCCACGCCTGGCGCAGCACCCACGACGGTGCCCACGTCACCCGCGCTGCATTGTCGTATTTGCATCACCAGGGTGAAGCGGGGACGAGTTGTCCCCTGACCATGACCTTCGCCGCGCTGCCGGTGCTGCGCCAGGGCGGTGCCGATCTGGTCGACTGGGTGCGCGGTGCCACCGCGCTCGACTACGACAGCGCCGACGCGGCGGCTGCCGGCAAGCGTGCGCTGACCCTGGGCATGGGCATGACCGAAAAGCAGGGCGGTTCGGACGTGCGCGCCAACAGCACGCGTGCGCATCCGGCCGGCGGCGGCGCCTACGAACTGGTCGGGCACAAGTGGTTCTTCTCCGCACCGATGTCGGATGGCTTTCTCGTGCTGGCGCAGGCGCCGGGTGGGCTCAGCTGCTTCCTGATGCCCCGACGGCGCGACGACGGCACACGCAATGCGTTCCAGGTGATGCGGCTCAAGGACAAGCTCGGCAACTGGGCGAATGCGTCCAGCGAGATCGAGTTCGTCGGCGCCGAAGCGCGGCTCATCGGCGACGAGGGACGCGGCATCGCGACGATCCTGGAAATGGTCGCGCTGACCCGCCTCGACTGCGCGCTCGGGTCGGCCGCGGAAATGCGTCGCGCCCTGCTCGAAGCCGTGCACCATGCTCGGCATCGGCGCACCTTCGGTCGCCTGCTCATCGAGCATCCGCTGATGCGGGAAGTGCTCGCCGATCTGGCGTTGGAGGTCGAGGCCTCGGTGGCGCTGGTGTTCCGCATCGCCGCGGCGGTCGACGCGGCCCCGCGCAGCGCGCACGAGGCGGCCTTCGCACGCATCGCCACGGCGCTGGGCAAGTACTGGATCTGCAAGCGCTCGGTCGGAGTCGTCAACGAGGCGCAGGAATGCCTGGGCGGCGCGGGCTATGTCGAGGAGAGCATCCTGCCGCGTCTGTACCGCGAAGCGCCGCTGAACGCGATCTGGGAGGGCAGCGGCAACATTCAATGCCTCGATGTGCTGCGTGCGCTGCGTCGCGAGCCGGCATCGCTGCAGGCCCTGCTCGATGAGCTGCGTCGCGACGCCCCGGTCGATCCAGGCTACCACGCACGCCTCGAAGAACTGCTGGCGATGCTGCAGGCCGACGACGGCAGTCTCGAACGCGGCGCGAGGCGATTGGTCGGCGGGCTCGCTCAGCTGCTGCAGGCCAATCTGCTGCACCGCCACGCCCCGCCGGAGATTGCGCGCACCTTCCTCGTCGCGCGTCTGCTCGCTGCGCCAGGCATGTATGGGTCGTCCTTGCCCGAGGATGCGCCGATCGCGCTGCTGCTCGAGCGCGCGCTGGCAGGATGACGCGGCCTGCCCGCAGCGGATAAACCGGGCGCAGTGGCCCGGCATCGTTCGAGTCGGTCGACAGGCCGCAGCGCATGGGCGACCGGGGTTCGACCGAGCCGATGTGCCGGTCGGGGACAGCGACTCAGGGTCATGCGAACGGGGCCGTACGATCGAAGCATGCTGCATCGCGGACGACTGCGACCGCGGCAGTCAGCGAATCAGCGTGGCTTCGCGGAAGGTCTCGCGCTTGATGCGGTATTCCGCATGGCCGCCGCCGAGGCGCGCGCGCACCAGAATCTCGTCGGGCGCGGCTTCGAGCAGGAAGATCGAACGCGCTCCACTGGTCGCGGTGGTCACGCGCAGGTCGCGGCCGATGTAGTCGCCGAGCTGATCCCAGGCGATGCGCGGATCGACCCTGACGGCGACTTCCTGCACCGGTTCGGGTTCGGGTTCGTCGGGCAGCGTGGCGGGCTTCGGCGGCTCGAGCAGGGCCGCGTCCAGCGCGACGTCACGCTCGCCGGCGGCTTCGAGGTCCACCTTGGCCGCCGTTCGGGTCACCGACACGCGAACCAGCTGCTCGCCCTCGGCCACGCCGACGATGTCCTTGCCCTGTTCGCGACGCAGCGCCGCGTAGGTCGTCATGCCCTCGTCCCAACCGGCCAGTGCGCGCGGCTCGATGCGTCGGAAGCGCACCTTGCCCAGCGAGCCTTCGCGCTCCAGCACCGAATCGGCGCGAAACAGCACTTCGCCGCTGTAGCGATCATCGAAGAAATCGTCACTGTGGGTGCGGTCGGGGTAGGTCAGGCTGAGCTTGAAGCTGCCGCCATCGCGGGTGAACAGGCGGTAGGTCGACAGCGTGTCGGCGTCCACCGAGATCCCGCCCATTTCCAGCAGTCGGGTCACCGATGCCAGATGGCGCTCGATCACGTCGCGGCTTTCCGCGCCGTCCTTGGCGCCACAGTAGCGATTGCGCGCGCGGGTGAAGCCGAAGTCGTCGACCTGCCACGATTCGCCGCGTACCAGTGACGGGTACTGATCGACCAGCAGTGCGTTGATCCGCCGCGGCAACTGTTCGTCACGCTTGAACACGACCCGTGACACGCCCGGCGTTTCGTAGCGGATCGTCGTGGTCAGCCGGCTTTCGGCCACGGTGTAGCGGAATTCGAGTTCGCTGGGTTCCGGCTCGAGCCCCATGGATCGAAGCTCGTCCGCGGTCCAGAACGCATCCACTTCGCAGCCCTCGGCTTCGAAGGGCGAGGCCGCATTGCCGCCGAACGGACCCAGCTCACCGAGCGTGGGATCGAGCCCGCCGACGCTGTCGACGCCGGACAGGGTCAGATGCACCTCGTCGAGCTGCGCCTGCAGGCGCCGCTTGTTGAGCGCATTGCGGGCGAACCAGATCCAGCCCGGGGTCTCGATGTGCACCTTGTCGGCGCGGATCGCGTAGCGATCACCCAGTCCTTCCGGATACACCACGAGGTCGCGCGCCACCACGTCGCCATCCCATTCGAACCAGGCCGAGCGATAGGTGCTCTCGGTTTCGCCGAAGGCGACCTGCAGGCTGCGGCCGATGAGATAGTTCGCCTGGTGCACGATCAGGAACAGCAGCGCCGCGACCGGAATGACGACGCTGCCGACGTTGCGCACGCCCTTCCACCACGCCGGCGGTTCCTTGTTGCCCCAGATCGATTTCAATGCGGCTTCCGGCGGACCTGCGAGCCACCAAGGTTAGCAAACCCGTGCTGGCATGGCAGGCCGGATTGTCCGCGTTGGGCGTGTTGCGCACCGGCCTGCCTGCCTGCCGCGATGGGGGCCCGGCAGCGAGCCGGGATTCAACCAGGCTGCACCTGGGCGACGTTCGCGGGTCGCGGCGAAGTCGCGCGGGTCTGCAGCCCGAACAGGGGGCGCAGCACGCCGATGCGCCGGATGATTTCGAACAGTCCAAAGCACAATGCCAGCGTCGCCACCGCCAGCAGCGGGCCCTCGACGATCGGGGGTGCGCCCAGCGGGCGCATCGCTTCGGCGAGCAGGATGATCAAGGTCTGGTGGAGGATGTACACCGGAAACACCGCTTCGGTGAGGTAGCGACGCGCGGCCGAGTCGTGCGCGCGCCAGCGCTGGGCCCAGCCGACGATGGCCGCGATGGCCGCCCACTGGAATGCTGCCCAGACCAGCCGCATGCCCATGCGCAGCGCCGACGGCGGGTCGTCCGAGGCGGTCGAGAAATAGACGACCAGTCCAGCGTAGCTGGCGGCGGCCAGCAGCAGCATCGGCCATCGCGCGGCCTCCAGTCGCGACCATACCGACGCATCGTGGGCGAGCAGCACACCGATCGCGAACACCAGTCCGTACTGGGCGTGGTTGTACCAGTCACCGAACAGTCCGTGGGTGGAGCCGAAGATGCCGAACAGGATGATGCGCGCCAGTCCCAGCAGGATCACCGGCATCCATAGCAGGCGCGTGCCGGAGCACAGCGCTGCCGCACCACGCAGCAGCGAAGCCTTCATGCGCGTCGGGATGACCGCCGCCAGCACCGCCATCAGCATGCAGTAGCACCACAGGTAGGCGACGAACCACAGGTGGTTCCAGGTCGGCAGATCGAGGCAATCGCCTTCGCGGCAGAAGCTGTCGTCGCCGCCCAGATAGCGCGTCCAGAACGCCAGGTAGCCGTCGTGGAAACCGCCAGGCAGTTTCTCGACCACCTCGAAGTAGGACTGCGGTGGCACGATCACCAGCATGCCGAAGAGCAGCGGAATCAGCAGACGCCGGCTGCGGGCACCGGCGAAGCCGGCGCCCTGCTTGCCCAGCAGGTGTGCAGCGGCCACGCCCGAAACCAGAAACAGCAGCGACAGTCGCCAGGGCGAGCTCGCGAGCATCAGCGGCTCGATCGTGTCCGACGCGAACGGGCTCTTGATGTGCCAGTCCCAGGTCACGTAGTACATGCCCACGTGGTAGAGCACCAACAGCAGGAAGGCATGGATGCGGATCCAGTCGAGTTCGTAGCGTCGGGTCATGGCGAGTCGGCCGCGGCGGGGAGTGCGTCGACCCTGCGCGCGGCGCCGGCGCGGTACCAGCGCCGGGGGACGAATCCGCGTGACGCAGTGACGAACTGCCGACGCGGTGGGACGACCCCGCCCCGAGCGCGCCCGCCAGCACTTTCGGCTTGTCCCTGGACGCACGCGGTTCGTCACTGCATGTCCCGCGAGGCCTGGCCGAAGGCGCTTTCGCCCTCCCGGACCGCGGGATTCACTGCGGCCTCGGCCTAGAATGCGCGGATGAATTCGCCCCACCGATCCGCGCCGACGTCGCCCCGAATCGCCTGGCAGCGACCGTTCGAATTCGGGTTCTGGATCGCGATGACGCTGTTCAACGGCATCGCCAACAGCATCACCGTGCTGATGGACGTGCGCCGGGTCAACCTCGACTTCGCAGCCTGGGAGCCGGCGGTCTGGGAGTTCTCCAGCGGCGTGCTGATGCTGGCCCTGGTGCCTCTGCTGGTGGTGTTCACCCGGCGCTTCCCGCTGCACTGGGACACCTGGCGCCGCCAGTTGCCCTGGCACCTGCTGGCCAGCGTGGCGTTCTCGCTGATCCATGTGGTCGGCATGGTGGCGCTGCGCAAGCTCGCATACGCCACCCAGGGCATGCACTACGACTTCGGGCCGTGGCCGAAGGAACTGGCCTACGAGTACCTCAAGGACATCCGCAGCTACGCGAGCATGGTGGCGATCATCGAGTCCTACCGGTTCGTGCTGC
>JAGRJY010000055.1 GCA_020442465.1 Lysobacterales bacterium
CCTTGACCACCGACGCCGGACGCTCGATCACCTCACCGGCAGCAATCTGGTTGATCAGGACGTCGGGCAGCGGGCGAATCGGCAAACGGGTAAGCCGGGGCAGGAAAGAGCCGGCATTGTACTCATGCACCCGGAGCGTGCGAATCGACCGCGCACGCCGAAGCCGAAGCCTCTGCCGCTACGCGCCGATCCGATCACGGTTGGAAGCGCCCCGCCCTCGGGGCGCGCGCGCTCAGCCCGGGCCGAGCGGAATCCGCAGGCGGTCGCCGACCTTGAGCATGTCGCCGCGCAGGCCATTCGCACTGCGCAGCTGCGCCAGCGGCACACCGTGACGCGCCGCGATCAGGCTCAGGGTTTCGCCACGCGATACGACATGTTCACGCGCGCGCGGCTTGGCATTCGACGCCAGCCAGGTGCCCGGCGGAGGCTGGGCATGGAAGTAGTCGCGGATGCCGTCGACGATCGCAGCCGAGAGCCGCTTGCGATAGGCGGCGTCGTTGAGCTTCTTCTCTTCACCGGGATTGCTGATGAAGGCCGTCTCGACCAGCATCGACGGCACGTCGGGCGAACGCAACACCACGAAGTTGGCGCGCTCAACCTGCGGCTTGTGCGTCTTGCCGACACGCTTCAGGCCGCTGAGCACGGCGGTCGCGACATCCTGCGATGCCTTCATCGAGGCGCTCTGGGCCAGGTCGAGCAAGACCGCTGCCAGCGTGTCGTCCTTGTCGTCCAGGCTCACGCCGCCGACCAGATCGGACGCGTTCTCGCTGTTCGCCAGCCAGCGCGCGGCCTCGCTCGACGCGCCGCGCTGGGACAGGATGAACACCGACGCTCCCGATGCCGTCGGCTTGTGGAAGGCGTCGGCATGCAGGGAGACGAACAGATCGGCGTTGGCGCGGCGCGCCTTGCGATAGCGGTCAGCAAGCGGGATGAAATAGTCGCCGTCGCGCACCAGGAACGCGCGCATGCCTGGCTCCGCGTCGATCTGACGCGCCAGTTCACGCGCCGCCGCGAGCGTGACGTTCTTTTCCCAAGTGCCGGTGGGGCCCTTGGCTCCGGGGTCCTCGCCGCCGTGGCCGGCGTCGATGGCGATGATCAGGTCACGCTCGCTGGCCGGCATCGCCGACGCCACCGTGCGCACCACCTGGGTTCCGGCCGACTCCGGCTTGAACAGGTCCACCACCAGACGGTGGCCCTGCTGCTGGGTCGGTGCCAGCAGGAAGCTGCGCGGCTTGATCTGCGCATCGAGGTCGAACACCACACGCAGGGTCGATTCTTCGAACTGGCCGCTGCGCACCCGGCGCACGACACCCTTGGCGTCGACATCGGCGGAACCCTTGGCCAGGCGAGCCTTGCGCAGGTCGAGCACCACCCGATGCGGGTTGTCCAGATTGAACACGGTGTACTCGACCGGCGCGGTCAGATCGAGTACCACGCGGGTGTACTCGGGGCCTTCCCACAGGCGCATGCCGCGCACTTCTGCGGCGCAGGCGCAGCCGGCGGCCAACAGGCCGACAAGGCTCAGCAGCAGGCGCGGAAAGGCACTCATGCCGCGGATTGAACCGCAACTTCTCCGCGTTGGCAAGCACTTTTTCTTTATTTTTCTGCCACCTAGCGAAGATTCCTCCCGGCTCGGGCAGGAAGTCTCTGCAAGTCAGCCCTGGGGCGCGACCTCCCCGACTCGCTGCAGCCAGCGCCGACCCGGCTCGCTGACCCCTTCCAGCCGGGCGATGCGCCCGGCGCCGGCGTGCTGCAGATCGATCCGCAGATCGGTGGGCGGCAGACCGTGACCAGCCCGTTCCGGCCATTCCACCAGCCACAGGCTCGATGGCTGGTCGAGCTCATCCACACCGAGAAATTCCAGCTCGGCGGCGTCGCCGATACGGTAAAGGTCCATGTGCACGGCCTCGCCGCATTGCAGCGGGTAACGTTCCAGCAACGTGTAGGTGGGGCTGCGGATCGCCCCGCGCACACCGAGTGCACGCAGCATCGAGCGCGCCAGCGTCGACTTGCCGGCACCGAGTTCGCCATGCAGATGCACCACCAGTCGTTGCGACGCGTCGCGGCTGCGCGCCAGCGCCTCGCCCAGACGCTCGGTGGCGTCGGCGTCAGCCAGCATGATCGACTGCACTAGGTGTTGATCCGGCGCCGCACCGCGCGGGGCAGATCGCTGGCGAGCAGCCCGCGCTCGCCCTCGCTCAACACCAGCTGGTCGCCGGCGGCCGCGTGCAGGTAGGCCCCCAGGCGCGCGGCATCGAAGGCGCTCAGCCCCTGACCGAGCAGCGCGGCGATGACGCCGGTCAGCACGTCGCCGCTGCCGGCCACGGCGAGACCCGGATTGCCGGCGTCGATGACGCACATCGATCCGTCGGGCGCGACCACGACGGAACCTGCACCCTTGAGCACCACCGTGGCACGCCAGCGATCAGCGATGCCGCGCGCAGCGGCAAAGCGATCGGCCTGCACATCGGCGGACGAACACCCGAGCAGTCGCGCCGCTTCGCCAGGATGCGGCGTCAGCACCCACTCGGGGCCGGACGGCAGGTAGGAGGCCGCATGATCGGCCAGCAGATTCAGCGCATCGGCATCAATGACGCCTGCCCGCGCCGGGCTGCGAATCGCCCGCCCGAACAGATCCTTGCCCCAGCCGCGCACGCCCATACCCGGGCCGAGCGCCAGCACGTTGGCACGCGATGCCACCGGCACCGGCCAATCGGCCAGGTCGTCGCAGCCCGACACCATGACTTCGGGCAGCGCGGCAAGCACCGCTGCCACATGCTGGCTGCGGGTGACCGCGCTGACCAGGCCTGCCCCGGCGCGCAACGCGGCTTCGGCCGTCAGTCGCAGCGCGCCCCCCATGCCGAGATCACCCCCTACCGCCAGCACGTGTCCGAACAGACCCTTGTGCGCGTCGACCGGGCGCGGCGGCAGCAGGCTGCGCAGGCTGGCGCCGGATTCGAGAAAACCATCCGCCTTGATGCCGTGCTCGGTCCCCGCGCCGAGGTCGGCGAACTCGAGCTCGCCGCGATAGACGCATCCGCTGCCGGTATACAGCCCGCGTTTGCGCGCGACGAAGCTGATCGTGCTGTGTGCGCGCACGCATACGCCGGGCGCATGACCCTGGTCGCCGTCCAGCCCGGACGGCACGTCCAGCGAGAGGATCGGCGCACCGTGGGCCATGATCGCGCGGATCGCCGCGGCGACATCGCCCCGCGGCGCGCTGCGCACGCCAATGCCGAGCACGGCATCCACCACAACTTCGGCGCCCGGAAGATCCATGCCCTCTTCGAACGACTCGGTGCTGCCTTGCGCGTCCCAGCCAGCGCGTGCGCGACACGACTCCTCGCTGTGCGGCAGCCGCCCGCCCACCGAGAAGCAGCGCACCTCGAATCCGGCCAGGCGTGCTTCGCGCGCCACCACATAGCCGTCGCCGCCATTGTTGCCTGGCCCGCACACCACCACGATGCTGCGTGCCAGCGGCCAACGCCGCCGAAGCAGGACGAAGGCTGCCTGACCCGCGCGACGCATGAGCGTGATCGCACTCGTGCCTGCAGCGATCGTGGCCGCGTCGATGGCGCGCACCGAGTCGCTGCGAAAAATGGGCAAGTCAACGGACATTGGGCGATTCTATACCCGCCCTTCACGCCACTGTTCGATGGCCTCGACACTCTCGACCGCTCAGTCCTTACCCGTGACCTCAGACCTCCAGTCCCTCAAGCAACGTCTCATCGCCCAGGCGAGAACGCTCGGCTTCCAGGCGGTCGGCGTGGCGGGCATCGACCTTGGCGAGGATGCCGAACACCTCGAGCGCTGGCTGGCCGAAGGCATGCACGGCACGATGGAGTACATGAGTCGACACGGGGCGCGGCGCAGCCGGCCGGAGCTGCTGGTGCCCGGCACCTTGCGGGTGATCTCGGCGCGTTTCGACTACTGGCCCGGCGACGCTGCGGATGCCTGGGCCGTGCTCGCCGACCCGCGACGCGCCTACGTGTCGCGCTACGCGCTGGGCCGCGACTACCACAAGGTGCTTCGACAGCGACTGCAGTCGCTGTGCGACTGGCTTCGGGACGAGGTCGGCGCATTCGGCCATCGCGTGTTCACCGATTCGGCACCGGTGCTGGAAAAAGCGCTCGCCCGCAATGCCGGTCTCGGCTGGATCGGCAAACACAGCAACCTGATCGAGACACGCGGCGGTTCGTGGTTCTTCCTGGGCGAGATCTACACCGACCTCGCTCTGCCGGTGGACGCGCCCGCCAGCGACCACTGTGGCACCTGCACGCGCTGCCTGGACGCCTGCCCCACCGGCGCCATCGTCGCGCCGTATTCGGTGGACGCGCGGCTGTGCATCTCCTATCTCACCATCGAATCGGACGAACCCATTCCCGAGCCGCTGCGCACCAAACTGGGCAATCGCGTCTACGGCTGCGACGACTGCCAGCTGGTCTGTCCCTGGAACAAGTTCGCCCGGGTGACCGCAGAGCCCGATTTCCAGGTTCGCCACGGCCTGGATGCGGCGTCGCTGGTCGCGCTGTTCGAGTGGGACGAGCCCACCTTTCTGGCCCGCACCGAGGGCTCGGCGATTCGCCGGATCGGCTGGCGGCGCTGGCAGCGCAACCTCGCGGTGGCCCTGGGCAATGCAGCCAGTTCGACCGAAGTGCTGGCGGCTCTCGAAAGCCGCCGCGAACATCCTGACGCGATGGTGCGCGAACACGTGCTCTGGGCCATCGATCAGCACGCGCAGCAGGCTGGATGAGGCTCAGAGCTTCGGTCGCTTCGCGCCCGCCTTCCTTGGCGGGCGCGCCTGCCCGATCTGGCGCATGGGTACCGCGGCGAACGACCGTGTGCGTCGGCCGTTGCAGTGGCTCAACCCTGGTGCTGGTGGCGCACGATTCGCACTGCCACCACGCGCCCGGAGTCGTCGCGCACCGACTGCAATGCGATACCGGCGGCACGGGCCTTGTCGTTCCATTCCTGGCTCACGCGCAGAAACGAGGTGCGGTAGAGCGGATTGTTGGAGTAGGCGCCCAGCATCAGCTGGACCTCGCGCTTCTCCATGCCGGTGAGCTGGGCGGCCTCATCGATGGTGAGATACTGCGATCCGGCAAAGGTCGGGGCCGCGGCGCACAGCAGGGCGGCGAACAGAATGGTCTTCCTCATGTCGATCTCCTCGTGGCAACTCGGGGTGCCGACTGCGGCTTTCCGGCGCTGCCGAATCGGCCTGTCGGTTGCCGGTGAAACGAACTGTTTCGAGCCACCGGGCCTTCAACGTGGTCGCGATACGCTTCGGGCAGGGTCAGATTGCCCAACGCCCGGCACCGCCGCACATGGACAAGGACAGAGCAATTTCCTGACGAGCCAGCTACCGTTCAGGCTGACGGGTCGCAACGCCTCCGCTGTCACACGGGGCGCCGCAGGGCGTCCGGATCGGCAGCCGCGAGACGCTGCGTCTTGCGCCCAACCCAACAGGGAGCTTCATCGATGAGCACTTCGCGCGACCACCTGGAGATTTCCGCCCGAGCGGTGGCCTGTTTCGGCAACGACGGCAAGCTCGACGCTGCCGAGCTCGACGAACTGATCGCCATCGCCGAACGCGACGGGCGCATCGACGCCGACGAAGTGCGCGTGCTCAAACGAGTCATCGATCGCATCCAGCCGCACGAGGTCACGGCCGACATGCAGCAGCGGCTGCAAGCGCTTTCGAAGCGCATCAGTGGCGCCTGATCGACCGCTTCCCGACGACGCTGGATCGTCGTGGCACACGCTGGCGCCGAGCCACGACGCCATCGGCCGTCAAGCTGCCGCCGGGAGTCCTGCCGAGATCTGCGCGTCCTTGTGCTGCCACACCGATTCGACCCAGGCGCGGAACCGCGCACGATAGTCGGCGTCGTCCTCGTAAGAACCGGCGAGCATCCACACCTCGATCGGCAGCAGACGCACCTGCACCCGGATCTCGCGCACCCGTCCGGTGAACAGGTCGAGCATGCTCGGCCGTCCGCTGGGATAGACCACGCAAACGTCGACAATGCCGTCCAGCACATCACCCATCGCGCCGAGCACGAAGGCCAGCCCGCCCACCTTGGGCTCGAGCAGGTGCGTATAGCGACTTCCCTGTTCGGCGTGCTTCGCCGGGGTGAAGCGCGTGCCCTCCGGGAAGTTCATCACCGACACCGGCAGGCCGCGGAACTTCTCGCAGGCACGACGCGTCGCACGCATGTCCGCACCGCGCAGCGAGGGATTGCGCTCGACTTGCTGGCGGCTGTAGCGCTTCATGAAGGGAAAGTCGAGCGCCCACCATGCCAGCCCCAGCAGGGGCACCCAGATGAGCTGCTGCTTGAGGAAGAATCTCAGGAAAGGAATCCGCCGCGTCAGCACGCGCTGCAGCACCGGTATGTCCACCCAGCTCTGATGGTTGCAGATCACCAGGTAGGACGATTCTGCGCTGAGCTCGTCGAGCCCTTCGACCTGCCAGCGGGTGCGCGACACCAGCGCGAACACCATCCCGTTGCAGGCAATCCAGGAGTCGGCGATGACGACCAGCAGGCGCGAGAACGCGCGACGAGCGGGCCGAAACGGCAACAGCAGCTTGACCAGGGCAAACATGAACAACACCGCGCAGTGAAGCACGGTGTTGAGGCTCACCAGAACGAAGGCACATCCGGCGCGCAGGGCGCCCAGCAGCTGCAAGGGAGTTTCCGTCGGATCAGGAGGACCCGACGGACGATACCCACTGGTGCACGCGGGACTCAAGCAGGGTCAGCGGTAGATCGCCGCCCTGCAGCACCAGATCGTGGAAGGCCTTGAGATCGAAGCGTTCGCCCAGCGTCGCCTTGGCCTCCTCGCGCAGTCGCAGAATGGTGTTCATGCCGACCTTGTAGGCCAGGGCCTGTCCCGGCATGACCAGATAGCGCTCGATCTCGGCCACGACGTCGGTTTCCGACATGCCGGTTTTCTCGCGCATGTAGTCGATCGCCTGTTCGCGGGTCCAGCGCTTGTGGTGCATGCCGCTGTCGACCACCAGGCGCACCGCGCGGAACATCTCGGCTTGCAGTCTGCCGAGGTTGTCGAGCGGCTTGTCCTGGAACCCGATCTCCCAGGCCAACCGCTCCGCGTACAGCGCCCAGCCTTCCGAGAACGAGGTGAAACCGAGCAGTCGCCGGAACATCGGCACGCCCTCGAGTTCCTGCTGAATCGCCGTCTGGAAGTGGTGCCCCGGAATGGCTTCGTGGTACGCCAGCGTACGCATGGTGAACTTGGCCACCTCGCGCACCGAGCGCAGGTTGGCGTAGAAGATGCCCGGACGCGAACCGTCGAACGACGGCGCGTTGTAGTACGCCCCCGGCGCGGTCTTCTCGCGGAACTCGGGCACCCGCTCCACCTTCACGCCCGCCTTGGGCCGCACCCCGAAATAGGGATCGAGACCGGCATCGATCTCGTCGATGATGGTCTGGTAGTCGGCGAGGATCTGCGCGCGGCCCTCATCGGTGTCCGGATACAGCTGATCCTCGCGCATCGCGATCTGGTCGACACGCTCGCCGATCGTGCCTTCGGTCAACCCTTCGGCCTGCAGGATGGCGTCCATCTCCGCTTCGATGCGCGCCACCTCCGCCAGACCGAGCTCGTGCACCTCGTCCGGCGTCATCGTGGTCGAGGTCTGTTCGCGCACGCGGTAGGCATAGAACGCGTCGCCGTCCGGCAGGTCCCACACGCCGTTGTTGTCGCGCGCCTTGGGCAACAGATCGGCGTAGTAGTCGACCAGCGTCTGCATCGCCGGATAGACCACCTGCTCGATGCGCTGGCGCGTCGTGTTCAGCACGCGCTGGCGCTGACCTGCCTCCATCGGCGGGTCCATTTTTTCGAGCTTGTCGACCAGCGTGGTGAACAGCATGTTCTTGTCCGGCGAGGTGCCGACGAACCCGCGCGTCTCGGCGAGCACCTTCTCGATGACGAACCGCGGCGGCACGATGCCCATGTCCACGCGTTTGCGTACGCCTTCCATCTGCTGCGCGAAGTAGCGGTCGAACTGGGCCAGGCGCGCGTTGTAGTTGTCGGCGTCACTGACGCTGCGTACCGGGTGCTGCGTCGCCATGTAGGTCGGCAGTCCGTTCTGGAAGCCGAACAGCTGGTTCGCCGGGTAGTTGTGAAACTCGAAGCGTTCGCCTTCGAGCTGGGTCTTGATGAAATAGTCGAGCACGTCGTAGCTGAGCTTGCCGTCGTCGTCGAGCGCTTCGCGGTCGTAGCTCTTGAAGGTGTCGTAGTCGCGCTTCAGGCGCTCGGTCTGTTCGTGCTGCCTGGCCAGCGAGACGTCGTCGAGGTCGTCGCTGTACCAGTCCATCCACGACGGCAGCATGCGCATGCTGGACAGCATTTGCGGGCTCTCGAGGGCGAACTGGGCGAAGGTGCGCTCGTAGAAGAAGCGCAGCGACCAGGGTTTGAAGTTCCATTCGTGGACGAACCAGACGACGCCGACGAACAGCACGAGGGCAAACAGGCGCAGCGGCCAGCGCAGCCAACGGAACATGGGGACTTCCTTACCTGGGCGGAATCAGCCGCGGAACCTAGCACGGAAGCGGCCCTTCGTCGTGGGCCGCAAGTCAGCGATGCGCACGGGCGCACGTTCCGGCCTGCCGCGGCAGCCACTGGCCGCGTGTCCGTCCTGTTCCGGCCGGATCACGCGGCGCGGCGTACTCAGCGGCGCCCGCTCATCCGCGCATGCAGGGTCTTCAGAACCTTGATGCGGGCGAAGTGCTTGTCCTCGGCCTCTACCAGCGTCCACGGTGCGTACTCGGTCGAGCAGCGCTCGACCATCTCGGTGACCGCCACGCTGTAGGCCGCGCGCTTGTCGCGGTTGCGCCAGTCCTCGTCGGTGATCTTGAACTGCTTGAACGGTGTTTCCTGGCGCTCGCGAAAACGGCGCAGCTGCTCCTCCGGGCTGATCTGCAGCCAGAACTTCGCCAGCACGAACCCCGAGTCCGCGAGCTCGGCCTCGAACTCGTTGATCTCGCTGTAGGCGCGCATCCAGTCGGCTTCGGCGCAGAACCCCTCGACCCGCTCGACCAGCACCCGGCCATACCAGGACCGGTCGAAGATGGCGATCTGGCCACGCCGAGGCACATTGCGCCAGAACCGCCACAGGTAGGGCTGCGCACGTTCCTCCTCGCTTGGCGCCGCCACCGGATAGATACGGTAGTGCCTGGCGTCCAACGCCGCCGTCACCCGCCGGATCGTCGACCCCTTGCCGGCGGCATCCCAACCCTCGAACACCACGACCATGCCGCGCTTGCGCATCCGCGGCGATCGCGATGCCAGGTTGACCTTGCCTTGCCAGCGTTCGAGCTGGGACGCGTAGGCCTTCTTGCCCAACTTCTGCGCGAGGTTCATGTCGTCGAGCAGCGCCGTCGACTTCAGCGGCGCGTCGGCGGCACGACGCGCCTTCTTCGGCTTGCTCGCCGGCGCGCCCGCGGACGGACTGCCGTGCTCGTTGGCACGTTCGATACCGTCGAGCACGAGATGCGCAGCGCACAGCGACCGATAGCGATGGTCCATGCCGGGCACGACCTCCCAGGCCGCGTGTCCGGTGCTGGTTTCCCGCAGCGCGCGCATGCTGACTGCCCGGAACTCGTCGTACTTCTTGAAGCGCCTCCAGTCTTCGTCAGTCACCCGCCAACGCGTATCCGGATTCTTCTCCAGCGCGCGCAGGCGCTTCTTCTGCTGGTCGCGAGACAGGTGAAACCACAGCTTGACCAGTTGCACGCCCTCGGCAGCCAGCATCGCCTCGTGGCGGCGGATGCGCTCGAGTGCCGATTCGAGCGCATCATCCGAATCGTGACCCAGCACCCGGCGCACGATGGGCGCGGTGTACCACGACCCGTAGAACACCCCAATGCTGCCGCGCGGCGGCAAGACTCGCCAATAGCGCCACATGTCCGGCCGCAGGGTCTCCTCGTCGGTTGGTTCGGAGAAGGCGTAGGTCTTGATGTGGCGCGGATCCATCCATTCGTTGAGCAGGTGCACGGTTTCGCCCTTGCCCGCGCCGTCGACACCGCCCACGATGATCAGCACCGACGACTTCGCCTTGCTTCCCAGCGCCCACTGCGCCTGCAGCAGGCGCTGCCGCAGTTTGGGAGCCTCGCTCTTCCAGCGCGCCTTCGACGCGACGTGATCCAGATCTGCGGATTCGAACATCGGGGATTTCCCTGGCCGGGTGTTCCATCTTGCACCCGACCGCCCGGCGCCGGATTGACCGACGTCAACGAATTGCGCCGCAGCGCGCCTTGACCCCGGCCGCGAACGCTGGAAGTCTGTGGACGGGGAGCCCGTCGGCACCGGCGTGGCTCGGGACGAAGCGCGCACGCAGGGGAACTGCCATGCCTGGCTACAGCACCGAGGACATCCGCAACATCGCACTCTGCGGGCACGCCGGTTCCGGCAAGACCACCCTGTTCGAAGCGCTTCTCGCTGCCGGCGGCACGCTGCAGACCCAAGGCACGATCGAGCGCGGGTCGACGCTCTCGGATTTCGATCCGATGGAGAAGGCGCGCGGCCACTCGATCAATAGCGCCATCGCTTCGATCGACCACGGCGGCAGCCACCTCAATCTGATCGACACGCCGGGATACGCCGATTTTCGCGGCCCCACCCTCTCCGCACTCGCGGCGGTGGAAAGTTGCGCCATCGTGGTCAGTGCCAGCAACGGCATCGAGTACTCGACGGTACGCATGATGGAGTACGCCAAGGCGCGGCGTCTGTGCCGCCTGCTGGTGGTGAACAAGATGGACCACGCCGAAGCCGACCTGGCTGCGCTGGTCGACGAGCTGCGCGACACCTTCGGCAAGGAGTGTCTGCCGATCAACCTGCCCTCCGCGGGCCGCGAGGCGGTCATCGACTGCTTCCGCCAGAGCGAGGGCGACAGCGAACTCGGCCCGGTCGCCGACTGGCACCAGCAGATCATCGACCAGGTGGTCGAAATCAATGAAGACGTGATGGGTCACTACCTCGAAGACGGCGAGGAAGGCTTGTCGGGGCAGGAGCTGCATGAAGCCTTCGAGCAGTGCCTGCGCGAGCAGCATCTGGTACCGATCTGCTTCGTCTCGGCCCGCACCGGCGCGGGTATCGCCGAGTTGCTCGACCTCTGCGAACACCTGATGCCGAATCCGTTCGAGGCCAACCCGCCGCCATTCATGAAAGGCAGCGGCGCCGAGGGTGTTGCAGTGGTGGCCGAACCGGACGCGTCGAAACACGTGATCGCGGATGTGTTCAAGATCATCAACGACCCATTCGTCGGCAAGCTGAGCGTATTTCGCGTCTACCAGGGCACGGTCAGGCGCGACACCCAGCTTCTGATCGATGACGGCAAGAAGCCCTTCAAGGTCGGGCACCTGTTCAAGCTCAAAGGCAAGGACCACATCGAGATCGACGATGCCATCCCGGGGGACATCGCCGCAGTGGCCAAAGTCGACGACATCCACTTCGACGCGGTGCTGCACGACAGCCACGACGAGGACGAGTTCCACCTCAAGCCGATCGACTTCCCCCAGCCCATGTTCGGCCTCGCCATCGAGCCGGCCAGCAAGGGTCAGGAGCAGAAGCTCGCCAACGCGCTGCACAAGCTGCATGAAGAAGACCCGTGCTTCCGCATCGAGTCGCACACCGAGCTGAACGAGACGGTGATTCGTGGACTCGGCGAGCTCCATCTCAAGCTCATGCTCGAGCGCATGAAGGATCGCTACGGCGTGGAAGTGGTCACCCGCCCGCCGCGCATCGCCTACCGCGAGACGGTCAGCGCCAAGGCCGACGGTCACCATCGGCACAAGAAGCAGACCGGCGGTGCCGGCCAGTTCGGCGAAGTGTTCCTGCGCATTGAGCCGTTGCCGCGCGGCGTCGGCTTCGAGTTCGTCGATGAAGTGAAGGGCGGCACCATTCCTGGGCAGTTCCTGCCCGCGGTGGAGAAAGGCGTTCGCCTGGTGCTCGATCAGGGCGCAGTGGCCGGCTACCAGCTCCAGGATGTGCGCGTCATTGTCTACGACGGCAAGTACCACCCGGTCGACAGCAAGGAAATCGCCTTCGTCCAGGCCGGCAAGAAAGCCTTCGTCGACGCCATCCAGAAGGCACGCCCGATCGTCCTCGAGCCGGTGGTGAACCTGGATGTTTCGGTGCCCGAAGCGCACGTCGGCGACATCACCGGCGGGCTGGCCAGCAAACGCGCGCGCATCAACGGCACCGATACGCTGCGCGGCGGCGAGCTGGTCATCAAGGCGCAGGTGCCACTGGGCGAACTTGGCGACTATGCGAACGAACTGAAGGCAGCGACCGGCGGCCAGGGACGCTACACCCTGGAGTTCAGCCACTACGAAGCGGTGCCGCCGCACGTGCAGAAGCAGCTGATGGAAGCCTACAAGCCGCGTCACGAAGAAGACTGAGGCATGACGAAGCAAGCCTGCGCCGCCGTGCGTGCGCCCAGCGGGCACCGCCCGCGGCCGGCCAAGGCGCTGCCTCGCGGACGCGCATCCGCGTGAGCGCCGATCCCGAGCCGGAAGCGCTCAGCGTTCCGCACGAACCACCGATTCCCCTGCGCGCCTGGTGGCAGACGGGCGCGACCAGCGTGCCTGCCGTGCTGATCGTGCCCGCACTGGGAACGCCCGCTCGCGTGTACGACCGCCTGGCGCGGGCGCTGCATGCGCGCGGATTCCACGTCGTGGTGACCGAACTGCGCGGCACCGGTGCAAGCGAGGCACTGGCGAGCCGGAACCAGGACTGGGGCTATCTGGACTTGGTTGACGGCGAGCTCGCGTCAACGTACCAGCATGTTCAGCACCGCATCGGTGCAGCCGTACCGATGGTATGGCTGGGCCACTCGTTGGGCGGGCATCTCGCCCTGCTACACCAGCGCAGACATCGAGCCCGGCAACCGGCGGACATCCTGCTCGCCGCCAGCGGCGCACCCTACTTCGCCCACTACAGCCTCGGCACGCGCGCCGGCCTGCTGGCGCTCAGCGCCATGATGCATGCGTCGCACGCCTTGCTGGGCTACTTCGCCGGCCATCGTCTGGGCTTCGGTGGCCGGCAACCGCGCACGCTGATGCGACAGTGGCTGCGCTTTGCGTGGCGTGGCGCACTGCCGGAGGCGGTGATGCGCGGCCCCGCCGACGGAGACCCTCCTCAGCCGGAGACCGCGGCTTGCCGCGCTGCGCTCAGCATGATCGATGATCACTGGGCGCCCAGACCGGCCACCGCCCACCTGTGCGCAGCATTCGATACCGAGCCGGTCATTGATGCGCTTGACCAGCTCGAAGACGGTGCGAGGCCTGACCACTTCTCCTGGCTTCGGCAGCCGTCCACGGCTGCCGCATGGGTGCACGCGCAGTTAGGTTCGTGATTTTTCCTGCCCATGGGCGCTGCGTGGACCGCGCTTCGACGCCACCCGCGCAGACATTCCCGTTGCGGCCCGTCCGTCGATGCCGCTGCAGTGTCCGGCAAAGGGCTTCCCGCGTGCACTTTCGCGTCGCTGATCCTCGCCGGGAATGGCATCGGGAAAACAATCATTCGCATTTGGAGCGAATCTCTCGCCTCGAACATTCCCAAGCCACCACGCCGTGGCATAATCGGGCAGCGAGGCGTCGCTACTGCGTCCATTAGAACTCTGGGGAGGAGTTGGGGAATGAGAACGCAACTGATCGCTTGGACCTTGGGTTGGATGGTTGCCGGAACGGCTGCCGCTTCTCCGGTCGCGACCATCAACGAGCACACCCACATGGGCGTGGCGACCTGTGCGAGCAGCACCTGTCACGGTTCGACCCAGCAATTCAAGGAATCCAACGTCTGGCAGAACGAGTTCGCTCGCTGGCAGGAATACGATCCGCATGCCAACAAGGCGCTGCAGGCACTGCAGTCCGCCGAGGGCCAGGCGATCTCGCGCAAACTGGGGCTGGGCGATGCGACCAAGGCCAAGGTTTGCCTTGACTGCCACGCCGACAACCCGCCTTCGGACAAGCGCGGCGAACGCTTCCAGCCGAGCGACGGCGTAGGCTGTGAGGCCTGCCATGGCGGATCTGAGCTGTGGCTCACCTCACACGCCGACAAGGGCGTCGCGCACGCGGACAATCTGGCGCGGGGCCTCTACCCGACCGAAGACCCGATCAAGCGCGCCGAACTCTGCCTCTCGTGCCACATGGGTACGGCCGACCGCATGATCACCCACCGCATCATGGGTGCCGGTCACCCCCGACTCTCCTTCGAGCTCGATACCTTCACCTGGCTGCCGGAAGTCACCCACTACGAGATCGACGAAGACTATGTGCGTCGCAAGGGTGAGTTCAACGGCGTCCGCGATTGGGGTATCGGCCAGGGCATCGCCGCTGCAAACCTGCTGGAAACGCTGGTCGATCCGCGCCACGGCTGGGACGGCATCTTCCCGGAGCTGGTGCTGTTCGACTGCCTGGCTTGCCACAAGCGCATGGACAGCGGGAAATGGGCGCCGCGTCCGGGTACCGGCCTGGGCCCGGGCATCGTGCGCCTGAATGACGCCAACCTGGTGATGTTCCGCCACGTGCTGGCGGCGGTGGACAAGGGTGCCGCAGCCCGCATCGGTGAGAAGACCCGCGCCCTGCACCGCGCCACCACGCAGAGCCGTGACGCGACCGCTTCGGCCGCGCGTGGCCTGGTGTCCGACATCCGCACGCTGCTGCCCAAGGTTGCCGCCAACGACTTCGGGCCGGAGGATCTCGGCCCGATTCTCGACAGCCTGCTGGCGGACGCCGAGCGCGGCGAGTTCCGCGACTTCGCCGGCGCGGAACAGGCTGCGATGGCCGCCTCAAGCGTGGTGGTCGCCTTCGAGACCATGAACGCCCTGGAAGCAGGCAAGGCCGACATGCTGCGTGCGCGCATCGATGCGCTGTACACCAAGGTCGAAGACGAGAATCGCTTCGACATGGGCAGCTTCGTCGCGGCGCTTCGGGATCTGAGGCGCGCCGCTGGATGACGCCCCTGCCCCGCCGATGTCCTGTCGGCGGGGATACCGGCCGCATCGAAGCCGCTTGGCCTCGCATGCGGCGCGCGCGTATGCTCCTCTGAGTCGTTGAGAAGCCTTCGGGATTTCGCGTGTCCGAAACCATCCTGCTCAAATCCGTAGACATCAGCATCCCGGGCTATCGGATTCTTCGCCCGCTGGGCGAAGGCGGCATGGCATCGGTGTTCCTGGCTACGCAGGAATCGCTGGATCGCGAGATCGCGCTCAAAGTCATGGCGCCGGCGCTGGCCGCCAACTCGGAATTCACCGAGCGCTTCATCAAAGAAGGCAAGATCACCGCGAAGCTGAGTCACCCGAACCTGGTGACGGTCTACGACATCGGCTCGCACGGCACGGTCTATTACCTCGCTGCCGAGTACATCCCGGGCGGCACGCTTCGCGAGAAGATCAACGACGGCCTGAGCATTGCCGAAACCCTCGACATCGTTTGCGACGTCGCGCGTGGCCTGCATTTCGCCCACCAGAAGGGCTTCGTCCACCGCGACGTGAAACCGGGCAACATCCTGTTCAAGCTCGACGGAACGGCCGTGCTGGCCGACTTCGGTATCGCCAAGGCGATGGACTCGAAGTCGGGCGCCACCATGGCCGGATCAAGCATCGGCACGCCCGACTACATGAGTCCGGAGCAGGCCCGAGCGGAACAGGTCGACGGGCGCTCCGATCTGTACAGCCTCGGCGCGATGTTCTACGAGATGCTGACGGGTGAAGCCCCTTACCAGGCCAGCGACCCCTTCACCGTCGCGCTGATGCACGTCACCCAGCCGATTCCCGAACTGCCGGCAGAACTGGCATGGCTGCAGCCGTTGATCGAAGGGCTGATGGCCAAGGTGCCCGACAACCGCTTCGAAACCGGCGAAGCGTTCATCGAGGCGGTGGGACAAACCCTGGCAGCCTCGCCGCAAGCCTCGACGATCCAGCAGCAGCGTGCGTCACGTACGCGCGCGGGTGGCGAACGCCTTTCAGGCAGTTCGACCACGCGCACGGTCATGCTCGATCGCAGCGGGGGCTTGCCGAAGTGGCTGATCCCTGTCGGCGCGGCTGGCGTGCTGCTCGCGGGCGCGGTCGGGTGGTGGGCCACACGCGGAGGGGACACGACTCCTGCGCCGACCGCTTCGACCACGGCGCCGACGCCCAGCACCGGGACGCCGCCGACAGCCGTCGTACTGACGCGTCCTGAAGACCTGCCCCCCGAGGTGCAGGTACCTTCGCCGGTCGACGCCAGGGAAAACGACATCGAATACAGCCTGACCCAGGCAGAAGCTTACAAGGAGTTCGGCCTGCACAAGGAGAAAGGGCGCAAGCTGCTCTTTCCCGAGGACGATTCCGCGGTGTTCCACTACCGCAAGGCGCTCGCGATCGAGCCGGGCAACGAGCGCGCCATGGAGGGCCTGCGCGAAATCACCGAGTTCTTCCTGAAGAACGCCAATACCCTGTGCGAGCGCCGTCTGTGGAGCGCCTGCGTCACCACCGCACAGGAAGGCCTCAAGGTCGACCCGGAGAACAAGGCGCTGATCGATCTTCTGGCCAACGCGGAGCAGCAAGCGCGCGGCGGTTGAGCCTGGCTTTGCCGAGCCAACACGCGTCTCGCAGGGTGCCGGACAGATGTTGATGCTGTTCCGTTGGGCTCGCCGTCTCGCAGCCATCCCGCACGGGTTGGCGCGCGAGCTACCGCACCGGGATCATCTATCGGGCTCGCGAGCGCACACCCGGGTTGCGTTGGCCCCACTCAATCTCATGGAAGCCAGGGAGCACGAGGTGCCACGCGCCCAGAACCCGGGTCAGGTGGAACGTACCAGCACCACAGTGACGTTGTCCGAGCCACCGCCGTCCAGCGCGGCGAGGATGAGCTGTTCCACGCACTCCTGCGCGGTGAGTTCCTTGCGCGCCAACAGCCGCGCGATCTGATCGTCATCCACTTCTTCGGTAAGCCCATCGCTGCACAACAGCAGCTGCATGCCGGGCTTGAACTCGCCGGAGATGGTCTCAACCTTGAGACTGGCCGGATCGGTCACGCCCAGCGCCTGGGTCACCACGTTTCGATGCGGATGGGTGCGTGCCTGCTCCGGGGTAATCGCACCCTGCTCGATCAGTTCCTGCACATACGAATGGTCCTGGGAGACCTGGATGAGCTGTCCGTTCCACAGGTAGACACGACTGTCGCCAACCCAGCCCATCTCGAAACGACCGTCCCTCACCAGCACCGCAACGATCGTTGTGCCCATCGGCAACGAATCGGCGCGGCGCCGCGAGTGGCGGATGATTTCTTCATCGGCCAGCCGAATGGCCTCGCCCAGTGGCTTGCCTGACTTGACTTCGCGCACCACGGTCTCGCGAGCCAGCGCACTGGCCACTTCGCCGAACTCGTGTCCGCCCATGCCATCGGCGACAAGCCAAAGACCCATTTCGGCATCGCCGTAATAGGTGTCTTCGTTGTGCTCTCTGCGCAAACCAACGTGACTGAGATGGCCGAACTCGATCATGCAGACATCCTTGCCGTGCCCTGAGCCCGTCGATGCGCGACCGGCCAGGCCAGTTCGTGCCCTGCACACACGCAGCGGTCGTCAGGCGCCAAGCCACCCTCCTCGTCGAGCATCCCGCGCATCATGCCGTCCCCTCGCAACCCCGTGCAAGTCCGTTTGCGGTGCGGTCACAGCGACCGCACCGTTTCCTGATTCCTTTCAAGCCCATCAGAACTCGATCCGGATACCCAACGACAAGATCCCCTGCTTCAGGTTTGCCGATCCGACGAGCTGTTCGTAGTACACGTAGGCAGACTTGCCTCCGGGCCACAGCGCCGACAGACCGAGACCAACATTGAAGTAGTCGGTGTCGACCTCATTGCCCTCGCTGATGATCGGAGTGCCCAGCGGATCGAACGCGAAGCGCGAAACGACCTGTTGCGAGCCGTCTTCGTACTCGTGCTCCCACTCGATGCCGAAGGTTGGCATGAGGACACCCCAATCGCGGCTCATGACGTAGGTCGCCTTGGTGCCCAGTGCGGTCGTCAGCGAGGTCGTCGACCGACCGTCGACGATCAGGGCAAGACCCTGGCCGGGCAATCCTGCAATCATCGTTTCCTGATACCCGTCGTAGTCGATCTTTCGGTGCGTGCCACGCAGGTAGGAGTTGATGTTCCAGGCCCCCTTCTGCCAGTCCCGACCCATCGACAGGCTGATGCCAAGCTGGTCGCCGTCGGTACTGGCCGACGCCACCTGATCGACCGTAGTGGTCGAACCGGTGAGCGAACGAATCGTGTACGAGATCGGACGCTTGATGTCGTAGTCGTTGGTGCCGAGCGTGACTGTGCCGTCCACGTACCAGCTGCTGCGCGAGAACCAGGACAGGTAAGCCGACGCGCTCCAACCCTTGGTGTCGAGTGAGCCGCCGTCATTGGCCACCTGAACATCGTTGTCGGTGACACCCAGCGCAACACCGGCCACGATCTGGTCGGTGAATCGATAGTCGACACCGGCAGTCAGCCCCACGATGTCGAAATCGAACTTCGGCTGCCGCGACGTCGCATCGGATTCGCCACGGCCGATCTGGCCGGTGGCGAAGAAGCCCCAACGGTCGAAGTCGAGACCGGCTTCGGGGTTGTCCTCCCCGTCGGCAGCAAGAGACGCGAGCGAGCCAAGCGGCACCATGCCGGTCGGCGTCCACAGCCCGATATTGAACTGATTGCGTCGGCCGCCGCGCTGCTCGTCATGCAGCATCAGGAAGCGGATGCCGATGTTGTCGAACTGCGCATCCAAACCACCCTGACCCGAGTTGGTGATCGTGTCGGCGACTTCGGTGGGAATCTGACGCAGCGCGTTGCGCACGTCTTCAGGGTTGTCGCCCGCGTTGTCCACGAATTCGGAACAGCGCTGGAACAGATCCTCCTCCTCCGGCGTGCGGGAAGGCAGCGCGGCCAGCGCCGGGCACAGCCCGTCGACGGCGGCGCCCACACCCCGCTCCTCCGGATCCAGGATGGAGATGTTCCGCACGCCACCGCTCACGGCAAACACCACCGGATCAGCGTCAGTCTCAGCCGCGGAAGCAGTTACCGACGCCGAACCCGGCACCAGCACCTGGGCGATGGTCTGCGCGCGTCCGTTCGCGTCCGTCACCGACGTACTTGGATCCACCACCGCGTTCGAGTCGGGCGACCAGGTGATCGTGGCGCCCGCGACCGGGGCTCCGCTGCCCGAGAGGAGCTGCACGACAAGCGGGGCACTGGGATCGTTGGTCGGGATGATCTGGTTGTCGCCCGATACCTTGCTGAGCGTGGCATTGCCGATGACGCCCTCGGCGACGAACTGCACCGTGGCACCGCCCGGCAGGGTCGCCTGCACCACGTTCATGCCGGGCTGCGGCCCGAGCGTGAGCAGGTTGCGCGCGGTACCGCCATCGTCGGTGAACGAGGACGACTCGCGCAGCGTGCCGCCGCCGGAGACGACCTCCCAGTCAACCTGCACGTGGCCGAGCGCCTTGGCCACCGCCGGAGCGACCTGAATGCCGAATTCCAATGCCAGCGGCTCGCCGGGCGGTCCACTCTGGTTGTTGCCGCTGATGCCATCGACCACGGCGCCGGTCGCGACATGGGTGCTGATGACTTCGAGATTGAACACTTCGCTGAACACACGAATCTGCACCGGGCCAGGCGTCGGCCCGAAGCTGAAGCCCATGATGGCGTTGCCGTCGTTGTCGGTGATGGCCGAATCGGCGTCCAGCACCGCGCCGCCGGCGAGCACCTCGAAGCCGATGAGCTGGCCGATGAGCGGACCCTGACCAGCAATGATCTGGACAACCAGCGGATCGTCGGCACGCGTGCCGGCAATGCCGGTCTGCAGGTTGCCGGTGCGCACCACCAGCAGCGGCTGGCCGCCGCCACCGCCCGGATCCGCAGAGACCAGGGTGAACACCGCCGTGACGTTCTGATCGGCACCACGACGCGCCGTCACCGTCACGGTACCGGGCATGTCGGTAAACGTAATCGAATTCGAGGTCTGACCCGAACCATTGGTGACGGTTTGTGCCGCAGCGATCGTCGCCGGCCCGTTCACCGACCAGTTGATCGGTTCGCCACCCACTGCCACGCCGTCGTCCGTGGCCAGCACGACCAGCGGATCCGGTGTCGAACCTGGGGGGCCGGACTGTCCCGACCCGGACACCACATCAAGAGCGCGCACCACGCCGCCCACCACGACGACGGTAGCGGTAGCGCTGTCGCAGTTCGAGGGGTTGACCATCTCGCAAATCTGATAGGTCACCGCATGAGTGCCCGCATTCACCGGAGCGATGATGGTGAGCTGCCCGGTCGGGCTGACGGTGAGGTTGCTGCCAGGCGTCAGCCCGCCGCCGCTCAGGATGCTCAGCGAGACATCGGATGGCGATACCGGCTCGTTGTTGAGCAGATCATTGGCCAGCACGGACGCCGTGCTCCCCCCGGTGTCGGCATCGATCGGCGTGCCGGAGAAGTCGTCATTGACCGCATCGATCGGCGAGGCGATGACGCGCACGAGCGCGGTCGCGGTGTCGCAGTTGGTCGGGTTCGCGGCTTCGCAAAGTTGATAGACCACGCCGTAGTCGCCCGGTGCAACAGGCGAGGAAATGTCCAGCGTGCCGTCCGTATTGATCGCCAGGTTGGATCCGGGGGTGAGGCCGCCGCCACTCACGATCGTCAACACCGCATCGATCGGATCGATGGGCTCGTTGTTGATTTCGTCGTTGTCGAGCACGGAAGCCGTCGAGCCACCAAACGCCCCATTGATGGGCGAACCGGTGAAGTCGTCGTTCACGGCATCGATCGGCGTGGCGACGATCGCCACCAAGGCATTGGCCTGGTCGCAATTGCCGGAATCCATCGCGTCGCAGACTTCGTAGCCCACGGTGTAGTTGCCTGCAGGCGTCGCCGAGGGAATATCCAGCTCGCCGGTGCTGGCAATGGTGACCCCGCTCAAGCCACCGTCGCTCTGGATGGACAGCGTGACTTGGGTCGACGACATCGGTGAGCCATTGAACGTATCGTTCGCAATCACGCTCGCCGTCGTACCGCCGAACCCGCCGTTGATCGGCGAGCCGGTGAAGTCGTCGTCGTTGGCCACGAGGGTATTGGCGACGATGACGGTGAACGGGAAGTCGACAGGCGGAACGCCGGTGCCGCTGCCTCGCAGCCCGCCGCTGCCGAAGTAGGTGGCCTTGACCACGTAGGTGCCGAGATCGGTGGCCGTGAACTGCGCGGCGGCCGCGCTGTTCAGGTCAGTCGACGGGAAGATCGGCGTGCCGGGCGACTGACCAATGAACTGCCAGTTCGAGGACGGCGCCGAGAACACGCTGTACTCGATGGTCTCACCCGAGCCCACCGGATTGAACATCACGCCGTCGCTGATCTGCAGGTCAACCGACAGATTCGCCACGCCGGCCGGGGGGATGGTCTGCATCGCCGGGAAGCCACTGGTCGGCATGATGTTGTAGCTCGCCGCCACATCAACGAACAGAATGATGGTTCGTGCATCACCAAATCCGCCTTTGGGTCCGGGCCCCGATTTGCGGGATTTCTGGATCAGCGGCCAGGTGATCTCGATGCAGGCGGAACCTTCGGAGGTGAAGGTGAGCGTACTGGTTGCCGCGCCGGAGCTGTCGGTGACCGTGTTCGAAGGGGCCCAATTGCCCGGACCGGAGAAATCGGTGCACTCGGAGAACGAATTGTGGATGTAGAACTCGATGGGCTCGCCCGGCCCGACGGCCACGGCATTCGAGAACGCGCGCACCGTCACCGGGAAACTGTCGCCTACCGCGACCGTGCCGGGAATCGGCGTGACCAGCGTCAGCGCATCGCCGGTATGGATCTCGTCCAGATTGAAGAACGTGGTTCCGGTGCCGTTGGAAACATCCGGCGTCGTGGCATCGACCGAGTGGCTGAAGTCCGAGCCAAGATTGGGAATGGCCGTGATCTGGGTGAAGCCGCTGCCATCCGTCATCGTCATGATCGGGCCGGGGCCGCCGGAACCGTTGAGTTCGAGGCCCGAGGTACCGGTCCACGTCACCTGCTCGCCGCCGGAGGGGGTGCCATTGCGGAAGACGCGTGCGCGAAGCGGCTCGGCAAACTGGACGCCGGTGGGCGAGCTCTGGAACGCCCCGCCTTCTTCGCTGACCTCGACGAAGTCCTGCAGCTGCACGGTGACCTGCACCGTACGCGCGGGGACAGGCGCGTCCTCACAGCCCAGCGTGCAGGTGATCGAGTAGACGGCCTGCCCGCCACCGAACGGCGGGCTGGGCGTGGACACCGATCCGAGCGCGGGCGTGCTCATGAAGAACGCGGAACCAGTCGTGGAGGAGCTGATCGAACTGCCGAAGGTCGTATCCGACACCTCGGCGATCGAGTAGCTCATCGACGAGCAATTCCCGGAGCCAGGCGAGAACTCGACCGCGTCGATGAAGAACTGCGCCGTGTCGCCGGCTTGCACCACCACCGGGTTGGGCGAGACGCTCGGAAGACAGCCGGTCACCGAGGCCTGTGCCCACGACGACCCCACCAATAGAAGCGCTGCCGCAAACCACTTGGCGGCATTGCAGCGCCACTGGTCGATTCCCCTAGCCGTGCCCATGCATCCCCCTAGCCATCGAGTGCGTACCAGTTCTCAGTATACTCACCGAAGCCGGGTACAGGTGTGGACGACCAGGAGGGAAAAATGCAGCGCATTCACAGCGGTAAGCCCAGCAGCATGGGGCGCGCGGGGCTTGGCCTTGCTGGCCTGTTGACCGTCCTGCTCGGTGCGATCGGACCGCAACCGAGCCTCGCCGCGAAAGGACCCAAGAACGCCGAGGACCTGCTCATCGTCGACTGCCTGCTTCCGGGGCAGATCAGGCGGCTGGGTTCGGCGGCCAGTTTCATGTCCGCCCGTCGGCCAATCCGCACCACCCAGTCCGATTGCGAGATTCGTGGCGGCGAGTACGTCGCCTACGACCGGGCGAACTACCAGACCGCCCTGCAGGTATGGATGACCCAGGCGCTCAGCGGCAGTGCCGAGGCGCAGAATTATGTGGGCGAGATCTACCTGAAGGGACTGGGCACACCGCCCGATTTCGGCATGGCGGCGCAGTGGTTCCAGAAAGCCGCCGATCAGGGCTTCAAGCGCGCCAAGACCAACCTGGCCTACCTCTATGAAGAGGGTCTGGGCGTGCAGAAGGACGAACTCAAGGCTCTGAACCTGTATCGCGAGGCGTCGGGCGCGAGCGGCGACGAACTGCTGTTCGCTTCCGCCGTGCAGGTACAGCTCGAGGCCAAGGACGCCGAGATCGGTGCGCTGCAGACCGAGGTGGAGGCACGCCGCAAGGAGGCCGAGTCCCTCCGCGGCAAGGTGCGCGAACTCGAATCCCAGCTGTCCAGCCGCAAGCAGGCGCTTGATTCGGCGCGTAGCGAACTGTCCGGGCTGCGCCAGCAGCTGTCGGAGGCGCGCAAGTCCACGGGCGCCGATTTCGCCCAGGTCGACCGGCAGAAGTCGGAACTCGATCAGCGTGCCGCCGAACTGCAGCGCCTGATGGGTGAGCTTCAGGCCGAGCGCGAAGCAGCAGCGCGGCGACAGGCCCAACTGGAAGAACAGACCGAGGCGCTCAAGCGCCGCGAAGCCGAATTGGCATCGAAGGGCGGCTCGGTCGAGGGCGACAGCGTCATCGCCACGCTGAAGGAACAGGCCCAACAGCTGACTGCGGTCATCAGCCAAGCGCAAACACGCGCCTCGGCCATGCAGGGACAGGTGGATTCGCAGAAGGCGCTGCTGGACGGCGAGCGCAAGGCCTATGAAGACCGCATCGCCCAGCTCGAGGCGGCGGCAGCGGGCCGACAGCAGGATGACTGGGAGCTGATGAAGCTGCTCGAGAGTCAGCTGGTCGAGCGGGAAACGGCGATCCGCCAGCAACAGCTGCAGATCGCCCAGCTCGAACGCCAGGTCTCGGTTGAGGGCGGCGCCCTGCTGGCCGCCGCACCGACGCTCGAAATCATCAACCCGCCGCTGGTGGCTACCCGCAGTCGCCCCACGGCCCTGCTGCAGGCAGCCCCGGGCCGCCAATCCGTGGTCGGCAAGGTGACCGAACCGCAGGCCATCGACAAGATCACCGTCAACGGCACGCCGGTCATCATCGGCGACAACGGACTGTTCCGCGCCAGCGTGGATGTGCAGGCGGACGGCTCGCTGATCCAGGTTGCGGCGCTGAGCAAACGTGGCGAGATCGCGAACCTTGAGTTCACCCTCGTGCCGCAGGTGAAGTCCGCGTCGGCTGGCTCGGGAAGCGCCTCCGCGAGCGGCGGCACCGGAAGCGTTCCCTCCGGCGTGGCGCTCGGCAACTACCACGCGCTGGTGATTGGCAACAACTCGTACCAGTCGGGCGGATTCGCGCCGCTGCAAAGTGCGGTGAACGACGCCACCGCGGTAGCCAAGCTGCTCAAGGAGCGCTACGGCTTCAAGACCACCCTGCTGCTGAACGCCGGCCGTTTCGACGTACTGTCGGCGCTGAACGATCTTCGCGAGACCCTGAAGGCCGAGGACAACCTGCTCGTCTACTACGCCGGACACGGCGACCTGAGCCAGGATGGCAAGACCGGGTACTGGGTGCCGGTGGACGGCCAGGCCGGGCTGCCGAACACCTGGATTTCGAACACCATGATCTCCGACATTCTGGAGACGATGCAGTCCAAGCACATCCTGGTCGTGGCCGATTCCTGCTACTCGGGCGCACTGACCGGCGCCGCGCTGCCGGTGTTCGCTGCGGAGAAAGCGGGCGAATGGCCGCAATGGGTCAAGCAGATGAACGACGGTCGTTCGCGCATCGCGTTGACCTCGGGCGGCGTGCAGCCGGTTCCGGACCAGGGATCGGGCAAGCACTCCTACTTCGCGCGCGCATTCCTCAATACGCTGCAGGACAACAACAAGCTGCTCGAAGGGCAACGCCTGTATCGCGAGATCAGCACCTCGCTGGCGCTGGCGACGCTGGATTCGCCGTTTGCGCAGGCGCCGCAGTACGCCCCGATCCAGTTCGCCGGCCATGAAAGCGGCGAGTTCTTCTTCCTGCCCAAGGGGGCGGGTCGAGCGCCGTAACTGTCAACGGCTTGTCATGGGCAGGCGGCGTGCGTATGATCCGCCGCCTTCCCATCCGGCTTGTCGACCGCCGGCTGGCATCGGCCCAGGCCGATCAGCATCCTGAGGGGATGCGAAGCAGCAGCACGCCGCGGAGAGGTGGCAGAGTGGTCGAATGCGCCGGACTCGAAATCCGGTATACGGTTTCACCGTATCGAGGGTTCGAATCCCTCCCTCTCCGCCACAATCCTGCTGCAGCCCACATGCTCGAACGATCGCGAGGCCGCCCGCCCGGGCGCACGCGCGGCGTGCCGCCGCATCCGCTCCAGCACGGTGCACCGCTTCACGCGCGACGCCGCGCATGCACCGCCCGGTGAGCGAGTCCGTGAGCGACCCGGTCCACTACGCGCGACTGGACGCCATCCGCGGGATCGCTGCGCTCTGGGTGATGCTGTTTCACGCTTGGCAATTCGGCACACCTCCGGGCCCGGTGCCGAACGAGTCGCTTTCCTGGCTAGCCTACCAGCTGATGGCGGCGGGTTGGGCAGGCGTTCCGGTGTTCTTCGGTTTGTCGGGATTCTTGCTGACGACCCTCGCCCTGCAGCGGCCCATCGATACGTCGGCAGCATTCTGGACCCGACGTGCCAAGCGCATCCTCCCGGCCTACTGGTTTCAATGCGCGATGCTGGCTGCATTGATTCTGGCCGGATGGGACATCGCCGGCGTGCACGTGCGGTCGATCGACGCGTTGCCCAGCCAGCTTCTCATGACCTACAACCTGCACCCGGATGGCGCGCGCCCCTGGCTGGCGCCGTGGTGGAGCCTGCCGGTCGAATTCGCGTTCTACCTGGCGTTTCCGTTGCTCGTCCGGGCCCGTGGCAGCTGGATCGCGCTGCTCATCGCATGCGCGGCCTTGTCCTGCCTGGTTCGCTGGCTTCCTCCGCAGCTGTGGCCTGATTCGAGATGGCCGTTGATCGTCGCGATGCACCTCCCCGGGCAGCTCGATCTGTTTGTGGCAGGCATGCTGGCTGCCCACTGCCACCATCGGTATGCGCACGCCATATCGACACGGACCGCAAACCTCGTCTGGACCGGCGTCGTGCTTGCCATCGCAATCTGGGTGGTGCTTCCCGCCTGGCTGGGCGCACCGGCGCCGAGGTTCGTGGCCGGGTCACCGTGGTGGGCGGGTTGGAATCTGGCCCTGGGGCTCCTGGTCGGCGCCGCCTGCTGGAGCGGCGTGCGTCTCGATCATGCACGCCGCCGCCCTGGCGCACTGGTGCATGCTCTCGCGTGGACCGGGCGCAGCAGCTACAGTCTCTACCTGTGGCACCTTCCCTGGGTCATTGCCTGCGCTGCGCTGGCGGCACAAGCCCCGCTTCATCCTCTGCGCGGGGCCCTGCTCTTCGTGATTGCCCTGGCGCCGAGCCTCGGCACGGCCTGGCTGAGCTGGCGGCTCGTCGAACTGCCGTTCCTACGGCGCACGTCGACAGCACGCCAGCCCCCGCAGGCCTGAGCGGCGGCGGGATTCGATCTGCCAGTGCGGATGCGGTCCGCGAACCGGCGGCAAGGACGGCCGCCCGTTCTCGCGTCGTGGTTCAGGCGAACGGATCGCGCAGCACGATGTTGGCATCGCGATCAGGGCCGGTGGACACCATGGCCAGCGGGCATCCAACCAACTCTTCAAGCGAACGCAGGTAGGCGCGCGCCGCCGGCGGCAGGCGGGAGAACTCGGTGATCCCGTGCGTCGACTCGCTCCAGCCGGGGAACTCCAGGTACACCGGCTCGCACTCGTTCCAGCCGGCAGCATCCAGCGGTGCGTACTCGGTCTCCTTGCCGCGATAGCGGTAGGCAATGCACATCTTCAGGCTGGGCAACCCGTCCAACACATCGAGTTTGGTGATGCAGAGTCCACTGATGCCGTTGATCGCCACTGCACGCTTCAGCGCGACCAGGTCGATCCAGCCGCAGCGCCGCGGGCGCCCGGTCGTGGCACCGAACTCGGCGCCACGCTTGCGGATATCCTCACCCACTTCGTCGTCGAGTTCGGTCGGGAACGGCCCGCCGCCGACGCGCGTGGCATAGGCCTTGGCGATGCCGAGCACGTAGTCGATCGAGTCCGCGCCCACGCCGGTTCCCGCAAGTGCCCCGCCGACGGTGGTATTGCTCGAAGTTACGTACGGGTAGGTACCGTGATCAATGTCCAGCAGTGAACCCTGCGCGCCTTCGAACAGCACGCGCTGACCCTGCTTGCGCAGGTCGTGCAGGAGGCCGGCCACGTCGCTCTTCATCGGGTCGACGTAGCTGCCGAACGCCAACGCCTCATCCAGCGTCTTCTGGTAATCCACCGCCTCGACGCCCAGGTACTGGGTCAGCACGAAGTTGTGGTAATCCATCGTCGCGCGCAGCTTCTCCGCGAGCTCGTTCGGGTAGTTGAGATCGGCCACGCGAATGCCGCGCCGAGCCACCTTGTCCTCGTAGGCCGGGCCGATGCCGCGTCCGGTGGTGCCGATGGCCTTGCCGCCCGCGGCCTTCTCGCGCGCCTGATCGAGCGCGATGTGGTACGGCATGATCAAGGGCGTGGCCGGGCTGATCTTCAGACGCGAGCGCACCTCGACGCCTTCCGACTCCAGCTCGGCGACTTCTTTCTGCAGCGCCGCCGGACTGAGCACCACGCCGTTGCCGATAAGGCAAAGCGTGTTCTCGCGCAGGATGCCGGATGGGATCAGGTGCAGGACGGTCTTCTTGCCACCAATCACCAGCGTGTGGCCTGCGTTGTGGCCGCCCTGGAAGCGCGCGACGGCACCGACCTGCTCAGTCAGCAGGTCGACGATCTTTCCCTTGCCTTCGTCGCCCCACTGCGCGCCGATCACCACGACTGACTGACCCATCTCTCTCACTCCAACTCAATGAATACGATTCGGGGGGCGACGCCGCCGACTAGCCTCGCGCTTCCGGCGCTCGTCAAGTCGGCCGGCCCTCGACTCCTGTCTCGGGCGCTCAGCCGCGCTCGCACCAGCAGTCTCGAGGCGCTGCACTTCACTCCAGACGCAGAAAAAGCCGGTCGGCACCGGCTTTTTCCCATTATCCGTGATTTGTCGATCTGATGCAGTGCCCGCGCCGATCTTCGACCTAAGTCCAGACCCGAGTTGATCCGTGTCAAGCTGTATATTCGCGATCACGCGACAATGCGCACTGACCCTTGCGGGATATCGAGGCCTGTTCCATGACCATCAATGAACGTTACAACGACAAGGTGGTTCGCCAGTTTGCGGTGATGACCCTTGTCTGGGGCATCGTCGGCATGGCTGTCGGACTCCTGATCGCGGCCCAGCTCTACTGGCCGGCGCTCAATTTCGACCTGCCATGGCTGACCTACAGCCGCCTCCGCCCCCTGCATACCAACGCGGTGATCTTCGCCTTCGGTGGCTGCGCCCTGTTTGCCACCAGCCTCTACTGCGTGCAGCGCACCAGTCACGCCAGGCTGATCTCCGACCGTCTTGCCTCGTTCGTGTTCTGGGGCTGGCAGCTGGTCATCGTGCTCGCCGCGATCTCGCTGCCCATGGGGTGGACCCAGGGCAAGGAGTACGCCGAGCTGGAATGGCCGATCGACTGGCTCATCACCGTGGTCTGGGTCGCCTACGCGGTGCTGTTCTTCGGCACCATCGTCAAACGACGGGTGGAACACATCTACGTCGCCAACTGGTTCTTCGGCGCGTACATCATCACCATCGCCGTGCTGCACATCGTCAACAACCTCGCCTTGCCGGTCACCCTGACCAAGAGCTATGGGGTCTACACCGGCGCAGTCGACGCCATGGTGCAGTGGTGGTACGGCCACAATGCCGTGGGCTTCTTCCTGACCGCCGGATTCCTCGGGATGATGTACTACTTCGTGCCGAAACAGGTCGGCCGGCCGATCTATTCGTACCGATTGTCGATCGTGCATTTCTGGGCGCTGATCGCCATCTACATGTGGGCAGGCCCCCACCACCTTCAGTACACCGCCCTGCCGGACTGGGCACAGTCACTCGGCATGGTGTTCTCGCTGGTGCTGCTGGCCCCGAGCTGGGGCGGCGCGATCAACGGCATCATGACCCTGGCCGGCGTGTGGCACAAACTGCGCACCGACCCGATCATCAAGTTCCTCATCGTGTCGCTCTCGTTCTACATGATGAGCACGTTCGAGGGGCCGATAATGTCGATCAAGACGGTCAACTCGCTCAGTCACTACACCGACTGGACGATCGGTCATGTGCATTCGGGTGCGCTGGGCTGGGTAGCCATGATCTCGCTGGGCTCGATGTACATGCTCTACCCGCGCCTGCTGGGCCTGAAGGAGATGTACTCCACCCGATTGATCGACACCCACTTCTGGGTGCACACGATCGGGGTGGTGTTCTACATCGCATCGATGTGGGTGGCCGGCATCAACCAGGGTCTGATGTGGCGCGCCACCAACGCTGACGGCACGCTGACCTACAGCTTCGTCGAGTCGCTGGTCGCCACCTATCCCTACTACCTGGTGCGCTTCCTCGGTGGCCTGCTCGTGGTGGGCGGCATGCTGATCATGGCCTGGAACGTGTTCAAGACCTTCCAGATGGCGCGTTCGGAAGTGGAAGAGCCCGAAGTGCTCGACCCGGCCGTGGCGCACGCCTGACATGAGCACGAATCCCACCGCCCCACCCCGCCCGCTGCGGCGACGCGACAACACAGCGCGCTGCATGCGGCAGGGCGCGTTCGCCGACTTTCATTGCAGACACGGAGTCATCACTCCATGAGCCACGAAAAACTCGAGAAGAACGTCGCCCTGATGGGCGTCCTCATCGCGGTGGCGATCAGTTTCGGCGGGTTGGCCGAAATCGTCCCGCTGATGTTCCAGGCCGAAGCGGTCGAGCCGGCACCGGGCGTCAAACCCTACCCGGCGCTGCAGCTGGCCGGCCGGGACGTGTACGTCCGCGAGGGGTGCTACAACTGCCACTCGCAGATGGTCCGCACCCTGCGCTTCGAAACCGCGCGCTATGGCCACTACTCGCTGGCCGGAGAGTCGGTCTACGACCGTCCGTTCCAGTGGGGAAGCAAGCGCACCGGGCCTGATCTGGCGCGCGTCGGCGGTCGCTACTCCGACGATTGGCATCGTGTGCACCTGGCCAATCCGCGCGACGTGGTGCCGGAGTCCAACATGCCGGGCTATCCGTGGCTGGCGGCCAACAAGGTCGACCCGGGCACCGTCGTGAAGCACATGCAGGCATTGCGCACGCTCGGCGACCCGTACACCGACGAAGACATCGCCGGAGCCGCTGCTGCGGTCGAAGGCAAGACCGAACTGGACGCCGTCGTGGCCTATCTGCAGGACCTGGGACGTCACGCCCCGCGTCCCGGCGAGCGCAGCACCGCTGCGGTGACTGCGCCGACCGAGGCATCAAGCGCGGGAGGCCAGCCATGATCCAGGGAATCATCACCGGCTTCCTGCTGGTCGCCTTCGTCGGCGGCTGGATCTGGCTCTACGGCAAGGCTCGCCAGCCTGCGCTGGACGCCGCGGCGCGCATGCCGCTGGAAGACGAGCCTGTGCCCGCCGCTAACGCTTCCTTCAAGCAAGCAGAGGATCGGCCATGAGCACGTTCTGGTCCGTATTCATCATCCTGTTGGTCGTCGTGAACATCGTCGGCTGTGTCTGGCTGCTCTGGTGGACGTCAAGGCGTCGCCCGGGCGAAGGCGAAACCACCGGTCACGTCTGGGACGGCGATATTCGCGAATACAACAAACCGTTGCCGCGCTGGTGGATCAACCTGTTCTACCTCACCATCGTGTTCACCCTTGGCTACCTGATCTGGTATCCGGGCGCGGGGAGTTTTGCCGGCACCAGCGGCTGGACTTCGGCCAAGCAGCACGATGCCGAGCGCGACGTCGAGGAAGCCAAGACCGCCGAGGCGCTGGCGCCCTACGCCAATCAGCCGATCGACCAGCTGGCCGCCGACCCCAAGGCCGTGGAATACGGCCGCGCCGTGTTCGCCGCCAACTGCGCCACCTGCCACGGTTCGGACGCGCGTGGCGCGAAGGGCTTCCCCAACCTGACCGATCACAGCTGGCAGTGGGGCGGCGATCCGCAAACCGTGCTGACCACGATCCTCGAAGGACGTCAGGCCGCGATGCCGCCGTTCGCAGCCTTGCTTGGCAGCGACCAGGCGGTTCTGGAAACGGCGGTCTATGTGCAGAGCCTGTCGGGTACTCCGGTGGATCCCGCGCTCGCCGCTGCCGGCAAGCCGCGATTCGACATGGTGTGCATCGCGTGTCATGGCCCCGAGGGCAAGGGCAACCCGGCTTTGGGAGCACCGGACCTCACCGACGACGTGTGGCTCTATGGCAGCGATTTCGACACCATTCGCACGGCGATCGTGCAGGGCCGCGCCGGCATGATGCCCGCTCATCGCGACTTGATTGGCGAGACGCGCGCCCGGCTGGTGGGCGCATGGGTGTGGTCGCAGTCCCGGTCTGCTGATTCCGAGGGCCACGGCGGTGGTCATGGTGGCGAGGCCGCGCCGTGACGCAAGCCGAGCCGCAGGCCTTCGATCACCCGCCCCGGCCGCTGGCACAGCGGCTCGGGGCGATTCTCTGGCCCAGTTTTTTTGCGGCTGGCGTATCGACCATGGTGTTCTTCGCATTCATCGATCCGCTCGAGTTGCGCGACATCAGCTTCGTCGACTGGGAGATCAACCGCGAACTCGGCTACACGATCGGCTTCTTCATGTTCTGGCTGGCCACCGCCGCGTCGTCCCTCTTCACCTGGATCCTGCTGCGTCCGGCGAGCCGCTTCAATCGGCCGCTGGAGTGATCGGCCAAGGTGCTGGTGATGGCGAACGGCGGCTGCTGCACAAGGAACGGTCTGCGAAGGACGCGCAAGCCTCTCCGAAGACAATCGCGTCCCGCGGCAGACTCCGCCCGTCAGCTTGAATCAGTGTCCCGGACGTTCACAGTGTCCTGCTCCCCTGCCCCACGCTCCGGACGCATGTCGCGTCATGCGCGAGCAGCCCAGCATGTTCGCAATCAGCCCCTACGGAACAAGGTTACGAAAGCAGCATGAGCCGTCAGATTCCCAGCACGCTCGACCCCAACGATGGCGCCATGTACGTCGCCGAACGCAAGGTTTATCCGCGTGACGTGAGCGGTGTCTTCCAGCGGCTGCGTACGGCGGCCGTGTTCTGGCTGCTCGGCATGTACTACCTGTTTCCCTGGCTGAGCTGGGACAGTCGCCAGGCGGTGCTGTTCGACCTGCCCGGACGCAAGTTCTACGTCTTCGGGCTGGCGTTCTGGCCACAGGACTTCATCTTTCTGGCCCTGCTGCTGATCATGGCAGGGCTATCGTTGTTCTTCTTCACCGCGCTCGCCGGTCGGCTGTGGTGCGGCTACGCCTGTCCGCAGACCGTCTGGACCGAAGTGTTCCTGTGGATGGAGCGCTGGACCGAAGGCGATCGCGCGAAGCGGATGAAACTCGACGCCGGCCCGTGGAACGCCGAGAAGATCCGTCGCAAGCTGGCCAAACACAGCATCTGGCTCTTCTTCGCGCTCTGGACCGGCTTCACCTTCGTCGGATTCTTCACGCCGATCCGCGATCTGGGCGCCCGCCTCTTCGCGCTCGGCTGGGGTGGCTGGGAGTGGTTCTGGGTGCTGTTCTACTCGCTCGCCACCTGGGGCAATGCCGGCGTCCTGCGCGAGCAGGTGTGCAAATACATGTGCCCCTACGCGCGCTTCCAGAGCGCGATGTTCGACCGCAACACCCTGATCATCAGCTACGACCCGATGCGCGGCGAACCGCGGGGACCACGCAAGCGCGGCACGCTGGACTCGGTGCTGAAGCGGGCACGAGGGCTGCTCGGTGCGGATCAAGCACACGCCGAAGTGGCCCGTGCAGCGCACCTGCAGAGCGCCGCCGATGCGAGGATGGGAGCGCGGGTCACCACCGGCGCCATCGACATGCCGGCGGTCGAGGTGGAGCGACGCAAGCTTGATCCCGAGCAACTGGGCGACTGCATCGATTGCACGCTTTGCGTGCAGGTCTGCCCGACCGGCATCGACATCCGCAACGGCCTGCAGTACGAGTGCATCGCCTGTGGCGCGTGCATCGACGCCTGCGACCAGGTGATGGACAAGATCGGCTATCCGCAGGGGCTGATCCGCTACACCACCCAGAATGCGGTCGATGGCAAACAGGTGAAGGTGCTGCGGCCGCGCATCCTGATTTATGGCGCCTTGCTCGGCGCGATCTTCATCGGCTGGATCTACGGCGTACTCAACCGCACGCCGCTGATCGTCGACGTGCTGCGCGATCGCAATGCTCTCTATCGCGTCGCCGCGGACAAGAGCATCGAGAATGCCTACACGCTGAAGCTGGTGAACAAGCAAGGCGTGGCGCAACGCTTCCGCATCGAACTGGTCGACGCCGCAGACCTCGGCATCGTCGACGGCCCGCTGATCGTCGAGGCTGCCGCCGAACAGGTGATCAGCCGACCCATCACCCTGCGCGCCTCCGCGTCGACACACGGCCGCCGCGATGTGACCCTGCGTATCCAAAGCATCGAAGACCCCGGCCTCAAGGTCGAACACACCACGCGCTTCTTCGCCCCGGAGTAGGCCCATGCATCCGACGCCCACCCGCTGGCACCGCGAGCCCATGGCCTGGCTGGTCTGGGGGCTGCCCGCCGCCGTCGTGGTCGCCGGGTTCGCCACGCTGGCGATTGCGATCCGTGCCGGGGGCAGCGATGCGACCGCCGATCCGGTGCAGCGCATGGCCCAGGTGCAAACCACGGACATCGAGGCAGACCGCGTCGCTGCCGCGCGCGGCCTCGCCGCTTCGCTGCGCATCCATGGTGATCAGCTCGAGCTCCAGCTGCTCGGCTCCGCGTCCGAACAGGCGCTGACCTTACGACTGTCCCATCCCGCACGCGCCGAGGATGACCGCGAGCTGAGTTTGCGTCGGGAAGGCGATCGCTGGACCGGACGCGTAGCCTTGCCGAATTCGGCGCACTGGCAGGTGAGCCTCGTCCCCGATGATCGCAGTTGGCGCCTGGACGGCGAACTCGATGCGTCCACCGGGCTGGCGATTCTGAAGCCGCGATTCGGCGATGGATGAGCGCATCACTGCGGCGTGTTTCCACTGCAACGAGCCGATCGATGCGCGCATGCGCGTGGTCGATGCAGGCCATCCTGATCGCGCGTACTGCTGTCAGGGGTGCGCGGCAGCAGCGCGATTCATCCAGTCTGCCGGACTCGCCGACTACTATCGGCTGCGCAGCGCCAGCGCCGGCCCGGCGATCGACACCGATTTCTCGCTGTGGGATCGGGCCGAACTGCTCGATGCCCACAGCACGCCCTGCCCGGTCGGGCGCGAGATCACCGTACTCAGCGACGGCATGCGCTGTGCCGCGTGCGCGTGGCTCATCGACCGCAGCCTGAGCCGCGAGCCGTCGGTGGATCGCGTGCAGGCGAACGCGGTGACAGGACGCATTCGCATTCGCTGGGATCCGTCCGTGCAGCCGCTGAGCGCCCTGCTCGACCGCATCGCGCGGCTCGGCTATCCGGTTTCCCTGGCGCCTGACGCGTCGCTGGAGCAGCGTCGCCTGCGCGACCGGCGCATGATGATGCTGCGCATCGGCGTGGCGGCATTGGGCGCGCTGCAGGCGATGATGTTTGCCGAGGCGTTGTATCTCGATTTCGATCGCGCCATGCCTGAGTCGACGCGCGATTTCTTTCGCTGGCTCACCTTGCTGGTGAGCACACCGGTGGTGTTCTTCTCGGGCTGGCCGTTCATCGCCGGCATGCTGCGCGAACTGCGCGCCCGGGTGCTGGGCATGGATACGCTGATCGCCGGTTCCATTCTTCTCGCCTATGCGGCGAGCCTGGTCGAGACGCTGCGCGGCGGGCCCCACGTGTGGTTCGATGCCGCGGTGATGTTCGTGCTCTTTCTGCTCGCGGCCCGCGGGCTCGACCAGTTCGCCCGCGCACGCGCCAACGCCCAGGTCGACCGTCTGGCCCGCGCGACTCCCCAGTGGGCTCGCCGCGTCACCGAGGATGGCGGCACGCAGTCGGTACCCATCGCGGCACTCAGCGCGGGTGACGTGGTGGAGGTCGCCGTGGGGTCGTGCCTGCCCGCCGACGGCGAACTGCTGGACGACGCCGAACTCGACGAGTCGCTGCTGACCGGTGAGTCACGTCCGCAGTCGCGTGCTCGCGGCGAGCGCGTGCTCGCAGGAAGTCAGTGTGTGGCGTCGCCGATTCGGGTCCGTGTCGAGCAGATCGGTCAACGCACCTGGATTTCTTCGCTGGTGCGTGCGGTCGAAGCAGCGCAGGCTGACCGGCCTGCCGCGGCCCGGCACGCCGACCGTCTGGCATCGCGATTCGTCACCACGCTGCTGATCGTCGCGGCGGCCACCTACCTGGGCTGGCTGGCGACACAGCCCGAGCGCACCTTCGAGGTGTTTCTCGCCGTGTTGGTCATCAGCTGTCCCTGCGCGCTGTCGCTCGCTGTCCCCACCGCACTGGTCGTCACCCACGGCGCGCTGGCCCGAGCCGGACTGCTCGCACTCCGACCCGACCGCATGCACGAGCTGGCCTCGCTGGGGCATCTCGTGGTCGACAAGACCGGCACGCTCAGTGTCGGCGCGCCCGAGCTCGTCGACACCCGGACCTTTGCCGACTGCACCGACGCGCAGGCGCGCAGCGCGGCAGCGGCCCTCGAGCATGCCGCCGGGCATCCGCTCGCGCGCGCGTTCGCCGCGCACGCGCGTGCCGACGTCGTCGCGACCCACGTCACGGTGCATCCCGGGGCGGGGGTCGAAGGCACGATCGACGGTCAATCCATGCGCCTCGGCAGCGCTCCCTTCGCCCTCGGGCAAGTGGATGACGGCGCGCTCTGGCTCGCCACAGGCGGGCGCCGCATCGCCCGATTTGCCACGGCCGATCGTCTGCGGGCGGATGCACGCAGCACCGTGTCGTCGTTGAGGCAGGTCGGTGTGACCTGCACGCTGGCCAGCGGCGACGCAGAGACCCCGGTGGGCGACGCGGCCCGCGCCGTCGGTATCGATTCCTGGCACGCACGCATGACGCCTCAGGGCAAGCTCGATCTGCTTCGAAGCCTGCGCGCCGACGCTCAGGTGGTGGGCATGCTCGGCGACGGCATCAACGACGCCCCCGTACTCGCCGGCGCCGACGTGTCGATTGCCATGGCATCGGGCAACCCGGTTGCCCATCACGCCGCCGACTTTGTCCTGCTGCATGGCCGGCTCGGCGCCTTGCCTGAAGGCATCGCGCTGGCGAGACGATCCGAGCGCATCATTCGACAGAATCTGGCCTGGGCTGCAGCGTACAACTTCGTCGCCCTGCCCTTCGCCGTGCTCGGTCTGGTGACGCCCTGGGCCGCCGCGTTGGGCATGACGGCGTCATCCCTCATCGTCACCCTCAACGCCCTGCGCATCGCCCGAGGCGGCAAGACGCAGGTAAACACCGCGTCCGAGTCGCATGGGGTCCAACCTGACCTGGGTCAGACCGCATGAACATCCTGCTTGTGCTCATTCCGATCAGTCTCGTGCTGCTGGGCATCGCCACCTGGGCGCTGGTGTGGGCGGTGCGCAAGGGACAATTCGACGACCTGGAGACGCCTGCCGTCGCCATGCTGGCGGATGACGATCTCGATGGACCACCCGAGCTGCCCAAGCGCGACGGCGAGGCGCCTTGATGGCCGTCGATTGGCTGCTGCTGACGGGAGCCCTGCTGAGCGGACTGCTCGGTAGCGTGCACTGCATCGCGATGTGCGGAGGGATCGCCGTCGGCCTGTCTTCGGGCGTGGATCGCGGGAACGCCGCGGCCGCAGCGTGGCGCCTCAATCTCGGCCGCATCGCCGGCTACTCCCTTGCCGGTGCCGCGGTCGGCGGTTTGGGCGCAGGCCTGCTGAGTATCGCCCGGTCCGAGCCGCTGCAATGGACATTGCGCGCAATGGTAGGCGCCATCCTCATCGTGGCGGCCTTGCGCATTCTGTGGCCACGCCTCTCGTGGGTCCGTCCGGCGGTGGAATCGCGTGTTTGGTCGCTCATGCAGCCATGGCTGCGTGGCTTGCTGCCCGCCCGCACAGCCACTCGCCAGCTGATTGCGGGGGCGCTGTGGGGCTGGCTGCCCTGCGGTTTGTCGATGACCCTGCTGAGCGCGGCCTGGCTGACGGCCAGCGCCCGGGAAGGCGCGCTGGTCATGGCGACTTTCGGCTTGGGCACAGCCGTCACCATGGTTCCGCTCACCTGGAGCGGGCAGCGCATCGGATTCTGGCTGCAGCGGCCGCGCATGCGGCGTGCGGGAGGCTGGGTGCTGATGGCCTGCGGCGTGTTGACCCTGTCGGCGCCGGCATTGGCCCAACACCCTGCCGCACACGCGATTCTCAGCGCACTGGGCTGTCAGTCCCTGATCTAGTGAGGCGAATCGAAGGGCGCCGGCGACCACAACTTCGAGAAGGCCTGTCGACCGGAAGTGACCGGAGTTTCGGTGACCGGCACTCGGTCCGGCTCGGCCGTTCGAGGCACCACGCGAACGGCGTGCACCCCGTCTGTGAGTGTTGGTGTTTTGTCCGAAGGAGAAGAGCCAGAGCGTCAGCGACGGTGACCACGAGAGCGCTGCGTCGATCGCTTCGTCGATTGGCTGTGCACCGGTTTCGATTGGTCGGGACGGCCGGATTTGAACCGACGACCCTCTGCCCCCCAGGCAGATGCGCTACCAGACTGCGCTACGCCCCGACATGAAACCGTCCCGGCCTTGCGCCGGGAGCCGCGTAGTATAGACGAAGGTGGACCGAAGTGCTGCCGGACTGTCGATAGTCAGCGCTTCAGCATCTGCAGGACTTCTTCCAGCTCCATCCGCACCTGGCGGACGATCTGAAGACTGAGCGTGGTTTCAGCCTTGCCCTGCTCGCCTTCAAGACGCTGGCGGGCACCGGTGATGGTGAATCCCTGTTCGTACAGCAGCGAGCGGATCTGGCGAATCGTCAGGACGTCGTGTCGCTGGTAGTAGCGGCGATTGCCGCGACGCTTGACCGGATTCAGGCCGGGAAACTCGGTCTCCCAGTAGCGAAGCACGTGTGGCTTCACGTCGCACAGCTCACTGACTTCACCGATGGTGAAGTATCGCTTGGCCGGGATCGGCGGAAGCTCGCTGTTACTGCCCGGATCCAGCATAGGCCTCCACGCGCTCCTTCAGCTTCTGACCCGGTCGAAACGTCACCACGGTGCGCGCCGAGATCGGGATTTCTTCGCCGGTCTTGGGATTGCGCCCGGGACGCTGGTTCTTCTTGCGCAGATCGAAATTGCCGAAGCCGGAGAGTTTGACCTGCTGGCCGCGCTCAAGCGCTTCGCGCAGAACGTCGAAGAACGCGTCGACGAACTCCTTGGCTTCTCGCTTGTTCAGTCCAACGTCCTGAAACAACCGGTCAGCCATCTCGGCCTTGGTCAATGCCATGTACTCCCCTGTACGACTTGCCGCCTTCCCCTCAACTACGCAACCGGGCTTGGCACTGCTCGGCCAGGGCGCGCACGACGGCGGTCACTTTTTCTTCCACGTCCTGTTCGGTAAGGGTGCGGGATACGTCCTGCAAAATCAAGCCCATAGCGAGGCTCTTGAATCCTGGTTCTAGGCCCGGACCGGTGTACTGGTCAAACAGAATCACATCAGCCAGCTGACTGCCGACACGTTCCCGGGCGATACGCGCCAGTTCGGACCAGGCGGTGCCTTCCGGTACGACGAGGGCCAGGTCGCGACGCACCGAAGGAAAGCGTGACAGGCCAACTGCCGAAGGCAGGTCGCGCTGGCGCAATGGGTCGGCATCAACCTCGAAAACCACCACTTCTTCGTCGATATCCAGCGCCCTGAGCAAGGCCGGATGAAGGTGGCCGACCCAGCCGACGGCCTGATCCCCACGCCACACGGTGGCCGAGCGGCCCGGATGCAGCCACGGCACGGTGCACGACTCGTACCTGAGATCCTGCTGACCCGCCAGCGCCGCCAACGACTCGAAGTCACCCTTGGCATCGAAGAAATCGACCGCTCGAGACCGCTCCGACCATTGTTCGGCGCGCGCATCACCACAGGCCGCGGCCGCAATGCGCAAGGTCTCCATCGGAGCTTCCGTCCCCGGCGCGAACACGTGCCCGCACTCGAACAGTCGGACCCGATGCTGCTGTCGATCGAGATTGCGACGCAGGGCCTCGACCAACCCAGGCAGCAGGGCCGGACGCATCATGCCCAGCTCCGACGAAAGCGGATTGGCAAGCGGAATCGCATCCGCCTCCATCGACCACGCTTTGAGGATGCTGCTGTCGAGGAAGGCGAAGTTGATCGCCTCGAAATAGTCGCGCGCGGCCATTTGTTGACGCATCGCGAACATCGGGATCTGCGTTTCCGGCAGCGACGACGGCGGCACGGCACCGGTGGGCGTCGAAACGGGCAACGCTTCGTAGCCGAGAATCCGCGCCACCTCTTCGATCAGGTCCTCCTCGATCGCGATGTCGAAGCGACGACTCGGCGGCACCACCGACCAACCGCCCTCGACGCGGCTCACCGTCATGCCGAGCGCGCTGAGCATGCGTTCGACCTCGGCCGCGGCGACATCGAGACCCAACACGCGGCGGATGCGCGCGGCGCGAAGGGGAACGGCGGACGGCGTCAGCAGCCGCTCGGCATGCTCGGCCACACAGACCGGGCCAGGCGTTCCGCCTGCGATCTGCAGAATGAGCTGGGTCGCGCGTTCGATGGCCAACGCCGGCGAGGCCGGATCGACGCCGCGCTCGAACCGGTGCGAAGCATCGGTGTGCATGCCGAGCTTGCGCGCGCGCCCGACGATGGCATCGGGCGCGAAGTGCGCGGCTTCCAGGAAGACGTTGACGGTGTCATCGGTGACCCGCGTGTCCCAACCGCCCATGACGCCAGCCAGCGCCACCGGGCGATCCTGATCGGTGATCAGCAGGAAGCCGTCGTCCAGACTTACCTCGCGCTGGTCCAGGAGTTTCAGCGACTCGTCGCCGCGCGACCAGCGCACGCCGATCTCGCCCTTGATCAGGTCGGCATCGAAGGCATGCATGGGCTGGCCGATCTCGAGCATCACGTACTGGGTGACGTCGACCAGAAAGCTCACCGGTCGCACGCCACTCCGCTTCAGCCGTTCGCTCATCCACAGCGGGGTCGCCGCGCGGGCGTCCACGCCGCGAACATGGCGACCGAGATAGCGCGGGCAGGCTGCTGCATCGCTGCTCGACACCGGCGTCACGACATCGACCTGCGCGGGCACGGCCGGCACGTCCATGGGCTTCACCGAAGCCTGCAGCGCGGCGGCGACATCGTAGGCGATGCCGCGCACCGAAAAGCAGTCTGCCCGGTTGGGCGTCAGCTTGATTTCGATCGAAAGATCCGGCAATCCGAGATAGGTCGCCAACGAAGCGCCCACCGGCGCGTCGTCCGGCAGTTCCATCAGCCCGCTGGCATCGGCATCGATCGCGAGCTCCTTGGCGCTGCACAGCATTCCGAACGATTCCACGCCACGCAGCTTGGCCGGCTTGATCTTCATGCCGCCAGGCAGCTCGGCGCCGACCGTGGCCAGCGGGGCCACCAGTCCGGCTCGGGCGTTCGGTGCACCACAGACGATCTGCACCAGCTCGGGCTGGCCGGCATCGACCTTGCACAAACGCAGACGATCGGCCTCGGGGTGCGGCACGCATTCGACGATGCGCGCAACCAACACGCCCGGCAGCAAGCCGCCGACAGGCTCCGACGCTTCCACTTCCAGACCGATGTCGGTCAGTGCCTTGACCAGTCTGTCGCTGTCGGCATCGACGACGACGTGTTCACGCAACCAGGATTCGGGAAATTTCATGGGGAGGCCAGGAATCGAGAAAGAAGTTGAGCGGTTCGACAGTGCACTTCACGGACATGCCCGGGAGCACGGCGCCACGACCCCTGACCGGCGATCGCGGCCCAGCGCTCAGGCGAATTGCCGCAGGAACCGCAAGTCGTTGTCGAAGAAGCTGCGCAGGTCGCTGACGCCGTAGCGCAGCATGGCGAAACGTTCGACCCCGAGCCCGAACGCGAAACCCGTGTATCGCTCGGGATCGATGCCGCAATGACGAAGCACGTTCGGATGCACCATGCCGCAACCAAGTACCTCGAGCCATCCCGGCTCGCTGCCGTCGCCGCGATCCCAGCGAATGTCGACCTCGGCCGAAGGCTCGGTAAACGGGAAGTAGCTGGGCCGGAAGCGCATCTCGAAGTCGCGCTCGAAGAACGCGTCGACGAACTGCTTCAGCGTACCCTTCAGGTCGGCGAAACTGCTGGTTTCGTCGACCAGCAGGCCCTCGACCTGATGGAACATCGGTGTGTGGGTCTGGTCGCTGTCGCTGCGATAGACCTTGCCCGGCGCAATGATGCGGATCGGCGGCTGCCTGCCCAGCATGGATCGGATCTGCACCGGGGAGGTATGCGTGCGCAGCAAGCGACCATCGCCGAAATAGAACGTGTCGTGCATCGCACGGGCCGGATGATGCGGCGGGAAATTCAGCGCCTCGAAGTTGTGCCAGTCGTCTTCGATTTCAGGCCCGTCGGCGACCTGGTATCCCAGGCTAGAAAACAGCGAAACGATGCGATCAAGCGTTCGAGTGACCGGGTGCACGGCACCGCGCTCACGATCGCGTCCGGGCAGGGTGATATCGATGCGCTCGCTGGCGAGTCGCGCAGCCAGAGCTGAAGCCTCCAGGTCGGTCTTTCGCGAAGCGATCGCTTCGGCAATGGCGTCCTTGACCCGGTTGATCGACTCTCCGACCGTGCGGCGCTCTTCAGGCGGAAGTTTGCCCAGGAGTTTGAGCTGGCCCGTCACCGCTCCCTGCTTGCCGAGCATGGCGACGCGCACGGCATCCAGCGCTTCAAGGTTGGCGGCCGAGGCGATATCGCGCAGGGCCGAGCTTTGCAGGTCTTCGAGTTCAGACATCCGCTTGCATCCATGGTGGGCTTGCGGGGCCATCCAAATCCGGATGAAGGCGCCATCGCGCCTGCCGAATCCGCTGTCACCCGGGTCGAATGAGTCGACTCGGGGCAGTGCAGCACCGCAAACAAAAAGGGGAAGAGCTGCGCCCTTCCCCTTCAAGCCGGGCGCCGGAGCGCCCGAGGAGTGAATCGGTCAGCCGGGCCGACCGGATTCGACGACTTAAGCCGCCAGCGCGCCCTTCGCCTTCTCGGCAATCGCACCGAAGGCGTTGATGTCGTGCACGGCGATATCGGCCAGTGCCTTGCGGTCGAGCTCGATGCCGGCCTTCTTCAGACCGTTCATCAGGCGCGAGTAGGACAGGCCGAACTGGCGGGCCGCCGCATTGATGCGGACGATCCACAAGGCGCGGAACTGGCGCTTCTTCTGCTTGCGGCCGATGTAGGCGTACTGGCCAGCCTTGGTGACGGCCTGCTTCGCAACGCGGAAAACCTTGCGACGGGCATTGAAGTAGCCCTTCGCACGGGACAGGATCTTCTTGTGACGGCGTCGGGCGATGACGCCACGCTTAACACGTGCCATGGTTCATCCTCCCTTATGCGTACGGCATCATGCGCGCAACGCGACCGGAGTCTTCCTTGCGCACGTGGTTGGTGGCACGCAGACCACGCTTACGCTTGGTCGCTTTCTTGGTGAGGATGTGGCTCTTGAAGGCGTGTCCGCACTTGAACTTGCCGGAAGCGGTCTTCCGGAAGCGCTTGGCGGCCGCCCGATTGGTCTTCATCTTGGGCATGACATTGCACTCATCTATGTTTATGACACTGGATCAGGCGACGGCGAGCCGTACTTTCCTTCCTGCCTGACTCGGCTTGTTGGCCCGTTGCCGGGCTGGTCCATCGCCACCGATGAACTGGTGGAAAAGCATTCGCGGCTGAAGCCGCTCCTACAACATCGTGGAACTCCAAACCACGGCAAAGCCGAGATTCGAAGCACATCCAGGCCATGGATGGCCTGGCGTTCGCCGGCGTGAGCCGGTGAACGGAAGTCAGCAAGAACCACGCTTCTTGCTGGCCTCGCGGAAGTCGCGGCAGGATGCCCGATCTTCCGCACATATCAACCAAGCCCGATGGCCTGGCGTTCGCCGGCGTGAGCCGGTGAACGGAAGCCAGCAAGCACCACGCTTCTTGCTGGCTTCGCGAAGGTGGCGGCAGGATGCCCCGTCCTTCGCAAAGGACTCACTTCTTCTTCGGCGCCACCATCATCACCATCTGCCTCCCTTCGAGGCGGGGACGGGATTCGATGACGACCTCTTCCTTCAGGTCTTCCTCGAGCCGCTGAATCATCTGCACGCCCAGCTCGGTGTGCGCCATCTCACGTCCCTTGAAGCGGATCGTGATCTTGATCTTGTCGCCTTCCTCGATGAAGCGGCGCATGTTGCGCAGCTTGATCGCGTAGTCGCCATCGTCGGTTGTCGGCCGGAACTTCACTTCCTTGATTTCGACCTGCTTCTGCTTCTTCTTCGCTGCAGAAGCCTTCTTCTGCGCCTCGAAGCGGAACTTGCCGAAATCCATCACGCGGCACACCGGCGGATCAGCGTTGGGCTGAATCTCCACCAGGTCGAGTCCTTCATCCTCGGCCATCCGAAGCGCGTCATCGCGGGAGAGCACTCCCACCATCTCGCCGTCGGAGCCGATCACGCGAACGCGCGGGACGCGGATTTCCTCGTTCTTCCGGTTCAGTTTTTCCGTATTGATTCGACAGTCCTCTTGACGGTTGACGATCTACCGAAAGCCCTACGGCGCCTCTGCACGAAGCCGCTCGACGAGCGCTTCCACAGTCATGCTGCCAAGGTCCTCCCCAGAACGCGCGCGCACCGCAACGAGCCCGTTTTCCCTTTCGCGGTCGCCCACGACGAGAACGTACGGAACCCTTTGCAGCGTGTGTTCGCGGATTTTATAGCCAATTTTCTCATTTCTCAAGTCGGATTCGGCCCTGAAACCTTGATTTGCAAGGGCTTTTGCGACCGAGTCGGCGTAATCGCGCTGGGCGTCGGTGATATTGGCCACCACCAGCTGCACCGGGGCGAGCCAAACCGGCAGCAGACCGGCGTGGTGTTCGATCAGAATGCCGATGAAACGCTCCATGGAGCCGACGATGGCCCGGTGCAGCATCACCGGGTGCTGTCTCGCCGAGTGTTCGTCGACATATTCAGCTCCCAGGCGCTGCGGCATCATGAAATCGACCTGCATCGTGCCCACCTGCCAGGCCCGGCCGATCGAATCCTGCATGTGGTACTCGATCTTCGGCCCGTAGAAGGCGCCCTCGCCCGGGAGTTCCTGCCATTCGACCCCGGCAGACCGGAGCGCCGAGCGCAGGGCTTCTTCGGACCGATCCCAGGTCTCGTCGCTGCCCAGACGCTTTTCCGGGCGCAGCGCGATCTTCAGGCCAATGTTCTCGAATCCGAAATGCCGGTAGACCTTCATCGCCTGAAGATGAAAGGCGGTGACTTCCGACTCCAGCTGGTCCGGCGTGCAGAAGATGTGGCCGTCGTCCTGGGTGAAGGCACGCACGCGCATGATGCCGTGCAGGGCACCCGACGGCTCGTTGCGATGACAGCCGCCGAATTCACCGTAGCGGATCGGCAGGTCACGATAGCTGTGCAAACCGGAGTTGTAGACCTGCACATGGCCAGGGCAGTTCATCGGCTTCAGCGCGTACTCGCGCTTCTCCGACTCGGTGAAGAACATGTTCTCGTGGTAGTTCTCCCAGTGCCCCGACTTCTTCCACAGCGAGACGTCGAGGATCTGCGGGCACTTGATTTCCTGGTATCCGTTCTCGCGGTACACGCCGCGCATGTACTGCTCGATAACCTGCCACAGCGCCCAGCCCTTGGGGTGCCAGAAGATCATGCCCGGGGCTTCTTCCTGCTGGTGGAACAGGTTCAGCGCACGACCGATCTTGCGATGGTCGCGCTTCTCGGCTTCCTCGAGTTGATGCAGGTAGCCCTTGAGATCCTTGTCGTTGATCCAGGCCGTGCCGTAGACACGCTGCAGCATTTCGTTCTTGGCGTCGCCGCGCCAGTAGGCGCCAGCCACCTTCATGAGCTTGAACGCGCGAAGCTTGCCGGTGCTCGGCACGTGTGGCCCGCGGCACAAGTCGATGAAGTCGCCTTGGGCATACAAGGACAGGTCTTCGTTGGCCGGAATAGATTCGATGATCTCGGCCTTGTAGAGCTCGCCCTTGTCGCGGAAGAACGACACGGCTGCGTCGCGCGGCATCACCGAGCGCTCGACGGCAATGTCCTCCTTGACGATTTTCTGCATCTCCGCCTCGATGGCCGTGAGATCATCCGGCGTGAACGGCGTCTTGCGGGCGAAATCGTAGTAGAACCCGTTGTCGATCACCGGGCCGATCGTGACCTGGGTGTCCGGAAACAGTCGCTGGGTGGCCTGCGCAAGCAGATGGGCCGTCGAATGCCTCAGCACCTCGAGCGCATCGGCATGCTTGTCAGTGACGATCTCCAGTGCGGCATCGCGGTCGATGCGATGACTGGTATCGACCAGCCTGCCATCCACCTTGCCCGCCAGTGCAGCCTTGGCCAGACCAGGGCCGATCGAAGCCGCCACTTCGTGCACGGAGACTGACTGTTCAAACTCGCGCTTCGAACCATCGGGAAGCGTAATCGCGATCATGGGTACCACTCCTGAAAAACCTGGTCGCGGCGCGCTGCGCTCGAACGCCAGGCAACAAAAAAGGCGCTGCGCGCCTCGTTCGGAAACTCCTGCGGGGGACGCGCTCTGATGATCAGCGGGGGCTGGTAGTCTCCATGTCGCACTCTGCTTCGCCCTCTCGGGCCGAAGTCCTCTCCGTTTCGCCGGCACATCGCCGTGGACGCCAAGTTAGTGCGCTGCAGCACGCAAGTCAACGACCGACCGGCGCGATGCTCCACCGGAAAACAAAACGGCCGGATTGCGCCGGCCGGATGTTCGGTGGTGGGCGGTACAGGGTTCGAACCTGTGACCCCTACCATGTCAAGGTAGTGCTCTACCGCTGAGCTAACCGCCCTTTGCGGACCGCCGGAATCGCACGGCGAACCACGAAGCGCGCCAGTATAGCG
>JAGRJY010000056.1 GCA_020442465.1 Lysobacterales bacterium
CCATTCTGATCCCTAAACCCTGATCTCGGGACTACACTCCGAGCATGCCGAGGGAGCCATCCCTCGGCCTCCATCCCTGGTCAGTTTTCAATGAGCAGAGATGGTCAATTTTGGATGAGCGCCAACAGTCCATGGCCGCAAGCGCCGAGAAAACGCGGACCAACGCGAACAGCCCGACCAGCGCAATGGTGTCCGCCGAACTGCCCAGTGCCGGCCGCATCGCAATCACGGGAATGATCGCTGCCGCCACCGCCATCGCACCGAACTGCACGTAGGGGGCTGCACGAAAAAGTGCAGATGCCTCGTGCGCCATCAAGGCATCCTTGCGAAAGAGCTTTCGCATCACCCGGTACGGCTGCAGCAAGCCGGCACCGCGGCGATTCTGCAGCCACGCCCGACACTGGTCGACCCAGCCCATCAGCAACGGCGCCGCGGCGACGATCAGCAGCGGTTGCAGCCAAGCCAGTGGCGAGGACGCCGGACTCACAGCACGAAACCCAGCAGGATCAACAGCGTCGCGAAGCTGTACAGCAGGTAGAGCGAGATGCGGCCCTGCTGCAACACACCCGTCCAGCGCGCCAAGGTCTCGACGCCGATTTGTATCGGCACATAGAGTCCATGCCAGAACCGGTCGGACAGCTCCAATGCGTACTCCGGTGCGGGGTCGCCCGCCGCGGGCAATCGACGGCGAATCCGGAAGAGCACGCCGAATACGTGACGTATCGGTTGACCGAAACCTTCCGCAGTGTCCTGCATGCGTGCGGTCTGGGCGGGAAATCCGCAGTCCCAGGGCGGCACGCGGCGTACTCGACCGTGATAGAGCCGGCGCACCAGGAGGAAAATCAGCGCAATGCAGATCGCGATGCCGAACCCGAGGGCCAGCGGGCTGTAAGACATGCGCTCCTCAGCGAGTGGAGTCAGCAACCACCAGCTCGCCGTCCCATCGCCGATCGATGTCTGCAAGAGCGCCTGATTCACTCGATCAAGCGCCTGCAGCACCAACGCAGGAAAAAGACCGAATGCCATGCAGAGCAATGCCAGCCAAGCAAGTCCGATCCGCTCGAGCACGCTGGCATCCTGAGCCGTCTTCAGGGCAGTCTCGCGCGGTCGGCCGAGGAAAATCACTCCGTAGAACTTGACCAACACATACGCCGCGAGTGCGATCGTCAACGAGAGGATGGCCATGCCGAGCGGCACGAGCATATTGGCCAGGGTATGCGGCAGAGTCGGTGTGAACAGGTAGGACTGCAGCAGCAGCCACTCCGAGACGAATCCGTTCAACGGTGGCAGGCCAGCCATCGCCAGGGTGCCGACCAAGGCCAACCCCGCCACCCATGGCATGCGTTGCAGCAGTCCGCCCAGGCGTCCGAGGTTGCGCTCACCCGTTGCATGGAGCACGGAGCCGGTCACCAGAAACAGTAGGCTCTTGAACTGGGCGTGGTTGAGACAGTGGTACAGCGATGCGGCCAACGCCACGGCCGACAGCAACGCCATGTCCATGCCCCGAAACAACAACGCAAGGCCGATGCCGCTGAAGATGATGCCGACGTTCTCGATCGATGAGTACGCAAGCAGGCGCTTCATGTCCGTCTGCACGGCGGCGAAGACTGCACCGAAGAAGCCGGTGAACGCGCCCGAGGCCACCAGGACGGCGCCCCATGACCACTGCGTGTGGGGCAGCAGATCCAGGCTGACGCGAATCATCCCGTACACCGCCGTCTTGAGCATGACCCCACTCATCAAGGCCGAAACCGGCGAAGGCGCTGCCGGATGCGCTTCGGGCAACCATACGTGCAGCGGCACGAGGCCTGCCTTGGCGCCGAAGCCGAGCAAGGCCAGAGCGAACGCCGCGTTGGCCCATGTGGGCTCGAGGTCTGCGGCACGCATGGCATCGAAGGTGAACTGCCAGGAGCCGCCTTGCAGCACGCCGAAACAGAGCAGGAGACTGATCGCGCCGACGTGAGCCAATAGCAGGTAGAGAAACCCCGCGCTCCGAATCTCGGGAACACGGTGCTGGGTCGTCACGAGAAAATACGACGACAGCGCCATGGTCTCCCACGCGACCATGAAGCCGAATGCGTCGTCGGCCAAGAGCACCATGGCCATGCTGGCAAGAAACACGTGGTACTGCAGACACAACAGCCCGGGCGCGGTGCCCTCCCCGGATCGAAAATAGCCGGCTGCATAGATCGACACACCGCTCGCCACCATGCCGAGCAAGGCAAGGAAGGTCGACGACAGCGCGTCGAGGCGGACATGCATGGGCAGATCGGGCAGCCCAAGCGGCAACGTCGCCGTAGCGGGCATCGAGAACACCGCCCAGATTGCCGTCGCTGCAAGCACGACACCAAGACCGGCGCCGAGCGGAAACAGTGCCTTGGCCACCCAGCCAAGAGTGCGTGGTGCGGCGAGTCCGGCCATGCCGATGGACAGCCATCCCAGGACGACTGCCATCACCACCCCAAGGGGGCTAGCCGCGATTTCTGGCACGCAAATCCTTCCGTTCAACCAAGTCCACGGGACGCCGATCCGTCGGCGTCCCGTGGCCGCCCTGGGTGCGTTGACGCTGTCACATCATAGTGTCATCGTATGCACATCATATGATAATCAGGTGGGTGTTTGAACGATGGCGCAGGAACAGCGGACGGCTCGACTCACTGTGCTCATCGACCCGGACAAGAAATCGGTCTTTGAAGCGCTCTGTGCACGCAATGACGTCACGCCGTCCCAGGTGGTCAGGCGCCTGATTCGCGATTTCATCGAGGAGCAGACTGGGGTGGCCTGGAAACCCGGCAAAACCCCCGAGGACTACCTAGAAGAGACCGGCGCATCCAAGGGCTCAACGAACCAGCTCGGAAAGTCCGGACCCTCGCAGGGGCTCCAGCGGGAGCGATCGAAATAGGAGGCGTCCCATGGTGAGCCGTGAAGAGCTTGAAGAGCTCAAGCGTATGTGTCTGATGATTTTCCTGGAGTTGCAGGAAATTCGGCGACGACTGGAAATCGAGCCTTTGGGTGTCAAGGATTCAGTGGCTTACGACCAGGCGATGTCCGCCTATCGCAAGCAGTTCGAAGAGAAGATGCGCATGCTGATGAAGCAGGACTCGCCGCGTTAGCGAAGCCTCTGGCGCGTATCCACATGCTTGCCCCACGATTCGAAATCTGCAGCTCGCCAAATGTGGGGGCGGAGTCGTGGCGTGTCGTCCTTGCGTTCACCGGCCCCTGGAGGACTCCCTTGAGTCGATCCAAGTCGACTGCGTGCCCAGTCTCGCCTATCAGCTGACGACGCGCGCTGATGCACGACTGGGAAGACGATCTGAACGAGGCGTTTGTTGACGAAGTCGCTGCACTGCTCCGTGAACTGCAGGCCGCGCAGGAAGCCGCGGTAGTCCGCAACGCACTGCGCAAGTTTCAGATCACCTGTCGAGCGCTCGGTTTGAGGCCGCTCACAGAAGAAATCGATTGCGTCCTCCGGGAGGCCAACCATGGACCAGGGTTTGGACCGCTGCTCACCCGCGAGGTCCATGCGTTGTCAGCAGCGCTGATCTGCAAGGCACGAGAGATCGCAGCGCGTGAAGGGCTGAGGTTCGAGGGAACTCCGGTCGTCCTTGACAGGCTTCGTCAGCAGAGCAAGCGAACACCGTGGTGGCGAGTGTGGCCGCAAGACTAGAGATGCTCCAATAGATCACGAGTCTTGGGGCTCCTACATTTCGATAAGTCCCGCCTTCATGGTCAGGCTCCGATGATCAGAACACCAGAATCTTTGAAAATTGAGTGCTCCGATACGCGGCAGTCTCAAACTCGGCCGACATCGAAGCCCCCATACTGGGGTGGCAGTTGGACTTGGAGCCACCTCCGGCCGAACAGTGCAAGGGTCCGCTTTCTTGGGAATATCGGCGCAAACTGAAGGTCTGATAAGGGTCGAAAGCCGTCGCAACTCCGCGAGCATGAACAGCGCCAACGCCATGCGCGCCTGACTAAAGCTGGGTGTCAGGCGCTGCTGAAGCCCTACCCGCGCCGCAGCCGCACCCCGCGCTTGTCCCGCACAAGATCCGGGTAGGCCTCGGACAGCGAATCCTTGCGCTCGTGACCGTCGTCCCGCGCCGGATCGTCTTCGTCCTTGGCCCACCGGGGCTTGAAGTAGATGATCTGCTTCCAGCAGCGCGTGCAGTCGGCGCCGAAGACCATCAGCAGGTCGTTGGCTTCTGCCATGTTCAGCAGCGCATCGAGCGCCTTGGGTTCTTCGGGGATGACGTCGATCTGCTCGGGCTTCACGCCGTGCTGGATCAGGTAGTCGCGCATCAGCTTGGGTACTTCGTCGGGTCCGCGTCCGCGGGTGTCGTCGTCGCGGTCGCAGATGAAGTGGTCGAAGTGCTTCGCAATGATGCGGGCGATCTCTTCGTAGTCTTCGTTGCGGCGGTCGCCGGGTGCGCCGATCTGCACGATCTTCCTGCCGCGCGGTTTCATGCGCTCGACCAGGTCGACCATGGCCTTGATGGCGGCCGGATTGTGGCCGTAGTCGAGAATGACGCGGAAGCCGTGCTCGTCGAACACGTTGTTGCGCCCGGGGGTCTGGAAAAACGAGGTGCCGAAGGTGCGCAGGCCGTTGCGGATGTCGTCGAGGGTGATGCCGAGCGCGTAGGCCATCGACGCCACGGTCATCGCGTTGGCGACGTTGTGCATCGCCTTGCCTTCCATCGTTGCGGGAATCAACTGCGGGCGGATCAGCGGGATCTGCTTGCCGGCATCCCACAGGGTGATCATCTCGCCGTGGTCGGCGTGCTCGAGCACGCAGGCACGTGCGCCGGCTTCGACGTGGGCGCGCACGAGCGGATGACTGGGATCGAGCGTGATGTAGCAAATGTGCTCGGCCGGGCTGAGGTCGGCCATCGCCAGCACCAGCGGGTCGTCGGCATTGAGCACCGCGGTGCCCTGGGCGTTGCGCACGATCAGGCTCTTCACCTCGGCGAGGTCTTCGAGCGTGTGGATGCCGCCGAGGCCCATGTGGTCTTCGCTGACATTGAGCACCGCGCCGACGTCGCACCAGTCCCAGCCGAGGCCGGCGCGCAGCATGCCGCCGCGCGCGGTCTCGAGCACCGCCATGTCGACGTCGGGATCGCGCAGCACCATGCCGGCGGCCTTCGGGCCGGTCATGTCGCCCTTCACCGTGAGGTGGCCGTTGATGTACACCGCGTCGGTGCTGGTCATGCCGACGTGGTGGCCGGCGAGGCGCAGCACGTGGGCGAGCATGCGCGAGGTGGTGGTCTTGCCGTTGGTGCCGGTGATCGCGGCAATCGGCACGCGTGAGCGCGTGCCCGGCGGGAACATCATGTCCATCACCTTGCCGGCGATGTCGCGCGGCTTGCCCTCGCTCGGCGCCACGTGCATGCGGAAGCCCGGGCCGGCATTCACCTCGCAGATGCCGGCGCCGTTCTCCTTGTAGCTGACCGTGATGTCGTCGCTGAGGAAGTCGACGCCGCCGATGTCGAGGCCGACGGCCTTGATCGCGCGCTCGGCCATCTCGCGATTGTCCGGATGGATCACGTCGGTGACGTCGATCGCGGTGCCGCCGGTGGACAGGTTGGCCGTGCGCCGCAGCAGCACGACCTCGCCGTCCTTGGGCACCGACTCGATGGTCATCTCGAGATCGGCGAGGCAGGACAGCGCCTGCGCATCGAGCTGGATCTGGGTCAGCTCCTTCTCGTGGCCAATGCCGCGGCGCGGGTCGCGGTTCACTGCATCGACCAGCTGCTTCACCGTGCTGCGGCCGTCGCCCACCACATGGCCGGGCATGCGCCGGGCCGCGGCTTCGAGCTTGCCGTTGATCACCAGCAGGCGATGGTCGAATCCGCGCACCATCTGCTCGACGATGATCGCGTCGCCGTGCTCCTTGGCGGCGTCGTAGCCGACTTCGAGCTGGTCGTCGTTCTGGATGTTCACGGTGACGCCGCGGCCGTGGTTGCCGTCGAGCGGCTTGGTCACCACCGGGTAGCCGATGCGGTTCGCGGCATCGAGCGCGCGGCGCAGTGAATACACCACACGCTGTTTCGGCACCGGCAGGCCGAGGTCGGAGAGGATCTCATAGGCGAGGCTCTTGTCCTTGGCGATCTCGGTCGCGATCATCGAGGTGTCGGAGGTGGTGGTCGCCTCGATGCGCTTCTGGTAGCGGCCGTGACCGAGCTGGATCAGGCTCTGGTTGTTGAGGCGGAACCAGGGAATGCCGCGATCTTCGGCGGCCTGGATCAGCGAGCGCGTCGACGGCCCCAGCGCGCGACGTTCGGCCAGGTGCAGGAAGTCGTCGTAGTCGGCGCAGAGTTCCTTCCAGCTGCGGCGCGACTTCTCGCCGAATTCGATGAAGTCGAGGATGTCGAAGGCGAGATCGCCGGCAGCCAGGCCGACCTCTTCGTTGTCGTGCCCGTACAGCACCCAGACCTGGTCGGTCTCTTTCGGCACCGGGCGGCAGTCACCGAACGCGCGCTTGCTGCCCGAGCGCACCAGCAGCTCCTTGGCCAGGCAGGCCATCGCCATGCCGGCGCTGCGTTCGCCCTTGAGCCAGGAGGCATCGGTGCCCCAACTGCCGAGCCGCTCCATCAGGTCCGGCAGTTCGCGCTGGATGCGCCCCTCGTCGGTGCGCCCGAACGCGACAGTCAACCGGATCACCGGTTCGTGATGGTGGCGGTTGGCGCCGACGAATACCGCGGTATGGATGATTTCCACGACTACCCCCAGAAGTGATGCTTCCCAACTTCGTCGATTGGATCGGCTGCCAATTCGCTGTTCCGGCACAAGCCGGAATCCATGGTGAAACGGCAGAAGGGATCCCGGCCTGCGCCGGGATGACGAGCGTGCCGGTGCGCGGATGGGATCACGTACCTGCTCCGATCAAGTTCATGGCCGAACTCCAAACTGGTACTTCACTCGCCATCTGTATCAACACTCATCCCGACTGCATCGGCCGCGACGGCTGCCGTGCTACTCACGCCGCACCCGCGCACGGTGATCCACCTCGGGCAGCGAGCGCCTGCCTTCCGGCGATCGTTGCACGCTGAGATCGAAGCGCACCTGCGCCTGGGTCGCGTCGGCGTCGCGCAGCACGATGCGCGTGTCGCCGTCACGATCGATCTCGCCGATTTCCTCGACGAAGCGCTCGACGATGCGCCGCAGCGGCGAATCGGCCGGCGCATCACCCTGGTACTGGCCGCCGACCAGATCGACCGACTGACCCGGCGGCAGCCAGCGCAGGCGCGCGTCCTGCACCTCGAAGCCGTGCGCATGGGCATGCACCACCGACTGATGCAGGTCGAGACAGGCGAAGCCCTGGCGACCGATTGCGCGCAACAGTCCGCCGCCACCCTGCACCGCCAGACCGCTGTCTTCGGCCAGGCCGATGCCCCAGCGCACGCCTTCCTCGACGCAGGCGACGAGCAGGCGGGCCAGCCGATTGCGTCCGGCAAAGTGCTGGTCGACCAGGGCGCCGTGCAGCAGCCCCAGGCCTTCCTGCAGCACCACGCCACGATACCAAGGGTCGGGCGAGGCGCCAAAACACAACGCTTCCTCACTGGTGCCGCCGGCGATCATCGCGGTGGACAGCGCATTCGCCGCACCGCCGACGGCGATGATGCAGCCGTCCTGCCGATAGCTTTCGAGCACGGCCTGCAGCAGGGGCGACTCTTCGCCGAGCAGGAACAGCGCCTGCAGCAGGCGATCCTGGTTGCCGCCGGTGAACAGGATGGCCGGCGCCGCCGAGAGCACGTCGAGTGCGTCGGCGGCCCGCGCGTCGAACGCCCGCGCCGGCACGCCGGCGCCCTGCAGCAGGGTGACGTACTCCTGCGCGACTTCGCGCGGCGCCGCTGCGGCCGCGGCGATCACGGTGACTTCGCGGCGCAGGGCGCGCAGGTCGGCGAGCAGTTCGATCTTGCCGACGTCGAGGGCAGCGCCGATGCCGATCAGCTGCGCCTGCTTGCCGACCGCGCGGCCGCGCATCAGCTGGCGCGTGTGCCGGCTCATCCATTCGCGATGCTGGGCGACGGTGAGCGGGCGGCAGCGTACTTCGAGGCCGTAGTCGAGCATGGTGAAACGACGGGTTTTGCCGCGTCGCACCGACAGGGAGTGCTGCTTCTCCGGCGAGCGCTCGACTTCGACGGCCACCTCGATCTGGGCGTCCGGCTCGAAGGCGACCGCGTGGTCGCGGGCGTAGCGCTGCGCGTCGCCGGCAGCGAGCCGGGTCAGCAGTTCGTCGAATGCGTAGGGCCCGAACACGCTGCGCTGCATGAAGCCGGGCCCATGGATGGAGGGACGACGCCGTACCGGACGTCGCGTCGCCTGAGGCATGGGCGCGCTCCGGGCAAAGTCCCACCCATCCCCGGCATCCAGGTACGACACGCGAAAGCGGTCGTAGTGGCGATGCGCGATGTCGAACATGGCACCGAACGCGTCGAGCACGACCACGCCTTTTTCGCCGGCGACGCTGCCGTGGTCGCCATCGACGAACAGGCAGGTGTTCTCGTCGACGCCGAAGCCGAAGCGGCAGCCGATCGCCGACACCGCGACCAGCAGGCGACCGATGCGCCCGCGCTGCAGGAAGTGCTGGTCGACCAGGCCATGCGGGAAGAAGCCGAAGCCCTGCCCGAGCAGCAGGCCGGGGTCGCGCGGGTGCGCGGCGATGCCGTACACCACCGATTCCAGCGAGGTGCCTCCGAGGATGGATTCGGCCGACATGATCGCCGCGCCGGCACTGCTGCCGGCGACCAGCCCGCCGCGCGCCGCGAGCCGGCGGATCGCCGCGAGCACCGGCGTATCGCCGTGTTCCGAGCGCAGCGCGCGCAACAGGTGCGACTGATCGCCGCCGGTGAAGTACACGCCGGCGGCGCCGTCGATGCGCGCGACCAGCGCCGGGTCATGGGCAGCCTGGGGGTGGTTGCCCCAGGTCAGCGGCAGCAGTTCGGCGTCGATGCGATGACGCAGCATGTCGGCGACGGTTTCCGGGCCGACTTCCTCGGGAATCTGCGAGGCGGTGGCCAGCACCACCATGCGCCCCGGGCAGCGCTCGCGCATGCCGCCGAACACCGCGGTGTTGTTGGCCTCCAGGCGGCCGCCGATCATCGCCAGACAGAGGTGGCCGGTCGCGCCGGGCTCAGTCATACATCAGCGCCCCGGATTGTCGCCAGGGCAGGGCGTCCAACCCGCCGACCTTGCCGATGTGATGGCCGCGGCGCACCCAGCGATGGCCACGACGGACGAAGAACAGGCCGCTGGTGCGCGCCAGGATCGGCAGCTCGTCGGCCTGGCCCGGTACGACGATGTGGCCGAGCGCGTCGCCGGCGCGGACTTCTTCGCCGAGCGCGCGATCCCACACCAGTACGCCGCTGGCAGGCGCCTGCAGGATGTCGACCGCTTCGAGGCGGGTGGCGCGCGGCACGTCGAAGTCTTCCGCCGCATTGTCGGCCTCGACGACGCCGCGGCGTTGCAGGAAGCGGACGATGCCGTCGGCGTCCTGGGCGGCGAGGCTGCGGTCGACGTCACGTTCGCCGCGCAGTTCGACGGTCACTGCCTCGCAGCCCAGCGGAACAGGGTGTTCGGTGGCGGCGGCGACCGCCTCGAACGGGCGGATGCAGGATTCGTCGAACGCCGCGCCACCCGAATCGTCGGCAAGCAGGGTGATGGCCATGCCGAGTTCGTGGGCGAGATCGGCCACGGCCGGCCACTGCCGGGCGTGCGCGTACAGGTGCGGCAGCGCTTCGTAGTCGCAGTGCAGGTCGAGCACGATGTCGGCATCGGCGGCGAGGCGGAACAGCTCCCATTTCAGCCGCGCCAGCGGCTCGCCCGGTGGCCGGTACTGCAGCAGCGCAGTGAGTACGTTGCGCACCTGCGCCAGGTTGCGCGCCGGGTCGTCGCCCAGGCGCGGCAGCACGCGTTCGATCAGCGCTGCCGAGAGGTCCGGATAGCCGCGGTTGAAATTGTCGCCGCTGTCGAGTTCGAACCGGCCGTGGTGGTTGCCGCCGACGAACTGCGCCAGGCCGAGCGGGTTGGCGAACGGCAGCAGCGAGATCGTGCCGCGAAGGCGGCCCGCGGCCGCCAGCGCATCGAAGCGCTGCTCCAGCACGTGGGCGAGCAGCAGCGGCGGAATCTCGTCGGCGTGCACTGCCGCCTGAATGTGCACGTGCGGGCCGTCGCCGCCGCGCCAGCGTCGCGGCTCGAGCTGCCAGCGCATGCCCGGGGCCAGCGCCGGTAGGGCGATGGTGTCGATGTGCTTCCCTGCGGCGTCGGCCAAGTGCGGTGTTCCTCCTGCGGGTTCCGGGGCCGCCCAGGCGGATTCCGGCGCAGCGAGCAGGATAAGCGAAGACGCCGGCCGGGCAAGCGCTGGTCGGTCGGGTGGGCCGCGGCCGAAGCCCGGCGCGACCGCCGGCCCTCGCGGCGACCCCGAATGGGCGCCGATCTGGATGGGCACCGATCTGGCTTTGCGCGCGGCAGAACGCGACAATCCGCCGTCGTTTCGGCGCTGCGGGCCTTGCCGCCTGCGCCGCAGTGACCAGGAGCCGGGAAGCCTTTGCCTCGGCAGGCTGCCGAATTCCCCCTGGATTCCAGCCTGCGCCGGGATAGCGGCGTGCCTGGTCGTGATTCATCTCTCAACGGGCCTGCGCGACCGAGCGCTCGCGCCGCCGACCCCCTCGCTTCCGGAGCCTGATTCCCTTGTCCCTGCACACCGCATCCGGCCGCTGGCAGCTGGGCCTCGGACTCGCGATCAGCACCGCCTTCCTCTGGGCCACCTTGCCGGTGGCGCTCAAGCTGGTGCTGCGCGAACTCGACGCGCTGACCCTGACCTGGTTTCGCTTCGCCTTCGCGGCGGTCGGGCTGGGGATTTGGCTGGGCTGGCGCGGCCGGCTTGGCCAGCTGCGTGGGCTCGGCGGTCGCGACCGCGTGCTGCTCGGCGTCGCCGCGATCATGCTGATCGGCAACTACGTGCTGTACCTGATGGGGCTCGATCACACCACGCCGGCCAACGCGCAGCTCATCATCCAGCTCGCGCCACTGCTGATGGCGCTGGGCGGCATCCTGATCTTCCGCGAACGTTTCCTGCCGGCGCAGTGGCTCGGCCTCGTCGCGGTGGCCATCGGCCTGCTCGGGTTCTTCAATGACCAGCGCAGCGCGCATGCGGGGCAGGGCAACTACCTGTTGGGCGCGACGCTGATCGTGCTGGCCGCGGTGGTGTGGGCGATCTATTCACTGGCGCAGAAGCAGCTGCTGATGCGGCTTTCCTCGCCGGTGGTGCTGTGGGTGATCTATCTCGCCGCCGCCGTGCTGCTGTTGCCGACTGCCGACCTTCCGCGCCTTGCCGCGCTGGGCGGCTGGGCGTGGGTCGCGCTGATCTACTGCGCGCTCAACACGCTCGCGGCCTACGGTGCCTTCGCCGAGGCGCTGGCGCACTGGGAGGCCTCACGGGTGTCGGCCATCCTCGCGCTCACGCCGCTGCTGACCTGGCTCTGCGTCGAGACCGCGCATGCGCTGTGGCCCGGACTGGTCGCCGCCGAGCGCATCGGCCTGTGGGGCTGGATCGGTGCGCTCTGCGTCGTCGCCGGCGCGGCGTCGGTCAGCCTGTTCGGGCAACGGCGGCGCTGAGGCGCTGGCGCAACGGCAAGTCAGCAGCGCTACACTGCGCCGCATGGCCAAGGTCGAGCTGAGCATCACGCCGGAAGACGACGACATCCGTGTCGAGGTGCGCTGCCTGGACAGCGACCTGCACGGCAAGGATGCCGAGCTGGTGCTGCTGTTCGTCGCCGAGGTCAAGGACAAGCGGCCGGTGCACAGCGAGCGCGAGCTGCTGCGCCGCAAGTTCAAGCTGTCCGGTGCGCCGCACACGCTGCACTGCAACGGCGCGCAGCTGGCGCGCCACTATGGCCACGACGGCAAACAGCTCGCCCTGAAGCTGGTCGCCCGGCTCGAGGTCGACGACGGCATCCTGTTCGACAGCAAGTTCAAGGCTGAACACCTGCTACCGCTGCAGGGCGGCGCGCGCCCGCTGCAGGGTGATCCGAAGCAGATGGACCCGAAGGATGTCTTCAGTTTCATCGCCAACGTCGCGGTGCTGCCGGCGCGCAACAAGATGATCGTGCTCGGCCTGCTGATCGTCGGCGGCTTCGTCGTGCTCGGCAATCTGGTGCTCGGCTTCCACGACGAGTTCGTGCCCGAGGCGCAGACCTATTTCTACGACCATACCGGCGACGACGGTTCGGAGTCGCCGATCATGAAGGCGCTGATGGGCAGCGGCGCGGCCGGCGCGGGCATCTGGATGGCGATCATGTTCCAGCTGCGCCAGTACATGCGGTTCCAGATGAAGGCGCATCCGCCGATCGGCCGCGACAGCCGGCTGCGGCTGTCCGACCTGATCGAGGGCGAGTCGAAGGTCAGGCTCGAGAACGTGGTCGTGCGCGTGGTCGCCTGCAATCGCGAGTGCGGTCAGTACAAGCGCGGTAGCGGCACCAAGGAGCGCACCGTGTCGTTCAGGAACCCGATCAACGCGGTCATGCTGTACGAGCGACGCATCCTGCAGATTCCGGCGCATCGGCCGCTCGGCATGTACATCGACGGCGAGGTGGACTTCCGGCCGATGTTCGACCTGTTGCTGCCGCCGCTGATGCTGAGCAGCAGTCACGGCATCGACGTGGCCTGGGAGGTGCAGTTCCTGCATCCGAAGTTCGTCGACCACGAGCTCGACGGCGACTGCGGCGCGCTGGCCTGGGAAGACTTCGTGCCCGACGGCCGGCCGGCCTTCCCGGAGCACGCCGCGCGCGGCTGAAGCGGTGCGGACGAGCATGGCCGGTATCGAAACGCCCCGTTCCACCGCTGACGCCGACGTGGCGGACGTGCACGATGACTGTTTCGGCCTGCTCGATCAGCGACTCGATCGCTACCGGTTGATCGTCTTCCACGGCGAGAGCGGCAGCGGCAAGTCGACCCTGATGCGCCTGCTGGCGACGCGGCACCCGGATCTCGCCGGACGCCAGCGCAGCTGGGTGCAGCCGATCGATCGGCTGCCGGCGCAGGCCGATGTGCTGCTGATCGACGAGGTGCAGGGCTGGCGCGACCTGGCGTGCCTGGCTCCGGCGCTGCGCCGCGCCCGCTGCGTGCTGCTGGCCTCGCACGTCGATCCCGCCTGGCTGCTGCCCTGGCGCATCGGCGTGCGCAGTCTGGCCTTTCGTCTGGATCGGTGCGCAGCGAAGATCGAGCGCGTGCTGCAGCGCCGCGGCATCGCCTACAGCCCGGGTGCGCTGCAGCAGTTCCTGCGCCGCTTCGGTGCCAATTACACCGACCTCGACATCGTGCTGGAGCTGGGGTCGCTGCACAGCCTCGACGCCGGCATGGCCGCGCTGGCGCGCGGCACCGGGGTGGCGTTGGGGGCGTCGCGGCCGAGGGGGCCGGCGCGCGAGCGCTGATCCGCGGAAGGCGAGAGCGTGCGGTGGAACGCCCTGATCAGCCGGCCTCGAGCAGCCGCTGCAGCACGTCGCGTGCATCGCGCGATGTGATCGCGTCGCCGGCCGCCTGCAGGCGATGTCGCAGGGCGTCGCGGCGCGTGGCATCCAGGCGCGGCCAGACCTCGAACGCGCCGAGCAGGCGCGCCGCGACCTGCGGATTGATGCGGTCGAGCGCCACGATGTGTTCGAGACACAGCGCGTGGCCCGCGCCGTCCGGGCGGTGTAGCGCGACCGGGTTGCTGCGCGCCAGGGTGCCGAGCACTGCGCGCACACGATTCGGATTCGCCGGCTGCCAGACCTCGGGGTCGGCGATCAGCGCCTGGACAGCGTCGACAGCCTGCGGATGCGGGCGACTGGCGACGATGCCGATCCACTTGTCGGTCATCAGCGGGTCGTGCCGCCAGCGCCGGCGAAAGTCGGACAACGCGGCGGCGGCATCCGGCGCATCCAGGTGCACGAGCAGGGCCAGCGCGGCGAGGCGGTCGGTGAGCGTCTGTGCGTTGGCGAACTGCGCCTGCGCAAGGTTCGCCGCCGGGTCGAGACGACTGAGCAGGCCGAGCGTCAGATTGCGCAGACGCCGCGCCGCCGCGGCCGGCGGATCGAGCGAGGCCGTGGTGGCTGCAGACAGCTGCTGGTAGCGGGCGTCGAGCCGGTCGACGTGGGTCTCCGCGGCCAGCTCCAGCAGATCCTCACGGCGTCGGAACAGGACGTCGACGTCGAACGGCGTGGCCGCATCGGCGAGCGTGCCCAGGTCGGGCAGGGCGAGGCATTCGGCGATCAGCGCCGGGTCTTCGGCTTCGACCTCCAGCAGGCCGCCGAACGCATCGACCCAGGCTTCGGTGGCTTCGGCATCGGCGTGCACGATGGCGTCGACCGCCAGACGCTGCATCGCGTCCCAGCGGATCACCGGGTCGGACTCACAGCGCAGCAGGCGCACGAGGTCATCCGCGCCGTAGTCGAAGTGCAGGCGCACCGGCGCGGACAGTCCGTGCAGGAAGGTCGGCAGCGGTCGTGCGGTCAATCCTTCGGCCTCGAGCCGCTGCCGCGCCTGGTCGATCTCGATCACGTCGCCGCGCTGGGCCGCACCGCCTTGCCACTGCACGTTCAGCGCATGGCCATCGCGGTCGTACAGGCGCACCCTGAACGGCATCGGCAACGCTTGCTTGTCGGCCTGGTCGGGCGTGGGAGGCGTGCGTTGTGTGACCTCGATGCCATAGCGGCCGGTCTGCGCGTCGAATTCGTCGGCGACGTGCAGCTCGGGCGTGCCGGCCTGGTCGTACCAGGCCAGGTAGGGCGAGAGGTCGCGTCCGGCGGCCGCACCCAGGCAGGCGATCAGATCCTCGATGGTCGCCGCGCCGCCGTCGTGGCGCGCGAAGTAGCCGTCGAGGCCGCGGCGGAACGCGGTCTCGCCGATCAGGCTGTGCAGCATGCGGATCAGTTCGGCGCCTTTCTCGTACACCGTCATGGTGTAGAAGTTGTTGATCTCGCGATAGGCGTGCGGACGCACCGGGTGCGCCAGCGGGCCGGCATCCTCGACGAACTGGCGGGCGCGCAGGCCACGCACGTCGGCAATGCGCTTCACGCCGCGCGACCGCAGGTCGGAGGTGAACTCCTGGTCGCGGAACACCGTCAGCCCTTCCTTGAGCGAAAGCTGGAACCAGTCGCGCAGGGTGACCCGGTTGCCGCTCCAGTTGTGGAAGTACTCGTGGCCGATCACCGACTCGATCGCCTCGTAGTCGGCATCGGTGGCGGTGTCGGCGTCGGCGAGGATGTAGCGCGCGTTGAAGATGTTGAGCCCCTTGTTCTCCATCGCGCCCATGGTGAAGTCCTGCGCGGCGACGATGTTGAACACGTCGAGGTCGTAGCAGCGCCCGAAGCGCTGCTCGTCCCAGCGCATCGCGCGCAGAGTCGAGGCGAGTGCGAAACCACAGCGCGGCACGTCGGCGCGCTCGGCCCACACCGACACGTCCACCGCGCGCCCGTCGGCGGTCTCGAAGGGCGCGCGCACGCGCTCGATGTCGCCGGCGACCAGGGCGAAGAGATAGCAGGGCTTCGGATGCGGGTCGTGCCAGCGGGCGAGGTGGCGGCCGTCGTCGAGGTCTTCGTTGCCGGCTGGGTTGCCGTTGCACAGCAGCACCGGATAGCGCGTCCTGTCGGCGCGCAGGGTCACCTCGAAACTGGCCGAGACATCGGGGCGGTCGACGAAGAAGGTGATGCGGCGAAAGCCTTCTGCCTCGCACTGGGTGAGCAGCATCGGACCGCTGCAGTACAGGCCTTCGAGGCGCGTGTTCCGGCGCGGCGCGATCGCGACCTCGGTGTGCAGCTGGCAGGCCTCGTGCACGCCGGGCAGTTCGAGCACGCCGTCGGTGTAGCGGTACTCGTCGGCGGCCAGCTCGCGCCCATCCACGGCAATGTGCAGCAGTTCGAGATCCTCGCCGTCGAGCCGCAGCATCTCGCCTGCACGCTGTGGCTCGAGATCGAGCGTGGCCCGCACGAGGGTCCGCTCGCGATCGAGATCGAACACCAGGTTGGCGTGGCGAATGGTCCACGCCGGCGGCAGGTAGTCGGCGAGTCGGATCGGCTCGGGGTTGTGCATGCGGGGATCAGGTCGGGCGAAAGCGTCGCATCATCCAGTTTCCGCATCGACATTGCACGCGTCTCTCGACTGCATCGCAAAAGAATGTCAACGACCGTTCAGATCGTGCACATCGAACGAAAGACGTATTGCTGCGGCGCGTGGCGTTTCGCTAGCCTGCGGGCAAGGCGAAACAGGATGGTGGGTAGGTCTGGCGAACTCCGTTGAGGGGCACGCCGGATGAACTTCCGGTTGCGCACCGATCGTGTCGCATCGCGCCAGGGCGTCGAGGCAACTGATGCCCGGCAGGCAAGGGCGAGCGCACGCACCCCTCGAGGCCCGCGCGTGGCGGGCGAAGCATTTCAGCGACGGAGACGCCCAACATGATCCGAACCCTGCGCAGCAGCCTGTACCGAGGCATCACTTCCGTGTGCGCGGGTGCGCTGATGGCTTCGTTGGCGTCGACCGCCGCGGCACAGTCCACGACGCTCAAGTCGGCGCTGTGGTGGATTCCGGCCGAGAGCGGGTGGGGGCTCTACATCGTCGACCAGGGCAACGCGATCGCGCCGATCTGGTACACCTTCGATGCAGACGGTGAACCGTCCTGGTTTCTCATCCCCGGCGCGTTTGCCGACGAGGACGGGATCTATCGCGGCGATGTGTATCGCTACACCGGACGACCACTGACCCAGATCACCCAACCCGCGGTGCTGACCGAGGCCAAGATCGGCGAGGCCAGCTTCACCTTCCAGTCGGACGGCAAGCTGAAGTTCGATTTCAACTCGGGCACGTCGACGAACAGCAAGACGCTGGAGAAGTTTCCGCTGCCGAAGGACATCGTCTGCACGGCCAGCGCGAGCAGTTCACGCGTGGCGGCCAGCAACTACACCGACCTGTGGTACGACCCGGCGACCTCAGGCTGGGGCCTGAACGTGCTGCACACCGACGACACGCTGCTGGTGCTGACCTGGTACACCTACGACACCGACAACGAGCCGGTGTTCTACACCGCCGTGACCAGCAAGGGCGAGGACGGCGCGTTCACCGGCTCGCTGTACCGCGAGCGCTCCGGCGTGCCGTACACCGCGATCATGGGTGCACCGGCGTCCAACGGCTCCGACATCGTCGGCTCGGTCCGCGTCGTGTTCAGCAACGGCGAGAACGCGCAGTTCAGCTACACCGTCAACGGCGTGACCCAGGTCAAGCCGATCACCCGACTGCAGTTCGGCAGCACGTTCTCGGTGTGTGAGGCACGCGCCGCAGGCGGCGGTGGCGGCAGCGCGGGCGCCGACGAGTGCTATCCGCCGCTCGCGGTCGGCGACCGCTATCGCATCCGCAGCAATGCCGACATGGCGGCGACCGATGCAGAAGTGATCGGCACCGGGACCTTCGACGGGCATCCGGTGTTCCGGGTGCGCTACACACCGGTCGACCAGACCAGCGGTGAGGTCATCGAGTTCGTCGAGCAGACCGATTCCGAGCGGATCTACTACGGATCCGAAGGCTTCATTCCGGAGGTCGACGCGGTGGGCACCACCCGCTTCGAACCGCCGGTGCGGGTACCGAGGTCGACGCCGGTCGGGGCAAGCGGCCAGCTGGTCTACCAGGCGATCACCCAGTACACCGCGAACGGGCAGAGTGTTTCCTCCGTGATCGACTTCGACGAGACCTACGAACGACTCGGCAACGAGACACAGAGCAGTCCTGCGGGCACGTTCACCGATGCCTGCAAAATCGCCACCACACTGAGTTCGGATGTCAGCATCACCACGGCCGGCGTGACGGTGCGTACCCAGGTCGAGGCCACCGGCACCCAGTGGGCGCATCCGGACATCGGTGGCTTCCGCACCATGACCCATTCGGTATCGACGGTGACCACCAGCGGCGCGCCGTTCCCGATCCCGCCGACCACGACCACCAGCGACGATCTCAGCGAGATCATCAGCGCCTTCATCGGCGGGCGAACCTTCCCGTAGCGCGTCCATCCGAGCTGGTGCCCGCGCTTTGCTCGGACCACGCGGATCGCCGCGATGCCGTGCCCGGCACGGGCCGGCATGTCCGGATCGAACCGGGCCTGGTCCGGGCCTTGCGCGGGGCTGTTCCGGGTCTAGCCCGGGCGACGGCGGATGCTGATGCGGTCGGCCGGAAAGCGTGCCAGCTCGCCTTGCCCTGCCCGTTCCGGCTGACCCGGCTCGGGCGCCCAAGCCATCGCGTAGACCACCTCGTAGCGCGCCGGCAGCGTGCCCTCGCTGCGCATCGGTTCGTAGGCCTCGGCAACGCGGCGCATGCGTGCGCGCCCGGTGAGCCCGCGTGGACGATCGCTGCGGGCGTTGCCGGCGCCGATGCCGTGCAGTTCGCGCATCAGGCTCATCACGTCGGCATAGCGCAGGGTGAACGCGTCGCGGTCGAGCACCGGGTTGGCGAAGCCCGCATGCAGCAGGGCATCGCCGATCGTCTGCATCGGGGCGAAATCGTTGACGTGGCCGAAGCCGTCGCCGAGTGCGGCGAAGGCCGCGCGCAGCTCGTCCAGGGTGCCGTCGGCGAAAGTGGAAAAACACAGCATGCCGCCCGGCCTGAGTACCCGGCGCAGTTCGGCGAACAGCGCGCCGAGATCGCCGATCCATTGGAAGCACAGGTTCGAGAACAGCAGGTCGGCGCTGCCGGTGGCGAGCGGCAAGGCGCGCACATCGGCGCAGACGCGCCGATAGGGATGACGCAGCGCCCAGCCGCGGCGCGCGGCCTGCAGCATGGGTAGTGCATGATCGATGGCGATGATCTCGGCCTGCTTCCAGCGTCGTCGCAGGATCGGCTCGGCATCGCAGGGGCCGCTGCCGAGATCGACCACGCGCTGCGGCGCCTGCGTCACGTAGTCGAGCTGTTCGAGCAGGCGTGCGCGCACCTCCGACTGCAGCACGGCGAGTGCGCGGTAGGCGGGGGCGGCGCGCGAAAACGCGCGACGAACCTGGCCGGCGTCTAGCGCAGACATGTCGCGGACGCGCAGAGATTCATCGCGAGCCGGACGCGACGTCGGGACGACGTCGAGGCGTGGCCGTCGTGCAGCGTGGGCGGTCTGGCGCGCGTGCCCGCGCGCTGCCGTGCCGGCATCCGCGTCGCGCGCCGCGCGCAGTCTTCAACGATCTTGCTTGCCGACTTGCCAGCACTCATCCGTGTTCCCGGGTGGCGTGGCCGGGCCCGAGGGTCCGGCGTGGGCGCTGAATTATGCATGGGCTGCAGCGATCCGGGCATCGTGCGGCCCAGGGACGCCCGGTGACGCGTCGCGCGCGCACCTTTGCCCTGCCGATGATTCCGCCACCCACTCCGACACGCCGGCGCAGCATCGTCGGCAGCTCTGCTCAGGCCAGCCCTGCGCAGCGACGCAGGCCGAGCGCTTCGGCGAGATGCGGCTGGGCGATGGCCGCGGCGCCGTCGAGATCGGCGATCGTGCGGGCGACGCGCAGCACCCGGTCGGCCGAGCGCGCGGACATCTGCAGTCGATCGATCGTGCGCTGCAGCAGCGTTTCGCAAGCATCGTCGAGCGCACCATGCTGGCGCAGCTCAGCCGACCCGAGTCGGGCATTGATCGCGCCGCGCGCATCCTGGATTCGCCGTGCAGCCAGCACGCGCGCGCGCACCGTGGCGCTGGATTCGCCTGGACTGCCGCGGCGCAAGGTGGCGGCGTCGAGTCGCGGCACGTCGATCATCAGGTCGATGCGGTCGAGCAGGGGGCCGGAGATGCGGCTGCGATAGCGCAGCATCAGGTCGTGGCTGCAGCGGCAGCGCCCCGATGGATCACCGGCCCACCCGCAGGGACACGGATTCATCGCGGAGATCAGCTGGAACCGCGCCGGAAACTCCGCCTGGCGCGCAGCGCGCGAAATCGTGATGCGTCCGTTTTCCAGCGGCTCACGCAGCACTTCGAGCACGCGACGATCCCACTCCGGCAGCTCGTCGAGAAACAGCACGCCATGGTGGGCGAGGCTGATCTCGCCCGGTCGTGGCGGCGAGCCGCCGCCGACCAGGGCAATCGCGCTGGCGGTGTGGTGCGGTGCGCGGAACGTCGGCCAGCGCCATTGCCGGAGGTCGAAGGGCTGCAGCGCCAGCGAACGCAGGGTGGCCGCCTCGGTGGCGGAGACATCGTCCAGCGGCGGCAGCAGGCCGGGCAGGCGCTGGGCCAGCAGGCTCTTGCCGCTGCCGGGCGGGCCGACCATCAGCAGGTGATGCCCGCCGGCCGCGGCGATTTCCAGCGCCCGCCGAGCATGCTGCTGGCCGCGCACGTCAGCGAGATCGGGCAGGCTGGGCCGCGCGTCGTCGCGCTGCGTTTCGATCGGCGACAGGGTGGACTCGCCACTGAGGTGGGCGCACACCGCGAGCAGGGTGTCGGCCGCAATGACCTTGCCCTGGCCCGCCCAGGCCGCCTCGGTGGCATTGGCGCTGGGCACGAGGGCGGCACGTCCGCAGCGTCCCGCCGCGACCACGGCGCTGAGCACGCCGGGAATGCCGCGCAGGGCGCCATTCAAGGCCAGCTCGCCGAAGAACTCGTGCTCGTCCAATGCGTCGGTGCGTAGCTGACCGCTGGCGAGCAGGATGCCGAGGGCGATCGGCAGGTCGAAGCGTGACCCTTCCTTGGGCAGGTCGGCAGGGGCCAGATTCACCGTGATGCGTCGCGCCGGCATTTCGAACTGCGCGCACAGCAAGGCTGCGCGCACGCGATCCTTGCTTTCGCGCACCGCCGCTTCGGGCAGGCCGACGATGGACATGCCCGGCAGCCCGCCGGACAGGTGTACCTCGATCTGCACCGGCGGCGCATCGATGCCCGACTGGGCGCGGCTGTGGATCAACGCGGTGCTCATGCGCGGCCTCGCGGGGTCGGCGTCACGCCGCTCCGTCGCGCTGCTCCATGTCGTGCACGCTGGCCTCCAGTTCCTCGAGCTTCTGACGCGTGCGCAGCAGCACCGCGCGCTGCACGTCGAACTCTTCGCGGGTGACCAGGTCGAGTCGCTGCAGGCCGGCCTGCAGCGCCGCCTTGAAGTGCTTTTCGAGATCCTGGCCGGCCCGGTCCAGGCCGGGCGGCACCAGCTCGTTGAGGCGGCGGGCCAGGTCGTCCAGGGCGCCGAGATTGACCATGTCGGTCTCCTTGATGGGTGGGATGCGCGAGTCGGGTTCAAGCCTAGCGCGTTGCGCGGCGCAATTCGTCAGAACCCGGCGCGCGCACGGGTAGGAAAAATCCGAATCGCGGCGACGTCCGCACCGCCGCACGGTATGCGATGTGCCGCACGAGCCCGGCCACAAACCCGCGACCCGTCGGCGCGACGGGGCGGATCGGGGCGTTGCATGGCCGCACACCGACGCCGCTGACGTGCCGGCCTCGACCGCCTCCGCTATGCTTGCACCCAGTCACGGCACGGAATCGCGCGCATGAAAATGATCACTGCCATCATCAAGCCGTTCAAGCTCGATGATGTGCGCGAGTCCCTGTCCGAAGTCGGCGTGCACGGTATTACCGCGACCGAGGTCAAGGGTTTCGGGCGGCAGAAGGGACACACCGAGCTGTACCGCGGCGCCGAGTACGTGGTCGACTTCCTGCCCAAGATCAAACTGGAGATCGCGGTCACCGACGACCAGGTGGAACGCGTGGTCGAAGCGATCCTGCAGTCGGCACACAGCGGCAAGATCGGCGATGGCAAGATCTTCGTCTCGCCGCTGGAGCAGGTGATCCGCATCCGCACCGGCGAAATGGACGGCGACGCGCTCTAGCGCATGCATCGGCGGTATCGCCGCCGGCCAGGTGCCGCGGTGCTGCCGCGCAAGTCCAGCCACGGGTAGCCGCGACGCATCAGAGGGTTCCGGGCACCGGGCAGGCCGGGCAGGCGCAGAGTGGCGGCGCTCAGGCGCCCTGGACGAACAGCTTGTAGGCCACCATCGCCAGGATCAGCGTGATCAGTACGGTGCCGAGCTGCACCAGCCACTGCGGAACGCCGCCATCGCGTCGCTGCGGACGATCGCTGGTGTAGTGGACGTGGCGCTCCTGGATGGGTTCGAGCTTGAGTTCGGAACCCTCCAGCAGCTGGCGCGCGACCATTTCCGGCGGCAGCTGCTCGCCCGGCTCGGCCTTGATCGAGAGCGCCACCTTCTGGTGCTGGCCGGAATGGATCTGCTCGTCCGAGAAGCCCAGGGCGCGCAGGCGCTCGGCCACGGTCTGGTTCGCGGTAAATCGCAGCTGCTGCTCGAGCTCCTTGCTTTCCGCCAGCAGGTTGCGGAACTCGCGGGCGAACGACTTCAGGTCGGGAAACCGGTTCTTCGGGTCCTTCGCCAGCATCCGGCTCATGATCGGCTGCAGGAATTCGAAGCGCAGCGGCAGCGCCGGCGGCGGGTTGTGCACGTGGGCGAACGCGACCTGCATCGGTGTCTCGCCGACGAAGGGCACCTGCTTGGTCAGCATCTCGTAGAACAGCACGCCGAGCGAATACTGGTCGGAGCGTCCGTCCACCGAGCCGCCCTGGGCCTGTTCGGGGCTCATGTAGGCCGGCGTGCCGATCATCATGCCGGTCTGGGTCAGGCGGGTCATGTCCATCGACTGCAGGCGGGCGATGCCGAAGTCGGTCAGCACCGGCGTGCGCGCGTTGCGGAACAGGATGTTGGCCGGCTTCAGGTCGCGGTGGATGATGCCGTGGTCGTGGGCGAACTGCAGCGCGTCGGCGAGCTGCACCACGATGCCGATCGAGTCGAACAGGGTGAGCCCCTCGCTGATGCGGTCATTCAGGATGCCGCCCTCGAGGAACTCCATCGCGATGTAGTTGATGTCCTCGTTCTGGACGATGTCGTACACACCGACGATGTTCGGGTGCGGCAGCCGCGCCAGCGTGCGCCCTTCGTTGATGAAGCGCTTCTCTTCGGTGGTGTCGCCGGTGACCCGGCGCATGATCTTGATCGCGACCCGGCGGTCGAGCGACTTCTGCACCGCCAGGAACACGGTCGCCATGCCGCCTTCGCCAAGACGGCGCTGCAGTTCGTAGCCCGGAATGTCGAATCCCGCTGCGCTCATGACGACCCTGACCCCCAATCGCTCGGATCATAGCATCGCCACTCGCCTTCCAAGTCCCTGTCTGCACAGGCGGAACCGCCGATCACGGCCGCGGTGCGGGCGCAGGCGTCGGCGTCGACGCCCAGCGCGCGCGAACCGGGACTTTCCGCTCTCCCGCCGATCGGGCGACCTCGCCCCGCGCGGTGGGCGCGCAGCGCTGCAGAGCTCAGCTGCCGAACTCCGCCCACACCGGCGTGTGGTCGCTGGGTCGCTCCCAGGTGCGCGGCTCCCGGTCGATGCCCGCGGCGCGGCAGGCGCCGCGCAGGGCGTCGCTGACCAGGACCAGATCGATGCGCAGCCCCAGGTTGCGGCGGAAGCCGGCGGCGCGGTAGTCCCACCAGCTGAAGTGGCCGCCCTCCGCGCAGTGCAGGCGGAAGCTGTCGTGCAGGCCGAGGTCCAGGATCGAACGCAGGGCGTCGCGCTCGGGTTCGGAGCAGAGGATCTCGCCCGCCCAGGCTGCGGGGTCGTGCACGTCGCGGTCATCCGGCGCGATGTTGAAATCGCCGATCACCACCAGCCTCGGGTGTCGGCTCAGCTCATCCGCGATCCAGGCCTGCACCGCCTCCAGCCAGCGCAGCTTGTAGTCGTACTTCTCGTCGCCCACCGCCTTGCCATTGACCACGTACAGGTTGATCACCCGCGTCGAGGTGCCACTGGCATCCACATAGCTGGCGGCGATCGCGCGGCGCTGGGGATCGTCGAGGCCTGGCACCCCGGTCTGTACGTCCTGTGCCGACAGCCGCGACAGCAGGGCGACGCCGTTGTAGGTCTTCTGGCCCGAAAACACGCTGCGGTAGCCGAGTTCGAGCAGGGCGTCCTCGGGAAACCGGTCGTCCTCGAGCTTGGTTTCCTGGATGCCGACGATGTCCGGCTGGCGCTGGCCGAGCCACTCGGAAAGATGCGGCAGGCGCACGTTCAGCGAATTGACGTTCCAGGAAGCGATCTGCATGTCGGGGCGGTCACTGCGCGAGCAGCCCGCATGCTAGCAGTTCGGGTCGACGGGTCCCGCTTCCGCCTGCTTCGCGGAGACGTCGGCGGCCAGCTCCGGCCAACGCGCGACGGTGCGTTCGGCCAGGTAGGCCGCCCACTCGGCGCAGGCCGCCGCGTCGGGATGGAACCCGTCCTCGGCGAACCGCTCCGGCCCCAGCTCGAACGGCATGTCGCTGCGCCAGATCCGCTCGTCGCGCGCGGCCCACGCTGCCGAGCGACGGTTGAGCTGATCGGCGCGCAGGCCGAGCAGGCGGCGCAGGGGGTCGGGAAGCAGCGGAAAACTGGCCAGCGGCGGCACCGCGCCGACCAGCAAGCGCGCGTTCGGCCGCTGCGCGTGCAGGCGCATGCGCAGCGTGTCGAGCGCGTCGACGAATCGATCGAGGCGGGAGAAGCCGGTGGCGTCGTTGACGCCAATCGAGACCAGCACCAGATCGGGACGTGCGCCGGCCGCCTCGGCGGCATCCCACTGCGCGACGAGTTCGGTGGAGTCCGCGCCGTTGCGGCCGCGCCGCTGCCAGCGCACCGGACGTGCGCAGCGCATCGCCAGCTCGTGGGCGAGCCGCACCGGCAGCGACTCCTCGGCACGGTCCACGCCGACGCCGGCGATGATCGAGTCGCCCAACGCGAGGAACTGCAGCGGACCGGCGGCGTCCTGCGCGGACGACGCGTGGCCGGTGTCGGGGCCGCTGGCCTCGGGCATGCGCAGCGCGCGGCGACGCACCCACAGGCCCTGCGTGGCGTAGATCGGCAGCGCGCTCCAGAACAGCGTGCTGCGCCACAACTCGCCGGGCGGACGCGAACTCAGGCGGCCAATCCGTGGCTGCGTAGCAGCGGTTCCGGGCTCGGCTCGCGGCCGCGAAACGCGACAAAGCTCTCGGCCGCGGGACGTGAGCCGCCGACCGCGAGAATCTCGCGGCGGAATCGGTGGCCGGTGTGGGTATCGAGCAGGCCCTTCTCCTCGAAGGCGGCGAAGGCGTCGGCCGACAGCACTTCGGCCCACAGGTAGCTGTAGTAGCCCGCCGCGTAGCCGCCGGAAAAGATGTGCGTGAACGCGTGCGGAAAGCGCTGCCAGCTGGGCGGGCGCAGCACCGCGACCTCGTCGCGCACGCTCTCCAGCACGGTCAGCGGATCGGCCGGTGCCGCCGGGTCGTGCTCGAGGTGCAGGCGGAAATCGAACAGGCCGAACTCGATCTGGCGCAGCAGGAACAGGCCCGACTGGAAATGCCGGGCCGCATTCATGCGCGTCAGCAGATCCTCCGGCAGGGTGCTGCCGTCGTCGATGTGCGCGGCGAACAGGTCGAGGGTTTCGCGCTGCCAGCAGAAGTTCTCCATGAACTGGCTGGGCAGTTCGACGGCGTCCCATTCGACGCCACTGATGCCCGACACCGACGGCCAGCCGATTTCGGTGAGCATGTGGTGCAGGCCGTGGCCGAACTCGTGGAACAGGGTGACCACGTCGTCATGCGAGACCAGTGCCGGTCGCTCCCCCGCCGGCGGCGGGAAATTGCAGGTCAGGTAGGCGATCGGCAGGTGCGCGGCGCTGCCCGACATGCGGCTGCGGCACACGTCCATCCACGCGCCGCCGCGCTTGGCCTGGCGCGCGTAGCAATCCAGATAGAACCCGGCGATCACCCGGCCCTCGCCGTCGAGCACGTCGACGAAGCGCACATCCGGATGCCAGGCCTCGATACGCTCGCGCTCGGCAAAGCGCACGCCGAACAGTCGCTCGGCGATGCGCAGCATGCCGTCGAGCACGCGCGGCAGGGCGAAGTAGGGGCGCAGGTCTTCCTCGCTGAAGCCGAAGCGGGCCTCGCGCTGGCGTTCGCTGGCGAAGGCGATGTCCCAGGGCTGCAGGCTGTCGAGCCCGAGCTCGCTGCGTGCGAATTCGCCCAGCTCGGCCAGTTCGCGCTCGGCCGCGGGGCGTGCGCGCCGGGCCAGATCGCGCAGGAAGTCGAGCACCTGGGCTGGCGTCGTCGCCATCTTCTCCGCCAGCGACAGCTCGGCCGCATTGGCGAAGCCGAGCAGATTGGCCGCTTCATGGCGCAGGGCAAGAATGCGCTGGATGCGCTCGCTGTTGTCGAAGCGTCCAGCGAGCGGGCCCTGGTCCGAGGCGCGCGTCTGCCAGGCGCGATAGACCTCCTCGCGCAGCGCGCGGTCGCGCGCGTGGGTCATCACCGCTTGCACATGCGGCTGTTTGAGGCCGATGCGGAACGGATGAGACGAAGACTCTTCCCGACGCAGCATGGACAGCGCGGTTTCCGGCAGGCCGTCGACCTCGGCGGCTGTGGCGTCGCGATGCCATTGATCGGACGCGTCGAGCACCGCCTCCTCGAATTCGGTGGCCAACCGCGACAGCTCCTGCTGGATGGCGCGAAACCGCGAGCGCGCCGGTTCGTCGAGCGCCACGCCGGCGAGCTCGAAGTCGCGCACCGCATGGTTCAGCACACTGCGTTCCACCTTGCCGAGCTGGCGACGCTCGGCCTCGGCCTGGAACCCGGCGTAGGCTTCGAACAGCCCCCGGTGCTGGCCGACCTCGCTGTGGTATTCGGTCAGCATCGCCTCGGCCTCGGCGTAGACCTCGCGCAGCGCCGGGCTGTCGCACACCGAGTGCAGGTGCGAGACCGGCGACCAGCTGCGCTGCAGCGCATCTTCGGCCGACTCGATGTCGGCCAGCCAGGCGGCGAAATCGGCGGCGCCGGCGTCCGCCGCGCAGCGTTCGACCGCGGCACGCGCGGTCGCGATGCGCGCGCGCACCGCCGGAACCACATGGTCGGGACGGATCGCGGCGAAGGCGGGCAGGGGCGTGTCGTGCAGCAGCGGGTTGTCGGTGTTCATGGTTCTCGATGGGTCTGGAAACGGAGTGGGTCTGGATACGGCAGTCTGAACAGAGGGTTCGATCGCGAGGGTCATCCGGGCTGGCGGGTGGGCGTGCCGCCGTGCGTCGGTCGGTAGCCGGGGTGGCCGACGAAGTCGGCGCAGGAGCCGGCAGCTCGCAAAACCATACAGGAGGCTTTCCCTATCTTGGGCCGGATCGCGGCAAGCCAAGTGAAGGCGAAGACGCCGATAAGCTAACGTATGGGCAGGCGTTGCCGTGGGGACCCTGCCGACGTGGCCAACGAGCTGGACCCGATCACTGCGCACATCGGTCACGTGCTGGCCGGGCATCCGCTGTTCTCCAGCCTGCCGGCTCCGGTGCGCGACGCCTTGGCGGCGCAGATGGGCTGGCTGGTACTGCCTGGCGGCGCCCAGCTGTTCGACCAGGGCGCGGCGGCCGACGGCATGTATCTGCTGATCGTCGGGCGCCTGCGCGCCACGCGCCAGCTCGAGCAGGGCGGCGAGCGTGAGCTCGGCGACATCGTGCCCGGCGAGACCATCGGCGAGACCGGGCTGATCGCCCAGGCGCCGCGCAATGCACGGGTGGTGGCGATTCGCGACAGCGAACTGCTGTTCCTGCCGCAGCACGGCTTCGAGCAGTTCTCGCGCATGCAGCCGGAGGGGATGATGTGGCTGGCGCGCGTCGCCCTGCGACGCAGCTACGTCGGCGCGGCGCCGAAGACCGGGTTCTCCAGCTACGTGGTGCTGCCGGCCTCGATGGAAACCCACGCCGAGACCTTCGCCAGGCAGCTGTGTGATGTGCTGGGCCGCGACCGCCCGGTGCGCCTGGTCGATGCCTCCGAGGAGCAGAAGCTCTCGCTCGCCGAACACGCTGCCTGGGAGGCCGAGGGCGGACTGATCGTCTATCTCGCGGGCCACGACCCGGCCGCGCGGCGCCGTTGCCTGCGCCAGTCCGACTGCGCGCTGCTGGTAGCGAATGCCGATCGCCCGGCGGCTCTGCAGTCGCGGCTCGCTTTGCCGGGCCACGGAGCACGTCTGCCGCTCCACGTGGTGCTGCTGCAGTCCGCCGACAGCAAGCCGGGCAGCACTGCCGAATGGCTGCAGCGGCTTCCCGACCACCTCGGTCACCATCACGTGCGCGACGAACACGACGTGGCGCGGGTGGCGCGCCGGCTCACTGGCCGTGCTACCGGCATCGTGCTGTCCGGCGGCGGTGCCCGCGGCTTCGCCCATCTCGGCGTCGTGCGCGCGCTGCGTGAGGCCGGCCGCGCCATCGACTACGTCGGCGGATGCAGCATCGGCGCGATCATCGGCGCGGGACTCGCCGCCGGCTGGTCGGACGAGGAAATGCGCGAGCGATTCCGCCGCTATTTCGTCGATTCCAATCCGCTGTCGGACTGGACCTTGCCGCTGGTGGCGCTGCGTTCCGGGTCGAGCGTCAGCGCGCGCCTGCGCTCGGCCTTCGGCACCACCGACATCGAGGACCTGCCGCTGCCGTTCTTCAGCGTGTGCAGCAACCTGTCCGACGGTGCCCTCGAAGTGCACGAGCACGGCACCCTGTGGCGCGCGCTGCGCGCATCCTCGGCGATACCCGGCGTATTGCCGCCGGTGTTCAGCGCCGGCAACGTCCTGGTCGACGGTGGAGTCATCGACAACCTGCCGGTCGACGAGATGCGCAAGCGGCTCGCCGGCGACATCGTCGCGGTCGACGTGGGTGGCCACTACCGGCTCGAAGCCCAGGTCGAAGAGACCGAGCTGCCACCCTGGTGGCGCCTCGTCGGCAACTGGTTCCGCCAGCGCAAGCGACCCACCATCGCGCAGATCCTGCTGCGTTCCGGCATGGTCAACTCACTGGCCACCACCCGCCGCCGCCGGCGCCAGACCCAGATGCTCATCACCCCGCAGCTCGAAGGCATCGAACTGCTCGACTGGGCCGCCTTCGAGCGCGCCGAAGCGGCAGGTTATGAACACACCTGCGCCCTCCTCGAAGCCGGCGCCGCGCACGACTGACCCCTGCGCCGGGTAGCCTGAGCCCGTCGCCAGCAATGCATATCGATAGCGCGCCACGGCTCTCTTCCGAGATCGCCTGATTCCCCACACACAGCGCCCAGCTAGCGGCGCCTGTTCGCAGTGAGTCCGGCACGACGTCGCGACCGCGCCGCTCCCGGAGGCCCCTTGAGTCAAGGGGCCGGCTGCACGCGCTAGCGTGCTGCGGGGATGTGGATGCGAGATCCCCTCGAACGAAGTCCGAGTCATCGGGTTCCATCCGCGTCGACCCTTCCAGGTCGCCCGCTGCACGCGCAGCGTGCAGCGGGGATGTGGAAGCGAGATCCCCTCCCGCGAAGCCCGATCGATTGCGCTCCAACACCGCGTCCCACTTATCGAAATGCTTTCATCCAACCTCTACCGTATGGCGACGAGGTGCTGACGGTTGTTCGAGCCCAACGCGCCCGAAGCCATCTGGGCGACCGTCGCGCTCCCGGAGGCCCCTTGAGTCAAGGGGCCGGCTGCACGCGCTAGCGTGCTGCGGGGATGTGGAAGCGAGATCCCCTCCAGCGAAGCCCGATCGATTGCGCTCCAACACCGCGTCCCACTTCCGGGTCGGGAACGATTCAGCCCCGCCATGGTCGGATGCAGCAGAGTCCCGTGCCGACCCTGCCGGCCAAGGGAACAATCGAATCAGGTCGGATCGCCTCGCGCGATCCGGTCGGTGGCATGGCGTGCCCACGGGCGCGTGCAGGCCTTTGGTACAGGCGGAGTGACCATGACACAACCGTTGCGCGTACTGATGCCGATGGCGGCCGTTCTCGCCGCCGTGGTGGTGCTGGCGGCGCTGATCGCGCCCGGATTGACCCACGCCTTCCAGGCCTCGCCCTGGTTCAACGGGCTGATCGTGCTGGTGTTCCTGATCGGCGTCGCGGTCAACCTGCGCGGCGTGCTCCGCCTGCAGCAGGAAGTGCAGTGGATCGAGGCGTTCAGGCGCAGTGATCCCGCGCGGCCGCCCAGCCGGCCGCCGATCCTGCTGCTGCCGATGGCCAAACTGCTCGGACGCGATGCGCGCAAACCGCATTCGCTGTCGACCATGTCGATGCGTTCGCTGCTCGACTCGGTCTATCTTCGTCTCGAAGAACAGCGCGATCTGTCGCGCTACCTGGTGGGCTTGCTGATCTTCCTCGGTCTGCTCGGTACGTTCTGGGGCCTGCTGCGCACGATCGCTTCAGTCAGCGACATCATCGCCGGGCTGTCCGCCGGCAGCGATGCGCTGGCGATGTTCGAAGCGCTCAAGACCCGGCTGCGCGAGCCGCTGTCGGGCATGGCCACCAGCTTTTCGACCTCGCTGTTCGGCTTGGCCGGCTCGCTGGTGCTCGGCTTGCTGGAGCTGTTCGCCGGCCGCGCCTCGAATCGCTTCTATGCCGAACTCGAAGACTGGCTGTCGGGCATGACCCGGCTGTCATCGGGAGGCGCGCTCGAGGCCGACGCCGAGACTTCGGTGCCCTCGTTCGTGCAGGCGCTGCTCGAGCAGACCGCCGAGGGCCTCGAGCGCATGCAGCGCGCCCTGGTCGAAAGCGAACGCGAGCGTCGCGGCGCGCACGAGCAGCTGGCTGAACTCGGTGTTCAGCTGGCCAAGCTGGGCGAGACCCAGGCCGAGCTGAAGTCGGTGCTGCGCCAGCTGGGGAGTCAGGAGTCGGGCATGAGCGATGACCTGCGCAACGAGTTCCGCCTGCTGACACGCACGCTTTCCGCAGCGCTGGATGGCCGGCGGCAGGGCTGACGGAACCGTCCGATGACTACGCTGGCCGCCCGCCGACGCCGCAGCATCGATTTCTGGCCCGGATTCGTCGACGCGCTGAGCGCGTTGCTGATGGTGCTGGTCTTCCTGCTGATGGTCTTCACCCTCGGCCAGTTCGTGCTCAGCGATGCACTCAGCGGGCGCGACAAGGCGCTGGAAAAAATGAGCGCGGAACTCGCCGAGCTGTCGCGGGTGCTGAGCATGGAGCGCGCAGCCAAACTGCAGGCGCTGTCCGACGTGGGTGAACTCTCCGCATCGTTGGGCGATACCAGCCGCGAGCGCGATGCGCTGCGGCTGCGGCTGGACGAGACCAGCGCCAGCCTGACCCAGACCAGCGCCTTGCTGGAGGGCAGTCGCGACGAAGCAGCGCGCCTGGCCGCCGATATCGCCGCACTCAGCGAGCTCAAGAGGCAACTCGAAGCCGAGGTCGCCACGCGCCTGGCCGAGCTCGAAACCACCCGCGACCGGCTCACCGCGCAAACCGAGCTGTCGGCCAAGTCGGCCGCCCAGGTCGAACTGCTGAATCGCCAGCTTGCCGCCTTGCGTGCACAGCTCGACGAGATCACCGCCGCGCTGGATCTGCAGCGGGCCGCGAGCGAGGCCAAGGACCTGCAGATTGCCGACCTCGGCCGCCAGCTCAATCTGGCGCTGGCCAACAAGGTGCAGGAGCTATCGCGCTACCGCTCGAATTTCTTCGGCCGTCTGCGCGAGATTCTCGGCAATCGCGAAGACGTGGTGGTGGTCGGCGACCGCTTCATCGTGCCGTCCGAGCTGCTGTTTCCGTCCGGCTCGGATGCGCTGTCGCCCACCGCGGCGATCCAGCTCGACCGCCTCGCGGCCACGCTGCGCGAAGTGACCGCAGAGATTCCTTCCGGCATCGACTGGGTGCTGCGCATCGACGGGCACACCGATCGTCGACCGATCAGTACGGCCCGGTTTCCCTCCAACTGGGAACTTTCCGCAGCCCGCGCGATCGCAATCGTCAAACACCTCGTTGCCGCGGGCATTCCGGCGAACCGGCTCGCGGCGAATGGATTCGGCGAGTTCCAACCGCTCGACTCCGGCAACAGTGAAGCCGCGTTCTCCCGCAATCGTCGCATCGAAATCCAGCTGACCAACCGGTGATCTCCATGGCGCTTCGCACGTACGAGTCGCATCGCTCAGCCAGCTGCTTCGGGAGGGCTCACGGATGAGTCTGCTGACATGGGTGCTGATCGGGACAGCAGCATTGGTGGTGGCGTCGAACCTGCTCTTCGTCGCTGCTTCGCTGGCCTGCTACCGACTGCGCGAACGGCGATGGCCAGACCGTCTGCCGATCGGCATTCCGCTGCTCTCGATGCTGCTGCTCGGCGCGGCCTGGCTACAGAGCGCCGAAGGCCTTCCCGGCGCAGCCTATGCGCTGGTGCCGCTGGATGCCGGCGGCCCGCTGGGATGGCTGTGTGCCTGGGGCTGGCGCCGTGCCCATGCGCGGCGTCCGCTGCGCGCCGCACCGCGCGCAGCGTCGTGGGTCGCGCCGCCGCAGAACGGCTGAGGAGCGCGTCGCCGGTCGGTCCGCCATCGCCGCGGATTGGTCGTCTGCGATGCCCCGTTGTGTGCAACATTTCACCTTCCGCGCCGACCGGATGAAAAAAGCGTCCGGAAGGTGCCGCAGGGCGTGGCGCATGCGGTAGGCTTGAGTCGACCCTTCCGGATGCTTCCCGAGCATGGCGCTGCCCGATCTGCGCATCATGGTGGTTGAAGACCACGGCTTTCAGCGCCGCATGGCCTTGCGCATCCTCGGCGAGCTGGGGGTCACGAAGACCATGGAGTCCGCCGACGGCCAGTCGGCGCTCAACGCGCTGGCGGCCGCCGACGAGCGCCCCGACATCGTGCTGGTCGATCTCGATCTGCCCGGCATGGACGGCATCGAGCTGATCGGTCTGATCGCCGAACGCCGACTGGCACGGTCGGTGGTGCTGGTCAGCGCCCTGGATTCGGCGCTGATGAACACCGTGCAGACCATGGCGCGTGCCTATGGCTTGCGCGTGATCGGCGCGATCGAGAAGCCGCTGGCGCAGAACAAGCTGCGTGACATGCTGGATCTGTACGAGTCCGGCGAGCGCGAAACGGCCGAAGTGGTGCACGCGGAAGTGTCGCCGCAGCAGCTGGCCGAGGCGCTCGAACGCGACGAGATCGTGCCCTACTTCCAGCCGCAGGTGACCTTCACCAACGGCCAGGTCGTCGCGGTCGAGGCCCTGGCCCGATGGGTGCGCGCCGACGGAAGCATGGTGTGGCCGAGCCAGTTCATCCCGGTGGCCGAACGCGAAGGTCTGATCGACGGCCTCACCGAGCGCCTCCTCGACAAGGCTTGCGGCTGGAAGTTGCGCTGGGCGCAGCGCGGTCTGCACCTGCGCCTCGCGGTCAACATGTCGATGGCCAACCTGCATCGCATCGATGCCGCGGACCGCTTTCAGACCATCGTGCGCAGCCACGGCGTCGACCCGCGCGAGGTGGTGCTCGAGCTCACCGAGAGCTCGGTGATGGAAGAAGCCGCCGCCGCCCTGCACGTGCTTGCCCGCCTGCGCCTGAAGGGCTTCGGGCTGTCGATCGACGACTTCGGTACCGGCTACAGCTCGCTGTCACAGCTGGCGCAGATTCCGTTCACCGAGCTCAAGATCGATCGCAGCTTCGTCGGCGGCGCGCCGGGCAACGCGCGCAAGCGTGCGGTGGTGGAGACCAGCCTTGATCTGGCCCGCAAGCTCAATCTCGCGGTGGTGGCCGAGGGCCTGGAAACCGTCGAGGAATGGCAGATGCTGGCCGAACTCGGCTGCACGTTCGGGCAGGGTTACCTCATCGCCCGACCGGTCGCCGGCGACCTCGTGCCCGAGGCCGTCGCCCGCTGGCGGCTGCCGTGACGGCTGCCATGGCCGGGGGCGATCGCTCCGGTGGCGCTCGCGGATCGTATCCGCACGCCCGGCGGTGAGCAGAGCGGCCTTCGGCAAGTAGCATGCGCAGCCTCGGCATTCGCCTGAGTTTGCGCACCGAGCTGGTGCTCGTGCTCGGCCTGCTGCTGCTCGGCTCGGTGGCCGTGGTCGCGCTCGACGAGTACAGCCAGTCGCGCGCCAAGACCCTGCAGCGCGAGCTGCTCGACAACTCGCTCGGTGGCCTGCGTCGCGCGATGGCGGTGGCCGACATCTACGGCATCGAGATTGTCGACGCGGTGTGGATGCTCGCGCACGGCTCGATTTCCTGGGCGCAGGCCGAGCAGGCCATCGAGTCGGGAAGCGCTCGCGTCGAACTGCACTGGGAGGCGCTCGCCGACGTGCCGCGCAGCGCCGAGCAGGAACTGCTGTTCAGCGAAGCGGCGCGGGCGCGCGAGCGCGCGGACGCCCTGGTGCGCGCGGTGCTCTCGGCAGTCAAGCGGGAGAATCGCGTCGCGCTGCTGCATCTGGCCGAAGACGAGCTGTATCCGGCGATCAATCCGGTGACCGTGCGTCTGCGCCAGCTCTCGGACATGGTGCTGATCGATGCCGAGCGTGCCGTGCGCGCCGAAAGCGAGCGCCTGGACGTGGTGCGCGCGCAGCGACTGATCGTGCTCTCGGCGGTGTTGCTGCTCGCGGCACTGATCGGTCGCGAGATGCTGCGCAATATCCTGCTCGGCGTGGCCAGCCTCGCGAGGATGGCGAAAGGCATGCGTCGCGGCAACTACGAGATCGCGCCCACCTACCGGCCCTCGGGCGAGCTCGGCGAGCTCACCGATACCTTCGTCGAGATGCGCGCAGGGCTGCGCGCCAGTGAAGCCGAGCTGCGCGGCCTGCTCGAGACCACGGAGCGGGTCAAGCGCAGTCTCGAGGTGCGTGACCTGTTCCAGCGGTCGCTGCTGGACGCCGCGCAGACCGCGATCCTCTCGGTCGATGCCGAAGGACGCTTCACCCACGTCAACCCGTTCGCCGAGAGTCTGCTCGGCTACACCGCCGTAGAACTGATCGGCCAGGCAACCCCCGACTTGCTGCACAGCCCCGACCAGCTGGCGCGCGCGGCGGCCGAACTCGGTGCCGAGTCGCAGCGCGAGCTGCCGGACGACTGGCGCGTGTTCCTGCATATCGCCGACCGACGGTCGGGTGCTGCGGAGTGGACCCTGCGACGCAAGGACGGCAGCGAGGTGCCGGTGCTGCAGGCGGTATCGGTGATGCACGACCAGCAGGGCGGTCTGGTCGGGCTGCTGTTCGTCGCCACCGACCTGACCGACATGAAGCGGCTCGAACGGGAACTGCGCGAGAGCGAGGCGCGTGCCCGCGAGGCGAGTCGGGCCAAGAGCGCGTTCGTGGCGGCGATGAGCCACGAAATCCGCACGCCGATGATCGGCGTCACCGGCATGGTCGAGGTGCTCAGCCACACCCGGCTCGACGACGAGCAACGGCGGTCGCTGAACATCATCCAGCACTCTGCCGAAACCCTGCTGCAGATCCTCGGCGACGTGCTCGACGTGTCGAAAATCGAAGCGGGTCGGCTGGAGATCCATCCCGAAGTCGCCTCGTTGCGCAGCGTGGTCGCCGGGGCGACCTACAACTACCTTGGCTCGGCGTCCAGCAAGGGTCTGCAGCTGGAGTTTGATATCGATGAGCGGGTGGCGCCGGCCTTGCGCTTCGACCCGGTGCGTCTGCGCCAGGTGCTGGCCAATTTCCTGTCCAACGCGATCAAGTTCACCGATCAGGGTCGTATCGACCTCAGTGTCGCCGTGCTGGATGAAGACGAGCAACACCAGCAGTTGCGCCTGGCAGTCCGCGACACCGGCATCGGCGTGACCGAAGAGGCACAGAAGCGCCTGTTCCGCCCGTTCGCCCAGGCGGAATCCGACACGACTCGCAAGTACGGTGGCACCGGGCTGGGGCTGATGATCTGCCGGCGCCTGGCCCATCTCATGGGCGGTGCCGTGCGCATGGAAAGCGCGCCCGGTGAAGGCACCACCCTGTTCCTCGAGATCCGGCTGCCGAAGGCCGACCCGGCCCTGCTGCCTGCCGAATCCGGCGATGCGGCCAAGGCCGCGGATCGTTTCCAGCCGCGGCCCTTGCCGACGCCGGCCGAAGCCGAGCGCGAGCGCAGCCTGATTCTGCTGGTCGACGACCATCCGACCAATCGCGTGGTCATCGCGCGCCAGCTCGCCCTCGCGGGCTTCGCCTGCGAAACGGCCGACGACGGCGAACAGGGTGTCGTCGCGTGGAGCAGTGGTCGCTTCGCGCTGGTGCTGTCGGATGTGCACATGCCCGTGCTCGACGGCTACGGCATGGCGAAAGAGATCCGTACCCGCGAACAGGCGTCCGGACGGTCCCGCACGCCGATCGTGGCGCTGACCGCCGCCGCCATGAAAGGCGAAGCCGAACGCTGCCTTGCCGCCGGCATGGACGACTATCTGATCAAACCGGTCGGCATCGGCGTGCTCAGCGACCGCCTGTATCGCTGGCTGCCCCATCTGCCGCGCCCGCAGCCGCGCGGCGATTCGGCTGCCGCGCCGAAGCTGCCGCAGGCCGGCAAGCCGGCGCCCATCGACCCTGCGGTGCTCGACGAGATCGCCGCCGGGGACGAGGAGGCGCGCCGCGGCATCCTGCTCGATTTCCTCCAGGCCAGCGTGCAGGACGTCGAGCAGCTGCAGCGCGCGCTGCAGGCGGTGGACACCAAGGCCACCGCGCGCGAGGCACACAAGATCAAGGGTGCCGCGCGACTGGTCGGTGCGGTGGAAATGGCGGAGGTCGCCGAACAGATGGAGCACGCCGCGAAATCGGGCGACTTGCATGCGGTGCTGGCGGCCAGCCCGGACCTGAACACGGCGCTGCAGCGTCTGCGCTGGTTCGTGGAGGGGCTGGACGCACCGCCGTAGCGTCAGCGCGATCGCAATCCACGCTCGAAGACCGCGCTGTGGGTGCAGCAGACTTCGCGGCCCTCTATCATCGGTGTTGCCTGACGGCTCCGGTTTGCTGCATGTCTCCGATGCTGTGCCGATTGATCGCTGTGCTCGCGCTCGGCGCGGCCTTCGCCGCGACGCCGGACCGGGCGTGGGCCCAAGCCGAGCCTGATCGAACCTCGTCGCAGCCGTTCGCCGGCTCGCTGGAGTCGGCGCTGCAGGAAGCGGAGGAGATCAAGAGCCAGGACCCTGCGCGAGCCCTGGTCGCGGCGAACCAGGCCGAACAAGATCTGCCGGTGTCCGCCGATCCGGCCGTGCGGGCAAGGGTGTTGCACCTGCGCGGCTGGGCGCAGTGGAAGCTCGGGGAGCTGGAGCAGGCGATGGCTTCGGCGCGCGAGGCCGAAGCGCTGGCGACCGGGGCCGGGCACCCGGGCATGCAGGCCGAAAGCGTCCAGCTGGTCGGCCTGGTGTATCTCGACAACGGTGAGTTCGAGCAGGCGCTGGCGGCGTTCCGGCGCGGGCTGGAGCTGGCCCAGTCGATGGACAAGGCTTCAGCGATCGGCCAGGCCTACAACAACATCGGTATCGCCCTGCGCCGCCTCGGCAAACTGGACGAAGCCGTCGAGGCGTACAACGAGGCGCTCAAATTCCGCCGCCAGGGCGATGACCCGAACGCGGTGGCGCAGACGCTGAACAATCTGGGCGTCACCCTGGGCTATCTCGGCGACTATCCGGCGGCGCTGGCCGCCCATTCCGAGTCGCTCGACATCAAGCGTCGCAGCGGCAAGGACGAAGAGCTTTCGGACTCGCTGTACAACATTGCGCAGATCTACGAGCATCTCGGCGACCTCGATCAGGCCCTCGCCGACTACGGCGAATCGCTGCGTTTTGACGAGCGGGCCGGGCAGAAGCGCAACGTGGCGCTCGGTCTGAACAAGATCAGCACGGTGGAGCTGAAGCTCGGCCGGCTGGATGACGCACACGCCCATGCTGCACAGGCACTCGCCCTGTTCGAGGAGTTGGGCAGCGGTCGCAGCGCCGCCAATGCGCTGCTGACGACGGGGCGCATCGAGATCGCGCGCAAGCACGCCGAACGTGCCATCGCCCCGCTGCAGCGGGCACGCCGCATCGGCGAAGACAGCAAAGATCCCGCGGTCGTCGCCAACGCCAACCTGTATCTGGCGGAGGCGCGATTCGAGTCGGGCCATACCGCCGAGGCACTGGACCTGGCCCAGCGTGCGCAGGCCGGCTTCGAGCAGATCGGCCTGAAGAACGAACTGCGCGATGCGTGGTCCTTGCTGTCGCGCCTGCACGAGGCCGCCGGTGCGCCAACGGCTGCGCTGCAGGCCGAGCGCGCGCGCGCGGCGATCGAACGATCCCTGCTCGACGAGCAGCGACTGCGCCAGCTCGGCGGCACCCGTCGCGCGATCGAGATCCAGCAGCGCGAACGCGAGATCGAGCGTCTCAAGCTTCGTTCCGAGCAGCAGGCGCGTGACGTCGAGCGCGCCACCTGGGCGCGCAACCTGGGCCTGGCCGCCGGCGCCATCGTGTTCCTGCTGGTCTTCCTGCTTGCCTCGCGCTACTGGCACCGAAGACAGCTGGCCGAGCAGATGCGGGTCAACCGTTCGCTGCAGCGACTCGACGCGCTGAAGGACGAGTTCCTCGCCAACACCTCGCATGAACTGCGCACGCCGCTCATGGGCATACTCGGCCTGGCCGAATCGCTGCTCGACGGCGGCAGCGGCCCACTTAGCGACAAGGCGCGTCACGAGCTCGGGCTCATCATCGCCAGCGGATCGCGCCTGTCGACCCTGGTCGACGACATCCTCGATCTGTCGAAGATCCGCCGCGACCAGCTGCGCCTGGACATCCGACCGGTGGATCTTCGTGTGGTGGTCGACGTGGTGCTGGCACTGGCTGCCCCGCTGGTCGGCGGGCGCGGACTGGCGCTGCGCAACGCCGTGCCGCACGACCTGCCGGCGGTGGATGCGGACGAGAACCGGCTGCAGCAGATCCTGCACAACCTGGTCGGCAACGCCATCAAGTTCACCGAACGCGGTAGCGTGTCCGTTGGCGCGCGTGCGCGCGGCGCGCGCATCGAGATCGAGGTGGCGGATACCGGCATCGGCATCGCGCCCGACCGCCAGCAGGCCATCTTCGAGCCCTTCGAACAGGGCGATGGCACCATGACCCGCGTGCACGGCGGCACCGGGCTGGGCCTCGCCGTGACCCGCAAGCTGGTCGAGCTGCATGGCGGACACATCGAGCTCACCTCGACGCCCGGCGAGGGTTCGGTCTTCTGCTTCGACCTCGCGGCCAGCAGCGTGCCTGCGGAGACGGGCATCGGCCTGCAGCGTCGCACCCGAACGCTGCGTGCGCTCGCGGACGACGCGAACGATGCGGCCGACACCGCGCAGGCCGACGCGGAGGCGTCCTCCGCTGCGCGTCGGCGTGGCGACCGCTTCCGCGTGCTCGTGGTCGACGACGAGCCGGTCAACCGCAACGTGCTGGTCAATTTCCTGTCCGATCGCTACCAGGTGCGCGAAGCCGCCGATGGCGCCCAGGCGCTCGCCATGCTGCAGGAGGAGCCGGCCGATCTGCTGCTGCTCGACATCATGATGCCGGGCGTGTCCGGCTACGACGTGTGCCGCACCTTGCGCGCCCGACTGCCGGTCAACGAACTGCCGGTGATCATGCTGACGGCCAGCCATCGGCTGCATGACCTGATCGAGGGCTTCGAGCTCGGCGCCAACGACTACCTGACCAAGCCGATCTCCAAGGCCGAGCTGCTCTCGCGGGTGGAGACCCACCTGCGCCTGCTCGATATCAGCCGCAATCTCGAGCGCAAGGTGGCCGAACGTACCGCCGAGCTCGAGCAGACCACGGATCTGCTGCGGCGCGCGTCGGAAACCGATTTCCTCACCGGGCTACCGAACCGGCGCGGCCTGCAGGCGCAGCTGCCGGCTCTGCGTCGCGGCGACGAGCGCGCGGTGCTGCTGCTCGATATCGACAACTTCAAGCAGATCAACGACCGCTACGGACACGAGTTCGGCGACGGCGTGCTGCGCGGCGTGGCGGACGTGCTGCGCCGGTGCCAGCGCGCGGAGGACCTGATTGCACGCTGGGGCGGTGAGGAGTTCATGGTCGTGCTGCCGGACAGCGGCGCCGCGCCGGCCATGCTGATTGCCAACCGGATTTGCGACGAGGTCGCCGCGCTGCACTTCGAAGGCGATGCCGGCACGCTTCGGGTGACGGTGACGATCGGTGTCGCGGTCGATGGCCCCGACGTCGATTTCGAATCCGAGATACGCCGCGCAGATCAGGCCTTGTACAAGGGCAAGGCCGCAGGCAAGCACCGCGCCGTGCTGGCAACCGGAGAGGACATGGATGCCGATTGAGGTCGGGGCGCGCCGAGCGCCGGAAGAAGGGAGGCCCGTACATGGCATTTGATGCGTTCCTGCTGATCGCGCTGATGATGGCCGTGGGCGTGCTGTGTCGCCGGCTCGGTGCGCTGCCCGACAACGCCGCCGAAGTGCTCAACCGCTTCGCCCTGATCGTCTGCCTGCCGGCGGCGATCCTGCGCCATGCACC
>JAGRJY010000008.1 GCA_020442465.1 Lysobacterales bacterium
GGACGTGAAGGGCTCATGAAATTACTGGACTGCGGGGTTTGATAATTTTACTATACCCGCCAGTTCAATTACCAGCCGTCGCCTGCGCCGAGGCCCATCATGTCCCGATCGTCACGAATTGCTCCCCTTCGCAGCATCGCCGCCCTGACGCTGACCGCCCTGCTCGCTGCCTGCGGTCACGGCGACGAGACCGCCGAGTCGGTCCGGCCGGCCATGGTGGTGCGGCCGGTGTCGTCCGATCTCAGCTACGCGGTGTATCCCGGCGAAGTGCGTGCCCGGCACGAGGTGGCGCTCGGGTTTCGCATCGGCGGCAAGATGACCGGGCGACGCGTCGAGGTCGGTGATGAAGTGCGCAAGGGGGACGTGCTGGCGACGCTCGACCCGGGCGACGTGCGACTGCAGGCCGACGCGGCGCGCGCGCAGGTGGCCGCAGCGGAGGCCGACCTCGCCTTGGCCAACAGCGAGCTCGAACGCCACAAGTCGCTGCTCGACCGAAAGCTGATCAGCCCCTCTCTGTACGACAATCGACTGTCGCAGCAGAAAGCGGCTGCAGCGCGCCTGCGCCAGGCGCGCGCTCAACTCGACGTGGCGAGCAATCAGGCTGACTACGCCACGCTGCGTGCCCCGCAGAACGGCGTGATCGCCCAGCGTCTCGCCGAAGTCGGTCAGGTGGTATCGATCGGGGCTCCGGTGTTCGTGCTCGCCGCCGACGGCGATCGCGAGGTGGTCATCAGCCTGCCGGAGAGCGGTATCGAACGCTACCAAGTCGGCCAGGCGGTGATGATCACGCCGTGGTCGAAGCCGGACCAGCGCATTCCTGGCACGCTGCGCGAACTGGCCCCGGCGGCAGATGCCTCGTCACGCACCTACGCGGCGCGCATCGCCCTGCCGCAGGGCGTCGAAGGCATCGAGCTGGGGCAGAGCGCGCGCGCCATTTTTGCGCTCAACGGCAGCCACGCCGTGTCGGTGCCGCTGCCGGCGGTAACTGCCGATGCGGGCCAGCACTTCGTGTTCGTGGTCGACCCGGCGAGTTCGACGGTGAAACGTCGTGCGGTGACGATCGGACCGTTCAACGACGAGACCGTGCCGGTCACCGAAGGTCTGGCAGAGGAAGAATGGGTCGTGGCTGCGGGAGTCCACCTGCTGCGCGAAGGCATGAAAGTGCGGCCGGTCGATCGTGACAACCGCGCCGTTGCGCTCGATCCGGCTGCCTGAGCGCGCGTCATGAGTCGATTCAATCTCTCCGAATGGGCGCTGCGACAGAAGTCGCTGGTGCTGTACTTCATGGTCCTGCTCGGCATCATCGGCGCGGTGTCGTACACGCGGCTGGGCCAGAGCGAAGACCCGCCGTTCACCTTCAAGGTGATGGTCGTGCGCACGCTGTGGCCGGGCGCCACGGCCGAAGAGGTCGCCCAGCAGATCACCGAGAAGATCGAGAAGAAGCTGATGCAGACCGGCCAGTACGAGTTCATCCGCTCGTACTCCCGGCCCGGCGAGTCGCAGGTGCTGTATGTCGCACCGGATGCCATGACCTCGGCGAACATTCCCGACCTCTGGTACCAGGTGCGCAAGAAGGTCAGCGACATGCGCCAGGAGCTGCCCTCCGGCGTGGTCGGCCCGTTCTTCAACGACGAGTTCGGCGACACCTTCGGCAACATCTACGCGCTGACCGGCGAAGGCTTCGACTACGCGGTGATGAAGGACTACGCCGAACGCCTGCAGCTCGAACTGCAGCGCGTACCCGACGTGGCCAAGGTCGAGCTGATCGGCCTGCAGGACGAGAAGATCTGGGTCGAGATTTCCAACACCAAGCTGGCCCTGCTCGGCGTGCCCCTCGAGGCGGTGCAGCGCGCGCTGGACGAACAGAACGCAGTGGTGCCGGCCGGGTTCTTCGAGACCCCGACCGAACGCGTCCAGGTGCGCGTCAGCGGACGCTTCGAAAGCGTCGACGACATTCGCAGTTTTCCGATCCGCGTCGGCGATCGCACGTTCCGTCTCGGCGATGTCGCCGAGGTGCAGCGCGGGTTTTCCGATCCACCGGCGCCGCGGATGCGCTTCATGGGTGACGACGCGATCGGCCTGGCGGTATCGATGCGCAAGGGCGGCGACATCATCCAGCTCGGCCATCGCCTGGAGAACGAGTTCGCGCGCCTGCAGCAGACCCTGCCGCTGGGCATGGAACTGGGCAAGGTCAGCGACCAGCCTGCCGCAGTGCGCTCGTCGGTCGGCGAGTTCGTGCGCGTGCTGTTCGAGGCGGTGGCGATCGTGCTGCTGGTGAGCTTTTTCTCGCTGGGTTTCCGCACCGGCCTGGTGGTGGCGCTGTCGATTCCGCTGGTACTGGCGATGACGTTCGCGACCATGCACTACTTCGGCATCGGCCTGCACAAGATCTCGCTGGGCGCGCTGGTGCTCGCACTCGGCTTGCTGGTGGACGACGCCATCATCGCGGTCGAGATGATGGCGGTGAAGATGGAGCAGGGCTTCGATCGCCTGCGTGCCGCCGGGTTTGCCTGGGAGTCGACGGCGTTTCCGATGCTGACCGGCACGCTGGTCACCGCGGCAGGTTTCCTGCCGATCGCTACCGCGCAGAGCGGTACCGGCGAGTACACCCGTTCGATCTTCCAGGTCGTCACCCTGGCCCTGCTGGTGTCGTGGGTGGCCGCCGTGGTGTTCGTGCCCTACCTTGGCGACCGCCTGTTGCCGTCGAACCCCGGCGGACACGCGCATGATCCGTATGCGTCGAAGTTCTACCAGCGATTCCGCAGCTGGGTGGCCTGGTGCGTGCGCCGTCGACGTACCGTCATCGTCGCGACGCTGGCCCTGTTCGTCGCCTCGATCGCGCTGTTCCGCTTCATCCCGCAGCAGTTCTTCCCCTCCTCGACGCGCCTCGAACTCATGGTCGACATGCGTCTCGCAGAAGGCTCGTCCCTGCGCGCCACCGAAGCGCAGGCGAAGCGCTTCGAGGCGATGCTGGAAGGCCACGAGGGCATCCAGAACTATGTCGCCTACGTCGGCACCGGATCGCCGCGCTTCTACCTGCCGCTCGACCAGCAGCTGCCGCAGACGCACTTCGCCCAGTTCGTGATCCTCACCACCGACATCAAGTCGCGCGAACAGGTGCGCGGCTGGCTGATCGACGAACTGCCGCAGCGATTCCCCACCCTGCAGGCGCGCGTCACCCGCCTGGAAAACGGCCCGCCGGTCGGCTACCCGATCCAGTTCCGGGTCTCCGGCGAACACATCGACGTGGTGCGCAACCTGGCGCGCCAGGTTGCCGACAAGGTGCGCGCGCATGGCGCGGTCACCAACGTCCATCTCGACTGGGAAGAGCCCAGCAAGATGATCCGCGCGCATATCGACCAGGACCGCGCTCGCGTGCTCGGCGTGTCGTCGGCCCAGGTCGCCCAATTCATCCGCGGCTCGCTGTCGGGTTCGCACGTCAGCGCCTATCGCGAAGGCAACGAACAGATCGAAATCCTGCTGCGCGGCCCGCAGGAAGAGCGCGAGCGCATGAGCCTGATCGGCAGCCTGTCGGTGCCCACCGCCAACGGCACCAGCATTCCGCTGGCGCAGATTGCCGACCTCGAATACGGCTTCGAGGAGAACGTGATCTGGCACCGCAATCGCCTGCCCACGGTGATCGTGCGCGGCGACGTCTACGGCGGCGAGCAGCCCTCGACCGTGTCCGCGCAGATCCTGCCGACCCTGCAACCCATCCGCGACGCGCTGCCCAGCGGCTACCTGCTGGAAACCGGCGGCACCGTCGAGGATTCGGGCAAGGGACAGAAGTCGGTCAACGCCGGCATGCCGCTGTTCATCGTCGTCGTCCTGACCCTGCTGATGCTGCAGATGCGCAGCATCTCGCGCACGTTCCTGGTCTTCCTCACCGCACCGCTGGGCCTGATCGGTGTGGTGCTGTTCCTGCTCGTGTTCCGGGTGCCGTTCGGCTTCGTGGCCATGCTGGGCACGATCGCGCTGTCCGGGATGATCATGCGCAACTCGGTCATCCTGGTCGATCAGATCGACCAGGACATCGTCGCCGGCTCGTCGCCGGCCCAGGCGATCGTCGATGCGACGGTGCGGAGATTCCGCCCGATCGTGCTGACCGCGCTGGCCGCCGTACTGGCGATGGTGCCGCTCTCGCGCAGCGTGTTCTTCGGGCCGATGGCCGTGGCCATCATGGGCGGACTGATCGTCGCCACCGCGCTGACACTGCTGTTCCTGCCGGCGCTGTATGCGGCATGGTTCCGGGTCGATGCCAGCCGGCTGGGGCACGACGGCGATCGCGCCGCGGCACCGACGTCCTGATGCCCGTGGTTGACCGACCCGCCGCTCAATCGCGGTAGCGCAGTCGCGCCAGCACCAGACCGCAGTCACCGGGCGTGTCGTGCGACGACGCGCCGGCGCCGTGCAGCCACGTCATCGCGGCGTCCAGCAGTTCGCCATCCGGCCTCTGCGCCAGGGACGCCAAGGCCGCCGACGCCGACTCGGCGGACGCCGCGCCCCGAGCGCTGCACGCCAGCAGCATGCGGTCGCCGGCCCCGAGCACCAGGGTGCATGGCTCCGGTTCGGCGCCGGTATCACGCGCGAGTGGCTGCGCGTGCGTCATCGCAGCGGGCTCGACTGCGCCGTCCGCACGCAGCACGAGCAACGCCAGCGGTCCGGCAGCAGCGTATTCGACCGATCCGCTGGCGAGATCCATCCGGCCGAGCAGCAGATGGAACTGCATGCTCTGCGGGCGCTCGAGGGCGATCCATTCCGCCAGGGCGATCATCGCCCGCGCAGGCTGCGGATGCGCACGCAGCAGGCCGGGCAGGCTGCCGCAGATCTGGCCCATGCTCAGCAGCGAAGGCACGTCCCGGTCCACCGGCACACCGAGGAAGAAGTGGCAGCTGTCGGCACAGGTCGTCAGGAATCCGTAGAACAGCCCGTCGCCCGGCGAAGCCGCCTCCAGCCTGGCCTGCCAGGCACACTCGAAGCGACTACCGAAGAACGTGCGATCGTCGGGCTGCTGCACACGGTGCATCCGCTCGAACAGGCTATTTCGCTCACGCAGGATGGCGTTCTCAGCCTGCTCGTCGAGCAGGTCCTCGCGCGCGGAGCGCAACGCTTGCGCCCCCGTTCGCAGTCCGTGCGCGGCCTGCTCCAACTCGACGTCCTGGTAGTGATCCCGCCAGGCACGCGCGTCGTCGCCGAAGGCCAGACGCGAGGTCGACGCCAGCAACGCACGCAGAGGCCGCATGCGCGCAATCAGCGCGAACAAACCCAACGCGGCGATCGTCAAGGCAATGCCCGCACCCCACAGTGCGGCACGACGGGCTTCACCGCGCCGCTCGGACCAGGCCGCGCGGTCGGACACGGCCGCGAGCAGATGCCATCCGGGCGGCCGCAAGGGCGTATACGATCGCCAGCCGCGCGCTTCGCTCTCGTCGTAGCGCTCGTCCCGTGCCGCGCCGCCGAGTCGACCTCCGGTCATCCAGTGCAGACTCCGGGGTGCCCGCTGCAGCGCCTCCTCGATCGTGTAGGCGCGCTCGAGCGAAGGCTCCCAGGACACCAGTACGCGGCCGGCGCCATCGAGCAGCAGGAACGGGTGTTCCATCGACAGACCGAGCTCGCGGGCGACGAAGGCGATGCGGTCGAGCGACACGGAAACGCCGAGCATGCCGATCCGCCGTCCCGATGCGTTTTCCAGCGGCACGTCGAAGTTCACCGTGTCGAGCCCGCCGGCCGCGTCGTTGAAGAACAGGTCGCTCCAGTAGCCGGACTCGGACGCCAGCGTGCGGCGATACCAGTCGCGATCGGCGAATTCGTATCCGGTGGCAAGAAAGTCGCGCACCGAAATCCCCGCCCCGTCGTAGGCCGCCGACAGGGCGATGCGCGAGCCCGGCGCCACCGGATTGTCGGCCTCCAGAAACACCGCCATCGCGGTGATGTCGGGGTCATGCAGCACCTGGGCGCGCAGCTGCATGTCCAGCTGCACCGCATCGAGCGTGCCCTGGGCGATCTGCCAGGCCAGCGCCCCGGCGCGTGCCTCGAGATCGGCGAACACCCGCACCAGTCCCGCGGCGATGGCGTCCTGCTGCTGACGCTGCAGGCGCACCGCTTCGGTCACCGAAGCCCGTTGCAGCATGACCTGATAGACCAGGCCGAACAGCAAGGCGGTGGCCATCACCGCGGCGGCCAGCTGCAGCGCGAGGCGCGCACCCAGTGTTCGTGCCAGTGCGCTCACGCCCGCGCGCTGGCCTCGCCCCGGTCGTGCGCCGCATCGGCGAAGCGCCGCGCGATCGTCGCGAACTCGTCGGCGATCTGCAGGAAGGCGTCGGTGAGGTCGGGGTCGAAGTGGGTACCGCGTCCGGCGCGGATGATCTCGACCGCCTCGGCGTGGCTCATCGGTTCCTTGTAGACGCGGCGGCTGATCAGCGCGTCGTAGACATCGGCCACGGCCATCAGTCGCGCCGAAAGGGGAATCGCCTCGCCCTGCAGTCCTTCCGGATAGCCGCGCCCGTCCCACATCTCCTGGTGGCTGTAGGCGATGTCGCGCGCGTGGCGAAGAAAGCTCTCCGGCGCGTCGAGCTGCGACTCGGCGGCCAGGATCGCGTCGCGGCCGAGCGTGGTGTGGGTCTTCATGATCTCGAACTCTTCCGCAGTCAGGCGGCCGGGCTTGAGCAGGATGTGGTCGGGAATGCCGACCTTGCCGATGTCGTGCAGGGGTGCCGACTTGTACAGCATCTCGATGGCGTGCTCGTCGCCCAGCTCGGCTGCAAAGCGCGGATGCGCGCGCACCGCCATGGCCAGCGCGCGCACGTAGTGCTGGGTGCGGCGGATGTGGTTGCCGGTTTCGTTGTCGCGGGTCTCGGCCAGCGAAGCCATCGCCATGATCGTAGCGTCCTGCACCGCGGCGAGTTCACGCATGCGCCGGGCGACTTCGGCCTCGAGATAGGCGTTCTGGTCGTTGAGGAAATCGCGGGCGCGCTTCAGCATCAGGTGGGTGCGTACGCGCGCCATGACGATGGGCGGGCTGATCGGCTTGGTGATGTAGTCGACCGCACCGACATCGAACCCGAGCTGCTCGTCTTCCATTTCGCTGCGTGCGGTGAGGAAGATCACCGGTATCTCGCGCGTGGCGGGATCCTGCTTCAGCCGGCGGCACACTTCGAAGCCGTCCAGCTCCGGCATCATCACGTCGAGCAGGATCAGGTCGGGGCGCTGCGCGCCGGCACACAGGGCGAGCGCGCGTTCGCCATGGTTGGCCACCAACACCCGGTAGTCGTCGCGCAACAGGCCAGTCATCAGGCTCAGGTTCTGCGGCGTGTCGTCGACCACCAGGACCACCGATCGCGCGTCCGCGGCTTCGCTCATGTTGCTTCTCCCATGATCGTTTCGAGCAGCTGGTGGGCCGCCTCGAATTCGAACTGACCAATCGCCCTGGCGAGCGCGCGGAACTGCTCGCCGCTCAGCTGCCGGCGCAGCGACTCTCGCAGTCGCTCGAACTCGGCTTCGGCTTCGGCATCGCCGAGCGCGAGCATGCGGCGCAGCTCGGCGAGGCTGGCGGCATCAGGGTGCCCTCCCTGAGCCGCGGCCCTCGGCGCGCGCGGCAAGTCCGCGCGTACGCGCTGCAGTGCCTCGGTCAGCTGTTGGCTGACCGAGGCGCTGGCAGCGTGCGGATCGGCACCGTGTCGCAGTGCGTGCTCCAGTTCGGCGGCGGCGTGCTGCAGTCGGCGCAGCCCGAGATTGCCGGCGACGCCACGCAGGCTGTGCGCCAGACGCTCGGCGGTCGGGCCGTCGGCGGACGCCAGGGCCCGGTCGATACGCGCCGCCGCGTCGGCCTGCTCGGCATCGAATCGCGACAGCATCGATTCGAACAGCTGTCGGTTGCCGGCGCAGCGGCGCAGCCCCGCTGCGCGATCGAACACCTGGTCCGGCTCGGCGGAACGGCGCCCGGAGGTCGTCTTCGCTTCGGCCGATGCACGCCCTGCGGCCCGCACCACCGCATCGATCAGCCGCTCGGGTTCGATCGGCTTGATGACGTGATCGATCATGCCGGCCGCCTGGATGCGCTGTCGCTCGTCCTCCATCGCGTGCGCGGTCATCGCGATCACCGGCAGTCGGCGATCGGGGTGTTGTGCCATCAATGCGCGCGTCGCGGCATAGCCGTCGAGCACGGGCATCTGCAAGTCCATCAGCACGACCTCGATGTCGCCATGCGCCACGCACTGGTCGACGGCATCCTGTCCGTCGACTGCCAGCCGCACCGCGGCGCCGGCCTCCTCCAGCAGTTCCCGCGCAATCTGCCGGTTGATTTCGTTGTCGTCGGCAACCAGCGCGCAGACGCCGCGCAACGGCTGCGCCTCGGCGCCGCCGGCGGCACCCACCCGCGGCGCCGGCGCGTACAGCGCGGTCAAGGTGTCGACCAGCTGCGAGGCATTCACCGGTTTGGACAGGAAAGCGTGGGCGCCCGCCTCCTCGGCGGCGCGGCGCACGTCGTCGCGCGCGAAGGCACTGACCATCACCACCTTGGCCTCGGCGAGCTGGGGATCGGTCAGCCAGTGCCGGGTCGCCTCGACGCCGTTCATGCCCGGCATGTCCCAGTCCATCAGCACCAGCTCGAACGGATACCCCTGGCTGGCCGCCTTGCGGCCGAGCTCGATCGCCTCGGTGGCGCTGCCGACGAACGCGGCATCGCCGGGCAAGCCGGCGAGCAGGTCGGCCATCACCTCCCGGGCCCCGGCGCTGTCGTCGACCACCAGGGTGTGCAGGGCGGGAACCGGCCCGGTCAACCCGGCCTCGGCCAGGCGCTCGTCCAGCCCGAACCATGCGGTGAAGATGAAACGGCTGCCGAGCCCTGGCTCGGACTGCACGGTGATGCTGCCCCCCATCAGTTCCACCAGACGCTGCACGATCGACAGGCCCAGGCCGGTGCCGCCGTATTTGCGCGTGATCGAACCGTCGGCCTGGGTGAACGGCTGAAACAGCTGCGCCACCTGTTCCGCACTCATGCCGATGCCGCTGTCGCGAACGCAGAACTCGAGCTTGATCCGATTGCCGACCTGCTCGAGCACGCGGGCGTCGACCCGCACCTCGCCGCGCTCGGTGAACTTGACTGCGTTGTTGACCAGGTTCGTGAGCACCTGGCCGAGCCGCAACGGATCGCCGAGCAGCTGCTGCGGCACCGAAGGCGGCACGTCGAACAGCAGCTCGATGCCCTTGTCGACCGCGCGCCCCGCGGTCACGGTGGCGACGTTGTCGAGCACGCGGTCGATCTGGAAGGCGACACGTTCGAGGCTAAGCTTGCCGGCCTCGATCTTCGAGAAGTCGAGCAGGTCGTTGATGATGCCGAGCAGCGACGTGGCGGCGCCGTGGATCTTGTTCACGTAGTCGCGCTGCCGCGCATCGAGACCGGTCTTCAGGGCGAGATGAGCCATGCCGATCACCGCATTCATCGGCGTGCGGATCTCGTGACTCATGTTGGCGAGGAACATCGACTTGGTGCGCGTCGCGGCCTCGGCCTGCTCACGCGCGGCCAGCAGCGCCTCTTCGGCGCGGCGACGATCGGAAATGTCGATCAGCGCACCGACGCGGCTTGGCGGCTCGCCGGCCACGCCCGGAATCGCCTGCCCCTTCTCCACCACCCAGCGCACCTCGCCGTCGCGGCGCACCAGACGGTACTCCATGGTGTACGGCTGTCCGCTCGCGTTGGCCCGGGCCAGCCCCTCGGTGACCAGCTCGGCATCCTCCGGATGGATGAGATCGACGATGCGTCGCTGCTCGGTGCCGGTGAAGGACTCGGCCGCATGACCGGTGAGATGTTCGACGCTGGCGCTGACGAACAGCGTCGTGCCCGGCTCGTCGGTGCGCACGCGGTACACGGTGCCGGGGATGGAGTCGACCAGGATGCGGAACTGCTCGCCGCTGCGCGCGAGCTGGCGCTGCAGCAGGCGCTCGTCGCTGATGTCGATCAGCAGCGCGACGACGCCACCGCCCGACTCGGCGCTGAAGCCGGACAGCAGCATGTGCACCTCGTGCTGGCTGCCGTCGGCGAAACCGATCACCGCCTCCCGTTCGACCGTCGCGGCGTCGCGGGCAAGCTCGCCGACATCGTCGCGGACCAGATCCCGCAGCGTCTCGGGCAGGCCCTCCACCTCATCGAGCAGCGCGCCCTGGACGCGCGCGCGATCCAGCCTGAAGGCGTCGAGGAAGGCGCTGTTGCAGCCGGTGATGCGGCGCCCTTCGTCGAGGAACCACAGCGGTGCCGGCACGGTGTCGATCAGCAGCTGCTGGAAGCGGAACGCCGAGCTCAGTTCCTGCTGCTTGCGGCGCTCGTCGCTGATGTCGAGCACGACACCCACCGCACGCTCGGCGTGCCCCGCTGCGTCGCGAACGAAGCGCAGGTCGATCCGGCAGTGCCGCAAGGAACCATCCGCGAGGGCGATGCGCCAATCGTCCGAGAACTGCTCGGCGCCGCCGGCCACCGCCTGCTCGAAGCGACTGCGCGCCGCAGCGCGATCGTCTTCGTGCAGGGCGGCGATCAGGCCCGCGAAACTGGTCTCGCTGCGATCTCCGTCAAGCCCGAACAGATGGAACAGCTGGGGCGAGCGGTACCCACGCGCGGTGCGCAGCTCGATGTCGAACACGCCGACTCCGCCGGCGTCCTGCGCCATCGCCAGCAGCTCCGCCTGCTCGCGCATGACGCGCTCGGCGCGGCGGCGCTCGTGCACGTCCTCGACTATCCAGATCTCGCGCGAGGACGCCGCGTCGGGATCGATGCGCTTGCCAACCAGATGTGCCCAGAAGGTCTCGCCATCGCGCCGCCGCAGCGGCGTTTCGAGCACGTGCAGCCGACCCGCGGCCAGCCGCTGCGCCGACTCCTGCTGCCAGGACGCCGCCGTACCGGGCTCGAACCAGCCCGCCATCGGCGCGCCGTCGAGTGCCGCGGCGTCGGCGAACCCCAGCATGTGGGCCAGACCCGGATTCGCTCGCCGCACGATGCCCTGCTCGACGATGACGATGCCAATCGGCACATTGTCGAGAATCGCACGCTGTTCGCCGACCAGCCCGGCCAGTGCCAGCTGGGCTTCGCGCGTCGCGGTGACGTCCTCCAGGAATCCGCTGAACACGATGTTGCCGCGCTCGTCTTCGTAGGGCGCCGCATTGAGGGCGAGGTGGCGCGACCTGCCCTCCAGGTCGTCGAGCGCGATGGGCAGTTGAACCGGCGCCCGTGTTTGCGCGGCCTGACCAAGGGCCGCATCGATGGCCTGCTGCTGGACGGCGCTGCAGCGTTCGAACAGGCGCTGCGGCTGCCGGATCAACTCCTCGTCGGGCAAGCCCATCAGCGCAGCACAGGCGCGGGTGACGTAGTGCACTTCGAGCCTGCCGGCGTCGGTGAGCACCGCCTGGAACACGCCGCCGGACAGGTTGTCGGTGACGCGGCGCAGACGGTCGCGGGCCGAAGCAATGGCCGCGCGCAGCAGCATGCCGCGGCGCATACCCACCGCCAGCGCGACCGACAGCAGGACGATCGCCATCGAGACGGCCAGCGCGGCCAGCCTGCCTTCGCCCGCAGCGATGAATGATGCTGTGGGCCGCACCTGCACCTGCCACACCGTGCCGGGCAGCTCGAGGCGCGCCCACGCATCGCCCGCTTCCGGCAGCATCGAGGCCGCCTGCAGCGCGCGCGCCCGGGCACCGCGCGTGTGCAACACCTCGCCCTGCGCACCCTCGCGCAGCGCCAGGTCGACTTCGTCGACGCCTTCGATACCGGTCAGGCCTTGCATCAGGCGATCGAGGCGCAGCACCCCCACCATCACGCCGACCAGACCGGCACGACGCAGCTGCGAAGGGGGCGGCTCGATGTCGGCGTACACCGGTGCCAGCACGCGCAGCACCCGTGGCGCGGCGGTCTGCTCGCTGGCCAGGCGCATGCTCGGGTCGGGCCAGGGCCGGGTCACCGACACCACAGCGTCCGCGCGCGCGCGCTCGACCGCGTAGGAGTTGAAGCGCAGCAGCTCGGACTCTTCTTCCAGCGCACGCGGCGATTCGACCGTCGCTTCCGTCGCCATGACGGCACCGAGCAGATCGACACGCTCGGGCGCGGCGTAGCGCAATGGAAAGAACACTTGCCGTGCGCCGGCGTAGCCGGCCCCGGCACGGCCGTCGAGCTCGCGGAACGCGTAGCCCTGCAGACCCTCGGACTCGGCGTCGCGCTCCCAGCGCGCATCGAGTTCGGCGAGGCGTCGCGGCCACCACTCGATGCGCGCCACGTCGCGGCGGGACTGCAGGGCCGCCGCCGCCAGCGGGGCGAAGTCGGCGCGACGGATGTCGCCACGCAGATGGTAGATCCAGCCGAGCCCGGTCACCGCTGCCGCGGTGTCGTCGATCTGTCGACGCAGTTCGATCGCGACTTCGCTGGCCAGCGCCTGCAGGCGCTGCTGCTGCGCTTGTTGCTGGCCGGCCACGAGTGCCTGATACATCAGCAGCGCGAAGAGCAGGCCGGCGGTCAGCACGACCGCGATCAGTCCCCACTCTGCCGGGGCCAGTCGACGGGCGCTGCTGTCCACGACCTTGCTGCCGGGTCAGTCGTGCCGAACCGACGCGACGCCGGCTTGGCAGACGATGGGCGTGGCTTCCCTACCGTGTCGCATCGGTCCCCCCGGCGGTGTCCGTGCCGGCCGACGATCGACTGCTTTCCGAACGATCGGTCGACGCGTGGGTCAGATTAGCACCGCGCGCCGGTGTCGCGCAGGCTCCGGCAGTCGCGAACGCCGTCGCCTGCGGCGGCGGTGCTGGGCCGAACCGGCTGGATCAGCGCCAGTCGCCTTGCAGGTGGGTCGCACCGGTGAGCTGTCGGCCCGCATCGAATCGTCGCTCCAGCATGTGCCATCCCTGTGCACCCGCCAGCACCACGGTCGACGCCCGGGTGCCGTAGGTTTCGCCGTCAACGAAGCTCGCCGACAGCCAACGTTCGCGTTCCAGGCCGATGCCGGTGTCGGGAAGGTCTTCGTCGGCCAATAGCGCCGGATCGAACAGCGCCGTCCAGGCCGCCTCGAGATCCGGCAGGGCTGTCGCTTCCGGCGTTTGCACCAGCCAGTGCCGCAGCGCGCGCACCAGTTTGGCCGACTTCGCCCACGGCGCCAGCGCGGGCCCGTTCGAGATGCCGTACACACCCGGTTCGAGCGATTGCACCGCGAAGCCATCGAGGCGGCTGCCCAGCATCAGCTGCCCGCCGTCCCAGACCAGCAGATTGAACGGCGCATAGTCACCGGCCTCGTCGTCGCGCGCCGCCAACCATTCGGGCGCGCTCGCCGAAGCATCGACGAAGGCGCGCACGAGATGACCACGCGAACGCGCCCCGCGCGCCAGCGGTGCACGGCGAACGTTGGTGACCGCCGCGAGTCGCCGCTTGGTGGACAGCAGCATCCACGCACCGCCTTCCTGCAGGTCCCGTCCGCCGACCAGCTCGGGATCGTCGGACCAGCGCCCGAGCGGCGCCGCAGGACGGGCCCGGAACTCGTCGCGATTGGCCCACAGCACGAGCGGCCAGGTCCGATGCTGCTGCCAGGCGCATCCAATCAGGCACACAGGACGAAGCACAGGTTGTCTGGGGATTCGATTCCCCGCTGCGACCGCAGCTGCTCGGCCCCGGCATGTCCGCCCGCCCCCGGCGCAAGGACGCGGCAGCGATACAGCATGTTCAGAGCGCGCGCACGAACTCGGCCATGCGCTTGCGCGTGGCGGCGTCCAGCACCGGCAGCGTGGCGATGCGCAGGTTCTGCTCGATGTGACGGGGATTGCCAGTGCCGGTGATCGCCACGTCGACGGCCTCGTGGCTGAGCACCCAGCGCAGGAAATACTCGGCCCAGCTTTCCATGCCCAGCTCGGTGGCGAAGCCGGGAAGTGACTGCCCACGCACGCGCTCGAACAAGGCGCCATCGGCGAAGCAGCGATTGATCAGAAGCATCGCGCCCTGGTCACGCACGGCCGGCAACAGTCGATCCTCGGCCTCCGGCTCCAGGATCGAGTAGTTGACCTGCACGGCATCGAGCGCCTCGCGGCGCATCACGTCGCGGAGGTCGTCGTGCGCCTGCGACTGGTAGTGGCTGGCACCGATCATGCGCACGCCACCCGCCGCCTTGGCCGCGCGCAGCACCGACAGCTGGGTGCCGAGGTCGTTGAGGTTGTGCACCTGAACCAGATCGAGCGGCAGGCGACCGAAGTGCGCCTGCTCGTCGCGCAGCTGCTCCTCGCCGGCACGGGCACCGCGCGCCCACAGCTTGGTGGCGAAGAACAGCCGCTCGCCCCAGGAAGTCGAACGCACGAACTCGCCGACCGTGGTCGACGAGCGGCCATACATCGGCGAGCTGTCGATCAGGCGCCCGCCGCTCTGCGCGAACGCGCGCAGGGTCTCGCCCGCGGCGCGATAGGCCGAAGAGCCCGGCTCGACGTCGAACTTGCGCCACAGGCCGAGGCCGACCTGGGCCTGCCCGGTCCACGCAACGGCCTCGGCGCGCGTCGCCGACACGACGGGTACGGTCAGCGCGGCAGCGGTGGCAGCCATGGCAGCAAGCAGTTCGCGCCGGGTCGGCATGCGGCCTCTCTCCTCGTGGAGTCCCGAGCATAGCCGCAGGCTCCAGTCGGCGGCCAGCGCGGACGGGTCCCCGGCAGCTGCAGCGCCCTGGCAGCGAGACGCGGCGATGCCGATCGCGCCATCGACGGGATCGGGGCACGCAGCATGCGACTGGCCCGCGACGCTGGGCCTCGCGGCAGGACCGGGCTGGAAAGACCACGGACAAGGGCCGCTGCCGGCCGGTGGGCATGCACCCGAGGCCGCCGCGTTCGATGCATCCTGAGGGCTGACGCGGGGTTGGCCGATGCGGAATGGGCCACGGCGAGCGTCGCCAGACAGTGCCGGGGACCGGGAGCATCGCGAATCGTGGCGGAGGTCGCCTTGGCGGTGTGCGAGCGCTGGGGCGGAGCCGGGCTGCGGCACATACCGCCAAACCGCGCGAAGTACTGAGAGGAGGCTGAATAGTGGCGGATTTCGCCAGACAGGGGTCCATTCTCGCCATTTCTGGCGGATTTGCCCTGTTGCAATCTATTCACGCCCGATTTGGGCGATCTGTTTGGAGAAACACCATGTTCCGTTCCGCTCTGTATACCGCGATGCTGGCCACGTCCCTGATGGTTGCACCGTCGCCGTCGCAGGCCGCCGCGAACGACGACCTGTCGCCGGCGCTTCAGGCCGGCAGCGAATACACCGCTACCCTGCACACGCACAGCCAGAGCTGGCGCCTGTCACCGGTCGCCGGCGGCGATCTCGACGTGCGCGGCGCCGACCTGTGCCCGCACACCGAAGTGCCGCCCAGCGGCCTGTGGCTGCTCGACCGCGATGCCGAAGGCAATCCGCAGCTGGTCGCGCCGTCCATCACCCTGCTGCCGGATGGCCACAGCGGTCGCGTCGCCCTGCGCGCCTGCGACGATCCGGAGCTGCAGAACGCCCAGGTGAAAGCCTACGGCGTGCCGGGTAATCTGCTCAACCTGCTCATTTCCGAAACCGGCGCCATCCTGGTCGATGACTGATCGCTCCATGACCGACCGCGGCCCCCGCATCGACCCGCAGCGTGGATTCACGCTCGGCCTGCTCGCGCTGGACGGCGCCATGCTGTCCGGCCTGGCCGGTCCGAGCGACATGCTGCGGGTGGCGCAACAGCTCGCCCAGCTGCGCGACCCCGGCACCCACCTGCAGTTTCGCTCGCAGCTGATCAGTGCCCGCGGTAGCGACAGCCTGCGCTGTTCGTCGGGGCTGCGGATCGAGGGCATGTTCTGCAGTCAGGCCGATCCCGACGTGTTGCTGGTGCCCGGCGCCATGCACGCCAGCGCCGACGATCTGGTCCGCCGACTGGAACAGCTCGGTCCCGAAATGGCGCTCATCCGCAGCATGCATGACCGCGGCGTGGCGGTCGCCTCGTCCTGCAGCGGTGCGTTCCTGCTCGCCGAGGCCGGGCTGCTCGACGGCCGCCGCGCGACCACGGCGTGGTGGCTCGATGGCGTGTTCCGCGAGCGCTACCCCAAGGTCACGCTGGAAATCGAGAAACTGATCGTCGAGGACGGACCAGTGACCACCGCCGGCGCGACCAGTGCAGTGATGAGTTACGTGCTGCGCCTGATTGCGCGCGTCGCCGGCGAAGAGCTCGCCCAGCAAACCGCCCGCATTCTGCTGATCGACCCCGACCGGCAAAGCCAGGCGCCGTACATCAGTCAGGCCCTGCGCGAAAAGCCGCGTTTCTCGCTGGCCGAGAAGGTCGAAAGGGTGCTGCAGGACCGCCTGCACGAACCGCTCTCGGTCGGCATGCTCGCCGACCAGCTGGGCACCAGCGAACGATCGCTCCTGCGGCATTTCAAGGCGCACTACGGCCACGCGCCGCTTGAGCACATCCAGGGACTGCGCGTCGAGCGCGCCAAGGCTCTGCTCGAGACCACCCATCTCAGTTTCGACGAGATCGTCGAACGGTGCGGCTATTCCGACTCGGCCAGCTTTCGCAAGCTGTTCAAGCGTGCGACGACGCTGACCCCGGCAGACTATCGCGCCCGCTTCACCCTGCGTCCGCACTGAGCACCGCGACGTCGGGCTGCACGGCGTCAACGAGCAGCGGTGACGACCTGCCCTCGAAGGACGGGATCACGCGTGATCTGCCCACGCGCTTCCCGCCGCCGCACTCAACGCAGACTTGCGTCGGACTTCGGCGCGATGCGTGTGCGCGCTTCGCGCGCCAACGGAAGGCGGTCGCCATCCTGCGTGTCGGCGCCGGAGCCAGCCCGAGGCGCCGGCGCAGTCAAGCCGTCTGGCTGGAGTCGCCGGGCGCGCTTTGGGCCAGATCCAGCTTCATGCCGACATGGCTGGCGACGAAGCCGAGCCGCTCGTAGAACGCGTGTGCACGCGCGCGGCGGCGGTCGGAAGTGAGCTGCATCACGCCGCATCCCTGCTGCCGCGCCTCGGCCGCGGCGTGCCCGACCAGCGCGCTGCCGACGCCGCGCCCCTGCCAGTCGGCGCGTACGTGCACCGATTCGATGATGGCTCGCCACATGCCGTTGCGGGCGAGGCCGGGCAGACGACTGCACTGCAGCGTGCCGATCACGGCACCTGCCGATCGGGCCACCCAGAGCGCATGGTCGGGATTCGCGTCGAGCGCGCGCCAGGCGGCGCGCACCGCTGCAGTGACCTCGACCTGATGACCGCGCCGGCTGCTGCTGATCGGATCGGCACCGATCAGCGCCAGAATGGCCGGCAAGTCCTCCTCGCTGGCGGCCTCGATCGTCCACCCGGAAGTGGACTGGGCCTCGGGCTCCGGCAAGCGTTGGCTACCCGCCGGAGTCGGAGCCACAGGGTCGGTGCCGGTAGGCTCGATACCTTTAGGATCGGTGCCGATAGGATCAGAGCCGGCAGCAGCTGCTGCGACGCGGTGACGGCAGGGTGATCGACCAGCGCATCCGCGAAGCCTCGACCGGGCGGCTCGGCGCGGCTTCTTCGACTTCCGCGACCTCGGCGACCTCCACCGCGTGGGCCATCTCGGCCTCGGCCTGGAGCCGTGCCGTTTCCACTTGCTGCGCCACGTCGATCCGCTCCGCTGCACCCTGGGCGACGGCGCAGGATGCCGGCGCGACAGGCTCGCCAAACGCCACCACGGTGGTGACACCGAGCGAAGCGAACAGCAGCGGGAGAACGAAGGTACGCGTGAAACGGGTCATGACGGCTTCCTCGATGCAAGCTTGAGTGGACTTAAGCAGCTTCTGTGCCAGCCTTGCTTGCCCATGCAAATCAGAGAGTTACGCGGCAAGCCGGGATCCGGTGTCCGGTCTGTGTCCGCAAACCGGACATCCGGGTCCGCACAACCGGACGCTGTGCTTCATTCGATGTGACTACGAATGCAGAACATCGGTTGCGTCGCGGAGGTTCGCCTCGTCGCGGTAAACCTTCACAATAGGGGTTCGTCTGCTCGTGCCCAGGGAGGGCCCATGCCTGCGTTGAACGAAGCCCGCGTGCCGGATATCGGCGACTACCAGGACATTCCGGTCATCGAGCTGCTGGTCCAGGTGGGCGACACGGTGAAGAAGGATCAGGGCCTGGTCACCCTGGAGTCGGACAAGGCGACGATGGAAGTGCCCAGCGAGCACGCCGGTGTGGTGCGCGAGCTGAAGGTGAAACTCGGTGATGCGGTGTCGGAAGGGTCGGTGGTCGCCATCATCGAAGCCGCGGATGCCGCCGCGGCGAGCCCGGCTGAAGCGCCGAAGGCCGCTGAGGCGCCGAAGCCGGTGCCCGCGAAGCTTGAGCCGGAACAAACCCAGCCAGCACGAGCAGAACCCGCGAAAGCCGCAGCACCGGCACCAGTCGCCGCGACCGATACCCGCTCACCGCCGGTGAGCTTCGGCGCCGACGCGGTCGCCCCGGACAAGGTGCCCTACGCCAGCCCGTCTGTGCGGTTGTTCGCCCGCGAGCTCGGCGTCGACCTGTCGCAGGTCAAAGGCAGTGCGCGCAGCGGGCGCATCGTCAAGGAAGATGTTCAGTCGTTCGTGAAGGGCGTCATGCAGGGCGGGGGGCGCCCCGCAGTCGGCGGCGCGCCTGCAGGTTCAGGTCTTTCACTGCTGCCTTGGCCGAAGGTCGACTTCTCCAAGTTCGGCGCGATCGAGACCCAGCCGCTGTCGCGGATCAAGAAGATTTCCGGCGCCAACCTTGCCCGCAACTGGGCCATGATCCCGCACGTCACCCAGTTCGAAGACGCCGACATCACCGAGATGGAAGCGTTCCGCAAGAAACTCGGCGAAGAAAACAAGGAAACCAAGGTCACCCCGCTGGTGTTCCTGATCAAGGCGGCGGTCGCATCGCTGCGCAAGTTCCCCAGCTTCAACGCCTCGCTGGACGAGGCCGGCGAGAACCTCGTCCTCAAGCGCTATTTCCATGTCGGCATCGCGGTGGACACGCCGAACGGACTGGTCGTGCCGGTGATTCGCGACTGCGACCAGAAGGGCCTGCTGCAGCTGGCCGCCGAACTCGGCGAAATCAGCAAGAAGGCGCGTGACGGCAAGCTCGGACCGGCCGACATGTCCGGCGGCTGCTTCTCGATCAGTTCGCTGGGCGGCATCGGCGGCACCTCGTTCACGCCGATCATCAACGCACCCGAGGTCGCCATCCTCGGCGTGTCCAAGTCGTCGATGAAACCGGTCTGGAACGGCAAGGAATTCGCGCCGCGCCTGATGCTGCCGCTGTCGCTGTCTTACGACCACCGCGTCATCGACGGCGCCGAAGCGGCACGCTTTGCCGGTTTCTTCGCCCAGCAGCTCAGCGACATCCGCCGACTGCTGCTCTGATCGTGGCTGTGGGCGCACCCAGCGACTCCGCCGCGGCCGAAGCCGTCGATCGCACGCTGTCGTCGGCCGAATCGACCATCCAGACCGGCGCGAGCTGGCTGTGGGATACGCGGCTCGTCCACGTGGCCGGGCTCGACATCACGCCTGGCCGCCTGCTGGTCGCGGCGCTGGCCCTGGTCATCGCCTGGGTGGTGTCGTGGCTGCTTCGCCGTGCCATCACCCGCGCCGAGGAGCGCAGCCAGGACGCCTACCGCCGCGCCGGTTTCTATGCCATCGGACGCATCGTCCACTACGCGCTGCTGGTGATCGGCGCGATGGTCGCGCTGGAGATGGTCGGCATCCAGGCGTCGAAGCTGGCTGTGGTGGCCGGCGCACTCGGCGTCGGTCTCGGCTTCGGCCTGCAGGCCATCTTCAACAACTTCGTGTCGGGCCTGATCCTGCTGTTCGATCGCAGCCTGAAGGTCGGCGATTTCGTCGAGCTCGAATCCGGCGTGCACGGCGAGGTGCGCGACATCCAGATTCGCGCCACCCGCATCGTGACCAACGACAACCTCGACATCCTGGTGCCGAACTCCGAGTTCGTCAGCGGCCGGGTGGTCAACTGGACCCACCGCGACGTATCGCGGCGGATGAAGATTCCGTTCGGCGTCGCCTACGGATCGGAGAAGGAACGCGTCAAGAAGGCTGCCCTCGAAGCGGCGGCGGAAGTGCCGTTCACCCTGACCCTGGAAGGCAAGCGCGCGCCGCAGGTGTGGCTGGAGAGCTTCGGCGACTCGAGCCTCAACTTCGAGCTGGTGGTCTGGCTGACTGCTGAGGCGACAAAACGACCCGGCGCCGTGCGCGCCGCCTACAACTGGGCGCTGGAAACGGCACTCGGCAAACACGGTCTGGAGATCCCCTTCCCGCAGCGCGACCTGCATATCCGCTCATGGTCGAAGCCTGCCGCGCGCGAGATCGATGACGCGCGCCAGGCCGCCCCGGCCCTGACCGACCAGGTGCAGGAGGAGCTGCAGCGCAACGACGCCGCCGAGGACGTCGCCAACACCACAGGGTCGGCGGCCACCGAGCAGGAAGGAGAGGAGCCAGCATGAGCGAACGCACCGCCAACCCGCGCGACCGCAAACCCCAGCTGCGCGTGCGCGGCGCGAGCACGGCAGACATCCCGGCCATCGTGGCCCTGTCGGCGCGGGTCTACGGCGCGGACTTCTGCTACACCGAGGAGATGGTCGCCGGCCAGCTTTCGCACTTCACCGAAGGCCTGTTCGTGGCCGAGTTCGAGGGCACCGTGGTCGGCTATTGCGCGACTTTCCGCATCGCCGAGCCCATTGCCCTCGGCGCCCACACCTGGCGTTCCATCACCGGCGGTGGCTACGCCTCGCGACACGACCCCGAAGGCGACTGGCTGTACGGCATGGAGGTCTGTGTCGATCCGCAACGCCGTGGCCTGCGCATCGGCAGACGTCTCTACGATGCGCGCAAGAAGCTGTGCGTGCGGCTCGGACTGAAGGGCATCGTGTTCGGCGGCCGGCTGCCCGGGCTGTCGAAGAGATTCAAGCGTGATCCCGACGTGCGCGGCTATGTCGAGGACGTGGCGCACGATCGCCTGCGCGACCCGACCCTGAGCTTCCAGCTGCGCAATGGCTTCGAGCTGCTCGGCGTGCTCGAGGGCTACCTGCCGTCAGACCGCGAATCGATGGGTTATGCCGCGCACCTGGCCTGGCGCAATCCCAATCGTGCCGAACATCCGGCAGTCGCGGCCGTGCAGCGCCGCGGCGACCTGCCGGACAGCGTGCGTGTGGCCACCGTGCAGTACCAGCAGCGGCGCATCGCCTCGTTCGAGGAGTTCGCCCGGCAGATCGAGTACTTCGTCGACGTTGCCGCCGACTACAGCGCCGACTTCGTGGTGTTTCCCGAGCTGATCACGCTGCAGCTGCTCAGCATCGAGAACCGGCCGCTGTCGCCGGCCGAATCGATCCGCTCGCTGACCGGCTACACCGAGGCCTACTGCAAGCTGCTCACCGAGCTGGCGGTCAAGTACAACACCAATATCATCGGCGGCTCACACCCCACCGAGATGCCCGACGGCGACATCCACAACAACTGCTACGTGGCCCTTCGCGACGGCGCCCTGCATGTGCGCGAGAAGCTGCATCCCACCCCGAACGAACGCCACTGGTGGAAGATCAGCGGCGGCGAGGGCGCCCGCACGATCATGACCGACTGCGGGCCGATCGGCATCATGATCTGCTACGACAGCGAGTTTCCCGAGCTCGGCCGTCACCTCACCGACCAGGGTGCGCTGATCCTGTTCGTGCCGTTCTGCACCGATGTGCGCCAGGGCTACCTGCGGGTGCGCTACAGCTGCTCGGCGCGGGCGATCGAGAACCAGTGCTACGTGGTGCTCTCGGGCAACGTCGGCAATCTGCCCAACGTCAACAACTTCGACATCCAGTACGCGCAGAGCTGCATCCTCACCCCGTGCGACTTCCCGTTTGCACCCGAAGGCGTTGCGGCCGACACCACGCCGAACGTCGAGGCAGTGGCATTCGCCGACCTGCGTCTCGATGTGCTGCTGCAGGCCCGCGCGGCGGGCACGGTGATGAACCTCAAGGA
>JAGRJY010000057.1 GCA_020442465.1 Lysobacterales bacterium
CCCCCGTGTTCGTGCCGAGCAACGCAGCCGAATTCGGGAGCAAGGCGCGCATGTCCGAGGCCATGGATGGCCGAGTTCGCGCCGGCCCGAAGTCGGCGAGTAGCGCAGGGCACAGCGCTTGCACAGCAAGCGCTGCACGAACCCCGGGTGCCCTTTCTCTTGGTTACTTCTCTTTGGGCACGCAAAGAGAAGTGACTCGGGGCGCCCGTAGGGCGCAACGAAAGCTCTGCTCTCGGATCCAAGAGCTGCGAGGGGCGAGGTGGCCGCAGGCCGCATCGAAAGCTCTCGATCTTGCTTTTTGCACACGCAGCGACAACGCAACCGCCGACCGCAGGTCGGACTGAAAGCCTTGCTTGGCTCTCGAATCGAGACACCGCGGTAGTCAAGGCGCCCGCAGGGTGCAACGAAACACTCTTGGTCGTAGGTGCATGGAAGTGGCCCCAGCGGACGACCGCCTGCGAGCGCTCGGCCGCCCGCGGGCGGCCCCGAAGATGCGGTCTCACCCCCTGAGACGTGCAAGCCCTTGAATCCCCACAGGTTGTTTTTCAGGCCTGCAAACGCCCCAAAAAGGTAGTAAAAATACTCCCATGAAGACCCTCACCGCCCGCCAGCAGGCGATCTACGATTTCATCGCCGAGCACCTTGAGCAGCAGGCCTTGCCGCCGACCCAGAGCGAGCTGGCGGCGGCGTTCGAGATCCCGCTACGGGCGGCGCAGAAGCATCTGGCTGCGCTGCAGGCGAAGGGCATGCTCGAGCTGCGGGCGAACACCGCACGCGGTATCCGGCTGCTCGGCGGGCGCCGGGCCGGCGCGCTCGAGGCCCTGCCCGGGCTCGACGCCGGCCTGCTCGAGCTGCCGATTCTTGGCCGGGTCGCCGCCGGCCGACCGATCGACCCGCATGCCGCGCATCAGGGCAGTCGGCTGTTCGACCCGCGGCTGTTCGCGCCACGGCCGGACTACCTGCTGCGCGTGGTCGGTGATTCGATGCGCGACGACGGCATCCTCGACGGCGACCTGATCGCGGTCGCCCGCCGGGTCGATGCCGAAAACGGCCAGACCGTGGTCGCCCGTCTCGACGGCGAGCTGACGGTGAAGCGTCTGCGCCGCGACCGTCGCGGTATTCAATTGCTGCCGCGCCATCCGGACTTCGCTCCGATCATGGTCACCGAGCAGCACGAGTTCGCGCTCGAAGGGCTGTTCTGCGGCCTGTTGCGGACGGCGTGAGGCCTGATCATGAGCGCAGCTGCCGCCAGTACCGTCGTCGAACTGAACACCCTGCTTGACCGCAAGCGGCTGTGGCGGGGCCCGGCGCCGAAGCCGGACACACCCTCGGCCGCGCCGACCGGCCATGTCGAACTCGACGCAGCACTGCCCAGCGGCGGTTGGCCGGAGTCGGCGATCAGCGAACTGATGCTCGCCGCGGATGGTATCGGCGAGATCCAGCTGCTGCTGCCGACGCTGGTGCGGCTCACCCAGCAGGGCCGCGCGGTGGTGTGGGTCGCGCCGCCGTACCGGCCCTACGCCCCGGCACTGGCGCGTGCCGGGGTCGATCTTGCCCAGCTGCATGTGATCGACGCCGACGACCAGGCGCCGTGGGCGCTCGAACAGTGCCTGCGCAGCCAGGCTTGCGCCGCCGTGCTCGGCTGGCTGCCGCGTGCCGACGACCGCTGTCTTCGGCGTCTGCAGGTCGCCGCCGAAACCGGCCACGCGCTGGGCTTCCTGTTCCGCCCGGAAGCCGCCGCACAGAATCCGTCGCCTGCCGCACTGCGTCTCGCGCTGCAGCCCGGCCTGCTGCGGGTGCTGAAGTGCCGCGGTGGCGTCGCCCCGGAGCGCGCATTCGCTCTGAATACTGCTGATCTGAACACGGCAGCCCTGCCCACGGCCCAGCTGGCGGGATGAGACGCCATGCTCTGGGCCGCCCTGTACCTGCCGCATCTGGCGCTCGACGCCGTCGCCCGCACCTTCGAGGATGCCGACATGGCGGTGTCCACGTCCTGGTTGCTGATGCACGGCCCGATGCAACGGCGTGTGGTGTACGCAGCGAACCCGGCGGCTTCCGCCGCCGGTGTGCTCGCCGGCCAGCCGCTGGCCGCGGCCCAGGTGCTGTGTCCCGAGGTGCGCATCCTCAACCACGACCCGGCGGCCGCGGCACATCTGCGTGACCTGCTGGTCGCCTGGGCCTACGGCTACAGCAGTCAGGTCTGCCAGAACGAGTCGGACACGATCTGGGTCGAGGTCGGCGGCAGCCTCGGCCTGTTCGGGCCCTGGCCCAAGCTCGAACGCCAGCTGCGCAGCACGCTCGACGACTTCGCGATCCAGCACCGCATCGCGCTGGCGCCGACCCCGCTTGGCGCCGAAGCGCTGGCCCGCGCCAGCGATGGCATCGCGGTGTTCGACGCCACCACCCTGCGCCGCGCACTCGATCCGCTGCCGATCGAACACAGCGGGCTGGACGAAGACATCGTCGATGCCCTGCACGGCATGGGCATCCGCCAGCTGCGTCAGCTGTTCGCCCTGCCGCGCGCCGGGCTGAACAGGCGGTTTGGTCGCGACACCGTGCGCCACATCGAGCGCATGCTCGGCGAAACCCCCGATCCGCGCCCGCTGTATCGCCCGCCCGAGCGCTTCCTCGCTCGCTGCGAGTTCGACCACGAGATCAGCCTCAGCACCGCCCTGCTGTTTCCGCTACGGCGCATGCTCGACGATCTCGCTGCCTACCTGGTCGCCCGCGACGGCGGGGTCACCGATTTCGAGATCGGCTTTGAGCATGACGACCACCCGCCCAGCCATCAGCACGTCGGCCTGCTGCAAGCCGAACGCGACGGCGCCCGCCTGTTCGACCTCGCCAAGCTCACCCTCGAACGCGTGCAGCTGCCCGCGCCGGTGCGCGCCCTGCTGATTCATGCCGAACACCTGCCGCCGTTTCTGCCCACGCGACAGGACCTGTTCGACACCCGCCCCGCCAGCGCGCTCGACTGGGTCGGCCTGCACGCTCGCCTCGCCGCGCGCCTTGGCCCTGAAGCCTGCCAGCAGCTCGCCCTGGTCGCCGACCCGCGTCCCGAATACGCCCAGCGCGGTGTTGCGGAGCCCACCCGTCCGGTTGCCGGGCGTACTTTGCTGCCGCGACCGAGTTGGCTGCTTGAGCGGCCCACACCGCTGCGCGATCCCGCGCCGCGCATTCTGGCTGGCCCCGAGCGCATCGAGTCGGGTTGGTGGGATGGCGATGACGTGCGCCGCGATTACTATGTGATCGAGACCAGTCGCGGGCAACGGGCGTGGGCGTTTTGTGCACCTGGGGAGGTGGGGCCCTTCATGTTGCATGGGTGGTTTGCGTGATTTTTAGCGCCGGTGTTCGGATGGCGTGGAAGGCAACCCCGCATGCCGTTGTAGGAGCGGGCCATGCCCGCGACTGTGCGTTGGGATGGTCGATTGGCGGCTGCGTAGTGGCGAGGTCTGGAAAGAGCAGGATCAAGAGCGTTTCATTGCGCCGCTCGGGCACCTCGCGCATCGCAGCGCATCGATTCGAGAGCCAAGCAGGGCTTTCAGTCCGACCTGCGGTCGGCGGTTGCGTTGTCGCTGCGTGTGCAAAGAGCAAGATCGAGAGCTTTCGATGCGGCCTGCGGCCACCTCGCCCTTCGCAGCTCTTGAATCCGAGAGCAGAGCTTTCGTTGCACCCTTCGGGCGCCCCGAGTCACTTCTCTTTGGGTGGCCAAAGAGAAGTAACCAGGAGAAAGGCCACCCGGGGTTCGCGCTTCGCTCACTGCGTGAGCGAAGTGCCCTGCGTTGCTCGCAAGTCAGCAGCCGGCGCGAACTCGGCCATCCATGGCCTCGAACATGCGCGCCTTTCCCTGCTGACTTGCTGCGCTACTCGGCGCGAACACGGGACATTGCGCGTGGACGGGCCACGCAAGACTTGCACACACGCTCCGCGCCCACACGCTTCTGCAAAAGCGTCTCCTGTTTCACTGACTCAGCAGCCAACACTGCTACTTCTCAACACATTCCCTGTCATTCCCAGGTGTAGCCATTCAAGCAGCAACTGCCACCAGTTCAAACGGCTTGTTTCAACCACGCTTGGATGCGGCGCGATTTCTCTGATTGGTCGAAGCATTTCCCCGCGACCCCTCCCGTTGTTCGTGCCGAGCAACGGAGCCAGCCGCGGGAGCAAGGCGCGCATGTTCGAGCACAGGGATGTGCGAGTTCGCGCCGGCCCGCGGGTGGCGAGTAGCGCAGGGGACAGCGCTCGCTTTGCGAGCGCTGCACGAACTTCGGGTGGCCTTTCTCCTGGTTACTTCTCTTTGGCCACCCAAAGAGAAGTGACTCGGGGCGCCCGTAGGGCGCAACGAAACGCTCTGCTCTTTGAACGCCATCACCTCGCATGTGAGCTGCGCTGCGACGGCATTGCGATGAGGAGCCACCCCGTCTCCTGACGGCCCAACCTCCCATGAAAAGCAGCACAAGCTACGCCGAGCTTCATTGCCTCTCCCCCTTCAGCTTCGGCCGAGGCGCCTCCTCCGCCGACGAACTCTTCGAACGCGCGAAGAAACTCCATTACCAAGCGCTGGCGATCACCGATGAATGCTCCCTCGCCGGCATCGTCCGCGCGTTCGAGGCTTCGAACAAACACGAACTCCCGCTGATCGTCGGCAGCGAATTCATCCTTGATGACGGGCTGAAGCTGGTTGCGCTGGTGGAGGACCACACCGGCTACAGCGGGCTGTGTGCGCTGATCACCAAGGCGCGGCGGCGGGCGGTGAAGGGCAGCTATCACATCACCCGCGGTGACTTCAGCGACGGGCTGCCGGGCTGCGTGCTGCTGTGGTGTCCGGGTGAGTGCATTGATCAAGACCAGGGCGCCTGGATGCGGGCGACGTTCGGCGATGGTCGAGTCTGGCTGGCGGTCGAGCTGCATCGCGGGCCGGACGATGCGGCGCGGCTCGAGGCGCTGTTGCGCACGGCAGACGCGCTGTATCTGCCGGCGGTGGCCTGCGGTGACGTGCACATGCACGTACGCCGGCGGCGGGCGCTGCAGGATGTGCTGACCGCGCTGCGCCATCGGCTGAGCGTGGCCGAGGCAGGTGCATATCTGTTCGCGAACGGCGAGCGGCATCTGCGTACGCTGCCGATGCTGCAGCAGGTCTATCCGCAGGCCCTGCTCGACGAGACCGGGCGCATCGCCGCGCGCTGCGGCTTTCGCATGGACCAGCTGAACTACCGCTACCCGCGCGAGCTGGTGCCGGAAGGCCACACCCCGTCGAGCTGGCTGCGCACGCTGACCGAGGCGGGCATGCAGCGGCGCTGGCCCGAAGGCGTGGCGCCGAAGGTGCGCCAGCAGATCGAGTCCGAACTCGTGCTGATCGCCGAGCTGCAGTACGAGGCGTTCTTTCTCACCGTCGAGGATGTGGTCCGCTTCGCCCGCTCGCGCGGGATTCTCTGTCAGGGCCGCGGCTCGTCGGCGAACTCGGCGGTGTGTTTCGCGCTCGGCATCACCGAGGTCGATCCGGCGCGGATGAACCTGCTGTTCGGCCGGTTTCTGTCGAAAGAACGCAACGAGCCGCCGGATATCGACGTCGACTTCGAGCACGACCGCCGCGAGGAGGTGATCCAGTATTTGTATGCGAAATATGGACGCGAACGCGCCGCACTCGCGGCCACCGTGATCTGCTATCGCGGCAAGAGCGCGATCCGCGATGTCTCCCGCGCGCTCGGCCTGCCGCCCGACCAGATCGATCAGCTCAGCCGCGCGTTCGCCTGGTGGAATGGCGAATCCGATCCCGCCGAACGGGTGCGCGAGCGCGGCTTCGATCCGGACAGCCCGGTGCTGCGCCGGGTGCTCGCGCTGACCAGCGAGCTGCTGGACATGCCGCGCCATCTCTCGCAGCACGTCGGCGGCTTCGTCATCGCCGATGCACCGCTGTCCAGCCTGGTGCCGGTCGAAAACGCGACGATGCCGGATCGCACCATCATCCAGTGGGACAAGGACGATCTCGAAACGCTCGGTCTGCTCAAGGTCGACGTACTCGCGCTCGGCATGCTGAGCGCGGTGCGGCGCTGCTTCGAACTCATCGAGCGTCATCGCGGCTATGCGCTGACGATGGCCACGGTGCCGGCCGAAGACAAACCGACCTACGCGATGATCCAGCGCGCCGACACGGTCGGCGTGTTCCAGATCGAATCGCGTGCGCAGATGGCGATGCTGCCGCGGCTGAAACCGGCAACGTTCTACGATCTGGTCATCGAGGTCGCGATCGTTCGACCCGGTCCGATCCAGGGCAACATGGTGCATCCCTACCTGCGCCGTCGGCAGCAGCAGGAGCCGGTGCGCTATCCGTCCGAGGGCATGCGCGAAGTGCTCGGCCGCACGCTCGGCGTGCCGCTGTTCCAGGAACAGGTGATGCAGCTCGCGATCGTCGCCGCCGACTTCAGCGCCGGCGAAGCCGACGCGCTGCGCCGCGGCATGGCGGCATGGAAGCGCCACGGCGGCCTCGAACATTTCCGTCAGCGCCTGTTCGACGGCATGGCGTGCAATGGCTATCCCGAGTCGCTGGCCGAGCAGCTGTTCGAGCAGATCAAGGGCTTCGGCAGCTACGGCTTCCCCGAATCGCACGCGGCGAGCTTCGCCCTGATCACCTATGTCAGCTGCTGGCTGAAATGCCACGAGCCGGCCGCGTTCACCTGCGCGCTGCTGAACTCGCAGCCGATGGGCTTCTACGCACCGAGTCAGCTGATCCAGGACGTGCGCCGGCATGGCGTCACCGTGCGGCCGGTCGACGTGCGCTACAGCGATTGGGATTCGACGCTGGAGCCGGCGGTCGATCGGGCGGAGCAGGGCGGCCGCGTGCGCGAACCGGCGCAGACCTACATGCGGGCGGTGTCCAGCACGTCCGCTCCATCGATGCTGAACGATGGCGAATCCGACCCCGGCGAGGCGATCTGTTCGACTGCACCACACAGGGTTTCGTCGGCGGCACCGTCGAGGGCGGAGCGCGCGGGTGTCGAGGAACTCTGCGAGTCTGGGCGAATGGCTTCGACGCTGCATGGGCGTGACGATAGGCAGAGGCATCGATCTGATCGTCCATCCAGCGACCGGCCCACGTCCCGGCCCCTATCCCGGAATGCCACCCGGCCTGCTCCGGCCGGCGAACAGCAGCCCGCGATCCGCCTCGGCCTGCATCAGATTGCCGGTCTTGCTGAAGACGCCGCCCTGCGCATCATGGGCGCACGCGCCGCCGCGCCCTTCGACGACGTCGCCGACCTCTGCATTCGTGCCGAGCTCGACCAGCGTGCGCGCAGCCTGCTCGCCGAAGCCGGCGCCCTGCGTGGGCTCGCCGGGCACCGTCACCGCGCACGCTGGGCCATCGCCGGCGTCGAGGCGCAGCTGCCGCTGTTTGCCGATTCGCCGAAGGAAGACGCCGTCACCCTGCGCGTGCCTACTGTCGGCGAAGACCTGCAGGCCGACTTCGCCCGCCTCGGCCATACCCTGGGCCCGCACCCGATCCAGCTGCTGCGCCGCCAGCTGCAGGCACGCCGCTACCGCCGCTCGCGTGATCTGAACGACATGGAACACGGTCGCCCGGTACGCGTCGCCGGTCTCGTCACCGGCCGCCAGCGCCCGCAGACCGCCACCGGCGTCACCTTCGTCACCCTCGAAGACGAAGACGGCATGATCAATGTCGTGGTCTGGCGCGACCTCGGCGACAGGCAGCGCCGCGTGCTGATCGAATCGCGACTGCTCGGTGTCGCCGGGCGGCTCGAAACCGTCGACGGGGTGCAGCATCTGATCGCGGGGCGATTGTTTGACGAGTCGGATTTGCTGGGCGGACTGACCACGAGGTCCAGGGATTTTCATTGACGCAGCGGCGTGTCACGCCGTGGTGATTGCATTGGCGATCGGCGCCGAGGGTCGCGCCCGAGGTCGGGAATGAATTCCCTCCTACAGAAGGGCGGGCGCATCGCTGGTGCAGGAGGGGATTCATCCCCGACCGTACCGACACGATTCGCCGTACCGTCCTGCCACCAGCCAGTCCATGTCGGGCATGAACTACCTCCTGCAGAAGGGCGGGCGCATCGCTGGTGCAGGAGGGGATTCATCCCCGACCGTACCGACACGATTCGCCACACCGTCCTGCCACCAGCCAGTCCAGGTCGGGAATGAATTCCCTCCCACAGAAGGGCGGGCGCATCGCTGGTGCAGGAGGGGATTCATCCCCGACCGTACCGACACGATTCGCCGCACCGTCCTGCCACCAGCCAGTCCAGGTCGGGCAGGGATTCCCTCCTGCAGAAGGGCGGGCGCATCGATGGTGCAGGAGGGGATTCATCCCCGACCCTACCCTGGCGGGCCACCGACGAGGCAGCATGGCCCACTGACGAGAGCGCCGGGTTATCCTCTGCCGCCTCGTCGCGGGCCCGCCAGGTCGGGCCAGGCGGCCTTGTCGACTTCCCTCAGGCAGATTCATGCGCAAGACCACGTTCGAGCACCTGCAGGACGGCACCGACCTGCAGCAGCAGACCTACGGCGACTGGCCGATCTGGCAGCGCACGATTCCATTTCCCAGCAACCTGCTGATGGGCTCGTCGGGGACGCATCTGCTCGAGACCTACCTCGTCGTCGGTTCAGCCTGGTGGCAGGTGCTCTCGCACGACCTGAAGCCGGGCGCAGCAGTGCTCGATATCGGCTGTGGCTGCGCCAAGATCGCGCGGTTTCTCGCGCTGGATCCGCGCGTGGTGCAGTACGTCGGATTCGACCCGATTCCGCAAAGCATCGAATGGAGCAATGCCTTCGTCGTGCCGCGTGCATTCGGGCGCTTCCGCTTCGAACACGTCGACCTGTACTCGGCCGAGTACAACCCGCAAGGCACGATCCAGCCGACGGCATTCCGTTTTCCCGGCGACGACGCCAGCTACGACATCCTGATCGCCGCATCGCTGTTCACCCACTTGCTGGAAGCGGATGCGCGTCACTATCTCGCCGAGGCGGCGCGGGTGATGAAGCCCGAAGGGCGCTTCGTGCTGAGCATCCACGACGAACCCCCCGAGGGCGAACGCTACGTCGGCGGCGAGGCGCGCGTCGACATTGCGCTGGACTACTTCCTGTCGATGGCGCGCGACTCAGGGCTCGATCTGGCCGACGATCTCGGCTCGCTGTGCGGGCAGCACGCCCTGGTGTTCCAGCGCCTGAGCTGAGCGCGCGAGCGCATTGCCCCGACAGTACGTCAGCGCGTGAGCGCGAAGCCCGCAGATCCCGAATGCTGCGTTGCAGCGGGTGAAGCCCGCTGGCGGACGTCGGGCGTCCAGCGCACCGTCGAGCAGGGGGCACCCGATCGTCACCGACTGCCGCGCCGCGAATCGCCGTGCAACAGCCGCCAAGGTCCGACCCTGCGCCACACATGAACTTTCCCCGAATGCGCCGGTCGGAGGATGTCGATGACCCTGTCTGGGTGTCATCTGCGCGTAACAGAACGATCAACAAGAACCACGCATTCGGAGTGCCATCCATGAAACACATGCTCATGCTGGGCGGGGGCCTGCTGGCCTCGTCGCTCGCACTTGCCGCCCCGCCTCGCGACGTCGACGGCAGCTGGTACAGCCCCGTGCAGTCGGGGCATGGCCTGACCATCGAACGCATCGACGCCGACCATGCCCTGGTCTTCTGGCATGTGTTCGATCCTGAGGGCCAGCCGCTCACGCTGTACATCGAAACGTCGATCGACGGGAACATCCTGGCCGGCGAGGCCTACGCGCCCGGCGGCATGCGCTTCGGCAGCTTCGATCCGGCCGAGTTCGTGCTGCCGCAGTGGGGGACGATCCAGATCGAGTTCACCGACTGCCAGAACGCCACCCTGCACTACGACGGCGCGCTGCCGGGCTACGGCAGCGGCGACATCAATCTGATCCGCCTGCTTCCCCTGCCGCAGACCGACTGTGCGCTGGACTGGCCGGCTGACGCCACATCCTTCGCCGGCGCGCGGGTGGCAGGTCGACTCGAAGGCAGTCTGGTGGGCGACGGCATCGCCGTCGACGTCCGCGGAGACATGGAAGGGATCGTCGATGAACAGGGACAGCTGTGGTTGGCTGCGCCCTATGCGAGCCCTGCACCCGAGGCCGACTTCGTGGTGGTCGCCGAGCCGTCGGGCGGCGTGCCCGGCAGGCCCCGTTTCAACGCGACGGCCTACGAGAACGGCTGGCTGGATCCGTTTCGCCCGCGCGCCGGTGCCAACCCCGGTGCCGCACCGCTTCGCGGCAACTTCGAGTTCAGTCTGGATGGTCGTCCCCAGCGCATCGCAGGCTACCTCTTCGAGGACGGTTCGAATGCATGGGAGGGTCGCCTGGAGACCCAGCCGCGCATCGCCGCAGAGCCGCTTCGTGCCGCCACCTACGCCATCACGGCATCGGTGCCGGGCGACACCTGGCAACTGCAGGTTCGCAGCGACCGCAGCCTGTGCGTGCTCAAGGTGGAGCTGCTGGCGCGCTGCCGGATGCAGGGTCGGATTACCGCTGACCTGGACGACTACTTCGAGTTCGAATTGCAGGACAGCTTCGGCGACCGGCCGATGTTCCGGGGCGTCGGCCGGGCGATCTACCAGGTCGATCTGCTCGGGTTCGGCGCCGCGCCGGCCCTGCGCATGACCGCCCATAACGGCCAGACCGGCTTGCAGATCACCTTGCCTCAGCCGCGGCCCTGAGGTGCTCGCTGCCTCGAGAACTTGGTTGGATCGAGTGCGGCGCTGACCTGAGAAGAGGGCGGCGGTTCGCCACGCCAGGCGGACCGTCGCCTTGCGGCAGACGCGAGGCGTGATTCAATGGCGGCCCCGGACCGAGGGCCGCCGAACGCTTTCTCATGAATGCTGACCTGTTGCTCTGGCTGAGCGTGCTGATCTTTCTGGTCGCGATGCTCTACGCCTCGGTTGGCCACGCCGGCGCCAGCGGCTACATCGCGGTGATGTCCTTGCTCAGTCTGTCCCCGGAGTTCATCCGGCCGACGGCGCTGACCCTGAACATCCTGGTGGCGAGCCTGGGTACCTGGCAGTTCGCCCGCGCCGGACATTTTTCCTGGCGCACGTTCTGGCCGTTCGCCGCACTGGCACCGCTCACCGCCTTCGTCGGGGGCTATCTCGCCCTGCCGGCGCAGGTCTTCAAGGTCATCATCGGCGGGGTGCTGCTGTTCTCCGCCTGGCAGCTGCTGGTGCGCATCCACGTCGAGCAGGCGGCACGACTGCCGCGCGTGCCGGTGGCGCTGGCGACGGGTGCCGCGCTGGGCCTGCTGTCGGGGCTGACCGGCACGGGCGGCGGCATCTTTCTCACCCCGCTACTGCTGCTGATGGGCTGGGCGACGCCGAAGACTGCGGCGGCGGTCTCCGCCCTGTTTATCCTGATGAATTCGACCACCGGGCTGATCGGCAACGTGGTGTCGACCGGACGCTTTCCCGACTTCGCGCTGCCACTGCTGCTTGCCGCCGGCGTCGGTGGTTTGGCCGGCGCGCACTTCGGCAGCCATCGTGCGAGCAGTCGGGCGATCAAGGCCCTGCTGGCGGCCGTGCTGGTGGTGGCCGGCATCAAGCTGCTGCTGTTCTGAGGAGGACGCGTGCTGAGACTCAATTGCGGTTCCGGTGGGGTGCGGTTCGACGGCTGGATCAACCTGGACGCCGATCCGGCCGCCGAACCGGACGTGCTGGTGGATCTCGGCAAGACGATTCCCTATCCGACAGCCAGCGTCGATTTCATTCATTCGGAAGATTTCGTGTCGTGCCTGCCCGACATGCCATCGGTGCGCACGTTCCTGCGCGAGGCGCATCGCGTGCTCAAGCCGGGTGGGGTGATGCGCCTGCTGGTGCCCAGCCTGGACCGCCTGGTCGAGGCGTTTCGCGACCAGCCCGGCTGGCTGATCGAACATTGGAACCGCGCAGTCGGCGTGCCGCTGCAGCCGGAAACCGCGGGGCATCTGCTCAATCTCGCGCTCAAACTCAATCCCGGTTTCATGTTCGACGTCGCCACCCTGCGCCTGCTGCTTTCCGAGTGTGGATTCGCCGCGCGCGAAGTGCTCTACAACGAGAGTCCGCATGCCGATCTGCGCGGGCTTGATCTGCGCCGGCCGGAGCAGAGCATCAGCATGTACTGGGAGTGCGATCCGGTCTGAGACGTTCGGGCGTCGTCAGCCCGGTCGCCAGGCACGTTGCATCGGTGAGTGACGCACCGCATGCGCACGCACCACGACTCGTCGAGCAACGCCGCCCGGCCCGGTGCGCTCAGCGCCGGCTCGTACCGGACTTCGTGCTCTGCTTGTGTCGGTACATGCGCTGATCGGCCAGCGCGACCCAGTGCTCGACGTCGTTCGACGCCGTCTCCGCCGACCATTCGACCACGCCGTAGCTGAAGCTGATCTCGAACGGTCGTCGGCGCGCGTGCCGCGACAGCCTGAGCTGTGCGGCCTGCAGCAGCGCCTCGGCGGCATCGGCATCGCTGCCAAGCAGGATCACCAGCAGCTCGTCGCCGCCCATGCGGGCGATATTCGTGTGCCCACCCACCTCGTGAGCGATCGATTCGACGACCTCGCAGATCATCCGGTCGCCGGCGTCGTGGCCGTGCACGTCGTTGACCTGTTTCAGGTCGTTGATGTCGACGTAGGCTATGCTCAGCACCGAGCGCTGGCGTGCGGCGCGGTCGATGACTTCGCCCAGGCGGTTCAGGCCGGCACGGCGACTGAGGGTGCCGGTCAGTGCGTCGGCGTTGGCCAGGCGCTCGAGTTCCTCAGCCTGTGCGGCGATCGCGGCATTGCTGCGCTCGAGCTTGGCGTAGCTCTGTTCGAGATCGCCGGCCAAACGGTCAAGCCGGCGCGAAATCACCCGGCCGAAGCCGGCGGCCAGCAGCAGCGAGAGCACCGAGCCGCCGAGAATGAGCAGGAGAATCTGATCGCGCAGAGCGTAGTGATCGGCCAGCACTTCGGCCTCGCGCGCCTGCGCGGCGACCATCCAACCGTTCGACAGCCGTCGATAGGCCAGCATCCAGCGGTTGCCGCCGCCGGTGAACGCGACGTGCCCTTCGCTCTGCGCGGGGTCGCGCAGCTGCTGCAGCACCGCGTCGCTGATGCCCGGATAGACCGCGGCGAGCTGCCTGCCCTGCTCGCCGGGGTGGAACAGCAGGTCCAGATCAGCGTTGAGCAGCACCAGGTGACCGGTCTCGTACAGCCGCACACGACTCATCTCGCGATACAGATCGTCCATGAACAGCTCGGACCCGGCGACGCCGACCGTCTGATCGTTCCAGCGCACCGCACGGCTGTAGGTGACGATCTGTCCCCATCCCGGCCAGTCGTAGGGTCGCGTCCAGTTCGCCGTGCGCGGGCCCTGCATGATCGCGGCGAACCACTCGTCGTCGCCGTGGCCGGTCGCCCGCACGTCGAACTCGGGTTCCTCGCCGAGGCGACCGTCGCGCACGTAGTAGCTGATGTGCAGTATGTGCCCGAGCACGCGCGGGTCGAAGTGCACCCAGGCCGAGGCCAGGCCCGACGCGCGCATACCCTGCAGCGCCCGTTCGGCCAACAGCGCGCGGTGCGCGCGGGCCACGGATTGATCCGCGCGCGCTGCGTCGAAGTCGAGATCCTCGACGGCGAGTCCGGCAAGGTGTTCGACGAACCCGGTCACGTGTCCAATGCGCTGGTCGATCGCCAGCGCGTGGCGATCGGCGAGCTCCTGCAGGTGCTGACGCGACTGTGCCAGCGTCTGCGCGTTCGAACGCAGCAGCGCCACGCCGCCGACAATCGCCGCGGTACCTGCCGCGGTCACGCCGACGGCTATGAGCAGAAATGTGGCCGCACGCTTCATGGCTGGCCCATGCCCCCCTTTGGCCTGGCCGTGCTGGGCCTATTGTGCGCGAAAAAGCCGGGGGATGCGGCCTGTTTCAGGCGGAACCGGTTCGCCGGTGCCCCGTCGACCGGACCGGTCCGTGGAATTCGCGACGAAAGCGCCGTCGCCGGGCGGACGCGCGGCGGCGCAGTGCCTAGCCGCGCAGGATGGCGCCGAGCTGCTCCGGCGTCTGCCAGTGTGCGGCATGCACGAATCGCGGCAGGAACCAGCGCGAGCTGTGCGGGTGGCAGTACCCGGGCTCGACCGAGACCGCGCCGACGATGCCGTGGCGGTGTTCGAATCGGGGCAGGTACTCGTCGCGCAGATAGTCGCTGGTCTGTCCGTAGGGATAGGCGAACAGGCGCGGTCGTTCTCCGCACAGCGCGGCGATATGCGCGCTGGCCTGGTCGATCTGGAAGCGGCAGCTGGTCTCGTCGTCGACGGCGTGAAAGTGGCCGAGCTGCGGATCGCTGCCGTCGCCCAGCGCCTCGTGGCGGTGATCCCAGCCGTGACTTTCGATGGCGAGCAGGCCGCTGTCTTGCGCCGCTCGCCACCAATGGTCGTGCATCCAGTCGTGGCCATCCATCGCGCTACGGCTGATCGCGGTGCGCGCCGACGCGTCGGCAATCACGAACGAGGAAGCCGCGACCGGTGACGCCTCCGGGTGCGCCGCCCAGTGTTCGCGCAGAATGCGGGCGAAACCCGGCTGCGGGCCGTGCTCGGGATGATCGATGTCGAGCCAGTCGAAATCCGGTCCATCATCGAAGCTGATGCAGACCACACGGTCCAGATCGGGCATCGCTGCGCGGCCTGCCAGCGCCTCGACGAGCTGCGGCAGCGGCACGATGCGGCGACCGGAAGCGGCGACGCGGGCGAGGTCGTCCTTCAAGGCCACGTGCGAGTTGTTCGCGTAGTCGCTGCCGAACAACAGCTGCGAGTGGTAGGTCAGGATCGGGCAGGACGCTGTCGTACTGGCGGACATCGCGCAAACGTCCTGTTCAGGACCAGCTGCGCGGCAGGTCGAGCAGGCCGTACTGGCGACTCGCTCCGCGGATCACCAGCGCGCGGGAGAACGGGTCGAACAGGCGGATCGCCTCCGGATCCATCGGATGGAAGTGCATCACGTAGTGCCCGGGCAGCAGCGCGCCGAGGTCGATCTGCAGGCGGTAGCGCACCGTGCCGGCATTCATCCGCTCGGCCTGCGCGCCGTCGATCTCGCTCGACGTGTTGAACACCGCGGTACCGTCTGCGCGCTCGATGCCCAGGCACAACTGCGGCACCTGTGCGTCGGGCGTGTAGATATCGACTTCGACGTCGAGGCGGCCGGGCTGCGCCATCGTATGCGGCGTTTCGCCACCTTCGCCGTCGAGCGCGGCGCGGGTGACCTCGAACAGCTCGCTGCTGCCACGCGGCCCTTCGACGCGCTGCTCACGCGCGCTCTTGCGCTCGTGGTAGGCCAGGTAAGCCTGGGTGACGTCGAACACCTCGCCATAGGCTTCGACCTTGCCGCCATGCAGCCACAGCGCGTGCTTGCACAGCTTCTGCACGTGGTACATCGAGTGGCTGACCAGCAGCAGGGTGCCACCGTCGGCGAGGTAGGATTCAATCCAGCGGATGCACTTCTTCTGGAAACTCTCGTCGCCGACCGCGAGCACCTCGTCGGTGATCAGCAGCTGCGGCCGCACCGCGGCGATGATGGCGAAGCCGAGCCGCACGACCATGCCCGACGAGTAGTGCTTGACCGGCGCGTCGATGTGCTCGCCGATGTCGGCAAACTCGAGAATCTCGGCTTCGCGCGCGCGAATGTCGGCAGCGCTCCAGCCCATCAGTCCGGCCGACAGGGCGATGTTCTCGCGACCGCTGCGCTCGATGTCGAATCCGGCGCCGAGTTCGAGCAGGGCGCCGATCGAGGCGTGGCGATCGAGCATGCCGCCACTGGGCGAGAGCACACCGACCAGCAGCTTGAGCAGGGTGGACTTGCCGGCGCCGTTCTCGCCGATGATGCCCATCGACTCGCCCGGGCGAATCGTGAACGACACGTCGCGCACTGCCCAGCTGCGTCCGATCGGTCGCCCGACGATCAGGCGCAGCAGCGCCTGCAGGCGCTGGCGCGGACCGCCCGCGGTGGGAAAGGCCTTGCCCAGTCCCTCGGCGACCAGCAGCGGTGACGTCGGCGGCGCGGAGCTCACAGGAAATCCTCCACGTGCCGGCGCAGGCGCAGGTAGGTGGCGATGCCGAGCAGCGAGACCGCGGTGGCGCTGGTCAGGCCCACCACGAAGCCGGCTGGCCAAGGCGCGCCGAGCGCAATCTGCCGGATCGTGCCGATCGGCCAGGTCACCGGATTGAGCTGCAGCCAGCGGCTGACGAATTCGGGCAGCGCGGACAGCGCGAAGAAGATCGGCGCGCTGAACATCATCGCGGTCATCAGGTAGGGCACGATCTGCGCCACGTCGCGGACGAACACGTTCAGGGTCGCCAGGCCCAGGGCCATGCAGCAGGCGACGACGAACAGCAGGGTCCACGGCAAAAGCAGCCAGGGAAGGTGCGACCAGGCGATGGCGTCGCCGTTGAAGGCGAGTACCAGCACGACCAGCACAAAGCCCACGCCGTGCATGGCGAAGGCGACAACGACCCGGGCCAGTACCAGCTGCCAGTACGGAATCGCCACCTTGCCCAGCAGCCCGGCGTGATCGACCAGCGCCGTCGCCGCCCGGCCGACCGCCTCGGAGAACGCAAACCAGGGCCACATGGCCAGCGCCAGAAAGGCGAGGTAGCTGATCGCGCCGAGGTCTTGCGGGGCGCGCGCGTTGAACACATGCACGAACAACAGGCCGAACAGGCCAAGCTGCAGCAGCGGCAGCACCAGCGCCCAGGCGGTGCCGACGACGTTGCCGGTGAAGCGTTCCTCGAAATCCTGGCGCACGAACAGGCGCAGGCCGGCCATCGGCTTCATGCGCTCGGCGGCCTGGGTTGCGGGGCGCCCGGACAGGGCATGGGCAGGGTGGAGGTCAGCAAGCGGAGTCGGTGCTCGAACGGGAACAGGGGCCGCGCGGGGCGGGCGTGCATTCTACGGCAGGACGCGCCGCGCCCCGAGGCCAGGCAGGCGACCGGGTGCGCCGCAACGAAGACGTGCCGACGGGCGAGGCCTTCGACCGGCGACCACGCGCCGAGTTCAGTCGGCGCGCACGCGCCAGACTTCGGCCAGCGAAATGCGGCCTGCGCGCGCCAGTTCGAGCGCCGACTCGGTGATCGTGCGCATGCCGCCGGCGTGGGCGGCCTCGTGGATGCGGTCGGCTTCGGCGCCGGGCACGATCAGGCTGCGCAGGTTCGCATCCACGCACAACAGTTCGTACACCGCGGTGCGTCGGAACACGCCGAGGCCGTTGCACTTCGCGCAGCCCGATCCATGGAAGAACACCTCGTCTTCGGCGACGCCGAGGTAGGCGCGCATCTCGGCGTTGACCGGCTCCTCACCGCGGCAATGCGGACAGATCAGTCTGACCAGCCGCTGTGCCATCACCGCGAGCAGCGAGGCGCGCAGCAGGTAGGCCTCGACGCCGAGATCGAGCAGGCGCGTGATCGTGCCCGCCGCGGTATTGGTGTGCAGCGTGGAGAGCACGAGGTGGCCGGTCAGCGCGCTCTCGACCGCGATCTCGGCAGTTTCGCGGTCGCGCACTTCGCCCACCATGATCACATCGGGGTCGTGGCGCAGGAAGTTGCGCATCGCGCGTGCAAAGGTGAAGCCGGCCGCGCGATTGACCTGCATCTGCTGGACGCCGGAAATATGGAACTCGACCGGGTCCTCGATGGCGAGGATGTTGATCGCCTGTTGGCGCATCGCCAGCAGCATGGCGTACAGCGTGGTGGACTTGCCGCAGCCGGTCGGTCCGGTGGTCAGGAACATGCCGTGGCTGGCTTCCATGATCGCGTCCAGACGCTTGCGGTCGGCAGGTGACAGCCCGATGTCGTCGAGCAGCTTGAGGCTCTCCTCGGTATCGAGCAGGCGCACGACGACGCTTTCGCCGAATACCGTCGGCAGCACCGAGATGCGCAGGTCGACGCTGCGTCCGTCGTCGAGCACGAAACTGCTGCGACCGTCCTGCGGCAGGCGGTGCTCGGCGAGATTCATCGCGCCCAGCACCTTGATGCGCGAGACCAGCGCTGGCGCCAGGCCGGGCAGGAACACGCGCACCGGCACCATCTCGTCGTCGATGCGGTACAGCAGCTCCAGGCCGTGTTCGGTCGGACGCAGGTGCACGTCGGAGGCGCGGCGGTAGACCGCCTGTTCGATCACCCCGTGAATGACCTTGACCACCGGCTGCTCGCGCGCCAGCCGCTCGATGTCGTGCGCCGTGCCGTGCCAGGCCTGCGCATGCGGATCCAGACCGAGCTGGCGGGCGACGTCGGCATCCTCGGCGTTGTCGTAGCCGTGGGCGATGGCTTCGCGCATGGCTCCGCGCGTGGCCAGCAGCAGCGACACCCGAAAGCGTGAGACGAAATCGAGCGCGGCGAGGGTTTCGACGTTGCCGGCGTCTTCCACCGCGACGGCCAGGGTGGCTTCGCCGCGCCACAGCGGCATCACCCGAAGCTGCCGGGCAACGTCGGCGGGGATGCTGGCCAGTGCGCGCGAACTCGATTCGAAACGACGCAGGTCGATCAATGGAATGCCGAACGCGCGCGCCTGGTCGAAGGCCGCGCCGGCGTCGTCCTCAGGGCTGGCCGCGCACCAGTGCTCGCGGCTGACCTGTGGCAGCCGGGAGAGGTCGGAAGGATGTTCGAGATGCTCCTCGATTTCCTCGAGTCGGGTCACCAGGGCCCAGGTATCGCCTGCACTCATCGTCGTCGGTGCTCCGGGTGTGATGCCCCTACGATGCACGATATTCGCCGGCACGGACTTGATCCAGATCGAACCGGCTCCGTGGGTACGGGAAGTGCGCAGCGGCGGGCCGGTCGGCCGGGCTAGACTGTGCGCATGCTGACCCAGTGCCCGCATTGCGCCACCACGTTTCCGATCGAACACGACGTGATCGCTAGCGCGGGCGGGCGGGTGCTCTGCGGCGTATGCGAGCATGAGTTCGACGCGCTGGCGCACCTGCGGCGTCCGCAGGTGGTGGTCGATCCGGTGCCCCGACTCGACCCCGAACTGGTGCACCGCCAGGGAGACCTGTTCGAAGCGCCGCGCACGGCCGATGCTGCGCCCCGGTTTGCACGCCGGCGACATCGTTTCGGCCGAGACAGTCTGTGGAAGCTGGCCTTGGTGGTGCTGTCAGCCACCTTGTCGCTGCAGATCGCGCTGGCCGAGCGCGACGTCCTGTCGATGGACCTGCGCTTCCGCGCCGGGTACGAGCAACTCTGCGGGGTACTGGGTTGCTCGCTGCCAGCCTGGCGCCAGCCCGAACGCTGGACCCTGGTCTGGCGCGAGGTGGGCCCGCACCCTTCGGTGGGCGACGGGCTGATGCTGACCGCCGCCATCCGCAACGATGCCGAATGGGCACAACCCTTGCCGTGGCTGGAATTGCGCATGGCCGACCTGGATGGTCAGGTGGTCGGGCTGCGACGCTTTTCTCCGGCCGAATACCAAACCCAGAACGACGTCAATCTGGTGGCGCCGGGTCAGACCGCTGCATTGCAGCTGGAGATTCGCGATCCCGGAAACCAGGCGCTGGCGTTCACCGTCGACTTCCGCTGACTGCGTCGCATTTCTGCATAAGCGACTCGCCATCGCGTGATCATGGGTCTACACTGTCCCCCCGGCAGCGTGCCGGATTCACTTTCACCAACGCGCGCCCATTTCTCGATCGATGTCTCTCTCCGTGGCCCGGGGCAACTCCTCCTCTGCCGTGCACTCCGCGATCCGCGATCAGGTCGCGCGCGCCGTGCGCCGATACCTTTCGGACATGGGTGAAGCGGAGTGCGGCGACCTGCATGGCATGGTGATGCAGGAAGTCGAAGCGCCGCTGTACAGCGAAGTGCTCGACCATTGCGAGGGCAACATCACTCGCGCAGCCGGCATCCTCGGTATCAATCGCGCCACCTTGCGCAAGCGTCTTCGCGATCTGAATCTGATCCGTTGATCACGGTGGTGCCGGGCCGTTCTCTTCGCGCCGGCGCCTGCCATCCGAATTGTCGACCATGACTGTCGAATCCGTTCGGCTCGCACTGGCCCGCTGATCCCGCCGTGTCGCGAATCCTGCAGGCGCGAACGCACCGCTTGATGTCGGTGCGCGCTGCGCCGCCAGTCCGAGTCGCATGTCGCGGCCACAGCCCGAAGGTGTGGCGGCCGAGCCAGCGTGTTGTTGCAGCGCGGCACGTATAATTGCGTCATGCACCGGGCCGCGGTCGGGTGCGCTTTCCTTGTTCGGAGTGATCACGCGCCATGAGCGACTTGCGTCAGCCGGTTCGTCGCGCCTTGCTGTCCGTCTCGGACAAGCAGGGATTGCTGCCCCTTGCCGCCCGCCTGCATGCCGCAGGGGTTCATCTGCTCTCGACCGGGGGCACCGCGCGGTTGCTGCGCGAGCACGGCCTGTCGGTGACCGACGTCAGTCGCCTGACCGGTTTTCCGGAAATCATGGACGGCCGGGTCAAGACCCTGCATCCGCGCGTGCATGGCGGTCTGCTCGGACGCGAAGGCGTCGACGACGAGGTCATGAAGGCGCATGGCATCGAGCCGATCGATCTGCTGGTGGTGAACCTCTATCCGTTCGAGGCTACCGTGGCCGCTCCGGACTGCAGCTACGTCGACGGCGTCGAGAACATCGATATCGGTGGTCCGGCGATGCTTCGCGCCGCGGCGAAGAACCATGCGCGCGTCAGCGTGGTGGTGGACCCGGCGGACTACGACGACCTGATCACCGCGATCGAAGCCGGCGGCACCACGCCGTCGCAGCGACGCGCGCTGGCCGCCAAGGCTTATGCGCACACCGCCCACTACGATGGGCAGATCGCGATGTGGCTGTCGCGACGGATCGATGCGGCCGACAGCGCCAGCGACTGGCCGGAATCCTGGCACGTGTCGATGCGCCGCAGTGCGGTGCTGCGCTACGGGGAGAATCCGCACCAGCGTGGCGCGCTGTTCGTCGAGCCAGGTGCGCTGGAGGGCACGGTCAGCGGTGCGCGCTTTCTGCAGGGGCGTGAACTCAGCTACAACAACATCGCCGATGCCGATGCGGCGCTGGCCTGCGTGCGCCAGTTTTCCCAGCCGGCCTGCGTCATCGTCAAGCATGCCAATCCCTGCGGCGTCGCCGTGGCGGACAGCATCTACGAGGCCTACGACCGCGCCTACGTCACCGACCCCACCTCGGCGTTCGGCGGCATCATCGCGTTCAACCGCACGCTCGACGGCGTGACCGCGAAGGAAATCATCGCGCGCCAGTTCGTCGAAGTCGTGATCGCGCCGGACGTGCGCGACGACGCGTTGCCGTTCCTGGCCAAGAAGCCCAACGTGCGCGTGCTGGTGTGCGGCGCGTTGAAGCCTGCGCAGTCAGGCTGGCATTACCAGCGCGTCGCCGGAGGCCTGCTGGTGCAGGACGCCGACCGCGACAGCCTGGGCAGCGACGATCTGCAGGTCGTCAGTCAGCGACAGCCGAATGCGGACGAACTGGGCGACCTGCTGTTCGCCTGGAAGGTGGCGATGTTCGTGAAGTCGAATGCGATCGTGTACGCGCGACACCGGCAGACGGTCGGCATCGGTGCCGGGCAGATGAGCCGCGTGGTCAGCGCCCGCATCGCCTCGCTCAAGGCTGAGGAAGCGTCCCTGCCGGTAGTGGGCGCGGTGATGGCCTCGGACGCGTTCTTTCCGTTTCGCGACGGCATCGATGCCGCCGCGAAGGCGGGCATCCGCGCGGTGATCCAGCCCGGTGGTTCGATGCGCGACAAGGAAGTGATCGCCGCGGCCGACGAACACGGCATGGCCATGGTGTTCACCGGGCGGCGCCACTTCCGTCATTGATCGGCGCCGCCGGCGCCCGGCGCGTATCCACTGCGCTCAGGCCCGGCCGCGATCTCCGCTTCGGAAATCCGCTGCGGATCTCCAGGGCCGGCCTTGGGTGGCGGTCCGGGGCGCCGGTCCGGCACGCCGCTCCCGGGCGCGACCGTTCGACACTGCCGCCGGCATCTTCCCGCGCGCGCGGCGGGCGTGCCGGTTCAGCGCCAGCGCGGGTCGTTCGGCGGATCGGCCAGAGGCACCAGGTTAACGTCGTTGCGCAACCAGTCGCCGCTGGCATGATCGATGAGGAAGTCTGCGCGCGGCGCGCGCGGGCTGGCGAAGTTCCAGTCGATACGGCCGGCCGGTGTCAGCACCGGTTCCACGCGGGCACAGTCGGGGCAGAAGCCGCGGTAGCTGTCCACCGCCAGCGATTCGAGGTCGAGACGGTTGTCGCCCACGCCGAGCGCCCAGCGCGGCGATCCGTCGTCGGCGTAGTAGTACAGAAGCACCGCGCGCGCGTCGCCGGTGCTGTACACGCTGGTTCCCCAGCCTGATTCGCCCGGGTCGTAGTAGATGCCGGTATGGTCGGGTGCAGGTGGCGCCGTGCTCTTCAGCAGCATTTCCACTGGCTCGCTCCCGCTGCGCGTACCGATCCGCCAGGTGAACGTGGCATGGTCGGCATCGATGAAATCGAGCCCGACCTCGCCAACCGTCGCGCCCGTGGCAACGCGGTTGGCGTCGTTCCAGGTGTAGCGGAACAGCGGCGCGCGCCAGGCCGTCGCGGCGTTCGCGGCGGCCTGGTACCACACCGGCTCACCCGCGTCGTCATAGGTGTACCAGGTCATGGCCAGAATGCCGCCCGCGCGTTCGAGGTCGAAACCGTGGCCGCTGCGCGCCGGGTTGAACCACAGCCCGATGCTGGCGCGCAGCGTGCTCGACGCGGGGTCGGTGGGGTCGGCGCCGAGGCGCAGTTCCTCTGCATCGCTGAGGCCGTCGCCGTCGCGATCGATACCGAAGCGGACACCGAGTGATTTCGGTGCGGCGGTGAGCAGCAGCGGATCGGATGGCGAGGCCAGCTCGACGAGGTTCTGCCAGCTGGCGAGCGCCGATCCGTCGTCGGCGAGAAACAGGTCGGTCGCCGACTGGAAGCTGTAGTCGCGGCCCGCCACCGCAGCCACCAGGTCAATCCGTCCCGCGCGTGCTTCACTGCGCAGCGTTTCAGCGTCCGGATTGGACGCGCTACCGTCCAGCGCGATCTGCTTGCCGACCGCGGCGTGGCTGTCCAGCGACAGCGGTGGGGCAGCGCCGAGCGCCGGATTGGGCAGGTCGAAGCGGCTGCCGCTGAAGCTGATGGTGAGGGAGACGAGGTCGGCGATGTCCTGGTCGGAGCCGACGCTGAACACGCTGGCGGAAAGGAAACGGGCCAGGGTGTCGACCGATCCGTCGTGGAGAAAGCCAAAGCCCGCGCGGCTCGGTGACTCGGTCAGGGTGAATCCGACCTTCTCGAACTGGTTGCGCAGCTGCGCCACCTTGATCGACACGTTGGTCGAGCCGTCGGTGCTGACGATGCCGAGATGGTTCTCGCCCTTCGGGCCGATCGGCATGACCGCGCCGCCCGCGGGAATCTGTCCGCCGGTGCCGAGGAACATCGGCCCGTTCACCGCCATGCCGGTCGGCAAGGTGTGGCAGTTCGCACACTGGAACGGCGCGTCGAGCAGGCCCTGGGTGTACAGCTGCAGGCCGCGCTGCGGATTGCCCGGCGGCAGCGGCTGGCCGGCGACGGCGAAGCGCCCGCTGGTGGTGTGGTCGGGCAGGGCGAGCTGATTGCGCAAACCGTTGTCGAGCGAGCGATGCGGGTTGGGCGGGAAGCGCAGGGTCGCCAGGAAATCCTCGAACGCCTGCATCTCCGCACCGGTCAGTGGACCGGGTCGACCGAGCAGGTTGGGGAAGGCCGGATTGAACGCTTCGATGCCGGTGCGATCGCCGCGCCAGTGATGCGGTTCATGACCGATGATGTCCTGCATGGTCTGCGTGGTCATCGGCCCCTTCATCGCGTGGAAGTCTTCGCAGGGGGTGCCGCGACCGGTGATGCAGTTCTGGTCGAACGGCTGCGGCGGTTGCGAGGGGTCGCCGAGGTCCCAGGCGAGGCGATCCATGCGGCCGTCGATGTGGCAGGAGGCGCAGGCAAGCTGACCCTGGCCCGAAGTCAGGTGGGTGTCGTAGAAGAAGCGTCGCCCTTCGCGAATCACTTCGGGCAGCGGATTGAACACGGCGATGCGTTGGCTTTCCGCCTGCGCGGCCAGATCGATCACCGACAGGCTGGCCTCGAAGTGGTTCCAGACATAGAGCAGCCCGCGCGACTCGTCCACCGCGATGCCGTTCGGCCCTTCTCCGACCGACATCGGCGCGCCCACGCGCGCGCCGCCGGCATCGATCTCGATCACGTTGTTCGAGCCCATGCCGGCCACGTAGCCACGCTGGCCGTCGCCACGCCAGGCGACGGCGCGCGGATCGCCGATCGACTGGTTGCGCACGTCGACCGGGGCGGGAACCGGTTGTTGGGCGAGATGGGCGTTGAGATCGCGCAACGGAAGCGCGGCGCCGGCTTCGTCGATCTGCGCCAGCCGCACCTCGACGAAGCGGCCGCGCAGATTGGGCTCGTAGCGAATCTCGTTGTGCGCCTCGGTGCCGACCAGCGAGAAGCCGCCGCCCGGTCGCGCAGAGAGCGCCATGCCGATGTTCATCAGGCCGTCGACATACGACACCGCAAGGGTGTTCGCGTCGATCAGGGCGACGTCGTGGTCGAGCAGGTCCCAGCCGACACGCCGTCCGGACGCCGCGGCGAGCGAACCGCTGACCAGCTCGGTCCAGTCACCGGTATTGTCGTCGCGCCAGCGACCGTCGCCGTCGCGTTTGACGATCAGGCCGACCTTGGGCGGCGCGGCCTGAAGATGCATCGGCGGGTCGAACTCGGTACCGCGATTCGGCGGCGGATTCTGACCCCCGTAGGGGCCACGCGCGTCGCTGACCACGTTGGGAATGGCGAGGATCGGATTCTGGCTGGCCAGACCGCCGCCGAGGATGGTGCTGCCGTTGCCCGACTCGAAGATCGCCGCCGCCACGGTCTGCCCGTCGGCGGACACGGCGAGCGCACGCGGGTCTTCGGCATCCAGGCGGATGATGCTCGGCGCCGCATCCAGGTCGTCGAGGCGGTACACGCGAATCTCGTTGAGCTGCGAGCAGGACACGAATGCCTTGCCGGCGGCGAACACCACGTCGAACGGCTCGTCACCCGTGGCCAGCGTGCGGCGCACCCGATTGCTCGCGACATCGACGATGCTGATCGAGTCGGAGACCTGGTTCACCACCCACAGCTCGTTCGCATCGCGAAAGCGCACGCTGACCGGGTCGATGCCGACCTTGATGTGTCCCGCCGGCACGGGGCCGCGGTGACCCAGGCGGAACCACTGCACGCGACGGTCCGCGGTGTGTGCCACCGCAAGCCGAGCCCCATCCGGGCTGAGATCGAGCGCGTGCACCGGGTGGTTTTCCCAGTTGTGGTGCGGCAGTTCGATCGCCTGGGCCGGGAAGGCGGCAGCGAGCAGCAGGGCGGCGAGCGGTCTGATCATCGTGGTCTCCTCGGCTGCGATTGTCGGGGCGCTCACCCGCACGTGCGCTGCCTTGCGCGGCCATGGTGGCACATCCGCGATGAAGGGACGCCGCGGGCAGCCCGAGCGTGACCGTCAGTCCGTCCTGGCGGTGCGCACGCACCTGGCGCGTCAGCGAGCGGGTCGATGAACGCGCGAAGGCGATCGTGGCGCATGCGTCAAGGACAGCGGCGCGCGGGAAGGGAAGAGTGCGGTTGCGCCGCGGCGATGCGCCGTGTAGTCCGATGGTGTCATTCCGAACGCCGAGCGGAACGCAGTGCAGAAGTGGCCATGCGAGCAGAAGCCCAGGCGCTCCGCGAGCGCTGCGCCGGATTGCCGGCCGTCGCCAAGCAGGTGCAGGGCCCGGCGCAGGCGCAGCTGCAGCAGGAACTGATGCGGCGTCACGCCATGCACGCTGCGGAAGCTGCGCAGCAGGTGAAACACCGACAGTCCCGCCTGCTCTGCCAGGCGCTGCAGCGACGTGCCCTCGCGCCAGCGGCTGGCCATCCGACGCGCCACCTGCTGCATGGCGTGCTGTTGTACCGACGGCTGCGCGCGCGCCGAGCGCAGGGTGCGCGACGCGGCGCGCCGCCAGTCACCGAGTGCGCGCCGCAGCTGCGCGCAGGTCCAGGTCGCCGTGGGTGCGGCGTCGGCGGGCTGCGCGCGACGAAGCAGTCGCAGGGTGAGGTAGTCGGCAGCATCGACGCGCAGACCGCTCCATCGCCAGGGCTCGGCAGCATGCGCGGGCAGTGCGGAATGAAGGGCCTGGCGGACGCAGGCCCACAGCTCGTCGGGCAGCGCGATCAGGTCGATGCCTTCGCAGGATGGATCAATGAGTTCAGTGCGAACCGGCACGTCCGGTGGAAGCACTTGCGCCGTGCAGGCCGATGCGAGCCGGGCGGGCTGGTCCGGGATCTCGATCCACAGGGCGCCATGCGGCAGCAGCAGGCGATGGCATGGGGCGGCGCCCAGCATGCGCGTCGAGTCGCCGCGCGCGACATCATCGTCTGCATCGGTCTGCCACGTGTTCTCCAGCATGTCCGCCCCCTCTCTTCGGTCTCACGAATCGCTTGCGGTGCGTCGTGTTCGAGTCGCTCGGTTGCTGCGTCGATGACCGCCGCGCGAAGAGTGCTGGTCGTCGATGCCGTGCGTGTCGACCTTGCACCAGCGATGGGGTGTGCGGAAGTCGCTGAAGGGGGAGTTCGGGCCGGAACGCGACGAGCGGAAAGCGCATCGCCGTATCGCGTGATCCATCGCCTCGCCGCGGCCGTCGGTCGCCGCCAGGGCTCGCTTTGCCGCAGCGGCGCAACCTGCGACGCGCTCGGTGCGTCTCAGCACCCTGCGGCAGGCGTTTTCCGTCCGGGCTGCGGGCGCCGAATCGGTGCGCGCAGCCGTACCGCAGCTGAATGCGCTGTCGGTGAGCAGCAAGCGACAGAGGATGTATCGCGCTTCCGCCGACGCAGCGCGTGGGCAAAAAGAAAGGGGGCGCAGAGCGCCCCCTTCGGTTCGAAACGATGCGCCGGAATCAGAACCGGTACACGCCCGACAGCGAGAACACGTCCTGGATGTCGGCGTGGTCGTAGGCGAAGTCGATCTGGAAGTGCGGGAACGCGATGCCGAAGCCAGCCGAGTAATGCATCTCGTCGTCGCCGGCGCTGAACAGCACGCCGCCTGCGGCTGCGGCCACCGCGTCATCGAACGACGGGCTGTCCGGATTGTTGGCGAACTCCAGCGTATGGCGCTGCTCGCGCCAGCTGCCGAAGCGCAGGCTGACCGGGTTGGCCACCGAGTCGATCAGGTACTCGACGCCGAAGCGGGGCTCGATCGCATTCTTGATGCGCAGCGACCTGACGACCTGCGGATCGCCGAACTCCTCGAACTCGCCGCCGGCGAAGAACGCGTCTTCCACGTCTTCGGTCAGATTGCTGTAGCCGACCCGATTGACGTCGAAGTTGATCGTCAGGTTGTCGTTGGCGCGCCAGCTCATGCCGATGCTGAACACGTCGGGCGTCTTGAAGCTGGTGCGGCCGTTGGCGAACAGCACGTCCTCGCCATCGCCGAACGCATCGAACACCAGATTCTGGAAGCGGTAGTTGAACTGCGTCTCGCTGCGATAGGACATGCCGATGCTGAACGCGTCGGAGCCCTTGTACAGGACGCCCAGCGAGTAGCCGAAGTCGTCATCGTCGCCGCGCTGGGTCTGCTGGTTGGCGGTGATCGAGCGGGTATCGTCGAAACGCAGCACCGACGAGTCGAGGTCGAACTGCTGGTAGTTCAGGCCGACACCCCAGGACAGGTTCTCGTTGATGTTCATCGCGAAGCTGGCGCCCCAGGTCACCAGCTCGAGGTCGGTGTTGGCGTCGTACGGCCGCACGAAGGTGCCGTCGAACTCGCCATTGAAGAAGATCGGGTCGGTGCTGTAGTCGAGGTCGAGGTTGACCGTCTGCTGCCGGTATAGGGCAATCGACCAGGTATCGCGCGGCAGCACCCAGCCGATGAAGGAGACGTCATCGTTTTCGCTCGAAGCGTGCCGATAGTTGACGCCCGACAGGTCGAACGGCCCGGTGTTGAAGCTGCCGCCGGACGGATACTGCGGCTTGGCGTCGGTATTGCGGATTTCGAGCGAGAACTGCTGCTCGAGGCCGAGTCGGGTCAGGCCGGCCGGGTTGCTGTAGGCCGCCGTGGCATCGTCGGCCGCGCCGATGAACGCGCCGCCCATGGCCAGGCTGCGTGCGCCGGGGTTGGAGAAGCTGAAAGGAATACTGGCATTGCTTTCGACGTTGGTGATCGCCGAGGCCGAGCCGCTGGCGAGCAGGCCAGCCGCGACCGCGACGGACAACAAGTGGTTCTTCATGGACGGACACTCCCTGGTGGGTTCGGCTAGCTTATAACAGGATATTAACGCCTGCTCGCGTGCAGAACGACCGGTCACAACCGGCGGCCGCGGCCGTCAGGTAGCCATCACCGCCCGCGGCCACTGGGGATATAGTGTCCGCCGCCTGTTCCCTGCCGGAGACCTGCCATGCTTGATTTGCTTGCCTGGGCGTTCCTCGCCTTCGTCGTCGTCAGCATCTTCAAAGGAGTGCGCTCGGTGCCGCAGGGCTACGAGTACACCGTTGAACGGTTCGGGCGCTACACCCATACGCTGACGCCCGGCCTCGGCTTCATCGTGCCCTGGTTCGATTCGATCGGGCGCAAGATGAACGTGATGGAGCAGGTGCTCGACGTGCCGTCCCAGGAAGTCATCACCAAGGACAACGCCGTGGTGAAAGTCGACGGCGTGGTGTTCTACCAGGTGCTGGACGCGGCCAAGGCTGCGTACGAAGTGGCCCAGCTCGAGATCGCCATCCTCAACCTGACCATGACCAACACCCGTACCGTGCTCGGTTCGATGGATCTCGACGAGTCGCTCTCCAAGCGCGACGAGATCAACGCGCGCCTGCTGGTGGTGGTCGACGAGGCCACCCACCCCTGGGGTATCAAGGTCAACCGGATCGAGATCAAGGACATCCAACCGCCGCGCGACCTCGTCGATTCGATGGCGCGCCAGATGAAGGCCGAACGCGAGAAGCGCGCCAACATTCTCGAGGCCGAAGGCAAGCGGCAGTCCGACATCCTGCGCGCCGATGGCGAGAAGCAGTCCGCCGTGCTCGAGGCCGAAGGTCGCCGGGAGGCTGCGTTCCGCGACGCCGAAGCGCGCGAGCGCCTGGCCGAAGCGGAGGCCAAGGCGACCCAGATGGTGTCCGATGCGATTGCCCAAGGCGACGTGCAGGCGATCAACTACTTCGTGGCACAGAAGTACGTCGAGGCGCTGAAGGAGTTTGCCGGCTCGCCCAACCAGAAGTTGCTGATGCTGCCGATGGAGACGACCGGCGTGCTCGGTTCGCTGGCGGGCATTGCCGAGCTGGCGAAGAGCGTCGGCGTCGGCAAGACGCCGCCTGCGCCGCCCGCGCGCCCGGCGGGTTGAGCGGGCGCGCTCGACCCGGGTGTCGCGCGGTCGCTGCGTGACACGTCAAAGGAGAAAGGGCAGGCGGCGGCGCGGGATCGCCGCCGTCTGATCGACGCGGGAGGAAGGTCATGATGATGTGGATGCAATCGGGTTGGTTCTGGTGGAGTCTGGCGCTGCTCCTGTTCGCCGTCGAAGTGATCGCGCCCGGCGCATTCATGCTCTGGCTCGGTCTCGGTGCCGCTGCGGCCGGCCTCGTGGTGTTGCTGATTCCCGGCATGAGCCTGGCTACGCAGTGGATCGTGTTCGGCGTTCTCGCGCTGGTGTCGACAGGCATCGGCTGGCGCTACCGGCGCCGGCTCAATCGCGACGCCGCAAGCGACCAGCCGCTGCTGAATCGCAAGACAGCGCAGCTGATGGACCGCGTGTTCGAGCTGCAGGCGCCGATCGTCAACGGCCGCGGCAAGGTCAAGATCGGCGACGCGCTGTGGACGGTCGAGGGCGACGACATGCCGACCGGCCAGCGCGTGCGGGTGGTGGGCGTCGACGGCATGGTCCTGCGCGTGCACGCGGCCGGCTGAACCCACGGCTTCGACGGCGGCCGTCCGCGGTGCAGCCGTCGCCCGCGCAGCGTGGCAGGTGGGCACGCTGCGACCGGGTGTTGGGGTCGGGAGTTCGGGTCGGGAGTTCGGGTCGGGAGTTCGGCTCCTGCACCGTCGTCCTCTGATCCGTGTGATCCGTGCCGCTTGCCCGCTCCGGCGCGTATCGCCCGAGCGCCGCTCCCGTGTTTTCGCAGCCGGATTCCGCTTCGTCCTTCCGCGGCCCTTGGGTGATCGCCGGGCGCGCGCGATAATGCGCGCCCACCGCCTACCCGGAGCGATCGATGACCCGAGCCACCGTACTGAATGACGTCCATCGCGCCGCCGGTGCCAAGATGGTCGATTTCGGCGGCTGGGACATGCCGATCCACTACGGTTCGCAGATCGAAGAGCACCATCAGGTGCGCCGCGACGCCGGCATGTTCGATGTCTCGCACATGACCGTGGTCGACATTGAGGGCGCCAGTGCGCACGACTTCCTGCGCCGGCTGGTGGCGAACAGCGTCGACAAGCTGAAGAAGCCGGGCAAGGCGCTCTACACCTGCATGCTCAATGAAGCGGGTGGGGTGATCGACGACCTGATCGTTTACTTCCGCGCACCGCAGCGGTATCGACTGGTGGTCAATGCGGCCACGCGGGACAAGGACCTGCAGTGGATCAACGCGCAAGCCTCGGACTTCGACGTGCGCGTCGAGGAGCGTCCCGAGCTGGCGATGATCGCAGTGCAGGGGCCGAATGCGCGTGCGCGCGTCGTCGGGCTGTTGCCCGAGGATGCCCGCGCCACCGCCGAGAAGCTTGGCCGGTTTGCCGCCCTCGAAGTCGGCGATTGCTTTGTCGCCCGCACCGGTTACACGGGTGAGGACGGCTTCGAGCTGACCATGCCCGCTGACCAGGCCGCCGACTGGTGGGGCCGTCTGCATGCCGTCGGTGTGCGACCGGCCGGACTCGGCGCGCGCGACACGCTGCGCCTCGAGGCCGGCATGAATCTGTACGGCCAGGACATGGACGAAACCGTCTCACCTCTGGAGGCCGGCCTGGCTTGGACGGTGGCATTCGATGAAGGCCGGGCCTTCGTCGGTCGGTCGGTACTGGAACAGCAGCGCGAGCACGGTGCGCCGCGCCAGCTGATCGGTGCGGTGATGGACGACAAGGGCGTGCTGCGTCACGGGCAGCGCGTGCAGTGTGCGAGCGGCGAGGGAGAGGTGCTTTCCGGAACCTTCTCGCCCACCCTCGGCAAGGCGATCGCGATGATCCGGGTGCCCGCCGGTTCGGTCGACGGTCTGCAGGTCGACATTCGCGGGCGCTGGGTTGCGCTGCGAACCGTCGCGCTGCCGTTCGTGCGCGAAGGCAAGATTGCCGACGGTGTGCTCGATCCGACTCCGGCTCGATGAAGCGGGAACGGACGGCTGGGCGCAAGGGAATCGGTCGCCGACGCCCGGCAACCGCCTCACGACCACCCGATCGGCACTACAATCCGGTTTGAGAAGCCTGCGCCCCGAAGGCGCAATGACGCACGGTTTGCCCGGATCGAAACCCTGCCGGGCGTTGCCACCCCATCCTGATCCCATGCACGGAGCTGTCCCATGAAAGAACTGCCCGGAGATGTGAAGTTCGCCAAGTCGCACGAATGGGCGCGACTCGAGGACGGCGGCCGAGTGACTGTTGGAATTTCCGATCACGCTCAGGAGTCGCTTGGCGACCTGGTCTACGTCGAGCTGCCGGATGTCGGCGATCACTTCGAGGCGGGAGCCGGCGCGGCGGTGGTCGAATCGGTCAAGGCTGCGTCGGACGTCTACGCGCCGGTTGCCGGCAAGGTGGTCGCGGTGAACGAGAAGCTCGGCGAAGCGCCCGAAACGATCAACGAGGATGCGTTCGGTGAGGGATGGATCTTCGTTCTGGAGGTCGATGACGCTTCCGAGATGGATGCGTTGATGTCGCCCGAGGACTACGCCGAGCAGCTCGACGACGAGTAGCCGGTCGTATCCGGCGGGGGAAAAAGCCGCGCAAATCGCGCGGCTTTTTCTTTTGCGACGCGCCAAACCGACGATCGCCGCTGTCGCCTCCACCCGGTCGCCGGGCGCGCCGACACTTAACACACAGGTTAGATTGCTGTTTTGGGGATTCGCGAATTTGCAAGACTGTTCAATGCTCGCAAGGCATGTTGGTGCAATAATATGTTAAGTGCTGATTCCGCGATCCGGTCGGCGGACGCCGGGGCAGGGTGAACGGCGCAAAAAAAATTGTCGCGAACGTGTTGACAGTGCGATTTCTCGTGATTAGTTTTCGGCGAGCAGACACTCCTGCGGGAAGCGGTGATCAAACTGAGAGTCGAGCACGGCGTCACACGCACACGTTGCGAACAGACCTCCGGAAACGGAGCAGGTGGCCCTCTCTCCCTCTCGAATTCCCCGAGCCAGGAAGTGCACCCACGTCTTACGCCCGCGGTACCCGACTGCGGGCGTTTTTGTGTGCGGCCATCGAGGGCCCACATAGGCGTAAGCAAGTCCCACTGACGAGGAGCGAGGGCGTTATGGCCACGAAGAAAGCTGTTGCGAAGAAACCCGCCAAGAAGGCGGCCAAGAAGGCTGCACCGAAGAAAGCTGCGAAGAAGGCAGTGAAGAAGGTCGCCAAGAAGGCAGCACCGAAGAAGGCAGTGAAGAAGGCTGCCAAGAAGGTCGCCAAGAAGGCTGCGCCGAAGAAAGCCGCCAAGAAAACTGCCAAGAAGGCCGCCAAGAAGGTCGTGAAGAAGGCTGCCAAGAAGGCTGCACCGAAGAAGGCTGCGGCGAAGAAGACCGCCAAGAAGGCTGCCAAGAAGGTCGCCAAGAAGGCTGCACCGAAGAAGGCCGCCAAGAAGGCTGCCAAAAAGGCAGCTCCGAAGAAGAAGGCTGCCAAGAAAGCTGCCAAGAAGCCTGCCAAGAAGGCATCGCGCCGCAAGGCGGCGAAGCCCGCTGCGGAGCCTGCTCCTGCGGCTCCGGTTGCCACGGCTCTCTGATTCGCGCGCGCGTCCCCGCCCGATTTGGCGGGGATGACGCGAGGCAACTCAAGTCCAGGGCGGGTCGCTCCATCAGCGACCCGAACCTGGATTTCTTTTTTGTGCCATCCGGGTAGCGCTTCCGCCGCTTCCTCCTGACTGCGTGGGTCATCGGCCCCAAGCTCGCAGCGCGCTGCGCCGGGTCACGCGATTTCTGTCGAAACTGATGTTCCTTCGGATCCGCCGGTCGGGATGCGCACTGCTTCCCTCACGATTCGAAGCGCCGGTGCATGCGGATGCGCACAGCCCGAACGCCGACCGCCTGCTGACGCTGCGAACGGATTGCCAACCGGGGGTTGAGCCCGGTTGCGCGTGCGGCGGCTCGATCCCCACCGCGACGCCGACGGCGTCGGACGCTCGCTTCAGCGACGCCCGCGCAAGGGGGTCTTCTCGAATCCGGTCCAGTCGCGCGATGGCAGACCGAGCACGCGGTCGAGCGCCACCGCGAGCATGCCGCCGGGCGCCGAGCTCTCGCTGTTCCACAGCACCGCCATGCCGAACTTCTTGTCGGGAAGCATGCCGAGCATCGCCCGATAGCCTTGCACTGCGCCGGCATGGAAGACCAGTTCGTGGCCGGCATAGTCGAAGATGCGCCAGCCGGTGGCGTACTGGGCAGACTTGATGCGCGTGCCCCGCCAGCCGTTGCGACGCAGCTCCGTCGGCGTGGCGATTTGCGGACGCTGCAGGTCGGCGATCAGATCTGCATCGAGCACCTCGGGCGCCATGCCCAGCTGGGCACGAATCCACGCGCCCATGTCACGTGCCGTGGCATTGACGCCCGCGGCCGGCGGCACCCGGTAGTAGGTTTCCTTCGGTCGCACCGCCATCCATCCACGCTTGCCGCGAACGTGTGGACGCGCCCAGCGTCGGCTCGACTCGAGTCCGTCGCGTCCGAACGTGGCGTTGTGCATGCCGAGTGGATGAAAGATGCGCGACTCGACCTGATGCGTGTAGAAGTCGCCGGTGGCGGCAAACACCAGGTCACTGACCAGACCGAAGGCGACGTTCTGGTAGGCGTAACAGGCGCCAGGCTGGCAGCGCAGCGGCGCTTCGCCGAGCTTGGCCGCGAGCACGGGGTAGGGCTTGTTCGCTTCCAGGTCGCGGTCGTAGGTATGAAACGGCAGTCCCACCCGATGGCTCAGTACGTCGCGCAGGGTGACCTGCTGCGCTGCGCCTGGTGCGTTGAGCTGGAAGCCGGGAATCGGATCGGTGACCCGGGTGTCCCAACGCAGTGCACCTTCCTGCACGAGCAACCCGCAGACCGCACCGGCGAATCCCTTCGACAGCGAAGCAAGGCGGAACGCCGTGTCCGCGTCGATTTTCTCGCGCGAACCGACCTGGGTGACCCCATAGCCTTCGACCCAGACGACTTCGCCCTCGACCACGATGACCATCGCCAGGCCGGGTATTCGACCGAGCTGCACGACTTTCTGCGCAAGCAGGTCGAGCTGGCTGGTCAGCAAGGCTGCGGACGGCGCGGCGGCGCGCGCGAGTGATGCGGGCAGGGCCGAGAGGGTGGCGGCGAGGCCGAGCCAGAGGAGAAGACAACGGAACGAGTTCAGCACGGAAGCAATTCGGTTTCGAGTGACATGCGGGCCATTCTAGGGAGGCTGCGGTAACCGGGCATGACCGGAGGCGGCGCCGGAACGCTATCTTGTCGGCGCGAGGATTGCCACGTTTTTTGGCGAGGACCGTCGGTTCGTCGCTTCCTCGCAAGGCCGGCGCCCGCGAGGCGGTGATGACCGGGGTGGTTGGGAGAGTTATCGAAGCGGTCGGGTTCCGGTACCCTGAGCGCGAATGGGGGCAAGCTGGGCCGGCGGGCAACATCCCGCGCGGACCTTCCTTGGGGGATGGAGGGCAAGACATGTCGTCGATGCTGGTGATCTTCTTGTTGCTCGGTGGCCTGGTGATCTGGGTCGTGATGATCTACAACGGGCTGATCGGTGCGCGCAACGCGTACAAGAACGCCTACGCACAGATCGACGTGCAGCTGCACCGGAGGCACGACCTGATTCCGAATCTGGTCGAGACCGCCAAGGCCTACATGGCCCACGAGAAGGGCACGCTCGAAGCCGTCATCCAGGCGCGCAACAGCGCCGTGCAGGCGGCGGGCGCGGCGAAAGCTGCACCCGGCGATGCGGCGGCCATGACCCAGCTGGCCGGAGCGGAGAACGCCCTGACCGCGTCGCTCGGCCGACTGTTTGCACTGGCCGAGGCCTACCCGGATCTCAAGGCGAACCAGAACATGATGCAGCTCAGCGAGGAGCTGACCTCCACCGAGAACAAGGTCGCGTTTGCGCGTCAGGCGTACAACGACCAGGTGATGGCCTACAACAACCGCCGCGAGATGTTTCCGGGCAACATCGTGGCCGGCTCGTTCGGCTTCACCGCGGCGGCGCTGCTCGAGCTGGGTGAGGCCGAGGCGCACAAGCGCGAAGCACCGAAGGTGAGCTTCAACTGACAGCGCCCACGCAACGATCGCGCATGGGATTCTTCGAACGCCAGGCATCGGCGCGGCGCAGCACCAAACGTCTGGTGCTGCTGTTCGCCGTGGCGGTGGTGCTGATCGTCGCCGCGGTGACCGCCGTCGTCATGCTCAGCCTCGCCATCGCCAACGGGTCGGACGTGATTCGTGAAGGCGGCGTAGCGGCCTGGGCGGGATCCCACACCTCCTTGATGCTTGGCGTGGCGCTGCTGGTGACGGCGTCGATCTGCCTGGCGTCGTGGTGGCGCGTGCACAGCCTGCGACAGGGCGGGAGCGAGGTCGCGCGTCAGCTTGGTGGTCGCGAAGTCGGCGAGGATTGCCGCGACCCGCTCGAACGCCGCCTGCGCAACGTGGTCGAGGAACTCGCCATCGCCGCGTGTTTGCCGGTGCCGGCGATCTTCGTCCTCGACAACGAGCCCGGCATCAACGCCTTCGCTGCCGGGTACTCGCCCTCGGATGCGGCGATCGCGGTGACCCGCGGCACGCTGGAGCGGCTCAATCGCGACGAACTTCAGGGTGTGATCGCGCACGAGTTCAGCCACATCCTCAACGGCGACATGCGCCTGAACATCCGTCTGATGGGCGTGTTGTTCGGCATCATCATGATCGGTCTGCTCGGGCGCAAACTGCTCATCCATGGCCGCGGTTCCGGCTCGCGCCAGCTGGCGCCGATGCTGGTCGGTGCGGCGGCGCTGATCGCGGTCGGCGCAGTCGGTGTGTTCGCCGCGCGGCTGATCAAGGCCGGCGTGTCGCGGTCGCGGGAAGTGCTTGCCGATGCCTCGGCGGTGCAGTTCACCCGCCAGAGCCAGGGTCTCGCCGGCGCACTCAAGAAGATCGCCGGCCTCGACCAGGGCTCCTCCCTGCAGACCGGCGAAGCCGAAGAGGTGTCGCACATGCTGTTCGGCGAATGGCGTGGCTACTCGGAGTGGTTCGCCACCCACCCGCCGGTGATGGAGCGAATACGCGTGCTCGATCCTGCGTTCGCCGTCGACAAGTTGCAGGGGCTGGTCGACAAGTGGCGCCACGCGCCGCCGCAGGGGCTCGAAGAAGATCGGCTGATGGGACTGGACGGTTCGGTCTCGCAAATCGACACCGTGGTGCTGCCGCCACCCGACAAGCAGTTCCGCCCGTATCCGGGCGCGACTGCCGCGCGGGTGGCGATGCCGATCCACGACGACGCGCGACGCGCCAGCGGCCTGCATCATGCGCTACCCGACCACCTGATCGACGCCGCCCACGACCAGCGCAGCGCGGCGGCGCTTGTGCTGGCGATGCTGATCGACAGCGACCGCGCCATTCAGGCCCGACAGATCGCCGAGGTCGCGGTCGAGCTGGATGAAGATCAGGCCGACACCGTGGCCGAGCTGGCGCCGGCCTGCCATGCCTTGCATCCCGCGCTTCGTCTTCCGCTGGTGGCACTCGCCTTTCCTGCGCTGCGGCGCCGGCCGCGCCCCGAGCTCGAGTCGCTGATGCACTGCTCGGACAAGCTGATGCGCATCGACGGCAAGATTTCGCTGTTCGACTACTGCCTGTCGCGCCTGCTGCGCGTGCAGGTGCTCGAAGCCCTCGATCCCAGCCGCTACAAGGCGGCCGGCAAGCGCAAGTTGAAGGACTGTGCGCAGTCGCTGGCGGACCTGTTCGCCACCTTGGTCTCGCATGGCTACGAGGATCCTGCAGCCATGCGACGCGCCTACGTGGCCGGTCTGGTCGCGGTGCTGCCGGCGCACCGCTTCCAGTTCAATCCGCCCAAGTCCTGGGTCGCCGCGCTCGATCATGCGCTGGCCGATCTCGATGCGCTGGACTCGGCCGGCAAGCAGCTGCTGATCGAAGGCATGGTGGTCGCGGTCAGCCACGACGGGCGCATCAGCGTCAACGAGTCGGAACTGCTACGCACGGTTTGCGCCTGCCTTCACTGCCCGCTGCCGCCGGTAGTCGAGCAGCGCGCACGCGTGCGGCGCTGAGTGCGCGCGGTTCGCTGACCCGGGCCGTCGCCTGGTTTGGCCAGGCGTCGCGACAGCCCATCAGTTCGTTTGCGGCTCCAGTGCCTCGGATGCGCTGGATGCCTGACGCGGGTCGCGAATGCGCACCTGGTTGCGCCCTGCTGCCTTGGCTGCATACAGCGCGCGATCGGCGCGGCGCATCAGGTCGTCGAAGTCACGATCGACCGGCTCCAACACCGCGCCGCCGATGGAGACGGTGAAGCGGATGGATTCGCCGTCGTGGCGGAAGCCGCTGGATTCGATCAGGGCGCGGATCCGTTCGGCCAGGGTCGCGAGATGCTGCGCGCGATCGATCCAGGCAAGCACGACGAACTCCTCGCCGCCGAAGCGGCCGACGATGTCGCTGGTCCGGGCCATCGCGTGCATCTGGTTGGAGACGTGCTGCAGGGCTGCATCGCCGGCGGCGTGGCCATGGCGATCGTTGATCTGCTTGAAGTGATCGATGTCGACCACCAGTACCGCCAGGCGCTGGCCGGCCTCGCGGCGCGCCGCATGCACCGCGCGCTCGCCGGCGGATTCGAGCGAGCGCCGATTGAGCAGGCCGGTGAGGTGGTCGATCGCGGCGATGCGTTCGAGATTGCGCCGCACGCGGTCGGTGCACAGGAGCAGGAAGCTGGTCGTGCACACCACCGGAACCAGTGCCGCGAACAGCGCGGTCAGGGTCAGCTCGATACTGCCGGTCAGCAGGGTGGGCACGGGCGCGGCCGACAGCGCATAGAAGACGGCACGCACCACGAAGTAGCCGGCGGTGGCGATCAGGGTATACAGCAGGGTGGAGGCGCTGGCGCTGCGCAGGATGCCGCGCTGCTGTGCGAGGTGTCTCGCCGTCAGGCCCATGACCCAGGCCACGCACAGGGACACCACCACGTATCGAATGGTGATGTGGTCGTACATCAGGGTGAAGATGAAGGCGCCGAGGGTGTTGACCACGGTGGGCAGCAGCAGGCCCCAGCGGTCGGGCCGGCCCTGAAAAAGTCGAACGCCGCGCAGGTATCCGCTCAACCCGAGCACCAGCAGGAAGTTCGGCACCACGATGGCGAACATCGGATGCGCGCGACCCTGGAGCGAGAAAAGGATGTAGGCGCAGCCCTGTAGCGCTGTCCCCCACAGCCAGCTGGTCGCCGCAGGCTGCAGTTCGCGCGGCAAGTCGCGACGTGCGCTCGCCAGCACTGTGGCTTGCAACAGGCTCAGCAAGGCGCCAAGCAGAATCGCGCTGCGCACGTCGAACAGGCTGTCGTTCACCGCGCGCGCCCTCCGCTGCGGGTTGCCCGCGCTGCGCTCCCGTGCGCTGGCCGGTCTGCATGTGCCCGGGTAAGGCGTCGGCGGACGGTCCCACTCATGGCCGGATTGTCGATCCGCTACGCGCTTCGCTCAATGCGGACATTGCAAAAGATCGTCGTCGATTCGCCGGGCGGGCGAACGGATCGGAGGGTCGAGGCTGCGCTACGCCGCTTGGCCGGACCAACGTCCGTCGCCGCCGATCGGACGGCGACGAGGCCAGCGCCGGGTGCAGAGCGTCAGGCCACCTGGCGCAGCGGTTGCGCGCCGTCCTCGAGGATGAGGTCGGCGGCGCGCTCGGCGATCATGATCGTGGGCGCGTTGGTATTGCCGCCGATCAGTCTCGGCATCACCGAGGCATCGACCACGCGCAGTCCGGAGACGCCGCGCACGCGCAGGCGTGCATCCACCACCGCCGCATCGTCGTCGCCCATGCGACAGGTGCCGACCGGGTGATAGATCGACTCCGCCTTGGCACGGATGAAGGCCTCCAGCTCGGCGTCGCTGTCCGGCGCGGTGGGAGGGAAGATCTTGCCGTCGCGGTACTCGTCGAAGGCTGGCTGGGCGAGGATGTCCTGACTCATCCGCACGGCCTGCTTCATCATCGCCATGTCGAAACCCTCGGCATCGCTGAGGTAGTTCGCATGGATGCGGATCTTCTCGCCTGGATCGGCCGAGGCGAGCTGCAATCGGCCGCGCGAACGTGGACGCAGGAAGCAGGCGTGCACGGTGTAGCCGAAGCCCGGCAGCCGATTGCGCCCGTGGTCGTCAAGGATGGCCGGGACAAAGTGGAACTGCACGTCGGGGCGCGCGTCCTGGGCCAGCGCGGAGCGCGCGAAGCCGCCGGTTTCGGCGATGTTCGAGGTGCCGGGGCCGCGCTTGAACAGGTAGTAGTCGAACGCGATCTTGAGGTCGTTGGTGCGGTCGTAGGTGAGCTTGCTGCGACAGCGATCGATGCTGCAGATGTCGAGATGATCCTGCAGGTTGGCGCCGACCTCGGGGGCGTCGACTTCCACGCGGATGCCTTGTCGACGCAGGTCGTCGGCAGGCCCGATGCCGGAGAGCATCAGCAGCTGGGGCGAGTTGAGTGCGCCGCCACTGAGGATGACCTCGCCGCTCGCGTGGGCCCGTTTCAGCTGGCCGCGGCGTCGATATTCCACGCCGACCGCGCGTCCGCTCTCGATCAGCACCCGGCTGACCTGGGCCATGGTCACCACCTCGAGGTTCGGGCGCTCGTTCGCGCGATCCAGATACGCGCGCGCCGACGAGCACCGCGCACCGTCGCGCTGGGTCACCTGGTAGAACCCGAAGCCTTGTTGCGCGTCGCCGTTGAAGTCGGCGTTGCGGCGATGCCCGGCCTGCTCCGCGGCCTGCAGGAACACCGAAGCCAGCGGGTTGGCGTAGCGCAGGTCGGACACTGACAGTGGGCCATCGCTGCCATGCAGCGGACTCTCGCCGCGCTGGTTGTCCTCGGCCCGTTTGAAGTAGGGCAGAACGTCGTCCCAGCGCCAGCCGCTGGCGCCGAGGTCGGCCCACTCGTCGTAGTCGCCGGGTACCCCGCGGATGTAGCACATGGCATTGATCGAGCTCGATCCGCCGAGCACCTTGCCGCGCGGCCACCACAGTCGACGCCCGTCGAGCGCGGCTTCGGGTTCGGTCGAGTAGTCCCAATTCACGCCCTTGCGCCCGACCAGCTTGGCCAGGCCAGCCGGCATGTGGATGAAGGGATGCCAGTCGCGTGGGCCCGCCTCGAGCAACAGTACGCGGGTCTCGGGACGGGCGCTCAGCCGATGGGCGAGCGCGCAACCGGCCGAGCCGGCACCGATGATGATGTAGTCGTACACATCCTGTTTCCTGGCGCGGCTCAGCCGCGTGGACGCCGAGGTCAATCGGCCCTGATCCCGAGGCTACGCCCGGATGATTAGAGCAATTGCTCCAGGACGGTGCGGATTGCACCATATTGTGCGTTGCAGCATGCCGACCTGCGACGCGGATCGCAGCCGCAATCGTTGCCGTGTCGGGGTGTACGCCCACGTTGCAGTCGCGCAGAATGAGGACTGACCTCATCGCGGTGGAACCGGCATTGGGTTTCCTGGGACATATCGCGCGCGTTCGCGAGACTCTGCGCGCGTCTCCGCCGCTACTCTGGTCGTTCCTGCTTTTTTTCTGCCTGCTGAGCGGCTATTACGTACTGCGCCCGGTGCGCGACGCGATGGGCGCATCGAGCGAAGTCGAAGCGGTGTTCCCGGCGGCGATGGTGGCCTTCTTCAGCCGCCACGGCATACCGCTGCATGAGCTGATCCTGCAAGTCCTGGCGACCTGCACGTTCGTGCTCATCCTGGTCGCGCAGCCACTCTATGGGGCGCTGGTGTCGAAGTTTCCGCGCCGGGTGTTCTTGCCGCTGCTGTTCGGTTTCTTCATCGCCTGTCTGCTCGGCTTCTATGCGTTGTTCGATCGCGATATCGGCGGCCGCGGGATGGCCTTCTTCCTCTGGGTGACGGTGTTCAACGTGTTCTCGGTCTCGGTGTTCTGGAGCTTCATGGCCGACGTGTTCTCCAACATCGAAGCGAGGCGCTACTACGGCTACATCGGCGCCGCCGGCACAGTGGGTGCGTTCGTCGGTCCGACCATTACCGGCACGCTGGCCGAGCGGGTCGGCGTGGCGAACCTGATGCTGGTGTCAGCCGGGTTCCTGGCGGTCTGCACCGTGTGCATCGTCAGGCTGCGTCGATGGGCCGTGCAGCGGGAGACCCTGGTCGGTCGCGACAACGAAAGCGCGATGGGCGGCAGCGTGCTGGCCGGACTGAAGCTGGTTATTCGCGAGCCCTTGCTGCGCTGGATGGCGGTCATGGTGTTTCTCGGCGTGGCCTTGGGCCAGCTGCTGTACAACCAGCAGAACGCGATCGCTCGCGAGTCCTTCACCACCGCCGAGGCGCGCGCCGAGTTCTACGCGGGGATCGACATCGCGGTCGCCGTGCTCACCCTGGTCGTGCAGCTGTTTGTGACCCGGGCTCTGTTGTCGCGTTTCGGGCTATGGCCGGCGCTGATGATCCCGATGGGAGCACTGCTGCTGGGCTTTGCGGTGCTGACTGCCTCGCCGCTGCCGATGATGGTGGCGGTGGTATTGGTGGTGACGCGATCCAACGAGTTTTCTTTGCTCAAACCGGGCCGCGAGACAATCTATACCCGGGTCGACCGGCAATGGCGATACAAGGCGGGCGCCGCGATCGACACCGCGTTCTATCGCGGCGGCGAAGTCAGTTTCTCGTGGGCCTACAAGGCGCTGTCGCTGTTCGGCGCGCAGACGGTGTTCGGTGTCGGGCTGTTGCTCGCCGGCGTGATGACAGCCGGTGCCTGGCGTCTGCTGCGGGAGGAAAAGAAGCTCCCGACCGAGCGCGGCAAAGCATGATGGGCTGGCCGGCCGGGACGAGCCCATGGCGGACCCGATGTCGCGTCCTTCGGCCCGAGAGGTCGCGGCTGACTCTGCTTGTATCGGCGAACTCAGGAGCCGGGGCCAGTCGAGGCGAAGCCGAGTGCATGGCCTTTCGACACTTTGCGCTTCGTCTGCGACGCTGCGCCCGGGTCGTTCGTCCGTCAAGGACACGTGGGTCCACGAAGAGGGTTTGCGGGTGTCAGGCATGACTTGTTCAAGCAGAGGGTGGCCGGGCTTCGCGCGCCTGTCTCGAGCGTCCGGCCGGCTGGCCGGCTGGATGTGCACCGTCGTGCTCTGTCTCGGGCACGTTCCCGGCGCCCGGGCTGACCAGTCGGAACTCGAGATAGTCGAGACGTTTCGCCACTACCCGATTTCTGCAGCTGATGCCGGCGCGTTGCACGCGGCCCTGTCGCAGCAGCGGCCCGACGAGCTGGAACTGGCCGGTTCGCATGCGCTGACCGAGATCGCGCTCAACAGCCGACTCGAACTGGAACCGCGGGAAGGTGGCGGCTGCGACTGGCACGGACCGCGGATGGTGCTGGAGATGCGCACGTCACTGCCACAGTGGGTGGATCAGTCGGCTTCGCCGGTCTGGCTGCAGTCGCGCTGGAACGATGTGCTGCGTGGACTGGAAACGCACGAAGAAGGGCATCGGCGACTGGCTCGCGAGCAGGCAATCCGACTGCTCGAGCAGATTCGCGCGCTGGATCGCAGCGAATTCGAGGGTCTGCCCTGCCGGGACATCGAGCGCAGGATCGGCAGCCTGAAGTCGCGAGCCTTGTCCCGTCTTGCCCTGCGTCAGCACAGCTACGACGAGCGGACCAAGCTTGGCGCCACGCAGGGCGCCGTGCTGGTTCTGGGGCACGGCCAGATCTGCCCGCGTTCGGCCATGCGTGCGCGGCCGGGTTGCGACGAACAGTCGCCGCCTGGCTGCACCTGTCCAGAGCAAGGACGCGACCTGCCCGGCAAGAGTACCCCGTTGCCGACCCTCTACTGAGCGGCAACGCATGCGCGGGCGTTCGATCAGGCGAACCTCTGAAGGTGCGTCGCACGGCGACTCCAGATACGGAGCGTGGAAGGTCGTCGGCCGAGCCGGCGCGCGGGGCTCAGCGCGATGGCCAGGCTGTTCTCGCATGGCGAATCCTGTGCATGGGTGCGAACGCACGCGCGTCATTCCGAACGGCAAGGATGAAGGACGCGCGACGGTTCGTCCTGGCCCGATCGTCGCGATGCGACCTGATTGCCCACTCCGATACGAAAGGAACCGAATCCATGCCTCGTCCGATTCCGTGGCTGCTTGCCCTGGGCGCCGCGATCTGTGTGATGCCCTGCTCGGCGCAGCTGCCGGCAGCCGACCCGGTCGGCCTGCGCGGCGACATCGGCGGGCTCTGGTACGACCCCGACAACTCGGGGCAGGGGCTGCATCTGGATGTCCTCGACGGCGGGCGTGTCACCCTGAGCTGGTACACGTTTGATGCTGAAGGCCGGCCGCTGTGGCTGATCGGGTTGGGTGAGGTGGACGGCGACGCGGCGGACCTGGCGCTCAGCCAGGCCAGCGGTGGGCGGTTCCCCACCTTGGCCGACGATGGCGATGTGGCCATTGAGTCCGTTGGCACGGCACGCATCGTGTTTTCGGGCTGCGACACCGCCGAGCTGGACTTCAGTTCGTCCACCGGCGAGCTGCCGGATGGCGTGATCGGCCTGCACCGCCTGACCGCCACCCAGGGTGTGCGCTGCCATGCCGACGAGGAATTTGGAGAGCGGCGGCATTTCAGCTTTGAGCGCGGCGCACTGCAATTCAGCCCGGTGTTTGCCGATCTGCCGCCCGACGGACAGGACATCTACGAGCTTGAGTTCGCCTGGGAGACGCTGCCCGCGCCGCTGCAGGCGCGGCGCGGCATCCGCCTGGGCGGACACAATCGCTCGGACGATCTGGCCATGCTGGTCAAGGCTCCGTTGCGCGGACTGCAGCCTGATGCCCTCTATCGCGTGGAGCTTGCCCTGGAGATGGCAAGCGACGTGCCGCGCGGCTGCGCCGGCGTGGGCGGGTCGCCTGGCGACAGCGTGTACATGAAGCTGGGTGCCAGCGCGATCGAACCGCTGGCGGTGGAGCAGATGGAGGGCGCCGCGCCGATCCTGCGCCTGAACATCGACTTTGGCGTGCAGTCGACGTCGGGGACGCAGGCGTTGGTCGTCGGCGATCTGGCCAATACCCAGTCCTGCGACGACCTGTCGCTTGGACGCTGGGAATTGAAGAGCCTGAACACGCGGAGCGCCAACTTCCGGGCCCGAACCGATGCGACCGGCACGCTGTGGGTGGTCGCCGGTCTCGATTCCGCGTTTGAGGGGCGCACCGACGTGTACTTCACGGCGCTCGACGTGTACCTCGAGCCCGTCGCCGAATAGGCCTTTCGCCAGGCGACGCGCGGAGGCGGCTCGTGCGCGCGCCCGCCGACTCCGCGTCGCCTGCGGCAGGTTGCGTGCGGTCAACCCGAGCCGGGACGCGGCGTGGCCCACATGCGAATGTCGGCGCGAAACACCAGTACGCCGGATGGATCCTTGACCTGCACGTCGATCGGCAGCTCGTAGCCGGCGTCGGCATGCGCGGCGGGAATCGCCGGTCGCGCTTCCGCCGTCATGGTGCCCTTCGCCTTGGCCAGGTACTGGACGCTCATGCCTTTCGGGATCCAGCGCATCGAAGTCGGCAGGCTGGCCTCGGTGACTACCCCTGCGGTCAGCTCGGCGAGATTGCACAGTGCGATCGCGTGCACGGTACCGATGTGGTTCTGCACCGCGCGACGATGGCTGATTTCCGCCCGGCACAGACCGGGTTCGAGTGCGGTGATCCGCGGGCGGATGCTGCCGAAGTAGGGTGCGCGGAAGCAGACCGCGCGCGAGAACAGCCATCCGCCCGGCGACCACTTGGCGAACTTGCGGTACATGCGCAGCACAGCGGGCGTCGACATCGGAAAATCCTCGGTGAAAGGAAGGCTCAGGCCAGGGGTGCGAGGGCGAACAGCGGCCAGGCGAACAGGCCGGCGCCGAGGACGAACGCCACGTTCAGTCCCTGGACGAGCGGATGGCGCCGACGCAGATAGGCGAACTGCAACAGCAGCCGCAGGCACCAGAACCCCGCCATGCCGGCGAGCAGGGCGCGGCCAAGCTCACTGTGCAGCAGCGCCTGCGGAAACATCAGGCAGACTGCCCCCACCGCGCTGAACAGGTAGATCAAGCAGGCGTTCGCGATCGGCAGGATGGCCCGATTGGCGGTGCCGGCCGTGCGCAGACTGGCAGGCCAGTCGAACAGCCGCCAGAACAGCAAGTGGAACAGGGCGAAGCCGAAACTGTGCGCCGCGCAGAGAACCAGGATCGCGTTCTCCGTCACGGCGCATGCTCCGGACGATCAGGCTGCCTTGCCCAGCCGGGCGTCGCCGGCCTGCTTGGCCGACACCAGCTCGGACGGATCGAAGTCGTCGACCGTAATCGCGTCGTGCACCAGTTCGTGCAGCTCGCGCAGCAGGGCGACGTCCTCGGCGCTCAGCAAGCCCTTGAGCTGGGCCTCCTGCAGCTGCGCTTCGGGCTCCATCGCGGTGACCTCGCCCGACTTGATCAGCTTGAGGAACTTGCGCTCGACCGGCTCGGCCTGGATCACCTTCGGCAGCGCCGCGTTGATGCGACCGGCCGGGTTGTTCGCGCACGGAGTCAGGAATACGCCGTCGCCGAGACGGTCGCGGGTGTCGGACGGACTCATCAGCAGCGAGGCAGCGCGATGGCCGAGTCGATCCGACGGCGCCTGCGCGCGGCGTCCCCACGGGAACACCATCATCCACAGCAACCAGCCGGCCCAGCGGATCGGGAAGTTGCGCAGTGCCGTCGACAGCGCCATCTCGATCTTGTAGCAGGCATCGTGGAAGGCGTAGGCGAGCAGCGGGCGTTCGGCGGCCGGGCGATCGCAATCTTCGTAGCGCTTCAGCATGGCCGAGGCCAGATACAGCTGGCTCAGCACATCGCCGAGGCGCGCCGACAGGCGTTCCTTGAACTTCAGCTTGCCGCCCAGCAGCAGCATCGACGTGTCGGCGACCAAGGCGAGGTTGGCCGAGTAGCGGTTCATGCGGCGGTAGTAGCGACGGGTGTAGCCGTCACCCGGGGCGCGGCCGAAGCGGGCACCGGTCAGGCCCATGACCAGACTGCGCACGGCGTTCGACACCGCGAATCCGATGTGGCCGAACAAGGTGCGGTCGAATTCGCGCAGGCGCGTTTCCGGATCCGGATGGGTCGCCGCCTGCATCTCCTTCAGCACCCACGGATGGCAGCGGATCGCACCCTGGCCGAAGATCATCAGCGAGCGCGTCATGATGTTCGCGCCCTCGACCGTGATCGAGATCGGTGCGGCCTGCCAGCCGCGACCGAGGTAATTGCGTGGACCGAGGATCACGCCCTTGCCGCCGTGGATGTCCATCGAGTCCTGGCCGACCTGGCGCGCCATCTCGGTGCAGTGATATTTCGCGATCGCCGAAGGCACCGCCGGCTTCTCACCGCGGTCCACCGCCGACGCGGTCATTTCCGACAGGGCGCTGACGGCGTAGGCATTGCCGGCGATGCGCGCGAGCGCTTCCTCGACGCCCTCGAAGCGGCCGATCGACAGGCCGAACTGCTTGCGGATGCGCGAGTACGAGCCGGTCACCACCGCGGCCAGCTTGGAGGCACCGCTGGCGGTCGACGGCAGGGTGATCGCGCGACCGACCGACAGGCACTCGACCAGCATGCGCCAGCCCTGGCCGATGTAGTCTTCGCCGCCGATCAGCTGCGACAGCGGCAGGAAGACCTCCTCGCCGCGAACCGGTCCGTTCTGGAACGCGCAGTTGAGCGGGAAGTGCCGGCGGCCGACTTCCAGCTTCGGCGTATTGCGCGGCACCAGGGCGAGGGTGATGCCGCGGTCCTTTTCGTCGCCGAGCAGGCCATCCGGATCATGCAGGCGGAACGCAAGGCCAATCACGGTCGCCACCGGCGCCAGAGTGATGTAGCGCTTGTCGAAGGTGAGCTTCACGCCCACCACCTTGGCGCCGCCCCATTCCCCTTCGCAGACCACGCCGTAGTCCGGCAGTGACGTGGCATCGGAGCCGGCGGTGGGGCCGGTCAGTGCGAAGCAGGGAATCTCGCGTCCGTCGGCGAGTCGCGGCAGGTAGTGGTTCTTCTGCTCGTCGGTGCCGTAGTGCAGCAGCAGCTCGGCCGGGCCGAGGGAGTTCGGCACGCCGACGGTGGACGACAGCGTGCTGGAAATCGAGGCCAGCTTCTGGATCACCTTGTGGTGCGCCAGGGCAGAGAAACCCAGGCCGCCGTACTGCTTCGGAATGATCATGCCGAAGAACTTGTTTTTCTTGATGAACTCCCAGATCTCCGGCGACAGATCGGCGCGATCGTGGGTGATTTCCCAGTCGTTGGTCATGCGGCAGACCTCTTCGACCGGGCCGTCGAGGAACGCGCGCTCTTCCGGACTCAACTCGGGCTTCGGCTGCGACAGCAGCTCCTTCCACTTCGGCATGCCGGAGAACAGTTCGCCTTCGAAGCCCACCGTGCCGGCCTCGAGCGCCGTGCGCTCGGTGTCGGAGAGCTGCGGCAACATCTTGGTGTAGATCTTCAGCAGCGGCGCGGTCAGCTTTCCGCGCCGGGTCGGCGTATGCAGCAGCGGTGCGGCGATCACGGCAAACAGCACCGCCGCAACGGTGGTGGCGATCGGGCCGCCGCCGGCGAACACGCCGCCGACCAGGGCGGCCACGGTGATGATCGCCCAGGTCCGTAGCGTGGTACGGAAGTAGGCGGCGATCATGCCGGCAAGAATCAGGGCAAGGAAGGGAATCAGCGCACTCATGTCGAAGCTCCTGCGGTACCCGGCGCGTCAGTGCCGAGCTGTTTCACGAAATCGAGGATGGAAGCAGTAAACAGGTCGTTGCGATCGCCCGCGACCATGTGGGTGGCATCGGCGATCCGGTGGTGCCGGGCGTGGGGGACCAGATCGAGGAAATGGGCGACTTCGCCATCGCCGATCAGGTCGCTGCGGCCGCCGCTGATGAGCAAGGTGGGCACGTCGATGCTGCGCGCCGCTGCATCCAGTGCTTCGCGGTGGGCTTCGCCGGCGCGGCCGACGTCGTCGAGCAGTCGCGGGTCCCAGTGCCAGCGCCAGCGCCCGTCGTGGCCCTGGCGAAGCACGGCGCGCAGGGCGTCTTCGGACTTGCGGGGACGATGCGGCAGGTAGCCGGCGACCGCGTCGGCCGCCGCCTCGAGCGATTCGAATCCGGCGGGGTGCGCCGACATGAATCCAAGGATACGCGCAACCCCTGCAGCGTCCCAGCGCGGTGCGATGTCGACCAACACCAGGGCGGAGAAGCACTGCGCGCGAGCCTGGGCTGCCAGTCCCAGCAAGCCGCCCATGGACGCGCCGACGAGGATGGGTTTTTGCGGCTCACGCTGCGCACAAGCCAGAAGATCCTGCCCGAGCTGCTCGATGGCGTAGGGCTCGCCGGCGGGATTCCAGTCGCTGTCGCCATGACCCCGGGAGTCGAGGGTGAGACAGTGCAGCCCTGCGGCACACAGCACGTCGGCGCTGGCGGACCAGGCGCCGCGGGTCTGGCCGAAGCCGTGGGCGAACAGCACGTCGGCCGGCGCCGCACCCCAGCGATCCAGCGCGAGACGCACGCCGTCCGGGCGTCGCAGGTCATCGCGTGCGGGGGAGAGCGGGAGGTTCATGCAGGCTGCCATACGCCACAGTATGGAAATGCAGGCGTGCGTTTGTCAATACGCCGGCGTATGGTATGGGCGGGGCGATCCAGTGTGGCTGGATCAGATGGACCGCACCAAGTCGATGGCGCTCGCATGGGTGGCGCGCGACAGGGGCGTCGCGTCCGCCCCCGGCGCTGGCGATGCACGACGCGAAACGAGCGCGAATGCGCTCGATTCGACGGGCTGCCGGGCGGCATCCGTGTTGTGCGGTGGCACCAGGAGTCCGGCCAGGCGCCGGTCGCGCGACCTGCGTTGCGTCCAGGACAGGCGCTTTCGCAGCAGAACCTCAGGCGAGCGAGGCATTACACTGTGCCGATGTTGCAGGCAGAAAATCGTCGGACAAGCGGCCGACAAGACAACAGCCGACAGGAACGCAGCGGCCGGCTTTCCGCCGACGACTGGGCCCAGGGCGCGCTCGACTGCCTGGCGGAGTCCGGGGTCACCGGCGTGGCGGTGGAGCCGCTTGCGCGACGGCTCGGTGTCACCAAGGGCAGCTTCTACTGGCATTTTCCGTCCCGGGATGCGCTGCTGGCGGCTGCCCTGGAACGCTGGGAGCGGGTCGAGCTGGAAGAAGTCTTCGCCCGGCTGGAGGGTATCGAGGATCCGCGCGAACGGCTGACCCAGCTGTTCCTGCGCGTCGCCCACGAAGCCAAGTCGCACATCATCTACTCGGAGCTGCTGAAGGCGCTGGATCACCCCGTCGTGCAGCCGGTCATGCAGCGCGTGTCCAAACGCCGCATGGACTACCTGCAGCTCGCCTTCCGCCAGGTCGGCATGGGCCGGGCCGAGGCGCTGAGCCGCGCGAGGCTCACCTACTCAGCCTATGTGGGCTTCCTCCAGCTTTCGCTGCAGCTGCGCCAGCCGCGCTTGGCGCTGGATGAATTCGAGGACTACGTCGGTCACGTCATCAGCACGCTGATTCCGCTGCACTGAGCGCCCGTTTCGCGGTCGGAATGTGACCCGCGTCGGCCGGTCATGCATACGTATGCGTGCTACCATGCGGCCGCTTTCAGCCGCAATCGTGACGCCATGTGCGCGGGTGCCTGGGCTGGGAGCAGTTTCCGTTCCAGCATCCAGGAGTCGTGTTCCCCATGGCCAGCCAGCTCGCCAGCCTCAACCAGTGGGTTGAGGAGACCGCCCGTCTCACCCAAGCCGATTCGGTGCACTGGTGCACCGGTTCCGAGGACGAGCTCGCCGCCCTGCGCGCCGGCATGCTGGAGTCGGGCGAGCTGATCGCCCTGAACGCGGAAACCCATCCGAACTGCTTCCTGCACCGTTCCAACCCGAACGATGTCGCACGGGTCGAGCACCTGACCTTCGTGTGCACCGCCGAGCGCGAGGATGCCGGCCCGAACAATCATTGGATGGCGCCTGCCGAGGCGCACGCCAAGGTGGACGGTCTGTTCGCCGGCTGCATGAAGGGCCGCACCCTTTATGTGGTGCCCTACTGCATGGGGCCGATCGACGCCCCGCTGTCGCGCTGTGGCGTCGAGATCACCGACAGCCCCTATGTGGTGCTGAACATGCAGCTGATGACCCGCATGGGCAGCGCCGCACTGGCGCGCATCGAACGGGAAGGTCGCTTCGTGAAGGGCTTGCATTCGATCGGTGAGCTCGACCCCGATCGCCGCTTCATCATGCATTTCCCGGAAGAGCTGACGATCAAGTCGTTTGGCTCGGGCTACGGCGGCAACGCCCTGCTGGGCAAGAAGTGCCACGCGCTGCGCATCGCCTCCTGGCAGGCGCGACAGGAAGGCTGGCTGGCCGAGCACATGCTGATCGTCGGGGTGGAGAATCCGCGCGGCGAGACCCACTACGTTGCGGCCGCCTTTCCGTCAGCGTGCGGCAAGACCAATCTGGCCATGCTCATTCCGCCCGAGGGCTATCGCTCGAACGGCTGGAAGGTGTGGACGGTCGGCGACGACATCTGCTGGATGCAGCCGGGCAAGGACGGTCGCCTGTGGGCGATCAATCCCGAGGCCGGATTCTTCGGCGTGGCGCCCGGTACCGCCGCCAACACCAATCCCAACGCCCTGGACATGCTGGGCCGCGACGCGATCTTCACCAATGTCGGTGTCAACGCCGACGGCCAGCCCTGGTGGGAAGGCCTTCCCGGCGAGCCTGCGCTTGACTGGCAGGGCCGGCCCTACGATCCGGCGAATGGCCCGGCCGCGCACCCGAATGCGCGTTTCACGGTCAGCGCGAAGCAGTGCGCCAGCTACACCGACGCAGCCGAAAGCGCCAGCGGCGTGCCGATTTCGGCGATCGTGTTCGGGGGGCGCCGGCCTTCCCTGGTGCCGCTGGTGTTCGAAGCGCGTGACTGGGCACACGGCGTGCTCGTCGGTGCGTCGATGGGTTCGGAAACCACCGCAGCGGCAACGGGTGCGGTCGGGGTGATGCGCCGCGACTCGATGGCGATGAAGCCGTTCTGCGGCTACAACTTCGGCGACTACTTCGCCCATTGGCTGAGCTTCGACAAACCCGGCGCGAAGCTGCCCAAGATCTTCCACGTCAACTGGTTCCGCAAGGGCGCGGACGGCAAGTTCCTCTGGCCCGGTTTCGGCGAGAATCTTCGCGTACTGGAATGGATGCTCGCCCGAGTCGAAGGCCGGGTCGGTGCTGTCGAGACGCCGATCGGCATGCTGCCGGCGACGGCCGACCTGGGCACCCAGGGTCTGGAATTCCCGGCCCACCGCATGCGCGAGCTGCTCGAGGTCGATCTCGACGGCTGGCGCGCCGAAGCGGTGCAGATCGGCGAATACCTGGCCGGGTTCGGCGCCCGCACGCCGGAACGACTGCACGCCGAGCAGAAGCAGCTGCTTGCGCGCATCGACCGCGCATCGACCGCAGCGCTGCCGCGCGTCGCCAACGGTTGAGTTCGCTCGGGACTGGCTGCTCGATCTCCGGATCCTCGGCCGGCTGACCTGCGGCGGCACCCGGCTTCGTCAGCATGCCGACGATGAAGGCTTTCAGCAGCCATCGGTTCGCGCTGCCGCTGCCGCCGGGGCACCGGTTTCCGATGGACAAGTACCGTCGCCTGCAGGACCGTGTGTTCGAGCATGCGGCGGCTTGGGGCATCGAGGTGCTGCCGGCGGACGAGGTTGGCGAAGACGCGCTGCGTCGCACGCATGACGGCGACTACGTGGCGCGGATGCTGTGCGGCGAAGCCGTCGAGGATGACGTGCGCCGGATCGGATTTCCCTGGACGCCGGAGCTGATCGCGCGCTCCCGATGCAGTGCCGGTGCCACCCTGGCCGCCCTGCGCGCGGCGGTTCGGGGAGATGGTGTGGCCGCGAACCTGGCTGGAGGCACGCATCACGCCGGTATCGATCGCGGCGGCGGCTACTGCGTGTTCAACGACAGCGTCATCGCGATTCGCGAGCTGCGCACGGAAGGGCTGATCCAGCGTGCCCTGGTGGTCGACCTCGACGTGCATCAGGGTGACGGCACCGCGGAGCTGTGCGCGGACGATCCCGATACCTTTACTTTTTCGATGCACGGTGCCCGCAACTACCCCGCGCGCAAGCCCGATTCCGACTGGGACGTCGCGCTGCCGGACGGCTGCGGCGACGCCGACTATCTCGCGCAGCTTGCGGCCGCCCTCGATGTGCTGGCCGATCGTGCACGACCCGATGCCCTGCTCTACGTGGCCGGGGCCGATCCGTTCGCCGGCGACCGGCTGGGGCGGCTGGGCCTGAGCAAGGGTGGGTTGGCCGAGCGCGACCGCCTGGTCTTCGATTTCGCGCGCCGGAACGGGTTGCCGATGAGTGTTTCGATGGCGGGTGGCTACGCGGAGAACATCGACGACATCGTCGATATCCATCTGGAAACGATTCGTCAGGCCGCCGGGCTCGCCTCGCAAGTCTCCAGCATGGCGGCCGGCGCGGGCCGATCCGGCACGGTGAGCCTGGCCAGCAGCTGACCGCGGGTTGAGGCAGCCTCCGAGGACCGAAGGCGCGGCCTGCGGTTGGGGCGGCTCGGCGCCGACCCGGTCTAAACGCTTTCCGTCGAACCCGCATCCAAGTCACCATGCTGACCATGACTGCTCCGGGCTCCGAGGCTGGCGAAGACCTGGCGACCGCCGCGCAGGACGATCCCGCGTCCGAGCGCAGCCTGGTTGCCGCCGCCGCCGACGGAGACCAGCGCGCTTTCGAGTGCCTGTATCGCACCCACGTGGGTCGCGTGCATGCCGTGGTCTGGCGCCTGGCCGGAGGCATCGAGGCGCGCGCCGAAGAGATCACCCAGGAGGCGTTCATTCGTGCCTGGCGGGCCTTGCCCGGCTTTCGCGCGGATGCAGCGTTCTCAACCTGGCTGCATCGTCTGGCCGTGAACACCGCACTGATGGCGCTGCGCTCGCGCAACCCCGCCAACGAGAGTGGCGGGCATGAGGATGACCTGCTGCATCTCGACGACGGCAGCAGCTGCCGCGGCGTCGCCCTCGATCTGGAGTCGGCGGTGGCCCGGCTGCCCGAACGGGCGCGTGCCGTGCTGGTGCTGCACGACGTGGAAGGGTGGAAGCACGAAGAGATTGCGCAGCAGCTCGACATGGCCGTCGGCACATCGAAAGCTCAGCTGCATCGTGCGCGCGGATTGCTGCGCGCATGGCTGGAAGGAGAGAAGACATGACCCATTCCGACGATTTCGAACTGCGCCGTTCGCTGCAGTCGCTGCCGCGTCGACGCGAGCCGAGCGCCGATCTGTGGGTCGGCATCTCCGCCTCGATCAGGCCCCGCTCGCAGCGATTCCTGCCGTGGGCGATGGCGGCCGGTGTCGTCACCGCCGTGGCGCTCGCCGGTCTGCTGGGTTTGCAGCAGCGTGGGGTGCGCATGGAGGAGACAGTGGCTGAGATCGCCCGCCTCGACCGGGTGGCCGATGCCATGATGCTCGAGTATCAGAGCAGCCTGCTGGCGATGCCTGCCGAGTCGCTGCCGATGGCGCTGCGGCCCGCCGCGACCGAGCTCGACGACCAGGTTCGCCTGCTGCGCACCGCCCTGGACCGCAACCCGGAGTCCCGCCTGCTTATCAGGCAACTCCACTTTGCTTTGGAACAACGCATGCGGCTTGCCCAGCGCGTGGTGTGACTTGACCCCGGAGATCAACATGAAGACCTGCCGACCGCTTTCGTTTTCCCGCACCGCTGTCGCCGTGATGGTGGCGCTCGCCACGCCCGGCATCGCCCTGGCGTCCAAGCCGATCGACGAAGTGCGTCCGATCTCCGCCACCGGCGAAGTGCGCATCGACAACCAGCAGGGTTCGATCCGGGTGATCGGCAGCGATCGCACGGACGTGCGGATCTCCGGCAGTCTCGGCGAAGGCGTTGAGGAGCTCGAGATCGACGGCGACAGCGGCAAGCTGAGGATCGACGTCGACTATCCGGACGGCGGCAGCTGGTCCAGCTGGTTCGGCGGCCAGGGCCGCGTTGAAGACACCGATCTGGTGATCGAGGTGCCGCGTACGGTGAAGCTGCGCATCGACTCGATCAGCGCCACGGTCGACGTGGAGGAAGTGTTCGGCGCGAGCATTTCGGTCGACTCGATCAGCGGCAGCGTCACCGTGCGCGGAGGCGCCGAAGAGATCGACGTCGATTCGGTGAGCGGGAGCGTCGACGTGCGCTCGACCGCCGCCGCGCGATTCGACATCGAGTCGGTGAGCGGAGATGTCGAAATCGAAGCGACAGGCCAGGCCGAGCGGGTGAACGTGGAAACCGTGTCCGGCAGTGCTCGGGTGTCCGGTCCGCCGGCGCTGCGGACGCTGCAGGCGAGCACGGTGTCCGGGCGATTGGATCTGGAGGCCGGCATCGCATCGGGCGGATCGTTCCAGCTCGAGGCGATGAGCGGCGACGTGCATCTCACCGTGCCGGCCGCCACATCGGCCACGCTGAGGGTGGAGAGTTTCAGCGGAAACATCCGCTCCAGCCACGGCACGGTACAGAAAGAGGAGTACGGCCCGGGTCGCTCGCTGGAGACCACGCTCGGGAAGGGCGGCGCGCGCATCGACATCGAGGCGTTCTCCGGCGACGTGCGTTTCGATATGCGCTGAGGCGCCGCCAGCCTGCCGCACGACGGCGGCGCCGGTGACGCCGAACCACCAGGATCAGGCGGCGCATGCGCCGCCTGACGCATTGCAGCGGGGCGGCTGGGGCGAGCCCGGTCAGGTCAGTGCCGAGTTTCCCGGGAAACGGCATCGCGACCCACGGACTGTGCATCCGTCCTGCCCTTCGTGCGCTGCACCAAGTCTTGATAGTCAATCACTTGCATGCTCTTCCGGGGCGGCGGCTCGGCCTGCCGACAGCGCGTCCATGGCGCCTTTGCGCTGAACCGATGTTGTATTTGTGCAACAGCTTCGTTGCAGGGATTCCACCGTTAAATATTTGTTGCTACTATCCGGCGCTGCCGTGCTTTGGCGCCCGGTCAGTGGTCGGACGCGGTCGGCACTTCCAAGGATAAGGAAGGCAAATTGTCCCGAACTGTGTGCATTGACACTCTACGTTGGAGAGAGCGAATGAATTTCAACCGTAATCTGCTGAGCGACGCCGTGCGCTTTGGCCTCGCGGCAGGTGCCGTAGGTCTGCTCGGCCTCGCAGCGGCCCCTGCCTCGGCGCAGGACGCCGATGAGGACGCCGCCACCCTCGACCGCATCGAAGTCACCGGTTCGCGCATCAAGCGCGCCGACGTGGAAGGTGCTCTGCCCGTCACCGTGATCGACCGTCAGCAGATCGACGTGTCGGGTGACGTGTCCGTCGCCGACTTCCTGCGCAACACCACCTTCAACTCGTTTGGTTCGTTCCGCCCGCAGTCGGGCA
>JAGRJY010000058.1 GCA_020442465.1 Lysobacterales bacterium
ACTCGAAACCGCCATCGACGCGGCCGAGATGATCCTGATGCTGGCCCCCGAAACCAACGGCGAAGTGGCCGTGAAGGCCTGGGAAGAACTTGAGAAGCCCACGGGGCAGCACCATGCCCACCTGGCGGAGGGCGCGCATCACACCAAGATCCGCTTGCGCGACATCGCCGCTCAACCGCGCAAGATCATCTCGTCGCCGACATGGTCGGGGATCGAGAGCGAGGAGGTCTGCTACAACGCCGGCTATACCAACGTGCATGAACTGATCCCGTGGCGGACGCTCACCGGGCGCCAGCAGCTCTACCAGGATCACCTCTGGATGCGCGCCTTCGGCGAGGGTTTCGTCAGCTACCGCCCGCCGGTGGACCTCAAGACCATCACCGCCGCCGTCAACAACGATGCGTCCGAAGGCAGCCCGCATGTGGTGCTGAACTTCATCACGCCCCACCAGAAATGGGGCATCCACTCGACCTATACCGACAACCTCCTGATGCTGACGCTGAACCGGGGCGGGCCGGTGGTCTGGATGTCCGAGGTGGACGCGAAGAAGGCGGGACTCGTCGATAACGACTGGGTCGAGGCCTACAACGTGAACGGCGCGCTGACCGCGCGGGTGGTGGTGTCCCAGCGGATCAAGCAGGGCACGCTCTTCATGTATCACGCGCAGGAAAAGATCGTGAACACGCCCGGATCGGAAAAGACCGGCAACCGCGGCGGCATCCACAATTCGGTCACCCGCGCCACGCTGAAGCCGACCCACATGATCGGCGGCTACGCCCAGTTGAGCTACGGCTTCAATTACTACGGCACGACCGGGACGAACCGCGACGAATTCGTGATCGTCCGCAAGATGAAGAAGGTCGACTGGCTCGACGGCGAGCCGGTGCCTGCCAACGCCGAGGAGAGCGTGCGATGAAAGTTCGTGCCCAGATCGCGATGGTGCTGAACCTCGACAAGTGCATCGGCTGCCATGTCTGTTCCATCACCTGCAAGAACGTGTGGACTTCGCGCGAAGGGGTCGAGTACGCCTGGTTCAACAATGTCGAGACCAAGCCGGGCATCGGCTACCCGAAAGAATGGGAGAACCAGGACAAGTGGAACGGTGGCTGGGTGCGCACCAGCTCCGGCAAGCTGCAACTGAAGGCCGGCGGGCGCTTCCGCATGCTGGCGAAGATCTTCGCCAACCCCGACCTGCCGCAGATCGACGACTACTACGAGCCGTTCGACTTCGACTACCACCATCTGCACGAGGCGCCCGAGGGCCAGCACCAGCCGACCGCGCGACCGCGCTCGCTGATCTCCGGCCAGCGCATGCAGAAGATCCACTGGGGTCCGAACTGGGAGGAGATCCTCGGCACCGAGTTCGCCAAGCGTTCGAAGGACAAGAACTTCGACGACGTGCAGAAGGACATCTACGGTCAGTTCGAGAAGACCTTCATGATGTATCTGCCCAGGCTGTGCGAGCACTGCCTGAACCCGGCGTGCGTGGCCTCGTGCCCCTCAGGCGCGATCTACAAGCGCGAGGAAGACGGCATCGTGCTGATCGACCAGGACAAGTGCCGTGGCTGGCGCATGTGCGTGTCGGGTTGCCCGTACAAGAAGATCTACTACAACTGGAAGTCGGGCAAATCCGAGAAGTGCATCTTCTGCTATCCGCGCATCGAGATGGGCGAGCCGACTGTCTGCTCGGAAACCTGCGTCGGCCGCATCCGCTATCTGGGCGTGATGCTCTACGACGCCGACCGCATCAGCCAGGCCGCTTCGGTGCCGCAGGACCAGGACCTCTACCAGGCCCACCTCGACATCTTCCTCGACCCGAATGACCCGAAGGTGATCGAGGCCGCACGCAAGGAAGGTATCCCCGACAGCTGGCTCGACGCCGCGCAGGCATCGCCGGTCTACAAGCTGGCGATCGACTGGAAGCTCGCCCTGCCGCTGCACCCGGAATACCGCACGCTGCCGATGGTCTGGTACGTGCCGCCGTTGAGCCCGATCCAGAACGCCGCCGAGCAGGGCACGATCGACATGCACGGCGAACTGCCCGACGTGAAGTCGCTGCGTATTCCGCTGAAATACCTCGCCAACCTGCTCACCGCCGGCGACGAACGACCGGTCGCGCAGGCGCTCGAGCGGCTGCTTGCGATGCGCGCCTGGCGCCGGGCCAAGAACGTCGATGGGGTTGAAGACACTCGCGTGCTCGAACAGGCCGGGCTCAGCGTGCAACAGGCCGAAGAGATGTACCGCTACCTGGCGATCGCGAATTACGAAGACCGCTTCGTGGTGCCCAGTGCGCACCGCGAATACGCGAACGACGCGTTCGGCGAACGCGGTGGCTGTGGCTTCAGCTTCGGCAACGGCTGCAACGGCGACACCCCGGCCGACCTGTTCGGCGCGAAAAAGCAGACCGTTTACCAGGTGCCGCCTGCGCGACAGGAAAAGAACAAGGAGCCGGTATGAGCATCGCACTCAACGTTGTTGACGCCACTTCGGGCAGCGACTGCTGCGGCCAGTGCACCTGCGGCGCGGCGACCCAGGTCGATCCGCCGCGCCAACTCAAGCTGATCAGCCTGTTGCTCGACTATCCGCAGGACGAGCTCTGGCAGCAGGGCGCGGCGCTGCGCGAGGCGGCGCGCGAAGTCGGCTTCGACGAAGCGGCGCGTCCCGCCATGCACGCATTCGTCGAACAGCTGCTCGCCGACGAGCCCATGCACGCGCAGTCCGCCTGGACTGAATCCTTTGACCGCGGCCGGGCGATGAGCCTGCTGATGTTCGAGCATATCCACGGCGAATCGCGTGACCGCGGCCAGGCCATGGTCGACCTGATGGAAACCTACCGCCGCAATGGCTTCGACATGGACAGCCGCGAGCTGCCCGACTACTTGCCGCTGCTGCTCGAGTATCTGGCCCAGTGCAGCGAAGCCGAAGGTCGTGAGTGGCTCTCGCATCTCACCCAGATCCTCAGCCTGCTCGCCGCCCGCGCCCATGAGCGCGAAAGCCCCTACGCCGTGCTGTTCGAGCAGTTGATCCGGCACGCGGGCGAAACGCCTGAGCTTGCAACCTTCCGCCAACGCGCCGCCAAGGAATTGCGCGACGACACGCCCGAAGCCATGGACAAGGTCTGGGAAGAAGAAGCGGTGAAGTTCGGACCAGAAGCACCCGCCTCGGACGCTTGTGCACCGAACCGCTTCCTCGCCGACAAGCAGGCCACGCATCCGCAGGTCACGCCATGAACTACATCAACCAGTTCTGCTTCCAGATCTTTCCCTACATCGCGCTGGCGGTGTTCTTCATCGGCAGCTGGGTGCGCTTCGATCGCGACCCCTACACCTGGCGTACCGGATCGAGCCAGCTGCTGTCCGGCAAGTGGATGCGCCTGGGCAGCAACTGCATGCACCTCGGCATCATCGCGATTCTTGCGGGACACTTCGTCGGTCTGCTGACGCCGCATGCGGTCTACGAGCCCTTCATCACCTCATCGCAGAAGCAGCTGCTCGCCATGGTCGCTGGTGGCCTGTTCGGCCTGTTCGCCTTCGTCGGCCTCACCATCCTGCTGCTGCGTCGGCTGTTCAATGAGCGCATCCGCGCGAACTCCAGCGGCCGCGACATCCTGGTGCTGCTGCTGCTCTACGCCCAGCTGTTGCTCGGCATGACGTCGATCTTCGTCTCCGCCGGCCACATGGACGGCGCGCAGATGGTGAAACTCGGTGAGTGGGCGCAGCACATCGTCACCTTCCGCTGGGGCGCGGCCGACTACATCGCCGACGCGCACTGGATCTACAAGAGCCATGTGTTCCTGGGGATGATTCTGTTCTTCATCTTCCCGTTCACCCGTCTGGTGCACATCTGGAGCCTGCCGTTGGGCTACCTGCGCCGGCCGTATCAAGTGGTGCGCAAGCGCCAGCCGGCGATCCACTACGGACAGGGACGCTGAGCGATGAGCGCACGCCCGCGTGAACTTCCCATCCGGCTGATCGACGGCGCCGCGCCGACCCGCGGCCCCGGCGCGCACGACCACGCTGACCATGCGTTCGAGAGCGGCGGTCGCACTGCGGTGCCGTCACCTCCGACGGCGCGGGTGTTCGTGCGGGGCGAGCCGATCAGCGAGACCGCAATCGCGCAGGAAATGCAGCATCATCCGGCGCTTCGGCCGGAAGATTCCTGGCGCGCGGCGGCCGAGGCACTGGTCGTGCGTCGCCTGCTTCAGCTCGAAGCGCAACGGCTCGAGCTCGACGGCGCGGCGCTGGCCGAGCCGGGTGAGCCGGCCGAGGAAGCGGCCACGAGGGTGTTGTTGGGCCCGGTGATGCAGGAAGTCACCCCCGCAACCCGCGAGGCCTGTCTGCACTACTTCGAGAACCATCGCGAACGATTCCGCGCGCCGGACCGGATCCGCCTGCGCCATATCCTTCTTGGCGCTGCGCCCGACGACATCGATGCCCGGCTGGCCCAGCGCAATGACGCGGAATCCGTGATCACCGAGCTGCAGACGCATCCCGAGCGATTCACCGAATTCGCGCTGCGCCACTCGGCCTGCCCGTCGAAGGACGACGGCGGCGAGCTGGGCTGGATCGAGCGGGGCCAGACCACGCCCGAGTTCGAACGGCAGGTGCTCCGCCTCAAGCCCGGTCTCGCCGGCCTGCCGGTCGAGTCGCGTTTCGGCTTCCACGTTGTTGAGGTCGAGGAACTGCAGCGCGGCGAACCGCTCGCATTCGAGCACGTCGCGCACGACATCGCCACCCGCCTTGAGCTCACCCAGCGCCACCTGCTGATGCGGCAGTACGTGCAGACCCTGATGACCCGTTATCAGGTGGAAGGTCTCGACGTCGCGAGCTGAGCCGTCGCGATTTCCCATCTGCGACGGCCTCGTCATCCCAGGAAACTGGGGCGTGAGAGCCCGAGCACAACTGACGTTGATCTTGCGCCGGTTGCTCGCCTGGGGGACGTGCGGCACATCAGTGCGGACCCCGGTTGGTTCGGGAAGGACGATGTCGCGGTCCACGTAGGCCCGGTCGGGATCGGTGGGCGTTGGGGAGAGCGCGTCGCCAGTTCCTGACTTGGATCAAGCCCAAGCGCTACTCCCGCATGGCCTTGACTTGGCTCAATGCACCGCGCGCAGCACTCAGCGAATCTGCGTCCATCGGCAGCATGCGCGTCATTCGCTCAACGTGCTGCTCACGCTCTGTCGCATCACCTTGGGAGTACAGACATGCTCGCCACCACCGCCCCGAAAGGACAGCAACAAGCCGCCCTGTGGGTCAGCACCTTCGCCTTCACCGTCTGTTTCGCGGTGTGGACGATCTTTTCCATCATCGGCATCAAGATCAAGGCGGACTTGGGACTCAACGACACCCAGTTCGGCCTGATGATCGCCATGCCGATCCTGACCGGCTCGCTGAGCCGACTCGCGCTGGGCATCTGGGCCGACCAGTTCGGCGGTCGCATCGTCATGACCCTGGTGATGCTCGCCGCCGCGGCCGCGACTTGGGGGCTGACCCAGGTCAGCACCTACCCGGGCTTCCTGATCGCCGCCCTGTTCGTGGGCCTCGCAGGCGGCTCGTTCTCGGTCGGCATCGCCTACGTGTCGAAGTGGTTCCCGAAAGAAAAACAGGGCACCGCGCTCGGCATCTTCGGCGCCGGCAACGTCGGCGCGGCGGTGACCAAGCTTCTGGCGCCCATGGTGATGGTCGCGGCGGGCTGGCATCGCGTGGCCGAGATCTGGGCGATCGCGATCGCCGTGACCGCGGTGCTGTTCTACGTATTCACCAAGGATGATCCGGGGCTGGCGGCACGCAAGGCCTCGGGCGCCAAGCCGACGCCGTTCATGGCCCAACTCGAACCGCTGCGCAACGTCCAGGTCTGGCGCTTCTCGCTGTACTACTTCTTCGTGTTCGGCGCCTTCGTCGCGCTGGCGCTGTGGCTGCCGCGGTATCTCATTGGCGTGTACGGGCTCGACATCGCGACGGCCGGCATGCTGGCCGCGATGTACTCGATCCCGGCCTCGATCTTCCGCATCGTCGGCGGATGGCTGTCCGACAAGATCGGCGCCCGCGCGGTGATGTACTGGACGTTCGGCGTTTCCGCCTTGGTCTGCTTCATCCTGAGCTATCCGGCCACCGACTACGTGGTGCACGGCATCAAGGGAGACATCCCGTTCACGCTGGTGATCGGCGTGGTGCCGTTCACCATCCTGGTCTTCATCCTTGGCTTCTTCATGTCGCTGGGCAAGGCTGCGGTGTACAAGCACATCCCGGTCTACTACCCCGACCACGTCGGCTCGGTCGGCGGCATCGTTGGCCTGATCGGCGGGCTCGGCGGCTTCATTCTGCCGATCTCCTTCGGCCTGATGAACGACCTGATCGGCGTATGGACCAGCTGCTTCATGCTGCTGTTCGTGCTCGTCGCCAGCGCGCTGGCCTGGATGCACTTCGCGATCCGCCGCATGGAGCGCGCACGCTTCCCTGAAATCAAGCGTGAGACCGACCTCCCGGAGATCATGCTGGCAGCCGACCGGACCTTCGGCTGAGCAATGCGGCGCGACCGCCCGTGTGTCGGCCCCGTCACGCGGGGCCGACACACGATGAGCAAGCTGATGCTTCCTGAATCCAAGACCTTGGCCTGCGACGCGACCCCACGAAGGGCGCAGGCCGGAGCCCGACCATGCGACTCGACGCCACCCAGGCGCTGACCCGACTCAAGGAAGGCAACCAGCGTTTCGTGCAGGGTTTGCTCAGCCTTGATGCCCTGCTCAGCCACGCGCAGGCGCGTCGCGACCAGATCGCCGCGGCGCAGGAGCCCTTCGCCGTCATCCTCGGCTGCTCCGATTCGCGGGCGCCGGCCGAGATCCTGTTCGACCAGGGGCTGGGTGACCTGTTCGTGATCCGGGTGGCCGGAAATATCGCCGCGCCCTCGCAGATCGCCAGCGTGGAATTCGCGGTCGAACGCTTCGGGGTGGAACTGGTGGTGGTGCTCGGCCACAGCAACTGCGGCGCGATCGCCGCGACGCTGGACTGCATGCAGCGCCGTGAGGAGGCACCCGTGGGCTTGCGCGCCGTGGTCGACCGCATCCGGCCCGCGTTGGCACCGCTGGCGGATCTTCCGTTCGGGGTCGAGCCCGAGAACCTGATGCGCCACGCGGTGCACGCGAACGTGCGCGCCACCGCCCACTTGCTGCGCTCAGGCTCGCAGCTGCTTGAGCAGAAGGTCCTCGCCGGAAGCCTGGCCATCGTCGGCGCGGATTACGACATCGCCAGCGGCGCGGTGCAGTTCTTCGATGACGCGCCGCGGTGATCCGCGGCGTTCGATGCCGCATCGCACTCGTTGATCTGAATCATGGTCGGGCATGAGATGCCGTGCTGAACTGGCGGCATCCTCCGGCCCGTCTACGACCATGACTCATTCGTTTCCCGACCTTATCGAACGCCTCAACCGGGACATCCGCGGTCTGCGCGGCGAATTGCCGAAGACCATGCAGGCGTTCAGCGCGCTGGCTCGCGCAGCGTCCGAGCCCGGCGCGCTCGATCGACGCACCAAGGAGCTGCTGGCGATCGCCATCGGCATCGCCGTGCGCTGCGAGGGTTGCATCGGTTTTCACGTCAAGGCCGCGCTCGCCGCCGGGGCCAGCCGTGAAGAAATCATGGAAACCGTGGGCATGGCGATCTACATGGGCGCCGGCCCTTCCATGCTGTACGGCGCAGAGACCCTGCAGGCCCTGGATGAACTGCAGACCGAAGCAGCGCAGGCGTCCGGGGCGTGAGCGGCCCCACGCACGATGCACCGAGTGCCGACGTGGCGGAGCTGATCGCTGCGGCGCGTGCGGCCGCCAGGCACGCCTACGCGCCTTACTCGGGCAGCCGGGTCGGCGCCGCCCTGCGTACGGCGCAGGGCCGGGTCCATGTCGGCTGCAACGTCGAGAACGCCGCCTACCCTCTGTCGCAGTGTGCGGAGCGATCGGCGATCGCGGCCGCGGTGGTGTCCGAGGGTGAGGCCTGCCGCATCGTCGCGATCGTGATCCACGCCGAGAACGCCGAAGGCCGCACGCTCTCGGCGGCGCCCTGTGGCGGCTGTCGGCAGTGCATCCACGAGCTGGGGCCCGAAGCGCTGGTCCATTTCGCCGGTTCCGACGGCCGCTGGCTGAGCCAGCGCATCACCGCGCTGTTACCCCACGCCTATCGATTGCACTGCCAGGCGGGCAACGACTGAGTCTCGACGTCTCTCAGCCTCGACGTTGCTCAGCTCGTGGGTTCGCGGCAGACGCCTTCCAGCGCGAGTTCGATCATGTCGTCGAGCCCGGATTCGCGCTGCGCCGGCGACATCGCGCGACCGTCGAGCAGATGGTCCGATACCGTCAACAAGGCGGCAGCCTCGACGCCACGGTGCGCGGCGAGCCCGTAGAGACCGGCGGCTTCCATTTCCACGCCGAGCACCCCCATGGACTGCATGCGTGCAAGCGCAGCCGGATCGGCGGCGTAGAACAGGTCGGTGGAAAACACCGTGCCGACACGCAGCGCCAGCCCGCGCGCCCGTGCGGTGGTCACCAGCGGCTCGACCAGGGCAAAACTGGCAGTCGCGGCGAAGTCGCAACCACCGAAGCGGGTGCGATTCACCGCCGAATCGGTGCAGGCGCCGAGCGCGAGCACCAGGTCGCCCAGCTCGAGCCCGTTGGCCACACCACCACAGGTGCCGATGCGCAGCAGTCGGCGCACGCCATAGTGGTCGATCAGCTCGGTCGCGTAGATCAGCGCGGACGGTATGCCCATGCCGCTGCCCATGACCGACACCGCGCCACCGCGATAGAGGCCGGTGAACCCCCACATGTTGCGCACCGCACAGACCCGTTCCGGGCGCTCGAGAAAACGCTCGGCGATGTAGGCGGCCCGCGCGGGGTCGCCTGGCAGCAGCACGCTCGGGGCGAAGGCCTGGCGCGGGGCATCGATATGGGGGGTGGCCATCCAGGACTCCGCTTCAATGTGTGCGTTGCTTGCCGAGACCGGACTCGACCGGCTGGCCAAGCAGGCTGGTGCCGTGTGCGAGCGGAGGCAGGCCGAGCCAGGACGCGATGCTCTGCCCCACGTCGCAGAAGGAGTCGCGCAGCCCGACGCTGCCCCCCGTCAGGCCGCGCGCGTGCAGCACCACCGGTACGTGTTCGCGGGTGTGGTCGGTGCCTGACCAGCTCGGGTCATTGCCATGATCGGCACTGAGGACCAGCAGGTCATCGGAGCGCAGCTCCGGCATCAGCCTTTCCAGCAACGTATCGAAGTGTTCAAGTGCCGAAGCGTAGCCGGCGATGTCGCGCCGATGGCCGTAGCTCTGGTCGAAGTCGACCAGGTTGGTGAACACCATCCCGCCGGAGCAGCAGCGACCCAGCGCTTCGGTGCTGGCCTGCATCAGCGCATCCAGCCCGTCGGCCTTGATCGATTCCGAAATGCCGCATCCGGCAAAAATGTCGGCAATCTTGCCGATCGCCAGTACCTCGCCCCCTGCGTCGCGAACCGCGTCGAGCAGTGTGGGCGCTGGCGGCGGCGTGGCCCAGTCGCGTCGATGCGCTGTGCGGCGGAATCCCCCCTTCGCATCGCCGACGAAGGGTCGCGCGATGACCCGGCCGATGCGATAGGGGTCGACCAGCTTTCGGGCTGCCGCGCATAGTGCGTACAGCCGCTCCAGCCCGAATCGCTCTTCATGCGCGGCGATCTGCAGCACCGAATCGGCCGAGGTGTAGATGATCGGCCATCCGGTCGCCAGATGACGGGCGCCGAGACGCGCGATGATGTCGGTGCCCGAGGCTCGGCAGCGTCCGAGCAACTCCTCGCACTGCGCTGCCGCGGCGAGTGCCCGCACCAGATCGGGCGGAAAGCTCTCCTGTGCGTCGGGGAAGTACCCCCACTCGAAGACGACAGGCAGACCACACAGCTCCCAGTGCCCGGACACGGTGTCCTTGCCGGTGGAACGCTCGCGCATCGCGCCCCAGCATGCGTTCGCCACAACGGGGTGGTCGAGGCCAGGTGGCGATGCACCGCGCACCACCGCGGCGGCCGAGCCCAGACCCAGTCGGGACAGCTGCGGCAGCGCCAGCGCGCGGCCCCGGCCGCCCTCCTCGATCGGACGTGCGCACCAGTTGGCGATGTGACCCAGCGTGTCGCTGCCGGCGTCTCCGTAACGCCCGGCATCCGGCGAAGCGCCGATGCCGAGTGAGTCGAGCACCAGGAACAGCACGCGACTCACGCTGCGACCCCGTCACAACGTGGCGTTTCACCATGTCGTGCACCGTCGATCCGATCAATGACAACTGCTGTCAACGATGCGGACCCGCCCAGGGTCACGGCCTCGCCAAGCGCCGTCAGTGCCCGGTCGGCCGATGACTCGTCGCGGGCGTGGACTTCGACCAGGGGCTGTCCCGCGTCGACCCGGTCACCGCAGGCCACACGCAAGCGCAGGCCGACCCAGGGGTCGATGGGCTGATCCGGGCGCCGGCGACCCGCGCCGAGATCGACCGCGATCTCGCCGAATCGACGGGCATGCAGTCGTTCGACACAGCCTGCGGTCGCTGCGGTCAGCACGCGCCGCGCCGGCGCCCGCTCGTGGATCGTGTCCCGCCAGGCGAAGACATCGCGCGGGCCGCCCAGTGCAGCCACCGAACGCGCCAGCCGTTCCGCCGCTGCACCACTGTCCAATGCACGCTGCAGGTGCGCCTCGGCCTCACTCGCGCCGGATGACATGCCCGACGAGATCAGCAGCTCCACACCCAGCGCGAGCGTGACGCTGTGCAGGCGCTGCGGCCGAGTGCGGCCCTGCAGGTAGTCGAGACAGAGTTCGATTTCGAGCCCATTGCCCACCACGGGTGCCAGCGGCTGCTCCATGTCCGTAATCAGGGCAGAAGCCCGCAGACCGCAGCGGTTCGCGACGTCCACCAGGGTCTGAGCCAGCCGTTTCGCCTGCGCAGGATCAGTCATGGTCGCGCCGCAGCCTTGCTTCACATCCAGCACCAGCGCATTGGCGCCGGCGGCGAGCTTCTTGCCGAGGATGCTGGCCACGATCAGAGGCAGCGCGTCCACCGTCGCGGTGACGTCCCGGACCGCGTACAACCTGCGATCGGATGGAGCGAGCCCCGCGCCCGCGGCGACGATGGCGAGACCGGTCTCGGCCACGACGCGGCGTAGGGTCTCGGCATCGACGTCGGCGCGGTAGCCGGGCAGCACCGACAGCTTGTCCAAGGTGCCACCGGTGTGGCCGAGGCCACGGCCCGAGAGCATCGGTACGAAGGCCCCGCAGGCGGACAGCATCGGCGCCAGCACGATGCTCACGCAGTCGCCGACCCCTCCGGTGGAATGCTTGTCGAGCACTGGCCCGCGTGCGTGCAGTTCCGGCCAGCGCAGAACGGTGCCGCTGTCGCGCACGGCCTCGGTCCAGTCCACGGTTTCCTGCTCGTCCATACCGGCAAAGGCCACCGCCATCGCGAAGGCGCCCAGCTGACAGTCCGCGGCCGAGCCCTCGGCGATCGCCTGCGACCAGGCGCGCAGATCGGACCGCGACCAGGATTCGCCACGCCGCTTGCTGGCCAGGAATGCGGAGACGTCCAGAGGCGCCCGCATGATCAGTACGCTTCCTGTCCTACGATCGATGCATGCACGCCGCCGAGTTCGGCCAGCACGGCGTCGAACAAGGCGCTGGCGCCGAGGCGGAATCGCCGCGCATCGACCTGCCCTACGCCGAGTACGCGATCAGCCTGTGCGAGGTAGCCGAGCGCCTGTTCGACGGAGCGAATGCCGCCGGCCACCTTGACCCCCGGCGCACGGTCACAGTCGCGCACGGCCAGCAGCATGCGTTCAGCTGCTTGCGGACTCGCGTGCGCCGATGCCTTGCCGGTCGAGGTCTTGAGAAAGTCCGCGCCCGCGTCGAGCGCGATGGAGCAGGCCTGATCGATCTGCGCCTCGCTCAGCAAGCCGGTCTCCAGAATGCACTTCAGCACACCGTCGGCGGTCGCCGCACGCGCTGCATCGGCCACGCGGCGAAACGCGCCGACCTCGCCGGCTTGCAGCGATCGATACGGCAGCACCACATCCACCTCGTCCGCACCCGCGGCGCGCAGCCGTCGGCAAGCCCGTGCCACCCGGTCGGCATCGGCGCCGCCGTCCGGGAAGTTCGCCACGCTCGCAACCGCCACGGTATTGAGCCCCAGAGCGTCGAGCGTGCGCCGCGCCAGGAGCACGTACTCGGGATAGACACACAGCGCCGCCGGCGGGCCGAACGGGCCCGCGGCCAGGCGACACAACGCCTCGATGCGATCAGGCGTGTCGTCCTCGTTGAGCGAGGTCAGGTCGATCAGGCCGGGCAGACGTTGCAGAGGTTCTTGGGCGCTGGGCATCGGCGGCTCCGGACGGGCGGCGACGCGAGTCGATGCTCGCGTCCCTTACAAGCCTAACGGCGACCCATGTCCGTCGACATGATCGGGATCAAGTCAGCCTCCGACGCTTGATCGCCGTCAAGGCAGCGGCCACGCTCGAACCACACACTGCACTCCGTCGGGCGGATGCCGCCGCGCCGAAGGAGTCGGCCATGGACCTCAGCCAGTTCCACGAAGACCACGCGTTCCTGCGCTGCCAGGCGGTTCGCCTGCATGACCTGATCACGAGGGATGAGCCCGCTGTCGATCGCGCCGCGCGGCTGCACGCTGCGCTGCACGTGCTGCGCGCGCGACTTGCCCTGCATCTGGCGATCGAAGACCGATTCCTGTATCCGCAGGTCGAGGCTGCCGAGCCCGACGAGCTGCTGGGCACGGCCTATGACCTGCGTCGCGCCCTGGGCCATCTCGATCAATCCCTGTCGGCACTGATGGAACGGTTCGATCATGCCGCCGCCATCGAAAAGCAGCCCGAGATATTCGAGCGCCTGCTTGGAGATCTCCTGTCTTCGCTCCAGCAGCGTATGGATCAGGAAGAGGCGCAGCTGTTTCCGATCGCAGCGGTCCTGTGATCGCAGGGGTGAGCGCAGAATCGGTTGCCAACCCACGTGGAGATGCGAGGTCGACACGCGTCGATCATCCGGCCCGCCCCCTGGTGTACGCGTGCTCGGGCTGCTCGAGCGCCGCGCAGATGGCCAACCAGATCGCGCTGTGGTTGATGCGCTCGGGCCAAGCCCAAATGTCCTGCATCGCCGGGGTGGGTGGGGGCGTTGCCGGGCTCGTTCGTACGGCGCGAAGCGGGCGCCCCATCCTCGCCCTCGACGGCTGCGTGATGCACTGCGTGAAAGCCTGCCTGGCCCAGGCCGGTGTGCAGGCCTCGATCCATCTGACGCTGTCCACGTTCGGCGTGGCCAAGCGACGGGATCAGGACTTCGACCCTGGCGAGGCGGAGCGCGTGTACGCTGAGCACGTCATGCCCGCGTTGGAATCCATGAGCGCAGCATCGCAACCACCGGGCTAGCGCTGCATCCCCGGTACTCGAGTCAGATGGCACGCCGGCTCACCGCCCGACTGGAATACGGCCGCGTCGCGCGGACGGTTCGCCTGCGCAAGCCGGCTCAGCTTCCCGCAGTCAGCGTCCTGATCAGCTCGCTCAAATGGGCGAAGTAGCCCTCGATGTAATCGATCCCGTTTTCCTCGTCGAGCAGGAATGGATTCATCAACGTATGCCGCAGCACGACGAGCCCGGTCTCTTCGGCCTCTTCGAGCGGCTGGGCCACCAGCCCCAGCCGCGCCAGCAGTGCCGCAAACGCTTCTGCCCCGAGCGTCTCGACCGACAACGTCGTGCGGCTCGCGTAGTAGGCGCAACGTCGCCCCTGGGTTTCCGCCCCCACGCTGAGCGCGCCATACAGGCGGTCGACCAGTGCGTTCGCAGCGTCGAGACGCATGTTGCCGGCGGGATTGAACGCCATGCAGACCAGGTTGCAGTCGGGTGTGAACGGCAGGCAGGCGGTGACGCACGCGTTCATGCGCCGGGCGAACGCATCAAAAGACCGCCTGAACATTTCGGTGGAACGAATAGTGGAAGCGATGATGCGTCCGAAGTGGGCATGGTTCAGCGGCAAGGTCCGGTGGGTAAGGCAGACTGCAGCGGCCATCGCGCCCGGCTTCGATCCCTCGATCACGTAGCGCCCCAGGCCGCGCATCCGCTGCCGATAGGACTCCGCAGGATCGTCGTCGCCTCGAACCGCATCGTGAAAGACATAGGCGGCATCTTCCGACAGCAGACCGAGTGCGCGGTGGTCGCGCGCGACGAAGGCGCCCGCGCCGTAGGGCATGTGACCGAGCTTGTGCGGATCGATCGTGATCGAGTCGGCCGCGGACAGCGCAGCGAACGCATGGTAGACCCGCTCCTCCGGAAAGTGCTCGAACTCCCGCGCCACAGCCTCACAGCTACGCAGCCTGCCGGCTTCGTCGCGGAACAGCGACGCGACATAGCCGCCCCAGGCCGCATCGACGTGCAGGGCGAAGCCGAATCCGTCGCTTGCGTACTCGTCGCGCAGTGCGGCCATCTCATCGATCGGGTCGATCGTGCCGAATTCGGTGCTGCCCAACACGCCGACACAGGCCAGCACCGACTGGCGGCTGGCGCGCAGGTGTTCGAGCAGACCACGCATGGCCGCGGCATCGAGACGCATGTCGCGCTCGGGCACGGTGAGCAGGCGCGAACGTCCCAACCCCAGCAGCTTGACCGCCTTGCTCCAGGAGTAGTGCGCGGTGGCTGGCGCCAGCACGACGGGCACGCTGAGCTCGGGGTGTGCCGAGAAGAATTCGTGCAGGCCGAGGCGCTCCACCCGTTCGGCCTCGACGCGGCGTCGCCAGCGCGCTGCCTGCTCGTGCGGCAGCGCGGCCAGCCAGGCCAGATAGCGCTGATACAGCGCGATCGATGCCCCTGGCGCCAGATCGAAGGCCTCGTTCAACGAAGCAGGCAGCTCAACCCAAGGCACTCCAGCGGCGATCAGCGCCACCGGAAACGCCTTGATCGCCAGCGCCAGTCGGAGTCCCTGGTAGTTCGCCACACTGCCCCCCGAGGTGAGATGGCCGAAGGCGCAGGGCAGGTGCGCGGGATCAGCGGCGTAGCCCACCATGCGGGCGAGCTGCAGTCCCACCTCGATTTCGAGATCGAGCGTGACCGGCGCGGCCTCTTCGCTGACGTTGTTCTGGTTGTACGGCAGCGCGAGCATGTAAGCGGACAGGCCCGGTATGAGCAAGTCGCTGACCATGTGGCCCAGGTAGCGCTGACTGTGGAACGGCACCGAGCGTTTGAGACCTGCCGAAAGCTGATGCAGCTCACGGCGCAGTCGACTCTCGAAGGCCATGAAATCGGCGCGGTGGACGGCCGCAGTCGGAATCGCCGGCGGATCCTCCGGGTGCAGGTTGCGACGCCAGTAAACATGATCGCGGAAGAACCCGACCATGAGTTTTTCGAGAAAGTCGTCGTTCTCGCCGTAGGGACCCAGGAACCAGGGGAACAGTTGCGGATCAGCCATGGCGCTCAGCCCGGTTTGCCGTCGACGCGCGGCGTCGACCAGAAGAACAGACCCTGGGCCATCCAGGGCATGATGACCAGAACCCAGGCCACCGCCAGCCAGGCGCTCCAGGCCAGCGGATCGCCGCCAAGCTCGGCGGCGATCCGGGATGCAGCGAGCGCGTGCATGGCGAAGAATGCGGCGCGGTCGATCGGTCCCATCTCCAGCATGCGGCCGGAATGCCCTCGACTGACGCGGGTGACCATGGCGATGAGCAACGAGCCGAACAGGCCGATCGTCAGTGCATGAGTCGGCGCGCGGCCGAGCATGCCGACATTCCATAACACATCGATCAAGCTTTGCGCGGCGAACAGCAGGTTCGCAGTCGGTAGCCACAGCATGCCGAGAAACAGGGCGCGCAGGATCAGCGGGCTGCCCGCCTTGGGCCACCAACGCCGCAGTACAGTGGCCATGCACAGGGCCATGGGCAGATCCACCATCCATAGCCAGCGCGCGGCGCCGATCCAATCCAGCACGCCATGGGCGAAGCAGTACCCCCAGAACATGCCGAGCAGCCCGGTCGGCCGCCACATCACGTAGCTCCGGTCCACCGAGTTCGCGAAGAACGGGAACATCCGGTGTGCCACAGTCAAGTACAGCGGTAGCAGCACGCCGAACAGTCCCAGCTTGATCGCCCCCGTCATCCAGCGCAGCTCGCCGGTCCAGCCATGCAGCAACAGCAGAACCATGCCGAGGACGCCCGCTGCGATCGCCAGCGCCGCGCTGCGCGCATGCCAGCACGCGGTGCGATCCTGCCGCAGCCGATCGAGCAGACGCAGCCAGCCGAACAGCCATGCGGCAGCGCCGAACAGCAGCCCGACCTGCATCGCGGCGCCGCCCAGCCAGGGTGCGCCCAACACCAGCAGTTGCCCCGATGCGAGGCCGAGGGCGATCGGTACGTAGTCCCAGCGCGTGTAGTCGGTCAGCGACATCCAGCGCGGAAACACGGTCAGCAGAAACCCGAACAGAAACGGCGCCAGCACGAAGTAAGGCCAGACGAAGGCGTGCACCCATCCGCTGTAGAGCGGCGTCTGCGGCATGGCGGCCAACCCCCAGCGCAAAGAAAACAGCGCAACCGCCCACCAGGCCATGGACAGGCAGAGATTGACTGCACCGGCGGCGAACAGCAGACGGTGGGGGCGAATGGGCAGCAGACCGAAAGGAGACGGCGGGGCGTGAGGCTCGGAGGAACGGGTCATCGTGCGGCATCAGTCGGGGACGATTCGATGTTCCACCGCGGCCGATGAAACCGCCTTGACCCAGGTCATAGCACTGCACGGACGGACTGGCGAGAGTGCATCAGCTCTCCAAGGAACCCCGCCATGTCGATGCATCCGTTCAAGCCCACACAGCTGTTCGTTGCCTGTCTGCTCGCCCTGCCGGTCGGAGCGGCGCTCGCGCAAAGCGGCACGACAAGCCTCGAGGCGCGACTGCGCTACGAGGCGGTCGATGACGACGCCTTCTCTCGGGACGCCGAGGCGCTGACAGCGCGCGTGCGCCTCGGCTACCTGATGAACTTCACGCCGGCCTGGTCGTCGTTCGTCGAGGCGGAGGTCACCGGACACCTCGGTGCGGAGGAATTCAACAGCACCGAGAACGGGCAGACCACGTATCCGGCCGTGGTCGACCCCGACAATGTGGAACTGAACCAGGCCTGGGTCAAGTACAGCCCTTCCGCCTCGACGGCAGTCACCGTCGGCCGGCAGCGGCTGAACTTCGGCAACCAGCGCTTCATCGGTGGCGTCGGCTGGCGTGACAACGACCAGACCTTCGACGCCCTGCACGTGCAGCACAGCTTCGACGCCGGTCCTACCCTGCGCTATGCCTATCTTGACAGGGTCCAGCGCATCTTTGGCGACAGCCATCCCAATCGCGCACTGGGGCGGTGGCATCTGAGTTCACACGTGCTGGACGCGAGCATGCAAATTGGACCGGGCACGCTGACCGGCTACGCGCACTGGTTCGACATCGAAACGGTGCCAGCCGCTTCCCACCGCAACCTCGGATTGCGCTACGCCCTGAAGGGCGGTGAGGCGGAAGGCCTGGGCTGGAACGCGACAGCGGAATTCGCAACCCAGCGTCCCTACGCGGACGGCGCCGACCGCAACGATGCCGAGTACGCCCTGATCGAGGGTGGCGTCAGCATTTCGGGCAACCAGTTCGTCGGCGGCGTCGAGCGGCTGGGCGGTGACGGCAGCTACGGATTTCAGACTCCGTTCGCGACGCTGCATGCGTTCAACGGCTGGGCCGACCGTTTCCTCACCACGCCGGCGAATGGCCTCGAGGACCGCTATCTGGGCTGGAAGCGCGGTTGGGGCAGCTGGCAGGCCGCTGTGTACGCCCACGACTTTCGGGCCGATCGCGGCGGCTCGGACTACGGCCACGAGTGGGACACTTCGCTTTCCTGGGCCTTCGCGCCGAAATGGAGCGCCCTGATCAAGTGGGCGAGCTACGACAGCGACGGGTTTGGCGCCGATGTGGAGAAGCTCTGGGTGCAGGTCGAATTCAAGCTATGAGGATGCGCACGCAGCGTCCGGAAACGCGCACCGGGATGGCGGAAACACCCGCAACCGCGACGAGTGGATCGGGCAGGCCTACTCGCGCAGCACGCTGCGCGCGAGCTGCTCGATCCGCTTCGGATCACGCAGCTCGATTTCACGGCGATCGATGACGATCAATCCATCTTCGACCATGCGACGAAGTACGCGGCTGACGGTCTCTGCGGCCAAGCGCAGGTAATTCGCAATATCGGTGCGCGACATGGACAGCACGAAACGACTGGATGAGAAACCGCGCGCGGCGTAGCGCCGCGAAAGGGAAACCAGGAAGGCCGCCATGCGCTGGTCGGCACTGAAGTCTCCGGCCACCAGCGCGGTCTTGCCGATGTCCTGGCTGAGCAGGCGGAACAGCTGCGTCTGCAAGCCGGGCAGTTTGCGCGCCAGCATCGCCAGCTTGGGGAAGGAGAACGTGCACACGGTGACGGTATCCAGGGTCACCGCATTGCAGGGGTAACGCTCGCCGGAGATACCGGAAAGACCGATCACTTCGCCCGGCAGGAAGAAGCCCAGCACCTGCTCATGACCATCATTGTCCACCACATAGGTCTTCACACACCCCGCCCGCACCGCCGAGATTGCCTGGAAGGGGTCGCCCTCGCGGAACACGTGGGTGCCAGCCGGCATCGGTCCGACGTGCTCGACCATGCAATGCAACTCGATCAGGGCCGATTTGTCGTAGCCCTCCTCCCGGCAGGCGCTGGAGAACGCGCAGGTGCTGCAGAAGTGCAGGGCGTCACCGTCATCAGCGATGGGCGCGAGCGGCGTTGAGGTGGAATGCTGCTGCATTGTCCCGGTCAGGGCGGACATGCGGCCCATCATAGGCACCCGGGACCGATGGTGCGAGCCCACCACCCGTGGAGCGATTCCAGGGAATCGGCGATCGTGTCTGCGGTGGGTGCCAGCTTCTGCCGAGGTGTGCCTGGTCACCCCGTTGAAGGAGTGAAGTCCCCGGATCCATCCCGATTCGCCGGGTCCAAATTCCGGGCGAACATCTGATTCTCTCCCGCTGCGCAGGAATTACCGCGAGATCCATGCCGCCTGTCTTCGGCGGACGGGAGCGGACGCATGTGCGCTGACGGCCGATCGGCACATCCTGCTGTACCCCGACGTCCGCTCTCGGGCGACAAGCCCGGGATCAAATCGAACGTCCGCATGTGGCCGAATCTGCCCCGGGCCATTTCGACCCGAAGCGGCCAGCCGGTTTGTTGGCAGAATCTCCGAGGACGGACATTCGTCCACGGTGTTCGGGCCATCCGGAAGTGACATCAACTCGTGATTTGGACCTGGTGGCAGTTCGCGAAAACTGCAATCGCCGAGATTGGTTCTCTCAAATCTGAGCGCATCCACGAAAACCGGGGCGGTTCACGATGTACGCAACAAGGCTCCACGAACTCGGCACGTGCTCGAGCGAGCATGCTCGCGACCTCATCGATGAAGCCGGCGCAGCGCTTGCCCAACGTCGCGAAGCCAATGCACGCGCTATCGCCCGCGACTAACTGAACGCCCGCTAATGCCATGACCTTCGTCACATTGACCATCAATAAATGAACGATCATTCTCATAAATATCTCGATGTTGAACCTGGTGTGCCATGACCCGCCGCGTCCCGTTCCTTTCCGACACGATGACCACCGCCTTCGCCGCGGCGATGCTGCTTTCTGCTTGCGGCGGCGAGCCGGCGCCGCCGCCGCAGCGGCCGCCGGTGGAAGTCGCCGTGGTCACCCTCGCGCCCGAACCGCTGACCCTGTCGCGCGAGCTGCCGGCGCGCATCACGCCCTCGCAGGTGGCCGAGGTGCGGCCGCAGGTGAGCGGTATCGTCAAGCAGCGCCTGTTCACCGAAGGCGGCAAGGTCGAGGCCGGCGATCCGCTGTACCAGCTGGACGACGCAACCTACCAGGCCGAGCTGAGCAGCGCCCGGGCCGCGCTCGCTCGTGCCGAGGCCAGCCAGCGTGCGGCCGAGCGCACCGCCCGCCGGGTCGGCGAGCTGGCCACCACCGGCGCGGTCAGCCGTCAGGATCGCGACAACGCCGAGGCGGCACTCGACCAGGCCCGCGCCGATGTGGGCGTGGCGAAGGCGGCGCTGCGCCAGGCCGAGGTGCGGGTCTCGCACGCACGCATCGTTGCGCCCATCGCTGGCCGGATCGGTATGTCGACGGTGACCGCCGGCGCCTTGGTCACCGCCAACCAGGAAACCGCGCTGGCGACCATCCAGCAGCTCGATCCGGTGTACGTGGTCGCCACTGCTCCCAGCGCCGAACTGCTGGCGCTGCGCCGCGAACTCAAGGCCGGCCACCTCGATTCGGCGGCCGACGTGCCGGTGGCCCTGCTGCTGGAGGACGGCAGCCGCCACGCCCACGACGGCAAGCTAGCCTTCGCCGAACTCACTGCCGACCCCGCCACCGGCAGCGTGCTGGTGCGCATCGAGACGCCCAACCCCGAAGAGCTGCTGCTGCCCGGCACCTATGTGCGTGCCGAAGTCGCCACCGGCCAGCGCAGCGACGCCCTGTTGGTGCCGCAGGAAGGCGTCGCCCGTTCTCCCACGGGCGAGTCGACGGCACTCGTGGTTGGCGCCGATGGCAAGGTGGAACAGCGTGTGGTGAAGGTCAGCCGCACCGTCGGCGACCGCTGGCTGGTGGAAGGCGGCCTCGACGCTGGCGAGCAGGTGATCGTCGAAGGACTGCAGAAGGTGCGCCCGGGCGACAGCGTGCGCGCCGTCGAACGCGGCGCCCCTGCGCTTGCGAGCGCAACACCGAACGCCAGCGGCGAGGGTTAGGCCATGGCGCGTTTCTTCATCGACCGGCCAATATTCGCCTGGGTGATCGCCATCGTCGTGATGCTGGCCGGCGTGCTGGCGCTGACCCACCTACCAATCTCGCGCTACCCCGACATCGCCCCGCCGTCGGTGACGGTGAACGCGACCTATCCCGGCGCCTCCGCGGCGACCGTGGAGAACTCGGTCACCCAGGTCATCGAGCAGGCAATGACTGGGCTCGATGGCCTGCAGTACATGTCCTCGACCAGCGACTCCAATGGCTCGGTCGCGGTGACCATGACCTTCGCCAACGGCACCAATCCGGATGTCGCCCAGGTGCAGGTGCAGAACAAGCTGCAGGTGGCGATGGCGCAGCTGCCGCAGATCGTGCAGCAGCAGGGGCTCCGGGTGGACAAGGCGCGGGCGGGCTTCCTGCAGGTGGTGGCGTTCGTCTCCAGCGACGGCAACATGAATCGCCAGGACATCGCCGACTACGTGTCGTCGAACATCGTCGACCAGCTGTCGCGGGTGCCCGGCGTCGGCAGCGTGCAGGTGTTCGGCGGCAAGTACGCCATGCGCATCTGGCTCGATCCGGTGAAGCTGGCGACCTACCGACTGGTGCCTGGCGACGTGGTCAGCGCGATCCGCGCGCAGAACGCCCAAGTCGCGGCCGGCCAGCTTGGCGGCACACCGGCCATCGACGGCCAGCAGATCAACGCGACCATCACCGCGCAGGACCGCCTGCAAACGCCCGAACAGTTCCGCGCCATCGTCCTGCGCAGCAACCAGGACGGCTCGGTGCTGCGCCTCGGCGACGTCGCCCGGGTGGAACTCGGTGCCGAGAATTACAGCGTTGTCAGCCGCTACAACGGCCAGCCGGCGGCAGGCCTCGCCATCATGCTCGCCGCCGGCGCCAATGCGCTGGCCACCGCCGATGCGGTGGCTGAACGCCTCGATCAGCTGCGTCCGAGCTTTCCCACCGGGCTGATGACGCGTATCCCCTTCGACACCACACCCTTCGTGCGGGTGTCGATCAACGAGGTGCTGAAGACCCTGACCGAAGCCGTGCTGCTGGTCTTCCTCGTGATCTTCCTGTTCCTTCAGAACTTCCGCGCCACCTTGATTCCGACCATCGCCGTGCCGGTGGTCCTGCTCGGCACCTTGGCCGTGCTGCTGGCCTTCGGTTTCTCGATCAACATGCTGACCATGTTCGCCATGGTGCTGGCGATCGGCCTGCTGGTGGACGATGCCATCGTGGTAGTGGAAAACGTCGAGCGGGTGATGAGCGAGGATGGCCTGTCGCCGCTGGAAGCCACGCGAAAGTCGATGGACCAGATCACCGGCGCCCTGGTCGGCATCGGCGTGGTGCTTGCGGCGGTGTTCGTGCCGATGGCTTTTCTTGCCGGTTCCACCGGCGTGATCTACCGCCAGTTCACGATCACCATCGTCTCGGCGATGGCGCTGTCGGTGCTCGTGGCGATCATCCTCACCCCGGCGCTGTGCGCCACTCTGCTCAAGCCGGTCGAGAAGGGCCACGGCCCGCACGGCGGGCGCGGCTTTTTCGGCTGGTTCAACCGATCCTTCGATGCCGGCAACCGCCGCTACCAGGGCTGGGTCGCGGCTTTGCTGGCGCGTAGCGGCCGTGCGCTGATGGTGTACGCCCTGCTTGCCGTGGTAATGGGGGTGATGTACCTGCGCGTACCTTCGTCCTTCCTGCCCGACGAGGACCAGGGCGTGCTGTTCACCATCGTGCAGACGCCGGTCGGCGCCACCCAGCAGCGCACCGCCACGGTGATGGAGACGGTCGAGCGCCACTACATGGAGAACGAGGCCGCGCTGATCGAATCGGTGTTCGCCGTGCAGGGCTTCAGCTTCTCCGGCGGCGGCCAGAACAACGGCATGGCCTTCGTCAAGCTGAAGGACTGGGACGAACGCGGTGAGGACAGCGCCAGCGTCACCGCCATCGCCGGTCGCGCGATGAAGGCGTTCAGCGGCATCAAGGACGCCATGGTGTTCGCCGTGGCGCCGCCGCCGGTGACCGAACTCGGCACCACCGGTGGCTTCAACCTCTACCTCAAGGACAACAGCGGCGCCGGGCATGCGGCCCTGGTCGCTGCGCGCAACCAGCTGCTCGGGCTTGCCGCGCAAAGCTCGCTGCTCAGCGGCGTGCGCCCAAACGGGCAGGAAGACACGCCGCAGTTCCGCCTCGACATCGACACCGAAAAGGCCAGCGCGCTGGGTGTGGCCAGTGCATCGATCAACGAGACCCTAAGCTTGGCCTGGGGTGGGCAATACGTCGACGACTTCATCGACCGCTCGCGCATCAAGCGCGTCTACGTGCAAGGGGACGCGACCTTCCGCATGGTGCCCGACGACATCGGCCGCTGGTCGGTGCGCAACGCCAGCGGCGAGATGGTGTCGTTCTCCGCCTTCGCGCGTGGCCGCTGGGACTACGGTTCGCCGCGGCTGGAGCGCTACAACGGCGTGCCGGCGGTGAACATCACCGGCCAGCCGGCCGCCGGGGTGAGTTCGGGCGACGCCATGACGGAAGTGGAACGGCTAGTTCAGCAGCTGCCGGCCGGCTTCGGCATCGAATGGAGCGGCGCCTCGTTCCAGGAACGTGTGGCCGACCAGCAGACGCCCATGCTCTACACCCTGTCGCTGCTGATTGTCTTTCTCTGCCTCGCCGCACTGTACGAGAGCTGGTCGATCCCCACCGCCGTGCTGCTCGTGGTGCCGCTGGGCATCCTCGGCACCGTGCTGTTCACCTGGGGCCGCGGGCTGGAACGCGACGTCTACTTCCAGGTCGGCATGCTGACCACCGTCGGCCTCGCCAGCAAGAACGCGGTGCTGATCGTCGAGTTCGCCAAGGCCAATGTCGAAGCAGGCATGGATCTGATCAAGGCCACCCTCGCCGCCATCGGCGACCGCCTCCGGCCGATCCTGATGACCTCGATCGCCTTCGGCTTCGGCGTGCTGCCCTTGGCACTGGCGAGCGGCGCCGGCTCCGGCGCGCAGCGGGCAATCGGTACCGGCGTGGTCGGCGGCATGCTGTTCGGCACTTTCCTTGGCCTGTTCTTCATCCCGCTGTTCTTCGTGGTGGTCAGCCGCATTGGCCTGCGCCGCCGGGTGTCGCCGTGATGAGCGCGCCCGCTAGGCCTCGCGGCCGACCCAAACGCGAAGATCGCGCACAGGCCCAGCGTGAGCGCATCCTCGATGCCGCGCGGCGCTGCTTCGTCGAACAGGGCTTCCATGCCGCCAGCATGGCCCACATCGCCGAAACCGCCGGCATGAGCGCGGGGCTGATCTACCGCTATTTCGACAGCAAGAACGCGATCATCCTCGCCATCATCGCCAGCCAGCTGGAGGAACGCCGCGAGCGCATCGATTCGCTGCGCGACATCGACCAGCTCGGCGAGCGCGTGCTGGAGCTGTTCCACGCCTGGCGACACGGCGACGACAGCGGCATGAACGCCGCCCTGTTCCTGGAGATGAGCGCCGAGGCCACCCGCGATGCGCAGATCGCAGCGGCATTGGCCGCAAGCGACGACGAAGGCAGCCGCCAGTTCACCGAGTGGATGCGCCGTGAAGCCACCCACCGTGGGCTGCAGCCGGACGACACCGAGCTGCAGGCGCGCCGGCTCATCCTGCAGTGTTTCATCGAAGGCCTCGCCCTGCGCGCAGTGCGTCAGCCCGGCCTCGACCCAGCCTTCATCGACGCCGCCATCCGCCGGCTGCTGCCGCGGGTCTTCGACTACGCGGGGTGAACGGCTAGCGAATGACCGTTGCTGACCGAACCCGCCCGGGGAAATTTCGACCCCAAGCGGACCTTCACCACTGGCATTCCAAGCCCGCGCGCTACTCAAAAGCAGGTGGACGTCGAAGGCTCAAGAGCTTCAGAGAGCCATTGATGGGGGGCAAACGTCGAAGCTTCTGGAGGTCGGAGTACATTGCAAGAAACAAACTGGCCCGCTTGCCAGCTAACTACGCATTAGAGCGGACCGATGGGACGTGCTTCGGTGTTTCCTGCGATGATGTCGGCCATGGCTTCGAGTCGCCGCCCTGATCACGAAGCAGGGAATGTTCAGAACCCGCATGGTGCGGCATCCTGTCTTCCCCGCGAGTACGCACGCCAGCGCCAAGGGACCCACACCATGAACGGACTCAAGCCGTCCCACAAGGCGCGCGCCCCGCTGGCCCTCGCCATCGGCGCCTCGCTGGCCCTGGGCGCCGCCTCCGTGCCGGCGCGCGCGCAGGTGTTCGGTCCCGTCATCAGCCTGTCGACGCTCGACGGCGGCAACGGCTTCCGCATCGACGGCGTGGCCGCGGCCGACTTCTCCGGGCGCGCGGTCAGCGCCGCCGGCGATGTCAACGGCGACGGCATCGACGACCTGATCGTGGGCGCCTTCGGCGCCGATGCGTCCGGCAGCTACTCCGGCAGCAGCTACGTGGTGTTCGGCCGCGCCGCCGGCGACACCTTCGCCGCGACCCTGGCGCTGTCTGGCCTCAATGGTGACAACGGCTTTCGCATCGACGGCGTGGCCGCGGGCGACCGCTCCGGATTCGCGGTCAGCGCCGCCGGCGACGTCAACGGCGACGGCATCGACGACCTGATCGTAGGCGCCTTCGGCGCCGCTCCGTCCGGCAGCAGCTACGTGGTGTTCGGCCGCGACGAAGGCGACACCTTCGACGCGACCCTGCCTCTGTCC